>NZ_BAAAXV010000001.1:675778-1351557 GCF_039535785.1 Nonomuraea helvata
CACAGAAGGTGCGTTCAGCACGCGGGGAAACTACCGGCGGGGAGGGTCGATCCGGGCGCCGTCCAGGGTGAAGATCATCAACCGGGAGAGGTCCACGGCCACCTTGGCCGCGTCGCCGGCGCGCCAGACGGGGCGGTTGCCCAGGCGGACGATCAGGTCGGAGCGGCGGTGGATGCCGCTGTTCGGGTGCTGGCCCACCCTCTCCTGCTCCTGGTGCTCCTCCTCGCGTGACGACGAGGAGAAGATCCGCCGGACCAGCCCCGACAGCTTCCCGGACCCGTTCTTCTCGCCGTTGAGCCGCTGGCGCGGGTCCGGCGGCTCGGGCACCGGCATGGCGGGCATCCCGCACTCGATGTAGGCCAGCCACTCGTGCCCGTGGTACTCCAGCGCCCGCACCCGCCCGAAGAAGGACGGCCCCTCGTACGACTCCGGCACCGGGGCCAGCCCGTCGGGCCGCAGGCCCACGAGCACCTGCCCGCCCGTGTGCTGCGAGATCGCGTACGCCCTCGGATCGCTCCACGGCAGCGTGAGCCGGTGCGGGCCGAAGTCGAGCATGACGTACTGATTCTGCGGCGTCCTGACACCCGCCGCCAACAGGTTCAGCTGCTGGGAATTGAGGAACGCGGCGACGAAGGCGGTGGCTGGATCGTTGTAAATCTGGGCCGGCGTGCCGACGTCCTGGAGGACTCCCCTGTTCAGTATGGCGATCCTGTCGGCCAGCGTCAGGGCCTCCACCTGGTCGTGCGTGACGTAGATCGTGGTCACGCCGAGCGACCTGACCAGCGCCGAGATCTCCATGCGGAGCTCGGTACGCATGCCGGCGTCGAGGTTCGACAGCGGCTCGTCCATCAGGAACAGCTTGGGCTGCCGGACGATCGCCCGGCCCATCGCCACGCGCTGCCGCTGGCCGCCCGAGAGCGTGCCGGGGCGGCGGTCCAGGGTCTCGTCGATGTGCAAGGCCTTCGACAGCTCCGTCACGCGCTCCCGCACCATCGCCGGGTCCGACTTGGCGATCTCCAGCGGAAAGGCGATGTTCCCCCGCACGGTCCTGTGCGGATAGAGGGCGCCGTTCTGGAACACCATGGCCACGTCCCGATCGCGCGGGGCCAGGTGGTTGGCGATCTGCCCGTCCAGCCAGAGGTCGCCCTCGGTGATCTCCTCCAGTCCCGCGATCATGCGGAGCAGCGTGGACTTACCGCATCCGGAGGGACCGAGGAGGACGAGGAACTCGCCGGCCTCCGCCCTAAGGCTCAGCCGGTCGACTGCGAGGTAGTCGCCCGGATACACCTTGGTCACTTTGTCGAGAACGACCGAGCTCATGGGCCTACACCTTGCGCGCGTGTCACCTGTGACGAGGCTGATTGAAGAGGTAGTACATCGCGCCTTAACGGTACATGTCCACCCTTGACATAAAGAATCTCCTTCAAAGGGGTTTCGGTCGCGCGTTTTGGGGAGCCATAAGCCCGAATTTCCGTATTTCAGTGGTATGTAAGGGCTTGCGTAAACTTGCGGCAAGGGATTTCATGGTCGGGACCTTCAGGGGGGACTATGACGGCATGGTGGCGGGACGCCGCGATCTACCAGGTGTACGTGCGCAGCTTCGCGGACGGCGACGGCGACGGGATCGGCGACCTGATCGGCGTTCGCGATCGCCTCCCCTACCTGGCGGGTCTGGGCGTGGACGCCGTCTGGCTGACGCCGTTCTACCCCTCCCCCATGGCCGATTTCGGGTACGACGTCGCCGACCACAGGGACGTGGACCCGCTCTTCGGAACGCTCGCCGACGCCAAGGCCCTCATCGACGACGCGCACGCCCTCGGGCTGCGGGTGATCGTGGACATCGTCCCCAACCACACCTCCTCGGCCCACCCCTGGTTCCAGCAGGCGTTACGCGGCGAGCAGCGCGATCGCTACATCTTCCGCGACCGGCCGAACGACTGGGAGTCGATCTTCGGCGGGCCGGCGTGGACTCAGGTCGAGGACGGGCAGTGGTACCTGCACCTGTTCGACCCCGCACAGCCCGACCTCAACTGGGACAACGACGAGGTGCGCGGCGAGTTCGAGTCGATCCTGCGGTTCTGGCTCGACCTGGGCGTCGACGGCTTCCGCGTGGACGTGGCGCACGGCATGGTCAAGCCGCGCGACCTGCCGGACATCGGCCGCCCGGACCAGGCCAGGCTGGTCGGCAAGGAGCCGGTGCCGTACTTCGACAACGACGGCGTGCACGACATCCACCGCTCGTGGCGGCGCCTGCTCGACTCCTACCCCGGCGAGCGCATCGGCGTGGCCGAGGCGTGGGCGCCCACGGCCGAGCGGCTGGCGATGTACGTCCGCCCGGACGAGTTGCACCAGGCGTTCAACTTCCACTACCTGTTCGCCCCGTGGGACGCGGCCGAGCTGAGGACGGCGATCGACTCCTCGCTCGCCACCGCCGCCTCGGTGGGCGCCCCGAGCACGTGGGTGCTGTCGAACCACGACGTCAAGCGGCACGTCACCCGCTACGGCAGCCTGGCCAGGGCCCGCGCCGCCGCGCTGCTGACGCTCGCGCTGCCCGGCTCGGTCTACGTCTACCAGGGTGAGGAGCTGGGCCTGCCGGAGGTGCTGGACCTGCCGCCCGAGGTGTGCCAGGACCCGCAGCGCCTGCGCGACGCCGACAGCGGCCGCGACGGCTGCCGCGTGCCGCTGCCCTGGACCCGTGAGCACGGCTGGCGGAACCCGTGGCTGCCGATCCCGGCGGACTGGGCCGAGCTGAGCGTCGAGGCCCAGGAAGGGGTGACCGGCTCGACGCTGGAGCTGTATCGGGCGGCGCTGCGGCTGCGGAGCGCGTTCGGCGGAGACCTGACCTGGCACGAGTCGCCGGGGGGCACGCTCGTGTTCTCCAGGGGCAGCCTGGTCTGTGCCGTCAACCTCACCGGGACGCCCGTGGACTTCGGGGTCGACGGGGAGCTCCTGCTGGCCTCGGATGTCCCTGGAGCAGGGGATTCGGCGGCGTGGTGGAAAGTAAAGTGTCAGGCATGAACGGTCACGCTCGCCTAGCCGACATCGCCGCCCAGGCCGGGGTGAGTGAGGCCACGGTCAGCAGGGTGCTCAACGGCAAGCCCGGTGTCTCGGCCGCCACCCGCCAGTCGGTGATGGCCGCGCTCGACCTCATGGGCTACGAGCGCCCGCCCCGGCTGCGGCAGCGCAGCAACGGGCTGGTCGGTCTGGTGACGCCGGAGCTGGACAACCCGATCTTCCCCGCGTTCGCGCAGGCCATCGAGAAGGCGCTGACCCAGCACGGCTACACACCCGTGCTCTGCACCCAGCTGCCCGGCGGCGCGCCGGAGGACGAGTTCACCGAGCTGCTGGTCGATCGCGGCGTGAGCGGCATCGTGTTCGTCTCGGGCCTGCACGCCGACACGACCGCGCGCATGGACCGCTACACCCGGCTGACCGACCGCGGGCTGCCGATCGTGCTCGTCGACGGCTACAGCGAGCACATCGACGCGCCCTTCATCTCGCCCGACGACCGCCTGGCCGCCCGGCTGTCCGTGCAGCACCTGGTCGACCTCGGCCACGAGCGCATCGGGCTCGCGCAGGGACCGCGCAGGTTCGTGCCGGTGATCAGGAAGATCGAGGGCTACAAGCAGGCCATGGCGCAGCTGCTCGGCGCCACCGACGTCGACGAGCTGATCGCCCACTCGCTGTTCTCCGTCGAGGGCGGGCAGGCGGCCGCCGCGCAGCTGCTGTCGCGCGGCTGCACCGGCATCGTGTGCGCGAGCGACCTGATGGCGCTGGGCGCGATCCGCGCCTGCAGGGAGAGGGGGCTGTCCGTGCCGGGAGACGTGTCCGTGGTCGGGTTCGACGACTCGCCGCTGATCGCGTTCACCGACCCGCCGCTGACCACCGTACGCAAGCCGATCGGCGCGATGGCCTCGGCGGCCGTGCAGACGCTGCTCGAAGAGGTGAACGGCGCCCCCGCCAAGCACGTCGAGCTGATCTTCCAGCCGGAGCTGGTCGTCCGCGGCTCCACCGGCTCAGGCCCCCTGGTCAACCGGTGAGGGAGCGCCGTTGCCTGGACTGAGGAGCGGCGGGAGCGCAGCGACCAGAGCGACGAGGGAAGGCAACGGCTCAGCAGCGACCGAGCCCGCCTCTGCGGAGCAGAGGCCATGAACACGATGAGGCGCGACATTCTGATCCTCGGCGGTTCCGGCGTGGACACGACGGTGTACGTGCCGGAGCTGCCGCTGCCGTACCAGGACACCTACCACGTGCCGCCGGTCGTCGACCGGATCGGCAACACCGGCGCGGGCGTCGCGCTGGGCTGCCACGCCCTCGGGCTGGGCGTCGCCTTCGCCGACCTGATCGGCGACGACCCGCAGGGCGCGCTCGTCCGCCACGCACTGCGCGAGATCGACTGCTCCTGGGGGCCGGCCGCGGCGGGCACCCGGCGCAGCGTCCTGCTCGTCGGCCCCGACGGCCGCCGCACCTCGCTCCACGACCCGAAGCACACGTCCGGCGAGCGCATGCCGCGCGAGCTGTACGCGAACGTGCGCGCCAGGAACGTCCACGTGTCGATCATGGATTTCTGCCGCCACGTCTACCCCGACCTCGACGGCACCCACATCTCCACCGACCTGCACGACTGGGACGGCCTCAACGACTACCACAAGGACTTCGCCTACCGGTCGGACCTGGTGTTCCTGTCGGCCGCCGCCCTCGCGGACCCCGAGGCGACGATGCGTGACATCCTCGCGCGCGGCCGGGCCCACACGGTCGTGTGCATGCGCGGGGCCGACGGCTGTATCGTCCTGACGCGCGACTCCGAGCCGCGCGCGTTCCCGGCCGTGCCGCTGCCCGGCCCGGTGGCCGACAGCAACGGCGCGGGCGACGCGTTCGTCTCCGGCTTCCTGTACGGCACGGTGCGGGCGCGGTCGCTGGAGGAGTGCGTACGGCTGGGGTCCATCGCGGGCGCGCACGCCTGCACGGTCTCCGGCACCCACGAGTCCCCGATCACCGAGTCCCTGCTGCTGGCTAGGTTTTCGCGGTAGACGGCTGGTCCAGCTCCCGCCAGGCCCGGCAGACGAACGGCGGGATGGACGCGATCAGGTAGACGCTGGTGAAGGCGTACAGGGTGTTCGTGAGTCCGGTCAGTTCGGTGAGCGAGCCGGCCAGCAGGCCGCCGAGCGGCATGGCCGCGTAGGCGGCGGCCGTCATGGCGCTGAGCGCCCGCGCTCTCAGCCGGGCGGGGATGCGGTCGAACTGGATCACGCCGAGAATGGGGTTGATCGCGCCGGCCGCGAATCCGGAGAGGGCGGCCACGCCGAGCGCCACCGGGAACGGCGCGCCGAGGGCCAGCACCAGCACGCGCGGGACGCCGGCGATGAGGAAGCACCAGCCGTAGGTCAGCCGCGTGGGTAATCGGCCGCCGGCCGCGCCGTAGACGATGGTCCCGGCCACCGCCCCCGCCCCGAGCCCGCCGGTGAGCAGGCCGAACGCGCGGGGGTCGCCAGCCACGTCGCGGGCGTACAGCGCCAGCAGCACCTGCGTCACGCCCGTGTCGAGCATGTTGACGACCACGATCATCCCGGTGGCGCTCACCTGCAGCCGGTCGCGCCAGAGGAATGTCAGCCCGTCGCGCAGGTCGCGCAGGTAGCCGCCGGATTCGCGTTCTCCCGTGTCGATGTGCGGGACCCCGGCGGAGATGAGCAGCGCGGACAGCAGGAAGGTGACGCCGTCGACGATGAGGAGCGTGCTGGGCCCCGCCCAGAGGATGAGGATCCCGGCGAGCGGGGCGCCCACCATCGTCGCGCCGCGGTTGACGCCGTCGTACGCCGCCGTCGCCCGGCTGATGCGCACGCGCCCGAGCGCCGACAGGTCGGGCAGCATGGCCTTGCGCGCCGTCTCTCCCGGGGTGGCCGCCAGCCACCGTACGAACAGGAGCAGCAGCAGGATCGGATAGGAGAGCCCGGTCGTCAGCGACAGCGCGGGAATGGCGAGCACGACGAGGCCGCTCGTCAGGTCGGACAGCACGCTCGCCCAGCGGAACCCCAGCAGGTCCACCAGCGTGCCGCCGAACGCGGCCGATATGACGATCGGGAAGGTGGTGGCGAAGGCGGCCAGCCCCGTGAGGCCGGCGCTTCCCGTGCTCTCCAGGACGAACCACGGGACGGCGAGCATGGAGAGCACGTTTCCGGTGACGGAAAGGGCGTTGGCGGCCAGCAAGGTGATGAATGGACGCCTCACGCGCAATAGCCCCCGCAACGTCTCCCGCTTCAGCGTTCCTCACGCTCGGCCCGCGGTCAAGGGAGAAGGGTGGCGCTTCTCTCGCGGCGCGGCGGTCGGGTTCAGCGGGTGCGGTGGGCGGACAGGGTGGCGTGGTGGTCGGCGCCGTCCGGGCCGTACGGGTCGGTGTGGACGGTGGCGGCCTTCAGCCGTGGCAGGTCGTGGATAAGGCGGTGCTCGGCCTCCACCGCCACCGCGTGCGCGTCCACCACCGACATGCCGTGGTCCACAAGGATCTCCACCTCGGCGTGCAGGGCGTGGCCGATCCAGCGCAGTCGTACGGAGCCGACCCGCCGCACCCCGTCCACCGCGGCCAGGATGCGTTCAGCGGTGTCCACGAGGGCGGGGTCCACGGCGTCCATGAGCCGGTGGTAGATCTCGCGGGCGGCGTCGCGCAGCACGAAGCAGATGGCGAACGTGATCAGCAGTCCCACGACCGGGTCGGCGAGAGGGAAGCCGAGCGCGGCGCCGCCCGCGCCCAGGAGGACGGCCAGGGAGGTGAAGCCGTCGGTCCTGGCGTGCAGGCCGTCGGCCACCAGCGCGGCCGAGCCGATCTCCCTGCCCACCTTGATCCGGTATCGAGCCACCCACTCGTTGCCCGCGAACCCGACCAGGGCCGCCCCCGCCACCCAGCCCACGGCCCTGACGTCCTGGGGGTTCAGCAGCCGGATGACGGCCTCGTACCCGGCGAAGGCCGCCGAGGCGGCGATCAGCAGGACGATGGCGATGCCCGCGAGGTCCTCGGCCCTGCCGTACCCGTAGGTGAAGCGGCGGGTGGCGGCGCGGCGGCCGAGGGAGAACGCGATCGCCAGCGGGACGGCAGTGAGGGCGTCGGCCAGGTTGTGCAGGGTGTCGCCGAGCAGTGCGACCGAGCCGGAGGCCACGACGATCACCGCCTGGACGGCGGCGGTGGCCATCAGGACGGCGAACGAGACGGCCAGCACGCGCATGCCACGGCTGCTGGACTCCAGCGCGGCGTCGGTCTTGTCGGCGCTGTCGTGGCTGTGCGTCCGGAACAGGCCGTGGACCATGCGCCCGAATCTCCCCGCCGACCCCGGATGCCCGTGCCCGTGCCCGTGCCCATGTCCGTGCCCGTGCCCTCGAAGGTCCCGCTGGTCAGCCATGGCATCCCTCGCTTGCGCTCTTCGTCCGTTCTGACCATGATATGTAGTCATGTACGCACGCGACAACGTCTCAGGTGCCAACCGGTCGCAGGAGCAACCCACTCCCGCCCAGGTGAACGCGGCCGTGGACGCGTTCCGCATGCTCAGCGACGGCACCCGGCTGCGGCTGATGTGGTTGCTGTCGTCAGACGAGCAGGATGTGAACTCGCTTGCCCAGGCGGTCGGCGTGCCGCGGCCGTCGGTGTCGCAGCATCTGGCCAAGCTCAGGCTGGCGGGGCTGGTGGACACCCGCAGGGACGGACGTCGCGTGCTCTACCGGGCACGCGACTCCCACGTACGGGCGCTCATCGCCGAGGCGCTGTTCCACGCCGACCATGAGGTGTCAGGCCGGTCCCGCCACAACTGAGCGGGGATGAGGACGATCAGGCCCGGGCGGCCAGCTTGGCGACCACGTCCACGATGCGGGCGGCACGTTCGAGCTCGGCGCGGTGGAACACCGGCCCGTCCGCCCTGGCCACCACCAGATGCAGCCCCTGGGCCACCACCGGCAGCAGCATCAGTCTCAGCTTGTCGGCGTCCATGGTGGCGGCCCGGGGCGGCGGCTCCGGCAGGTCAAGTTCGAACTTCTTGGGAGCGGCCAGCGAGGCGTGCCGCACGGCCCCGTCGGCCAGCGCCACCGACCACTCCGCGCCGCACAACCCCGGCAGCGCGTCCACCAGCGTGGCGAAGCCCCGTGCGGGCTCGGACACCACGTGCATGAGCAGGTCGTAGTCCAAGGCCGAGCCCGGCACCTCCTTGGTCGCCCAGACGCCCTCCACCCGTACGCCCGGCAGGGCGGACAGCCGCTCGCGGGCCTCGGACGTGGTCACCGGCCCCGGCCAGGAGACAGTGAAGTCGTCCACGGCCCGACCGCGCTCGCGTTCGAGCACGGTGACCTGCAGGATGTCCGCGCCGAGCGCACCCAGGGCCCTGGCGATCTGGCCAAGGCCGCCCGGCCGGTCCGGCAGCGACACCCTCAGTCGCAGCAGCATTGCCGCCCCCTTTCCAGAGGCTCCCACAGTGCCGTAGAAAGATTTCGAGAATATTCCACGGATATGTCGCGCATGCTGCGGTTATATCCCAGCATGCAGTGTTAAGTCCGGATTGTCGATAAAGGGCTGGCGCAAGTTTCCGCAGGTCATGGTACGCCCCCTCCCCCCAGGCGGACCTGGGGGGAGCCCGGAGCGGTCAGGCGAACACGTCCTGCTGGTAGCGCCCCGCCGCCTCCAGCCCGGCCAGCCACTCGGCGCCGTCCTGCCCGGTCCGCTCCCGGTGGATGTCCAGCAGCACCTGCCGCACCGCCGGAGCCATCCGCAGCCCGTCGCCGCACACGTACACGTGCGCGCCCTGCGAGAGCAGCTCCCACACCTCGTCGGCGTGCGCGGCGATGGCGTCCTGGACGTACCGGTACGGGTGCCCCGGCACGGCGGAGTACGCGACGTGCGCGGACACGCCCCAGCGGGCGAGGTCGCCGGCGTACAGCTGGTCGTGCTGAGGGTGACGGCACCCGGTGAAGATCGCGGCCGGGCCGGCGGCGCCGGTCAGGACGCGCTCCTCGAGGAAGCCGCGGAGCGGGGCGAAGCCGGTGCCGGGGCCGACGAGGACCACCGGCGTGGCCGGGTCCTCCGGCAGCCGGAACGGCGGCGCGGGCACGCGGACGTAGCCGTAGAACACCTCGCCCTCCTTCAGCCCGCCGAGATAGGCCGAGCACATGCCCTGGTACGTGCCGGTGCCCGACCACGCGGGCCCCTCCACCAGGCCGACGGTGAGACGCACGAGCGAAGGGTCGGCCAGCGGCGAGGAGGAGACCGAGTAGTAGCGCGGCTTGATGGGCCCGGCCATCTCCAGGAACACCGGCAGCGGCAGCGTGATCGCCGGGAAGCGCTCGAGCAACGCCAGCGCGGAGACGCGCTTGGCCAGGATCTCGTCGGCGTAGTTCTCGGTCAGCCCGGTGAGCTGACCGCGGGTCCACGGGCATGCGGTGTGGGCGGCCAGCGCCTCGATGTCGGCCCTGGTGGCCACGTCCTGCAGCTCGGCGAACTCGGTCAGCAGCAGGCCCGCCGTGACGGGCGTGTCCACGGGCAGGTGGGTGGATCCGGCGGCGCGCAGCCGTACCACCTGCTCGCGGGGGACGCGCAGGCAGCGCAGCGCCCACTCCACCAGCTCGGGGTCGTTCTTGGCGAAGACGGCCACGTGGTCGCCCGCTGAGTACGTGACGCCCTCGGGCAGCCTGGCCACGATCGAGCGCACGCCGGGACGCGGCGCCTCGGTCGAGAAGTCCCAGAGCCCGGTGGGGTCGCCGGTCAGCTCCTCGTTGGAGACGACGGTCAGCGGGAAGGCGCGCGAGGAGACGACCGAGGGCCTGACCTCCGCCTCGCTCAGCACCTCCATCTCGTAGCGCGGACCGGCGGTCTCGGTGGCGGCGCTGTACTCCTCGGCCAGCGCGGTCCAGAGCTTGGCCGTCCACGCGGACACGTCGCCGTCGAAGTCGCCGTCCGCGTCGGCCTCGCCGCGCTCGATCAGCGGCACCGCCCCCGCGGCCGTCAGCTTCTCGTAGGCGCGCTTCGGGAAGTCCTGGTACGTGGGCCACTGCGTGTTCCCGCAGCCCAGCACGGCCAGCCGCACGCCGGACAGGTCGGGCAGCGTCTCCAGCGCGTCGAAGCGCTGGGCGTTGTCGGGGGCCTTGCCGTTGTAGGAGGAGGCGACCACGATGAGCAGGCCCTCGCTCGGCGGCGTCATGTCGTCGAGCGTGGTCAGCGTGCCGGCGAAGCCCGCGCGACCGGCCCGCTCGGCCAGGCGCTCGGCGATGTCGGAGCTGGTGCCGAGGTTGGAGCCGTACGCGACGGTGAGCGGCACGCCGGTGACGGCGATCTCCTGCTGCTCGCTCTCCTCGACCACCTGGGCCGCGACGGCCGCCCGCTCGTGCGCGCGCCGCTCGCGGACCCTGAGCGTGAACCCGTCAGGCTTGATGGTGAGCGTCTGCTTGATCTTCATGCGGTAGACGTTCGGGTCGGAGATCGCGAAGCGCCGCAGGATCATCGCCAGCGCCAGCCTGGCCTCGGTGAGCGCGAACTGGCGGCCGATGCAGGCCCGCTCGCCGTTGCCGAACGGCTTGTACGCCGCGCGGTGGTGGCTCTTCTTGTTCTCCGGCAGCCACCGGTCGATGTCGAACTCGTCCGGCCGTTCCCACGCCTTGGGGTTGCGGTGCAGCACCGGCAGGAGCACGGCGACGCCCTGGTCCTTGGCGATGGGATAGCCGCCGATCGTGGTGTCCTCGACCGCGCTGACGCTGAACGCCGGGATCGGCGACCAGTGGCGCAGCGTCTCCTCCAGGATGCGCGGGATGACGTCGAGCTTCATGATCGTCTCGTACGTCGGCGGCTCGTCGCCGGGCAGCAGCCGGTCCACCTCGTCGTAGGCGCGCGCCAGCGTGTGCGGCTCGCGCAGCAGGTTGTACAGCGCGAACGAGAGCAGCCCGCTGGTGGTCTCGTGGCCGGCGATGAGAAAGGTGAGGACCTGGTTGCGGATGTTCTCGTCGGACAGGCGGACGCCGGTCTGCGGGTCGGACGCCTCCAGCATCAGGCCCAGCAGGTCCTTGGAGCCGGCGCCGCCCTCTGCGCGGCGCTGCCTGATCACGTCGTCGACGAGCTCCTGCATGTCGGCGATGTCACGCCGGTACGCCTCCTCGTGCGAGCGCTTGAGCTTGGTGACGAACGGCAGCTGCTGGTTGCGCAGCATGGCCTCGGTCAACGCGCCGCCCATGGACTGCAGGAACGGGTGCAGCTCCGGCGAGTCGAACGAGCGGAACCGGTAGCCGAACCCGGTGAGCGAGATCGTGTCCAGGGTGAGCCTGGTCATGTCGTCGGCGACGGGCAGGTCCTCCCCCTGGCGACCTGCCCACGACTCGACGAGCTGCTCGGCGATCTCGAGCATCTGCGCGTAGTAGGCCTTCATCGAACGCTGGCTGAAGGCGGGCATCAGGATGCGATGCGCGTGTCCCCACACCGGCTCGTCGTGGTCGGCCGTGAACAGCCCGTCGCCGCCGAAGTCGCGGACGATCGACAGCGGCGGCTTGATGCGCTTGACGAACCTGCTCTCGTCACACACCTCGGCGACCAGATCCGGGTCGTACACCAGCACGATCGTGCGACCGGCGACCTCCAGCCGGAAGATGCCCTCCTCGTACCGGGAGGCGACCTGGACGAAGTGCTCCACCGGCGAGTGAGAGGGAATCTGCAGCGTGTTACCCAGGATGGGCAGGCCCTGGGGTGCGGGAATCTGCGCCATGATTGCTCCCTTTCGAGTAGCCATACACCGTATGGCTCACGCTACCATACGGTGTATGGCGGTGAGCGCACGCAGGGGCACGCCCCTCACGATCGAAGAGATCTCCTCCACGGCAGTACGCCTGATCGACGAGGGGGGCGTGGAAGGGCTGTCCATGCGCAAGCTGGCGGCCGAGCTGGACGTCAACCCCATGTCGCTCTACCACCACGTGGAGAGCAAGGAGGCGCTGCTCGGGCTGGTCTGCGCCACCGCGGCCCAGCGCATGCACATGCCGCCGGATGACGGCGCCCCGTGGCAGGACCAGCTCAAGGCCCTGGCGCTGGCCTACCACCGGCACGCCCGCGAGCATCCGGCCCTGTGGGGATACGTGCACACCCATCCGCAGCTGATCAACGACCACCGGCTGGTGATCTGGCAGACGCTCTATCGCATCCTGCGGCTGGCGGGCGTGCCGGAGCCGGAGCTGCGGCGGACGAGCGAGATCCTGAACGCGTTCGTCTCGGGCTTCATCGTGGCCGAGACCCACGGGCACATGTCGGACGACCCCGAGGGGGTCGACCGTAACTTCGACACGGCCGTACACCTGATCATCAACGGCATGGTGAGCTTCTCCGCCTGATCAGGCTGTGCGTTGGAAAATCCAACTCGCTCGCGCTAGGGTGAGTTCAGTTTTCCAACCCACAGGGAGGGCGCGATGCGTGACGCGGTCATCGTGCAGGCCGTACGCACTCCGATCGGCAAGGGCAAGCCCGGCGGCGGCCTGACCGGGGTCCACCCGGTGGACCTGCTGGCCCACACCCTGCGCGCGCTGATCGAGCGCAGCGGGGTGGATCCGTCGCTGGTGGACGACGTGATCGGTGGCTGCGTCGACCAGGTGGGCGAGCAGGCCATGAACACCACGCGCAACGCCTGGCTGGCGGCCGGCCTGCCGGAGTCGGTTCCCGCGGTCACCGTGGACCGGCAGTGCGGCTCCTCCCAGCAGGCCGTGCACTTCGCCGCCCAGGGGATCATGGCCGGCGCGTACGACCTGGTGGTGGCGTGCGGCGTGGAGTCGATGAGCCGCGTGCCGATGTGGTCCAACGTGCCTGCCGGGGCCGACCCGTTCGGCCCCGCGATGGCGGCGCGCTTCCCCGACGGTCTTGTGCCGCAGGGCATCAGCGCCGAGCTGATCGCCGCCAAGTGGTCGCTCAGCCGCGAGCAGCAGGACGCGTTCTCCGCGGGCTCCCACCGCAAGGCCGCCGCCGCGTCCTTCGCCGACGAGCTCGTACCCATCGCCGGGCTCGACCGGGACGAGTCGGTGCGCCCCGCCACGACGCCGGAGATCCTGGCCGGTCTGAAACCCGCCTTCACGGACCCGGGTTACGCCGAGCGGTTCCCGCAGATAGAGTGGTCAGTCACCGCCGGCAACACCAGCCCGATCAACGACGGGGCGGCGGCCGTGCTGATCACCAGCTCGGAGACGGCGGCCCGGCTGGGCCTGCGCCCGCTGGCCCGCCTGCACAGCTTCGCCGTCGCGGGCGCGGACCCGATCCTCATGCTCACGGCCGTCATCCCCGCCACGGAGAAGGTGCTGCGCCGCGCGGGGCTGGGTCTCGCCGACATCGACCTGTTCGAGGTCAACGAGGCGTTCGCGAGCGTCGTGCTGGCCTGGCTGCAGGAAACCGGCGCCGCCCCGGCCAGGGTCAACGTCAAGGGCGGCGCCATCGCGCTCGGCCACCCGCTGGGCGCGAGCGGCGCCCGTATCGCCACGACGCTGGTGCACGCGATGCACGAGCGCGGCGCCCGCTACGCCCTGCAGACCATGTGCGAGGCCGGCGGCCTGGCCAACGCTCTGATTCTCGAACGCCTCTAACGACAACCGAAGGAACAAGATGAAGATCTCCGGCAGCGTCGCCCTCGTCACGGGCGCGAACCGCGGCCTGGGCGCCACCTTCGCCCAGGCCCTCCTGGACCGGGGCGCCCGCACCGTCTACGCGGCGGCCAGGAACCCCGCCACGGTCACCGGCGCGGGCCTCACCCCGATCGAACTCGACATCACGGACCCGGCCGCCGTCGCGGCCGCGGCCGAGCGCTGCGCCGACGTGGACCTGCTGATCAACAACGCCGGCATCGCCCGCCCGGGCCCGGCCGACCTGGACTCGGCCCACGCCGAGATGGAGACCAACTACTTCGGCACCCTGTCCATGAGCCGCGCCTTCGCCCCCGTCCTGGCGCGCAACGGCGGCGGCGCGCTGGTGAACGTGCTGTCGGCGCTGTCGTTCTTCTCGGTCCCGCAGGTGAGCACGTACGCCGCGTCGAAGGCGGCGGCGTGGTCGCTGACCAACGCCCTGCGGGTGGAGCTGAAGGAGCAGGGCACTCACGTCGTCGGGGTGCACGCGGGCTACATCGACACCGACATGGCCGCCGGCGTCACGGACCCCAAGATCTCCCCGGCGGAGGTCGTCGCCCAGACACTCGACGCCCTGGAGGCCGGGACGTACGAGGTCCTGGCCGACACGCTCAGCAAGGAGATCAGGGCCGGCCTCTCGGGTGACCTCGAGCTCCTCTACCCGGCGCTGGCCACCCGCTGAGCACACCTCAGCCGGCGCTCGCCTCCCAGACGGCCTCGAACGCCGGCTCCGTGATCTCGGTCAGCTCCCAGACCTCCAGCGGCTGGTCGGCCAGGAAACCGTGCTCGTCCTGCAGGTGGCGCCACCAGTAGCGGCGGGCGACCCGGTCGGGGTCCACCAGCACCTGCCGGACCGCCCACTGCTCGCGGCCGTCGCCCTCGACGCTCTCGAAGAGCCAGGCGCGCCCGTCCTCGTCGCCCATGTGCCAGTAGCGGCGGGGCGCGTCGGACTCGGCGAGCTGCCTCACCAGCGGCTGGCGTAGATCTGGAAGCACCCGCCCACTCTAGGTCGCTGGTGTTAAGCGGTCGATCCCGGCCGGTTGAATCTCGATCGCGATCTGCTGAGCCGGGCCTGTGATCGAGCTTGGGTGGCCCGGCCTTTGCGGGGTTCGGGTCAGCCCTGCTCTGCCGAGTTATCCACAGGGGTTCCGAAGGGTGTCCGCTGGCCTTCCGTAACCGTGGCGTGCGGTTGTTCTCCCTGGTCAGGCCATTGTCGCTGCCCATCGCCCGGTTGAGGTGGAAGTAACGCCGAGCACCGCCAGGCGTGCCAGGTTGACAGCGGCGGCCAGCAAAGAAAAGTCCGCGTCGACTTTGGCGGTGCCGCGCATGCGGGCGCGGCGTCCGCCATGCCGTCGCCGCATCAGATGCGCGATCTTGCGTTCGACCTTGGGCCGGGTGGCGCGGTATCGGGCCAGCCAGCCGGGATCGGCACTGTTGGCCCGGCCCCGGGCCAAGTGTGCCTCGTGCGGGCTGAGGTTGATGTCGCGGCCGTCCTTGGCGGTGGTGCACCGCTCCCGGAGCGGGCATCCCGCGCATGCGGAGCCGAAGGCCGCCACGCCACTGCCATTGCGATGCCAGCGGATCTCCTTGACGATCTGGTTCGGGCAGATCACCCGCCCGGCCTCCAGATCGACGGTGAAGGCATCCTTGGTGAAGCGACCTCCGGGCGCGCTGGAGGGCTGCGTCTTGACCATCGCCTCGATTTGCGCCCGGTCGAGCTTGGCAAGCATCGGCCCGGTGCCGTAGGCGGCATCACCATAAACCTCGGCCTGCTCGGCCTGCTCGGCCTGCTCGGCCTGCTCGGCCTGCTCGGCCTGCTCGGCCTGCTCGGACAGGAGGTCAGCCAGGAGTTCGGCGGCCGGTTCGGCATCGCCCACGTTGCCTGCCGTCACCCGGGTGGCAGTGATGATCTCGCTGTCGGGGTCTTCGGCGATGTGGCCTTTGTATCCGTCGAACGAGCGCTCCACCGTCTTGCGGCCGTGTCGCGCCTCGGCATCGACGGTGGAGATGACACGGTCCTTGGCCACCTTGCGGGCGATCCGAAACACCCCGTCCTCGCCGTGCTGCAGGTCCTGGCCGAGCACGGTGGCCAGCAATCGTGCCGCCTGATCGACCTCCTCAGCCACCTTCCGTCCGTCCAGCACGGCTAGCAGCGCGAACCCATCGCGGGCCCGCGAGTCGATCAGCGCCTCCCGCTCCGCTTGTTCGGTCCAGTCGATGACCGGCTTACCGAGATCGGTGTAGGCGTCCCCGCTGGAGATCACCGCCCGCAGCGCGACCCGCAACTCCCGGTCGGAGGCGCGCAGCACGCCCCGGATCGCCGAGCGGATCAGCGTGATGGTGTCCTGGGTGGCCACCGCATCATAGATCGGTGCCGAGTCCAGCACCCGCTTGCGGCCGATCAGCCCGGCCCGGGCGGCCACCTCCACGGTCCGCTCGAAGATCCGGTCTGGCCGGTCGGAGGCGGCCAGCCGGGCCCGCATGTCCACCAGCACGGTGTGCACGAACCCTGGATGGTCGAAGTCCAGCCCGCCGGCGGCGTACTTCCACCGCACATCGAAGGCGAACCGATCCACCGCCTCGCGATCCGACAGCCCCTCCAGCCGCTGCAGCACCATCACCACCGCCACGATCATCGGCGGCACCGACCGGCGCCCATCCTCAGCGAACAGGTCGGCGAACATCTCGTCCGGAAACAGATTCCGGCACTCACGGTGCAGCACCGTGTAGATCGAGTTCGGCGCCAGCCGACCCTCGACAAAACTCACCGTGGAAGACAGCAACCCCGGCTGCATCGGAGTCTGGCCCACTGCCATCGCTCGGTCTCTCCCCGCTCCCGGTGACCAACACCGATCACCATGGCACAACAGGCGAGACCGACGCGAGATAGATCAAAAAACACCAGTCACCTAGAACGAGCGCAGCCCGCGCAGGACGATCTCGACGCGGGCGACGCCTCGGCGGGTTCAGCGGGTGAGGCGCCAGACGCGGAGCGAAGGCCCGTCGCCGGGCAGCACGTCCCCGTCCTCGGCGTTGTAGACACCCAGGGCCCGTACGCCGAGGTGGAGCGGCGCGCCGGGCGCCCGCCGCACGCACACCAGGATCGACTCCTCGTACGTCTCGCGCGCGAAGACCAGGCAGTCGGCGTCGGCGTGCAGCCAGCGCAGGCCGCCGTGGCGCAGCGCGGGCTCGGCGCGGCGCAGCCCGAGCAGCTCGCGGTAGGCCGCCAGCGTCGCAAGGTCCTGGTCCGCGGGCCGGTTCCAGGGCATCGGGGTGCGGGAGTGCTCGCCGTTCACGCCGGTCAGGCCGAACTCGCTGCCCGCGAACACCATCGGCGTGCCCGGCAGCGTGGCCTGGAGCCCGAGCGCGAGCAGGTGGCGCTCGCGCGAGCCGGTGACGGTGCGGATGCGGGGCGAGTCGTGCGAGTCGAGCAGCTGCCAGGAGTGCACGAGCGAGCGCCACGACATGTGGGACGCGAACGACCTGAACGTGGCGAGCGTGGCCAGCCCGTCGCGTGCCGGCACGCCGCCCGGCACGCCGAGGAAGTGGTCCAGGTCCAGCTCGGGCCCGCGCAGCCAGGTCCAGACCGGACGGGTGAAGCCGCCGTAGTTCATGGTGCCGTGCCAGCCGTCGCGGTCGAGGTCGCTCGAGGCGTCGTGGTTGTGCTCGGCGATGAACGCGGCGTCGGGGCCGAGCTCGGCCCGGAGCATGGCGGCGACCTCGTGGGTGCGGTCCTCGGCGCCGCGCCTGCCGGTCATGTTGGCCACGTCCACGCGCCAGCCGTCGAGCGGCCCCAGCCACTTCTTCAGCACCGCCCGCATGCTCGAGCGGACGAGCTCGCTGCCCCAGTTGAGCTTGGGCAGCGTCTTGACGCCCCACCAGGACTCGTAGTCGCCGGTGTCGGGGTCGAAGGAGAACATCTCGCGCTCGACCGCGTTCACGTCGGACACAGCCGCGGTGAACCATTCGTGCGTGTCGCCGCAGTGGTTGGTGGTGATGTCGCCGAGCAGCCGCATGCCGCGCGCGTGCAGCGCGCCCGACAGCCGGTGCAGGGCCTCGTCGCCACCGAGCAGCGGGTCCACGTGCTCGAACGTGGAGGCGTTGTAGCGGTGGTTGGAGCGGGCGGGGAAGATCGGCGTCAGGTACACGGTGTCGGCGCCGAGACCCTGGATGTGGTCGAGCCGCTGGGCGATGCCGTCGAGGTCGCCGCCGTAGAACTGCTCGGAGGTGCCGGGCCCGCTGGGGATGACCGGGTCGCGGTCCCAGTCACGCGGCAGCGCCCAGTCGGGCGGGTCGGGCATGAGCCCGGAGCGATCGAAGCGGTCGGGGAAGATCTGGTAGACGACCGCGTCCGACATCCACGAGGGCGGCGCCTGGTGGCACACGAGCCGGAAGTCGCCCGCGTCGGTCACGTCGTGCGTGACGAGCCCGGCCGCGGTCAGCCACGCCTGGCCGCCCCCGCTGTGGAGCAGGAAGCGGTACGGAGTGACCGGGTTGACCGCGGTGATCTCGGCCCGCCACCAGACGTCGGTGCCGCCGTATCCGCCGACGTCCCGCCGCGACGGGTCCGGCGCCGCCTCCGCGTAGCGCGGCTCCCCGTCGTGCACGGTACGTACGTGCACGCCCGTGACCCCGGCGGCGAGCGGCGCCCGCAGCCACAGCGTCACCCGCGAGCCCACGACGGGTTCCTGGTCGGAGACGTACAGAGCTGAGCCGTCGTGATGCGGCTCCCCGATGAAGCGCAATGAACCTATCCCTTGACAGCCCCGGCGGTGAGCCCGGAGACGATGTACTTCTGCAACCAGAGGAACACACCCACCGTGGGAATGGCGGTAAGCAACGTGCCCGCGGCGAACATGCCGAAGTTGGCGTTGCGGTGGTCGCCGGCGATCATGCCCCACATGCCGACGGCGAGAGTCTTGCTCTCGGTGTCGCGCAGGAACACGTTCGCCATGAGGAACTCGCTCATCGTGCCGATGAACGCCAGCAGCGCGGTGACCGCGAGGATCGGCGTGACCAGCGGCATGATGACCCGCCAGAAGATCTGCGCGTGCGTGGCGCCGTCCACGGTGGCGGCCTCGTCCAGCTCCTTCGGCACGGTGTCGAGGAAGCCCTTCATCAGCCAGGTGTTCACACCGAGCGCGCCGCCCAGGTAGAGCAGCATGAGGCCCCACACGGTGTTGAAGCCGAAGGCCGGATACAGCTCGGTCACCCTGGTGAAGATCATGAAGATCGTCACGATGGCCAGGAACTGCGGGAACATCTGGATGAGCAGCAGCGCCAGCAGCCCGACCCGGCGGCCCGCGAAGCGCATGCGGCTGAAGGCGTACGCGGCGAACATCGACAGCAGCAGGCTCGCGAACGACGACATCAGCGCGATGGACACGGAGTTGAAGAACCACCGGCCGAACGGGTAGCTGTCGGAGCTCAGCAGGTTGGCGAAGTTGGCCAGGCTGGCGCCGGTCGGCAGCAGGCTGGTGGAGGCCAGCGTGCCCAGGGGGTTGATCGCGGCCGAGATCACGAACAGGATCGGGAAGAGCGCGAACGCGCACACGACCAGCACGAAGACATGCCTGAGGGCGACTTTCACGCGTAGACCTCCTCCTGCTTGCGGGTGCGGCGGAACGCCACGGCTGAGATGAGGGCCACGATCGCGAAGATGAACACCGAGATCGCCGCCGCGAAGCCGAACTGCGCGCCGCCCGCCCCGAACGCCAGCCGGAACGTGTAGGTGATCAGCAGGTCGGTGGCGCCCACCTGCGGGCTGTCCGCCGGGAACGGCCCGCCGTCGGTGGTGAGCGCGATCGCGTTGAAGTTGTTGAAGTTGAAGGCGAACGACGAGATCAGCAGGGGCGTGAGCGCGACCAGCAGCAGCGGCAGCGTCACCCGGCGGAACGCCTTCCACGGTGTGGCCCCGTCGATGGCCGCCGCCTCGGTCAGCTCGCGCGGGATGGCCTGCAGCGCGCCGGTGGTGACCAGGAACATGTACGGGAAGCCGAGCCACACGTTGACCAGGATCACGCCGAACCTGGCGGTGCCCGGCTCGCCCAGCCAGTCGACGTTGGCCCCGAGGAGCTGGTTGATCAGGCCGAAGTCACGGTTGAACATGTCGCGCCACACCAGCAGCATGGCGAAGGCGGGCATCGCGTACGGCAGGATCAGCGCGATCCGGTAGAACCGGGTGCCGCGCATCCGCGGATGGTGCAGCGCCAGCGCCACCGACATGCCGAGCGCGAACGTGCCGAGCACGGAGGCCAGCGCGAAGACCAGGTTCCAGCCCAGCACCCCGGCGAAATAGCCCGAAATAGTGGGATTAGTCAGCACGCGGGCGAAGTTGCCGAGCCCGACGCCGACCTGCCAGCCCTGCGCCAGGTGCTCGCCCTTGGCGTTGACGAAGTACCCCTGCCCCTCGTCGGCCTTCCAGGTGTCGCCGTTGCCGCGCACGCAGTCGCAGCCGGCGTCGTACACGAGCGCCGCCTTGCCCTCGACGGCCCGGCTGAGCCCGTTCGCCTTGATCACACCGTCGGCGGTGGGCACGGCCAGCGCGGAGATCTCCTTGCCGCGGGCGGCGGCCTCGGGCGCCTTGAGCACGGTCAGCCCGGGCGCGCTCAGCACCTTGCCGGTGACGCCGACCTGGGCGCCCGCCAGCGGCGACAGCCCTTTCGCGTCGCCCAGGCGCACCTGCTTGGTCTTCGGGTCGACCAGCAGGAACACCAGCTCCTCACCGCGCAGCGCGGCGGTCAGGGAGTACTCGGGCGAGCCGGGTGCCTGCCGCACGGAGCCGGTCTCGATGGCGGTGACCGCGGCATCCTTGTCGCCGCGGTGGCCGTCGCCGAAGTTCGTGAACGCGGTGGTCACCGTGTAGGCGACGGGGAACATCTGGAACGCGATGAGGAAGACGGTGCCCGGGACGAGATATTTGGCCGGGACGAAGCGGCGGGTCAGGTAGAGGAACGCGATGGCCGCACTGGCGGCGCACAGCAGCGCCAGCGAGACCCAGGACCCGGCGGCCACCAGCGGCGGCACGGCGTAGAGCAGGATCGCGGCGGTCACGGCGAGCACCGCGACCCTGCTCACCACGAACGCCGTGGTGATCTCCCGGCGGGGCCGTGGAGACGTCTCGGTCTCCACGGCTTCGCGCACGTCGAGCGCCATGATCAGTGCTTGAGCGAGCCGTCGATGGCCTTCTGCGCGGCCGCGGCGGCCTTGGGCGCGTCGCCGCCCTTGACGACGGCGTTCTCGGCGATGCCGAACGGCTCCCAGATCGCCGCCATCTCGGGGATGGCCGGCATCGGGATGCCGTCCTTGCCGGCGTCCATGAACTTGACGGCGTCCGGGTCGCTCGCCTGGACCTCCTGGAGGGCGGCGGTCAGCGCCGGGGGCCGCGGGTCGGCCTCGTACAGCGCCTTCGCGACGTCCTTGTTGGTCACGTAGTTGGCCACGAACTCCTGGGCCAGAGCCTTGTTCTTGCCCTTGGAGGCCACGAAGAACGTCTGCACGCCGACGAACGGGGTGGCGGGCTTGCCGTCCTTGAACGCCGGGACGGCCGAGATGTCGTACGTGATGCCGCCCTTCTTGACCTCGCTCATCGCCCACGGGCCGGAGATCAGGTAGGCGCACTTGCCGGCGGCGAAGTTCACGATGTAGTTCTCGTTCGTGATGGACGTGCGCAGCGCGCCGTCGCCCTTCTCACCCAGGTCCTTGAGCTTGCCGAACGCCTTGACCGAGTCGGGCGAGCCGACCAGCACCTGCTTGGCGTCGGGGTCACCGCTGGAGGTGGTGCCGAACAGCGCGCCGCCGGCGGAGGCGAAGATCGGGTAGACGTGGAAGGCGTCGCCCTTCTGGCCGACGGGGATGCAGAGCACCTCCTTGACCTTGCCGGCCGCCTTGAGCGCCTTGCCCTTGGCGATCATGTCCTCGATCGTGGCGGGCGCCTCGGGGGCGAGCTTGGTGTTGCGGATCAGCGCGATGTTCTCCACCGCGTACGGGGCGCCGTAGATCTGCCCGTTGAACGTCACGGCCTGGATCGCCTTGGCCGAGAAGGCGGCCTTCTGCTCGTCGGTCAGCGTGACCGGGTCGATCGCGCCGTTCTGCACGAGGTTGCCGATCCAGTCGTGCGCGCCGATCATGATGTCGGGGCCGCTGCCCTGCTCGGAGGCGGTGAGGAAGGTCGTCTGGTTGTCCTTGCTGATCTCCTTCACCTCGACGGTCACGCCGTTCTCGGTGCCGAACTGGTCGGCGAACGGCTTGAGCGGCTTGACCCGGCTGGGGTCCGCCCAGATCACGAGCGTGCCGCCGCTCTTCGCCGCCGAGGTCGAGGCGGACGCACTGGGTGCCGCCGAAGAAGCCGACTGAGAAGCCGGCTGGGAACCGCCGCACGCTGTCGCGGCGAACGCGAGGGCCGCGAGAGCGGCCACACCCAGAGCCCGCATGCGCATGGGACCTCCTGAGGTCACGGAGGAACGGCGACGCCACGCGAGCGCCGCCGTGATGAGAAAGCCGAACGTTTCCGGGACGTTAGCGGCTCTTTGCAAGAATTGGAAGAACTTGCGAAAGAGCGTTACACGATCCTCACCGCGGACACCGGCGCCGGGGCTGCACCCTCATCGCGAACACCGCTACCGGACGGCTTGAGGTGACTTCTGCAACTTTCCGCAAGTTGCACTTGACCCTCGCAAACCGGCGCGACATCCTTCACCAGAACATCACCGACATCTCACGCAAAGGGACAGCCATGCTCGGCAACGACGACTGGTGGCGTGACGCCGTCGTGTACCAGGTCTACCCCCGCAGCTTCGCCGACGCCGACGGCGACGGCACAGGAGACCTCGCAGGCGTGCGCGACCGCCTCGGCTACCTCGCCGACCTCGGCGTGGACGCCATCTGGCTGAGCCCCTTCTACACCTCCCCCATGGCCGACGGCGGCTACGACGTGGCCGACTACCGGGACGTGGACCCCATGTTCGGCACGCTCGCCGACTTCGACGCACTCGTCGCCGACGCCCACGACAAGGGCATCAGGGTCATCGTGGACCTGGTGCCCAACCACTCCTCCGACCAGCACCCGTGGTTCAAGGCGGGGCTGCGCGAGCGCTACATGTTCCGCGACCAGCCCAACGACTGGGAGTCGATCTTCGGTGGCCCCGCCTGGACGCAGGTGGAGGACGGGCAGTGGTACCTGCACCTGTTCGCCCCCGAGCAGCCGGACCTCAACTGGGACAACCCCGACGTGCGCGCCGAGTTCCGCGACATCCTGCGCTTCTGGCTCGACCGGGGCGTGGACGGCTTCCGGGTCGACGTGGCACACGGCATGATCAAGGCCGAGGGGCTGCCCGACGTGGGACCGAAGGAGGGCCGCCAGGCCGAGATGCTCGGTGACGAGCAGCTGCCCTACTTCGACCAGGACGGCGTGCACGAGATCTACCGCGAGTGGCGGCCCATCCTCGACTCCTACCCCGGCGGCCGGATGGCGGTGGCCGAGGCGTGGGTGTCCTCCCCCGAGCGGCTGGCCCGCTACGTCGGGCCCGAGGAGCTGCACCAGGCCTTCAACTTCGAGTTCATGATGGCCGACTTCCACGCCAAGTCGTTCCGTACGGTCATCGAGAAGTCGCTCAAGGAGGCCGAGCTGGTCGGCGCGCCCACCACGTGGGTGCTGTCCAACCACGACAAGCCGCGCCACGTCACCCGCCACGGCAGCCTGGCCCGCGCCAGGGCGGCCACGCTGCTCATGCTGGCCCTGCCCGGCTCGGCCTACCTCTACAACGGCGAGGAGCTGGGCCTGCCCGAGGTGCTCGACCTGCCGGACGAGCTGCGCCAGGACCCGGCGTTCCTGCGGACGGGCGAGAGCCGCGACGGCTGCCGCGTGCCGATCCCGTGGACGGCCTCCGACGGCTTCGGCTGGCGTGACCCGTGGCTGCCGATCCCCGGCTCCTGGGGGCCCCTGTCGGCCGAGGCCCAGGAGCACGACCCCGGCTCCACCCTGAACCTCTACCGGGCCGCGCTGAGGCTCCGCAGGGAGCACCCGGCGCTCGGCGGCGGCACGCTGACCTGGCTGGACTCCCCCAAGGACGTGCTGGCCATCGAGCGCGACCCCGGGCTGATCGTGGTGCTCAACACGGGTGAGGAGCCCGTCCGGCTCGACCTGGGCGGCGAGGTGCTGCTGTCCAGCGGCCCGCTCGCCGACGACGGGGCGATCCCGCCGGACACCGCCGTTTGGCTCCAGCACTGACAGGGGTTGGTGGAATCTTTCCATTAACGCGGCATATGCCGGTAATCACGCTCGGTAGCCTGCCAGGGTGGCACCCTGGTGGGCTCGATCTCTTCGTGGCCGCGTAACCCTCATCGCGACGGCCGTAGCCGCCCTCGTGCTGATTCCGGCAGCCGTCGGCGGGGTGATCGTGACCCGATCGCTGATGTCGGCCAGCGTGTTCCGCGACACCAGGGACACGGCCGAGCGGATCGCGTACGAGATGCGCGGCGGCGCGCTGCCCATGGGGGCCTCCATCCCGGTGCCCAACCCGTCGGTCCCGCTGATCCAGGTGGTCGGCCCCAACGGGCAGATCCTCGCCAGCAGCGACGCGGCCAGGAACCTGCCGCCGCTCAGCGACCTGCGCCCCACGGCCGAGAACCGGCTGATCAACATGACGAACTGCCTGCCGACCGAGTGCATCCACCTCACGGCCGTCAGGGTCAGCATCTTCGCCGACTCCCCCGTCGTCTACGCGGGCCGCAGCACACCCGACCTGCTCACCAGCCGCACCCTGGAAGTCGTCGTGTTCACCCAGGTCGGGATCCTCATCGCGCTGGCGTCGTGGGCCACGTGGCTGGTCACGGGGCGGGCGTTGCGGCCGGTGGCGACCATGCGGGCCGAGCTGGACGCCGTGCACGCGGGCGACCTGAGCCGCCGGGTCACGCAGCCGCCGGGGCAGGACGAGGTGGCCCTGCTCGCCAGGTCCGTCAACGGCACGCTGGCCCGGCTGGAACGCTCCGCCGAGCAGCAGCGCCAGTTCGCCTCCGACGCCTCGCACGAGCTGCGCACCCCGATCGCCGGGCTGCGCGCCCAGCTCGAGAGCGCCCAGCTCTACCCGGAGGACACCGACATCGAGGCGCTGGTGGAGAGCTCGCTGCGCGACACCGACCGCCTGGAGGCGATCATCACCGACCTGCTGCTGCTGGCCAGGATCGGCTCGCGGGTGGACGTGGTCAAGGAGCGGGTGGACCTCGCCGAACTGGTCCGCCAGGAGCTGGCCGTGCGCTGCGACAAGGTGCCCGTGCACGTGGACCTGGCCAAGGGGGTCGTGGTCGAGGGCGTACGGCTCCAGCTGGCCAGGGTCCTGACGAACCTGCTGGACAACGCCCAGCGGCACGCCGAGCACCGGGTCCGGGTCCAGGTGTCCAAGGAGGGGAACGCCACGGCGGTCCTGGCGGTCGAGAACGACGGCATGGAGATCGCCGAGGGGGACCGCCAGCGCATCTTCGAGCGCTTCACCCGGCTGGACGCCGCCCGCAGCCGCGACGCCGGCGGCACGGGGCTCGGCCTGGCCATCGCGCGGGACGTCGCCATGGCTCACCGTGGTCAGATCACCGTCGAGGACTGCAAAGGTGGTGCCAGGTTCGTGGTGAGACTTCCGGCTGTTTGACCGGTTCTCGTAGATTTCCGGTGCTCATGTCATAGATCATGGTGCCATGAAGGAAGAAGCGCCGCAGGGCGTCGACCCGCACACTCCTAACGTGGCGCGCATGTACGACTACTTCCTGGGTGGCAAGGACAACTTTCAGGCCGATCGGAATCTGGCCGACCAAGTGCTCAGCGTGATCCCGGAGACCCGCGACGGCACCAGGGAGAACCGCGCGCTCATCGGCCGGTTCGTGCGCTACCTGTGCGAGCAGGGCATCACGCAGTTCCTCGACCTCGGCTCCGGCCTGCCGGCGCAGGAGAACGTGCACGAAGTGGCCCTCAGGCACTCCCCTGACGCGCGCGTGGTGTACGTGGACAACGACCCGGTGGTGGCCACGCACGGCAGAGCGCTGCTGGCCGACCCCGACCGGGTGGCCATGGTGCTGGGCGACGTGCGCCGGCCGAAGGAGATCCTGTCGCACCCGGAGGTGCGCGGGCTGCTGGACCTGGACCGGCCGGTGGCCCTGCTGATGATGTTCCTCCTGCACCTGATCCCCGACGAGGACGACCCGCAGGGCTTCGTGGCCGCCTACCGCGGCGCGCTGGCGCCGGGCAGCTATCTGGCCATCTCGCACGTGGGCAGCGACTCCCACTCCTCGCTGACGGACCGGGTGAGCCAGTTCTACGAGCGGGCCAACATGCCCTTCAGGCCGCGGCCCGGCGAGGAGATCTCCGCCTTCTTCGGCGACTTCGAGTTCATCCCGCCGGGCCATCTGGTCAACGGTGTGGGGCCGGACCTGGAATGGCCGTACGTCGACCCCAACACCCCCATCTTCCTGGACCCGGAGCTGGCCCTCATGGGTTACGCGGCCATCGCCCGCAAACCCTAGAGCTGCGCTAGACCTTCGTCAGCTCCCGGTCGCCCGGTGCTTCGGGCTCCGGCGGTTCCTCGCCCTCGTTCTCGTCCAGCAGGGTCGTCTCGTCGAACGGCGCCTGCCCCGCCAGCACCATCGCGGCGCGCTCCCGGTCGAACTCGCCGGTCCAGTGGGCGACGAGCACGGTGGCGACAGAGTTGCCGGCGAAGTTCGTCAGCGCCCTGGCCTCCGACATGAAGCGGTCGATGCCCACGATGAGGCCGACCCCGTCGACCAGCGCCGGGCGGTGCGCCTGCAGGCCGCCGGCCAGCGTGGCAAGCCCGGCCCCGGTCACGCCCGCGGCGCCCTTGGAGGCGATCATCATGAACAGCAGCAGCGCGAGCTGCTCGCCGAACCGCAGCGGCGCGCCGGTGGCCTCGGCGATGAACAGCGTGGCCATGGTCAGGTAAATGGCGGTGCCGTCGAGGTTGAAGGAGTAGCCGGTCGGCACGGTGATGCCGGCCACGGTCCTGCTGACGCCCATGTGCTCCATCTTGGCGATGAGCCGGGGCAGGGCCGTCTCCGAGGACGAGGTGGACAGGATCAGCAGGAACTCGCGGCCCAGGTACTTCAGCAGCGACCACAGGTTGATCCGGGCGACCAGCCACAGGATCGAGCCCAGGACGACGCCGACGAACAGCAGGCAGGTGATGTAGAAGGCCACCATGATGATCGCCAGGCTCTTGAGCGCCTCGATCCCCGTCTCGCCCACCACGGCGGCCATCGCGCCGAACGCGCCGACGGGCGCGGCCCACATGACCATGGCGAGGATGCGGAAGACCAGCCGCTGGAAGTGCTCGATGCCGCGCAGGATCGGCGTGCCCTTGTCACCCATGGCCTGCAGCGCGAACCCGGTCAGCAGCGCGACGAGCAGCGCCTGCAGCACCGAGCCGCCGGTCAGCGCCGACACCAGCGTCTTGGGGATGATGCCGAGCAGGAAGTCGACCGTGCCGGCCTCACCGCCCTTGGCCGCCTGCGCCTCCGCGGCCTGCTTGGCGGCGTCGCTCAGGTGCAGCCCCGAGCCCGGGTCGATGACGTTGCCGACCACCAGGCCGATGAGCAGGGCTACGGTGGACATGACGATGAAGTAGCCGAGCGCGAGACCGCCGACCTTGCCGACCTTGGCGGCCTGGCGCACCGAGCCGATGCCGAGCACGATCGTGCAGAAGATGATCGGCCCGATCACCATCTGAATGAGCGCCACAAAACCGGTGCCCAGCGGTTTGAGCTCCTTGCCCACGTCCGGCCAGACGAACCCGACCAGGATTCCCAGCAGGACGGCGCCGATGACGGCGAGGTAGAGATACCGAGTGCGATCACGCATGGGGGGTTCTCCAGCAGTGATGGAATTTCCTTCTAGCTTTCCGAGTATCGCGCTCACAGTGACGTAGGTCACCATTGAGTAAGTTTCGTTCACGGGGGAGGTGGCAAAATGCGGCGCTGGAGCCTGGCGGGACAGATGTTGGTCCTGCAGCTCCTCGTGGTCGCCGTCACGGTGGCGGGCCTCGCGGTGCTCGCCGTCGTGCAGACGCGTGAGCTCGTGACCGACGAGGCGAGCGGCAAGGCCAGGGCCGTCGCGGTGAGCGTGGCGGCCTCGCCCGACGTGCTGGAGGCGCTCGACGGCCCGAACCCGTCGGCACGGCTGCAGCCGTACGCCGAGCACGTACGCCACCAGACGGGCGTCGACTTCATCACCATCATGAAGCCGGACGGCACCCGCTACACCCATCCGACCCCCTCCGAGATCGGCAAGCGTTACCTCGGCCACACAGAGCGAGCACTGGCGGGCGAGACGTTCAGCGAGACCTACACCGGCACGCTCGGCGAGTCCAGGCGGGTGGTGACCCCCGTCATGTCGGGCGGCCGGGCGCGGGCGCTGGTCAGCGCCGGCATCACCGTCGAGAAGATCAGCGCCAGGGTCCGCGACCAGCTCGCCTGGGGCGGCCTCGTCGTCGCGCTCGCGCTCTCGCTGGGCGCGGCCGGCACCTGGCTGGTCACCGCGCGGCTGCGCCGCCAGACGCACGGCCTGGGCCCGGTGGAGCTCGGCCGCATCCACGAGCACCACGACGCGGTCCTGCACGCCGTCAGGGAGGGCCTGCTGCTGGTCGGCAAGGACGGCACGCTGACGCTCTGCAACGACGCCGCGCGTCACCTGCTCGGCCTGCCCGCCGACGCCGAAGGACGGCACGTGGACGAGCTGGGCCTGTCCGAGGTGCTGGCCGACGACCAGGAGCGCGTCCACCTGGTCGGCGACCGGGTGCTGGCGGTCAACAGCGCCGCCAGCAGGCTCGGCACCGTGGTGACCGTGCGCGACCACACCGAGCTGCAGGCGCTGACCGGACAGCTCGACGCCGAGCGCGGCTTCGCCGACTCGCTGCGCTCGGCCGCCCACGAGGCCGCCAACCGGCTGCACACGGTCATCACCCTGGTCGAGCTGGGCCGTACCGAACAGGCGGTGGCGCTGGGCACGGCGGAGCTGCGGGCCGCGCAGGAGCTCACCGACCGGGTGGTCGCCGCCGTCCGCGAGCCGGTCCTGGCGGCGCTGCTGCTGGGAAAGAGCGCCGAGGCGGCCGAACGCGGCGTCGAGCTGGTGATCAGCCAGGACAGCGAGCTGGACGACCTGGGCCTCGACCCGCGCCAGATGGTCACGATCGTGGGCAACCTGATCGACAACGCCATCGACGCGGCCTCCCGGGTGGAGGTGCACCTGTGCGCCGACCGGGACGGCGTCGTCATCAGGGTGGCCGACAACGGCCCCGGACTGGCCGACCCGCGCGCCTTCGACAAGGGCTGGACCACCAAGGGCGACGGGCACGGGCTCGGGCTGGCCCTGGTGGGGCAGTCGGTGCGGCGGCTGGGCGGCACCATCGACGTGGAGGGCTCGGTGTTCACCGTGCGGCTGCCCGTGCCGGAGCGTGTGCCATGACGACCCCGGTGCCGGGCACGGCGATCTCCGTGCTCATCGTCGAGGACGAGGAGATCACGGCGGAGGCCAACCGCATCTACGTCGAGCGGATCCCGGGCTTCGAGGTGGCCGGCGTCGTCAGGACCGGCGGCGAGGCACTGCGCTTCCTGCGCGGGAAGCCGGTCGACCTCGTCCTGCTCGACTTCTACCTGCCGGACATGCACGGGCTGGAGGTGTGCCGGGCGATCCGGGCGGGCGGGCTCATGTGCGACGTGATCGCCGTCACCTCGGCCCGTGACCTGGCCATGGTCCGCTCGGCCGTCTCGCTCGGCGTCTCCCAGTACCTGCTCAAGCCGTTCACCTACGCGACACTCGTCGAGAAGCTCACGCGTTACGCCAAGTTCAAGGACGAGGCCGGCGTCGCCGTCGGGCAGGGCGACGTGGACCGCGTGCTGGGCACCCTGCGGGGCAGCTCCGAGCTGCCCAAAGGCATGGCGCGCGACACGCTCGACACCGTCGCGGCCAAGCTGCGCGACAGCCCCGACGGCATGGCGGCGCAGGCCGTGGCCGACGCGATCGGGGTGTCCCGCGTGACGGCACGCCGCTACCTGGAATACCTGGTGGAGCTGGGGATCGCGGCCCGCATGCCGCAGTACGGCGGGGTGGGCCGGCCAGAGTTGCTCTACCGGATCCCCATGGAAAGTTAATGACGGTGACGCTGGCCGTTCAATCCGGGCCTCTAGCTTCTGGGTGCAGTCCATTGCACTGAGGAGACCTACCTTGCGAGTCCTGGCCGTAGTTCCCGCCCGCGGAGGTTCGGCGGGCGTACCCCTGAAGAACCTCGCCCTGGTCGGCGGCCTCCCGCTGGTCACCCGCGCGGTGCGCGCCTGCCTGCGGGCCGAGCTCGTGGACCAGGTCGTGGTCAGCACCGACCACGCGGGGATCGCCGAGACCGCCCGGCAGGCGGGGGCGGTCGTCGTGGACCGGCCCGAGGAGCTGAGCGGCGCCACCGCCTCCAGCGAGTCGGCCGTGCTGCACGCGCTCGACGCCCTCGGCGCGGACCCCGAAGTCGTCGTGCTGGTGCAGTGCACGAGCGCGTTCATCGACCCCGACGACCTGTCCGCCGCGGTGCGCAAGGTGCTCGACGGCGAGGCCGACTCGGTGGTGTCCGGGCTGCCGACGCACGAGTTCCTGTGGACGGCGACCGGCGCCGGGATCAACCACGACCCGGCCGTCCGGCAGCGCCGGCAGGACCGCGACGCCCAGTTCCGCGAGAACGGCGCCTTCTACGTCATGCGCACCTCCGGCCTGCGCGAGCACGGTCACCGCTTCTTCGGCGAGGTCGCCGTCCAGCCGGTGCCGCCGCAGCACGCCATCGAGATCGACAACCCGGAGGACCTGGAGCTCGTGCGCGCGCTCGCCCCGTTCATCGACCAGCCCGAGCCGATCGACGTGGACGCCGTCATCACCGACTTCGACGGCGTGCACACCGACGACCGCGCCTACGTCGACTCCGACGGCCGCGAGATGGTGCTGGTCAGCCGCTCGGACGGGATGGGCGTCTCGCTGCTGAAGCGGTCCGGGGTGAAGGTGCTGGTCATGTCCACCGAGCACAACCCCGTGGTGGCCGCCCGCGCCCGCAAGCTGGGCGTGCCTGTGCTGCAGGGCCTGGCCGACAAGCGGACCGTGCTGCGCGACTGGCTCACCATCGAGGGCCTCGACCCGGCCCGCGTCGCCTACGTCGGCAACGACGTCAACGACCTGGGCCCGATGGCCGAGGTCGGCTGGCCCGTCGCCACCCCTGACGCGCACCCGCGCGTGCGCGCCGCCGCCAGGACCGTGCTGACCAGGCCGGGCGGGTCGGGCGCCGTGCGCGAGCTGTGCGACCGCGTCGTGGCCGCCCGGCCCGAGGTGCCGGTGGTGGAGGTCAAGGAGCGCCCCCGGCTGGGCCTGGAGCGGAGGAGCTCCGGGGGAGAGCGCGAGGGACGAGCCAACGAGCCCGGAAGCGGCCGCGACCATAAGCGCGTGGCGATCGGCGACGTGCTGGTCGGCGACGGCGAGCCCGTGTACGTGATCGGCGAGATCGGCATCAACCACAACGGCGACCTCGACATCGCCCGCCGCCTCATCGACGTGGCCGCCGACGCCGGCTGCCAGGCGGTCAAGTTCCAGAAGCGCACCCCCGCGATCTGCGTGCCCGAGGAGCAGAAGGGCCAGATCAGGCAGACGCCGTGGGGCGAGATGACATACCTGGAGTACAAGGAGCGCACCGAGTTCGGCTACGACGAGTACCGGCAGATCGCGAAATACTGCGACGAGCGTGGCCTGCACTGGTTCGCCTCGCCGTGGGACGTGCCCTCCGTGGAGTTCCTGGAGGAAATGGACGTCCTCGTCCACAAGGTGGCCTCGGCCAGCGTCGCCGACCACGAGATGCTGCGCGTGCTGGCCGCCACCGGCAAGCCGATCATCCTGTCGACCGGCATGTCCACGCTGTCGGAGATCGACGCGGCCGTCGAGATCCTCGGCACCGACAAGCTGATCATGATGCACGCGACGTCCACGTACCCGCTGCCGCCGGAAGAGGCGAACCTGCGCACGATCACCACGCTCAAGGAGCGCTACGGCGTCCCCGTCGGCTACTCCGGACACGAGCGCGGCCTGCAGATCTCGCTCGCCGCGGTCACGCTCGGCGCGGTCACCGTGGAGCGGCACATCACGCTCGACCGCACCATGTGGGGCTCCGACCATGCCGCCTCGCTGGAGCCGGCCGGCCTCGAGCACCTGGTACGCGACATCCGCATCATCGAGCAGGCCATGGGCGACGGCGTCAAGCGCGTCTTCCCCGGCGAGGAGGCCCCCAAGGCCCGCCTGCGCCGGGTGACCGTCTGACCTCGTCCGCGCTCTGGAGAGACAACCCTTGATCACACTCTCGGTCGTCGTGCCGGTACGGGACGGCGAGCGCTTCATCGCCGACGCGCTCACCTCGCTCTGCCGCAACGCCCGGCACGACTTCGAGTTCATCGTCGTCGACGACGGCTCCGTGGACGCCACCGGGGCCATCGTCGAGGACTTCGCCCACGACCTGCCCGGGCTGTCCGTGCTGCGCAACCCCGCGCCCGTGGGGCTGGCCGACGCCCGCAACACGGGCCTGTCGGCCGCCTCCGGCCGGTACGTGACGTTCATGGACGGCGACGACTGGCTCGCCCCCGGCTACCTGGCGCAGCTCGTCGAGGCCATCGACGGGCTCGGCTGCGACTTCGTCCGCGCCGACCACGTACAGGCCGAGGGCCGCAAACGGGTCGTGCACCGTGCCCCGCTGGCGCGGCGGGGCGCGGTGCTCAGCCCCCGGGACGCGATCCTGCCGGCGGGCGTGCGGACCATGGTCGACTACCCGTACGCGTGGGCCGGGATCTACCGGCGCTCCCTGCGCGACCTGCTGCACTTCCCCGGCTCCCTGCACACCGCCGAGGACCGGCCGTGGATCTGGCGCCTGCACAGGGAGGCCGCCACGTTCGCGGTGGTGTCGCTGGCCGGCGTGTTCTACCGGCGCATGGTGTCCGGGTCGCTGACGCAGGTGGGCGACGAGCGCCAGCTGCACTTCTTCGACGCGTTCGACCTGGTCTTCAAGGACCTGGAGCCGGAGTTCCTGCCCAAGGCGGTACGGAACTTCTGCGCGCTGCTCGCCCACCACCTGGAGATCGCCGACCGGTTCACGCCGGCGCTGCGGGCCCGTTTCGAGGAGCGCGGCGCGCACCTGGTGCGCGCGCTGCCCGCCGACGTGGTGTCCGAGTCGGTCGCGCGGATGTCCGCCGAACGCGAGGCCACGCTGCGGGCCCTGGTGCCCGACCTGCCGCCCAGCCCGCACGTCCGGGTCCGCCGCGACCGGGAGGAGACGTCGTGAAGGTCTTCTACGCCTCGACGCTGTTCGGCGCGATGTCGCTGGCCGCCGCCATCGACGACGGCCGCTTCGGCGACGGCCGCCGCGTCCTCGTCGTGTCCAACAACGCGGCCATCCCCGAGGTGGCCACGCCGCTCGACAAGACGCCCGGCTTCGCCGTGCTGCGCTCCCGCTTCGACGAGGTCCACTCGTGGAACGAGCTCATCGCGCCGCTGCACCCCTCCGACTGGAAGGCCCGCGTCATCGAGGTGCCCATGATGGAGCGCCTCATCCGCTCCCACTGGGGGCTGGACGGGGTGGAGCACCTGGTGCTGGAGTCGATCGCGGTGCCCCCGGCCCGCACGATCGCGGGGCTGGTGCGCGACTGCCCGATCACCGTCTACTCCGACGGGCTCATGAGCTACGGCCCGACCCGCGACCCGCTGCCGGCCGAGATCTTCCGCCGCATCGAGCGGCTGCTCCACCTGGACCTGGTGCCGGGGCTCACGCCGCTGCTGCTCGGCGAGTACGGCGTCGCGCCGTCGATCCTGCCGGACGAGCGGTTTCTGTCGATCGTCGACCAGGTCACCGCCACCGCGCCCGACATGCTGCACGGGCAGGCGATGATCCTCGGCCAGTACCTGTCCGCGCTGGAGATCGTCACGCCGGAGGAGGAGGCGGCCCTGCACGAGACCATGCTGCGTGCCCTGGTCGCCCGCGGCCACACCGACGTCGTCTTCAAGCCGCACCCGGCCGCCGGGCGGCGCCACGCCCAGCTCCTGCGTGCCGCGGCCGAGCCTCTGGGCGTGCGGCTGTCGGTGGCGCCGGAGAGCGTGCCCGCCGAGGTCTGCTTCGCCGCGCTGCGGCCGGAGCTCGTGGTGGGGTGCTTCTCCACGGGCCTGCTGACGGCGCAGCGCTACTTCGGGCTGCCCGTCGCCTCGTACGGCACCGGCCTGGTGCTCGACCGGCTGGCTCCCTACGAGAACAGCAACCGGATCCCGGTCACGATCGTGGACGCGCTGCTGCCCCGGCTGTCGGCCGACGGGACCGTCACCCCGCCCCCCGCGGTGGACCTGCGCGGGCTGGTGGGGGCCGTGGGGTACTGCATGCAGGCCGAGACGTACCCGGAGCTGCGGCCCGCGAGCATCGGGTTCGACGCGCGTTACTTCAAGCGCAAGCGCCTGGAGACGCTGGGCCTGGCGGCCCGGCCCACCGCACTCACCCGGCTGCGCAGGAAGATCCGCTCGGCGATCTGAGCCCACGGCCGGCGCGAGAATCTTCTCCCGCCGGCCCGATCACTGTGGACGCCATACTGACCGGTCGGTATTTTCTCTGACATGACGCAGGAACGCCGGACCTGGCGCACTCTGGAGCCGTTTCACGGCATGATCTACTTCTCCCCCGAGGCGGGAGCCGCCTACGAGGCCCTCGGGCTGAGCGGCCGGATGGGGTACTTCGCCTCGCGGGCCGCCGCTCTCGGCCCGGTTCCCGCTGAAGTGGTGATCGCGACCTTCTACAACTTCCACCCCGATCTGGTACGGCAGGCGATCCCCGCCGCCTGGCAGATCGCCTCCCCCTCCGACATCCTGGCCGCCCGGCTCGAATCGGTGGACGTCACACTGCGCCGGGTGCTGGGCGACGCCGTGGACTCCCCGGAGATGTCGCGGGCGGCAGCGCTGGCCCGTCAGGCGGCGGAGACCGTCGCGGGCGAGCTCAGCGGGCGGCCGCTGTATGCCGCGCACGCGGCGCTCCCCTGGCCGAAGGCTCCCCACCTGGTGCTCTGGCATGCCCAGACCCTGCTGCGCGAGTATCGCGGCGACGGCCATCTCGCCGCCCTCCTGGCCGCCGGCCTGAGCGGCATCGAAGCCCTCGTCACCCACGCGGCCACCGGCGCCGTCACATCCGAGGTGCTCCGGCGTACGCGGGGGTGGCCCCAGGCCGACTGGGCTGCCGCCGTACAGGGGCTGGAGGAGCGTGGCTGGCTCTTCGAGGGAGCGCTCACCGAGGAAGGCCGCAGGCGGCGTGCGGAGGTCGAAGAGGCGACGGACCGGATGGGGATGGCCCCGTACACCGCGCTTGGCGCCGCCCGCTGCGAGGAACTGTGCTCTCTCGCCCGGCCGTGGAGCAAGGCCGTGGCCGCCGAGCTGATGCCCTGGGCCACAGGTCGCTAGCCGGCGAGTGCCCCGACGTCGTAGGAGCCTCGTGGACCGTCACACATGGAAGCTCCTCTGAGGGTGCTCAAACGGTGCGAAGAACCGAGACCACGATCCCCAGCACCATGGCGCCGTCGCCGTCGATGACGTCGTAGGCGGGGTTGCGTGGTTCGAGATAGACGTGTCCGTTGCGTCGGCGGAACACCTTGACGGTGGCCTCACCGTCGATCATCGCGGCGACGATCTGGCCCGAGTGCGCCTCGGGCTGCTGCCGTACCACCACGATGTCGCCGTCGCAGATCGCGGCGTCGATCATTGAATCGCCCCGCACGCGCAGGCCGAACACGGTGCCGCGCCCGGTGAGGTCGCGGGGCAGGGTCAGCGCGTCGTCCAGATGCTCGTCGGCCGGTATGGGACTGCCCGCGGCGATGTCCCCGACCACGGGCACGGTCACCACGTCGTCAGCCGGCTTCGGCGCCGATGCTCGCTGGAACGGACGCACGTCGATGGGCCGGGTCATCGTCTCGCCCCGGCGCAGGAACCCCTTCTCCTCCAGGCTCTTCAGCTGTTTCGACACCGATGAGGTGGACCGCAGCCCGACCGCATGGCCGATCTCGCGTGTGCTCGGAGGATAGCCGTGTCTGACCACCCAGTCCCGAATCGTGGCGAGGATCCGCTGCTGGCGCGGCGGCAAGGCCGAGGAGTCCAGGTACTCGAACAGGTCCTGATCGTCGTAGGTGGTCACGTGCGCCATGCTAAAGGCCGGCACCGGCCGCGAATCCACCAGTGTGGCAAGCCACCTCAAAATCAAATGCTCACCGGGCGCCCGGCCGGAACACCGGGAGGTCCCTCAGAGCACGCGACCCACACCGCAGAGAATGTCGGCTCCGCCGGGGCCGGCGAGCGACGGGTCAAGGACGTCCTCGGCGCGCCAGTCGGTCGTCGAGACCAGGCCCGGCTCCAGCATCTGCAGGCCCTCGAAGAAGCCGGCGATCTGCTCGCGCGTGCGTGGGGTCACGTTGCCTGCCCTGGTCTTGCTGTAGACCTCGCGGCCTTCGCCCACCGCCTCGTTGTCGAGTTCGCCCGTGGTGACGTGGGAGATGATCAGATGGCTTCCGGCGGGCAGGGCTTCCCGAATGGAACTCACGATGCTCTGGGCCTGATCATCGTCGGGGACGAAGTGCAGCACCGCGACCAGGAGCACGGCCACCGGTCGCTCGAAGTCGAGGTGTCGCGTGATCTGCGGGTGACCGAGGATGGCCTTGGGGTCGCGCATGTCGCCCTCCACCACGATGGTGTCGGCGGTCTCCGCCAGCAGAGCGCGGGCATGCACCAGCACGATCGGGTCGTTGTCGACGTAGACCACGCGCGAGCCGGGAGAGACGCGCCCCGCCACCTGATGGACGTTCTCCTGGGTCGGCAGGCCTGTACCGATGTCCAGGAACTGCCGGATCCCGCTCTCGGCGACCGCGCGGACGGCACGGCCCAAGAACGCCCGATCGGCCTGCGCGACCTCCTTGGCATTGGGAGACAGCTGGATGATCCGCGCCGCGGCCTCTCGGTCGGCAGCGAAATTGTCCTTGCCACCCAGCAGATAGTCATACATCCGGGCCACGCTCGGCACGGTCGGGTCCACCCCCGCAGGGGCCCGCTCCACCTCGGTCATCCCTACCCCTTGATCTGACATCTTGTAAGGGATCCTAAGGGATCTCTCGGGTGAAGGTCGCTTAAAGCGGAACCCGAGGCCTTTCAGCCGTAAAGGCTGCCACCCAGCAGAAAAGTGGTCAGCCGAGAGCCTTGAGGTAGCGGCGCATCCGCCGTTTGGCGCGGTAGCCCGCCCGCAGCATCGAGGGGTGCACCTCCACCCGCAGCCGGGCCCGGCGTCGCGCCGCCGCGTGCTCCGGCCCGTCCAGCAGCGAGGACGCGGGCACCCGCGACCCCCCGCCCGCCACCAGCCCGGCCAGCAGCCGAGCCCAGTCGTTGCGTTCGGCCGGGTGGAAGTAGTTGGCCGCGCACCACTCGGCCGAGGCGGCCCGGAAGTCCCCCTTGGCCACGTCGTCGAGCGTGCCCAGCAGCCCGCTGCCCTCGAACACCAGGTTGATCATCTCGGCGCTCACGCCGAAGTCGCTCAGCACCAGCGACGGCACGTCCAGCGCGATCGCCTCCAGCGCCGCCGTCGAGCTCACCGTGACGAACCCGGCCGCCCGCGCGAGCTGGTCGTGCATCGAGCCCGCCTGGAAGGAGAGCCGCCCCGGCTCTCCCATCTCCCGCCACAGCCGCTGGTAGTGGTGACGCTCGTTGTGCGTCTGCCGCTCGTCCTCCAGCGCGCGCAGCTTGACGACCACGTCCAGCTCGGGGCGGAGCCGGGCCAGCTCGGCCAGCCCCAGCAGGACGCGCTCCCGCTCCTCCCGCTCACGCGGCACCTTGGCCTGCGTGGCGAACACGACCCGGTTCCCGCCCACGGCGGCCGACTCCGAACGCAGGAACGGCAGCCTGGCCAGGCCCACCGCCCCTCCCCCGCCGAGCCTGGCGGCGATCTCGGAGAACTCGGCCACCTCCCGCTCGCTGTGCACCACGAACAGGTCGCACCCGCTGCGGAACAACCACGCCTTCTCCGTCGCGGGCACCGAGATGCCCGGCAGCCCGCTGACGAACACCGGCCGCGGCCGCAGCCCCGCGAACACGTCGGCCACCAGCACGTCCACGACCGGACCCGTGCAGGCCACCAGCACCACGTCCGGCCGCGTGCGCTCGGCCAGCCGCCGCACGGACCTGGCCGACAGCACCGGCGGCGGCTCGGCACCACCCACAGCGCCGCCCACAGCGGCGGCGATCTGCTCAGGCGACGGCGTGATCGGCGTGCGCACCACCACCAGCTCCGTGACCGCTCCCCCGGGCAGATCGCCGAGCAGGCAGGCCGCCCACTTCAGGTACGAGTCGGAGTCGGCGACCGCCAACACTTTCAACCGGACACTCCCGTCAGATGCGAACGAAGGGCAGGGGCCGCCCTGCTGGTCCACCAGTCGTCGGGGACCTCCACGGGCTCGACGGCGACACCGCGCGGGCTGAGCAGCACCCGCAGCGAGGTGATCGCGGTCGAGGGGAGGCTGAGCACGCGCTGTCCCGCGTCCAGGCCGCGCAGTGTGAGCTCGGCGGGCACACCGGCGTCGTGCACCGTGATCCCCGGGCGTTCCCGGATCAGCGCGACGTCGACGGGGTCCTCGCGGCGGTGCGGGTAGTACGCCAGCGGCTCCCGCGCGGCCAGATCCGTCAGCCAGCGCAGGTAGTGGTCGCGGTGCACCAGGCCGTTCCTGACGAGCGAGGTGCCGAGGACGACCGTGCGCTCCGCGGGCCCTTCGGCACTGAGCGGCTGGGCCCGCAGCCAGGCGAACTGGTGGCGTACCAGGTCGATGCCGGCCCGCCGGACCGCCTCCTCCAGGGTCTGGTCGACGGGCAGGGCGGTGAAGATCGACACGTCGCTCAGGCGTAGCCGGAGCGACGCCGCCACGCCCAGCGCGGTGCGCAGCCTGGTCGGCTGCGCCCTGGCCCGCAGCAGCGGCCGGTACGGCCCCGCGGCCAGCAGCTCGAGCAGCCGGAGAGTGGCCAGGCCGTCGTCCACGATCACGATGCGGCCGGGGCGGGAGGTGAGCCAGCGCAGCTGCACCTTGCCGGAGAACGCGTCACCGACGGCCTGCACGCGCCTGGGCATGCGGTCACGCGGCTCGGCCAGCTCCAGGCCGTCCGGCAGCCCCAGAGACCGCAACTCCCGGTGCGTGGCCTTCAGCGGCCGAAGACCCGAGCGCGGCACGACGACCGTCCTGGGGCCGAGCAGTCCCGCGTGGTGGGCCTCGACGGCGCACAGCATCTGGAGCGGGGACTCCACCCAGGCCGACGCCTGTTCGACCACTCCTGCTCCTCCCAGCCGGGTGATGGCCCGTTCACGACCGCTTCAAGCTAGCCCCACCGCCTTAAGCCCCCAGAAACGCGACATGAACAATGGACGGTGTCAACTATCAACGGCTGGAGCCGGTGAGCCCTTACCCGGGAGCGGATGCCCTGGAGGTCTTCCAGGGCGACGCCGCGGCCGGTGCGGACGTGGCCGTTGCCAACCATCGGCCCGAGCAGCGCGGGGCCGGGCAGCACCTCGTCACGGTTCCAGCTCATCAGCCCCCAGCCCGTCCACATGGGCACCGCCACTGCGAGTGCGTCAGCCTGGGAGTGGGTAGGCGTCAGCCGGAGCTGCACGACCGAGGGCAGTCCGCGCCGCTTGGTGGTGGAGCGGCGGACCGCCGTCGCACACCTCCTGTCACAGCACTCTCACCGACGTTTCCATACTGTTTTCGAAAGGAGGGTGGCGCTTCTTCCGGCCATGAAGAACCGGGTCCCCGCGCCACAATTCAGATGAACTCGCTCTTGCTCAACACCGACGGCGTGCAGATTCCGCAGCTCGGCTACGGCGTCTGGCAGGTCCCCGCCGACGAGGCCGCGCAGGCCGTCACGACCGCACTCAAGACCGGCTACCGGCACGTCGACACCGCCGCCGCGTACGGCAACGAGGAGGGCGTGGGCCAGGCCGTGCGCGAATCGGGGCTGCCGCGCGGGAAGGTGTTCGTCACCACCAAGCTGTGGAACGCCGACCACGAACGCGTCGAGGCGGCCTTCGAGGAGTCCCTGACCCGGCTCGGCCTCGACTACATCGACCTCTTCCTCATCCACTGGCCGCTGCCGAAGCATGACAGGTACGTGCAGGCGTGGAAGGCCATGGAGAAGATCTACCGTGACGGGCGGGCCAAGGCCATCGGCACCTCCAACTTCACGGCCGACCACCTGACCCGGCTGATGAACGAGACGGGCATCGTGCCGTCGATCAACCAGATCGAGCTGCACCCGTACCTGCAGCAGCGCGAGATGCGCGCCTTCCACGAGGCCAACGGCATCCTCACCGAGGCGTGGAGCCCGATCGGCCAGGGTCAGGGGCTGCTCGACGACCCGGCGCTCGCCGTGCTGTCCGGCAAGTACGGCAGGACCCCCGCGCAGATCGTGCTCCGCTGGCACCTGCAGCTCGGCAACGTCGTCATCCCCAAGTCCGTGTCCCCCGCGCGGATGGCCGAGAACATCCACGTGTTCGACTTCATCCTCGATCCCGAGGACATGTCCGCCATCGGCGCGCTGAACAGGGGCCAGCGGTTCGGCCCCGATCCCGACACGTTCGACATGATGTGATTGGTCTACGATCTCCCGCGTGCGGGATTTTGCGTGGGGCATTGCGGCGACAGGCGGTATCGCGCGGACCGTGGGAGCGGCCATCGTGGCCGAGCCGGGAATGCGGGTGGCCGCCGTCGGGTCAAGGGACTTGGGGCGGGCGCAGGCGCTGGCCGCCACGCTGGGCGCGGAGTCGGCGTACGGCTCCTATGAGCAGCTGTGCGCTGATCCGGCCGTGGACGCCGTCTACGTCGCGACGCCGCACGCCCAGCACCTGGAGGTGGCCGAGGCCGCCATCGCCGCGGGCAAGGCCGTGCTGTGCGAGAAGCCGCTGGCCGCCAGCGTGGACGACGCGGAGAAGATGGTACGGCTGGCGCGCGAGGCAGGCGTGTTCCTGATGGAAGCGATGTGGATGCGGTTCAACCCGCTCATCCAGCAGATCGCGGCCGACGAGCGCTTCGGCGACATCCGCTCCGTGCACGCCTCCTTCGGCTTCGCCAAGCCCTACGATCCGGCGCACCGGCTCTGGGCGCCGGAGCTGGGCGGCGGGGCCCTGCTCGACCTGGGGATCTACCCGTTCGGCCTGGCTCAGCTGCTCCTTGGCATGCCCTCCGACCTGCGGATCACCGGCTCTCTGGCGCCCAACGGGGTGGACGCGGAGGCGGCCGGGGTGCTGCTTTACCCCGGCGGCAGGCGGGCTCTGGTGGAAACTTCCTTGATCGGGAATTACCCGAACCATGCCAGTGTTATTGGCACTCAGATGCGCGCGGACATCCAGGCGCCGTTCTGGGCACCGCAGCGGATTTTACTTTCCGGGCCCGCCATGGAGCCGGAGGAGCGTGTGCTCGATCCGGCGGACAACGGCTACGCCGGGGAGCTCCGCGAAGTCCGCGCTGCGACGGCCGAAGGCAGGACCGAGAGCTCGGTCATGCCGCTTGACGAGTCCCTTGCCATGATGGGACTCCTGGCCGCTGCCCGCGGGCAACTCGCCTAGCGGGAGGGTTACGGATTTGTAACCTCTTGCCTTATGCATTACGTTTAAGGCATTCTTGTGACATTCGTCCGGTTTGTCCGGCGATGTCCGACCATCGCACAACACATCACAGGACCGTCCTGTGACCGCTGAATCCGCCTGCGTGCGGAACCGGGGACCCACGTCCTTGGGGTGAATCGGCACTTCGGTGCCGTAGGGCAGCTTCCACGCCCGAACCCGTCAGCTAACCCGGTAAGCGGCATGGAAGCAAGGAGCAACCCCCTCGATGGCCAAATTCCGCATTACCGGTGCCACGAAGACCAACATCGCCCGAGCCGTGCTCGGTGCGACCGTCCTCGCCTCCGGGCTCGGCGCCCACATGGGTACCGCCGCCGCCGCGGAGAAGCTGCCGGTCACCGCGGCCGCCGCCAACACACACGACGACGACCGCGCCAAGCGGGAGACCAAGATCAGTGTTACCGCCGCCCAGGTCCTGGCGCTCGCCAAGTCCCAGGTCGGCATCTCGGAGAACGCCTACGGCGGCGGCACGCCGTACCAGAAGTGGTACGCCGCCTCGCAGCGGGCCGCCGAGACCATCGCCCGCGACGGCGGCACCCGCGCCGAATACATCAACGCGCCGTGGTGCGCGATGTTCGTCTCCTGGGTCGGCGAGCACACCGGCGCCCGCCCGCAGGTCGGCTGGGACGCCTACACCGTCGCCTACGCCAAGTGGTTCCAGGCCAACCAGCGCTTCGGCTCCGTCGCCAAGCCCGGCGCCGTCGTGTTCTTCTCCTGGAGCGGCAGCAAGGACCTCGACGCCATCAACCACGTCGGGTTCGTCGAGAAGGACAACGGCGACGGCACCATCTCGACCGTCGAGGGCAACACCGGCAACGGCAAGGTCGAGGAGCGCATCCGCCCGACCTCCCAGGTCGTCGGCTACGGCTACCCGCAGTACGCCGGCTGACCCCTTCCGTCCACCGTCCGAGCGCGCGTCCCTTCGGGGGCGCGCGCTCGTCGCGTCCGCGAAAGGGACGCGCGTTCGGCCTGCCACAGGCGGGTTCCACCGGAGTTTGAGGCTTTCCCAGCGAGTCTGCTGCCCACCGCGGTGGCCGATCTCGGCGGCGCGGGCTTCTACGCCTGGAACATGACGATCTACCTCGTCGCCATGGTGATCGCGACGATGCTCGTCGGCAGGTTCCTGTCTCGATGGGGAAACGTCGGCGCCTATCTCCTGGGCTTCGCCACGTTCACGGCGGGGTCCCTCGCCTGCGCGCTGAGCCCGGCGATGGCCGTGCTGCTGGTCTCCCGCGGCGTCCAAGGGCTCGGCGCCGGTTTGCTGTCCGGGCTGGGATTCGCCGTCATCCGCTCGGCGCTGCCGGCCCGGCTCTGGACGCGCGGCGCGGCGCTGATGTCGGCGATGTACGGCGTCGGCAACTTCACCGGTCCGGCGCTCGGTGGCCTGTTCGCCCAGGTGGGCCCGTGGCGCCTGGCGTTCGGGATGATGGCGGTGATCGCAGCGGCATGCGCGGCGATCGTGCCCCGCGTACTGCCGCGCGGCGAACGTGGCGACGTGCGCCCGCCGATCCCGGCCGCGTCACTGCTGCTGGTCATGGCGGCTGCCGGGGCCGTGAGCACAGCGGGAGTCCTGCCGGGCACGCCCGCGAAGGCGGCCGGCATCTCGGGGGCGTTGCTGCTGATGGCCGGGTTCGTCGTCCATGAGCGGCGGAGCGAGTTCCGGGTCTTCCCGCGTACGACGTACCAGAGAGGTTCGTCGTTGAAGTGGGTCTACCTGACGCTGGCGCTGTTGACCTCCGGCGTCGCCGTCGAGTCGTTCCTGCCGCTGTTCGGCCAGCGGCTGGGCGGGCTGCCGCCGCTCGTGGCGGGGTTCTTCGCCGCAGCCGTCTCGCTCGGGTGGTCGGTGACCCAGATCGGCAGCTCCTCGGTGAGCGGGGAGCGTCCTGTCCGGCGACTGCGTGCGCTCGGCCCGGCGCTGCTGGCCCTCGGCCTGTTCGCTCAAGGGCTTCTGCAGCGCGAGGACACCCCGATCTGGCTGGTGGCCATCTGGGTGCCGACGCTGTTCGTCGCAGGTTCGGGCATCGGCCTGGCCTATCCGCACCTGTCAGTGGCCGCGATGTCCAGCACCCAAGATCCCGGGGAAGGACAGCGGGCGGCGGCGGCGATCGCCACGGTGACGAGCCTGTCGATCGCGTTCGGTACGGCGGTCGCGGGCGTTCTGCTCAACCTGGGCGGCGCCTCGATGCTCGACTCGGCACGGTACGTGCTGTTCGGACTCGCGATCATCTGCGCGATCGGCGCCCTCACCGCACACGCGGTGAATCGCACGAGCCGGACGGAGCCACCGTCGCTCTGACACGGCGCGACGCTGCCGGGGCAGGCGGGCCGGCCTGCGCGGGCGGCGTGGCCGGGCTCGGATGAGCGGCTCGCCACCTGGGAAGACCCCGAGGGAAGGCAGGCTCCACAGAAGAGCCACGCGCGACAACCTCGCCCGCCAAGGAGCCGCCATGGGACCCAGTCCACCCGGAGCCGCGCCCGCGGAGCGCCCGTGAGAGGCGGTCTCCGGTGGGTCGCCGACGGGCTGTTCCCCCGCGGCGCGAACCCGCACGGCGTCCTGCCCGCCCTGCTGATCCTCCTGGCCGTCGTCACCGGCCTCGTGGACGCCATCAGCTTCCTCGGCCTGGGCCGCGTCTTCGTGGCCAACATGACCGGCAACATCGTCTTCCTCGGCTTCGCCCTGGCCGGAGACCGCGAGATGTCGGCCTGGGCCTCCCTCCTGGCCCTCGCGGCCTTCGGAGCAGGCGCGTGGACCGTCGGGCAGGCGAGCAGGTGGATGGGGAACACCCGGCGCGTGTTCGCCACCGCCTCCGCCGCACACGCCCTGCTCGTCGCCACCGCTTTCGCCGTGGACCTGATCTCAGGGCACCATCACACCGGTCCCAGGGCGGCGCTCATCGGACTGCTCGCGTACGGCATGGGCCTGCAGAACGCCTCCGTACGCGGGCTGGCCGTCCCCGACCTGGTCACCAACGTCCTCACCACCACCCTCACCGGCCTGGCCGCCGACACCCCCGGCCGGGCGGCCCTGCGCCGGTCCGCGTCCGTCGTGGCGATGCTCCTCGGCGCGCTCATCGGCGCCACCCTGCACCTGCACGTCGGCCCCGCCCTCCCGCTCGCCGCCGCCCTGATCCTCCTGGCGATCGTCGCCGTCGCCGCCCACGAACGCACCCGCCGTACGCGCTGAGCCCGGTCACGCGAGGAAGAAATCGGCCAGAGCCCGCGCGACCCCGGCCGGGTCGTTCTCCATCGGGATGTGCCCGGCCCCGGGAACGCGCACGAGCGTGCTGTTCGGGATCTCCGCGACGAAACGCTCGGCGTACCGGACCTCCTGGAACGTGTCGTCCTCCCCCCACACCAGCAGCTTCGGCGTCTCATCCGCCTTCAGCGCAGGCACGAGCTCCATCGTGAAGCGGCTGTCGGCCGCACCCGCCAGGGCCATCCAGGAGCGGCACACCCGCAGGTCATGCCACGGGTCCAGGTAGTCGGCCAGCTCCGCCTCGGAGGCGGGCCGGGCCAGCGCCGTCGTGACCGCCTTGCGGCGCGCGGCCAGCAACTCCGCCACGGTCGTCGCCGCCACCACCGCGGGATCCCGGTAACGCGCCACCCCGGGCACCGGCCAGGAGTCGTACGTGACCGAATTGACCAGCGCCAGCCGCGCCACCTCCGACTCGACCAGCAGGCGCTGCGCGACGGCGCCCCCGATGTCGTGCCCCGCCACCAGCAGCGGCGCGTCCACGCCCACCGCGGCCGCGAACCGCCCCACCCAAGCCGCCAGCGCGGGCACCGCCGCCGTCTCCGCCGTGAGCTCCCCTTCGGAACGCCCCAGCCCCGGCAGATCGACCGCCACAGGCCGCAACCCCGCCGCCGCCAGCTCGTCGATCACCGGCTCCCAGACCCGGCTCCAGTACGTGCCGTGCAGCAGCAACACCACCGGGCCCCGCTCGCCCGCCGTCAGACAACTGGCCATCCGGCCGTCGACTTCGACCGTCATTCGCTTCGACATGCCATAACCATGATGTTCTGAAACCGTCATGGTCAAATACCAACTAAGGTATGCCGGTATGACATTGGCGCAGCTCCGGGCGCTGGTCGCGGTCGCCGAGCACGGCGGCTTCACCGCCGCCGCCGACCACACCGGCATGTCCCAGCCCGCCGTCAGCCGTGCCATCGCCACCCTGGAGCGCGAGCTCGGCGCCGCCCTGTTCGTACGCCACCGCGACGGCATCGCCCTCACCGAGGCCGGCCAGGCAGCGCTCGCCCGAGCCCGTGAGGCTCTGCGCCACTTCGACCTCATCCGCCCCGACGTGGCCGCCGCCGCCGGCCAGATCACCGGCGAACTCCGCCTGGCCAGCCTCCCCAGCGCCACCGGCACGCTCATCGCCAAGCTCCTGCGCGCCTTCTCCGACCGCTACCCGCAGGTACGGGTCCGTCTGTTCGAGGGCGTGGACGACGACATCCGCGCATGGCTCCACCGCGGCGCCGCCGAGGTCGGCGTGGTCACCCTCCCCGCCCCCGGCCTGCACACCGTCCACCTCAGCACCCACGACATGGTCGCCGTGCTGCCCGCCGGCCACCCCTTGAGCACCAGCCCGGCCATCACCCTCGCCGACCTGGCCGACCGGCCGTTCATCCTCACCACCGCCGGCTGCCGTCCGCTGATCATGGGCGCGGCCCTGGCCGCCCAGGTCCAGCTCGACGTCGCCTTCGAGGCCGGCGGCCCCGCCGCCATCCTCGAGATGGTGGCCGCGGGGCTGGGCGTCAGCATCGTCCCCGCCCTGGGCCTGCCCGCCGACCTGGGCGCCGTCGTCACCCGGCCCCTCGAGCCGGCGATGACCCGCTCCCTGGCCCTGGCCGTCCCGTCGTTGACCGAATGTGCCCCGACGGCTCGGGCGTTTCTCGACCAGCTGACCGCCTTTACATTGTAGATTTTATCTTGCCGACCGGGTATTTGATTTCATTCGATACCGTATCGAGCGAAAAGATAACGGGTAGCATGGGCGCATGACCGCCGACGCTCCTCGCAGAACGACCGCCTCGCGTGCGACCGACCGTCCTGGGGATGCATCGCCCTTCGCTCTCGGCTTGCTGCTGCGTCAAGCGCACTGGCGCGCGGCCACGGCGATGACAGAGGCGCTTCGGCCGCTCGGCATCGAGTTGCGGCATTTCGCCGTGCTGATCGTGCTGGTCGACCGCGGGCCCACCGTGCAGCGGGACCTGGCGACGGCGACCGGGTCGGACAAGGCGGGGATCATGCGGGTCGTGGACGACCTCGAGCGCAAGGGGCTCGCCGTACGCAAGACCGTTCCGGGAGACCGGCGGGTGCGGGTGGTGGAGATCACGCCGCAGGGCGTCGAGCTTGTCGACGCGGCTCATGTGGCGGCGGAGCCAGTGGATGAGCGCCTGGTCACCGCTTTGGGGCCCGGCGAGCCCGAGCTGCTGCGGGATCTGCTGACCCGATTTGCCTATCCAGCGGACGGCGGGGCGTAAGCGCGCCCGCGCCGGCCGTCTCCGGACGACCACAGGCGAGCCCCGATCCCGGTGGCGCGCGCCTTGTTGGCTAGCGTGAGATCCATCCCCTCGTCATTCATCGGGGCTCTTACGCCCGCTGAATAGTATTGAATGATACAGTATCGTCTGATACCGTCTTAGACGTAGCGCAGTTGGACGTGCTGAGCAGAGCGGGGAGGTAGACGATCTTGGACGTTTATGAGGCGGTCACGAGCCGGCGCGCGGTGCGCGGATTCACCGACCGGCCTGTCCCGAGGGAGACGCTGGAGCGTGTGCTGTCCGCCGCGGCCTGGGCGCCGTCCGGATCGAACCTCCAGCCGTGGCACGCGTACGTGCTGACCGGCGAGCCACTGGCCGACCTCAAGAAGCGCGCCGGCGAGCGCCTGGCCGCAGGCGACCCCTGGGACGAGCGGGAGTACGAGATGTACCCGCCCGAGCTGAAGACCCCGTACCGCGAGCGCCGATCCGCCTTCGGCCAGGAGCGCTACAGCGCACTCGGTGTCGCGCGTGAGGACTGGGAGGCGCGCCAGAGGGCCGCCGCCGAGAACTGGCAGTGTTTCGGCGCCCCCGCCGCCCTGTTCTGCTACATCGACCGCTACATGGGCCTGCCCCAATGGGCCGACGTCGGCATGTACCTGCAGTCCGTCATGCTGCTGCTGCGCGCCGAAGGGCTGCACAGTTGCCCGCAGATGGCGTGGTCGGTGTATCGCAGGACCGTCGCGGAGGTTCTGTCGCCCCCGGACGGGCTCGTCCTCTTCTGCGGCATGTCGATCGGGTTCGAGGACGTCACGGTGGATTACATCCGTACGGGCCGGGCGCCGCTGGACGAGACGGTCACGTTCGTCGAGGGTCAGCCCGCTGGAGAAGCGTCATGAACACCGAACGGGTCGTCGCCCTCAACGCCGCGGGCCGCTTACCGGTGCGGCTGCTCCGAGTAGATCACTCCTGACGCCTGGCCGCGCGTCCTCCTTCTCCCCTCCTCCGAGGCCGGTTTCTTGAAAGGGAAACGCCATGACTTACATCGTTGGTTACATCGTCGGGAGCCTGTCCCAGAAGTCGATCAACAGGACTCTCGCTCTGGCTTTGAGCCGTCTCGCGCCGCCGGAACTCCGCCTCACGGAGATCCCCATCGACCAGCTTCCCCTGTACAGCTACGACTACGACCCTGACTACCCCGCCGTCGCCCAGGAGTTCAAGGACGCGATCAAAGCCTCCGACGCTCTCCTGTTCGTCACCCCTGAGTACAACCGGTCCGTACCGGCCGCGCTGAAGAACGCCATCGACTGGGCGACCCGGCCCTATGGATCCAATGTCCTGAACGGCAAGCCGTCCGCGATCATCGGAACCTCACCCGGCCAGGTCTCGACCGCGGTCGCACAGCAGCACCTCAAGACCATCCTCTCCTTCACCAACTCCCCGGTGCTGGGCCAGCCCGAGGCCTACATCCAGTTCACCAAGGGACTGATCAATGACGAGGGCGACATCCAGGTGCCGTCCGTCGCCGAGTTTCTGACCGGATACCTGCGGGCCTTCACGGCGCACATCCGGCACCACCACCACGACATCCCGGGCCTGTAGCCGCCCTGAGAACGAGCCGTCATCACCGCCGCCGGCATGCCTTGACCGGCCGAGCACCTGGCAGGTTCGCGCACGCGTGCGGTTCGCCGGGCGGGCTGCGAAGCGGCGAGATGACGCCATGAGTCCGGGCTCATCGCCGCGGCGGCCGCCGCTGCGCTCGACCCCGGCCCGGCTCACCGTCCTCGCCATGGCCACGGCGATCGCCGTGCTGGTCCCGGTGGGCATGGTCGGAGCATCGGCCGCCGAGCAGGCGTCAGCCGACCCCGGCTGGTCGGGCGCCCGCGAGCCCTGGCCGCAGCGGCGACCTGGAAGATCACCAGCCGCGCGTTGCGCCCGATCCAACTCATGCACGCGCAACTGGCCGCGATCAACGTCAGCGATCTGAGCACCCGCATCCCGCAATCGCAGGGCCGCGGCGAGATCGCCCAACTGGCGCGCACCATCAACCACACGCTCGGACGTCTGGAGCAGGCCAAAGCCTCGACCGAGCAAGCGCTGCAGCGGCAACGCCAGTTCGCCTCCGACGCCTCCCACGAGCTGCGCACCCCGCTGGCCGGCTTCGTCCTGCGCCTGCCGCTGAGCGCCCCATCCGCTCATCTACTCGGCACTGGCGCCGAATAAATTCTCCGGTACGTGTCGACACCGCCCTTCGCCGTTCGACGCGTTCAACGAGACCGATACGGACGACAGGGAGACCGACACCGATGAAGTTCATGATCGTGGGCAAGGCGAACGCGGAGACCGAGGCCGGGGTGCTGCCGAGCCAGGAGCTCGTGGACAACATGCACGCCTACAACGAGTCGCTGGCCAAGGCGGGGGTGCTGCTGGCGGCCGAGGGGCTGTACCCGAGCTCGCAGGGCGCGCGGATCGCCTACAGCGGCGGGAGGTCGACGGTGATCGACGGGCCGTTCGCCGAGGCCAAGGAGCTCATCGCCGGCTTCTGGCTGATCCAGGTGAAGTCCCGGGAGGAGGCGATCGAGTGGGCACTGCGGGTGCCGGTGCCGCCGGGGCATGAGGGGATCGGGCTGGACGTGTGGCGAGTGTTCGACGCTTCGGACGTGCCGGACGATTCGCTGCCTGCGGATGAGCGCGCACGTGAGGAGGCGCTGCGCGAGCGCCTCGGCGTCGACCAGCCCGGCGCCTGACCCTCACGCTTACCCGGCCGGTCCGGCGGCTCAGGCCCGTTCGGCCGATGTGCCGGTGGGGTGAAGAAGGGCCGATGTCTTGGGCGACGGCCGGCGGCGGTTGCCATCGGCGGCGTGGTGCTGCTCTCATGGGCCGGTGACGGCTTCCGACAGCAACCCTCACCCCCAGGGCGCTCACCGGGCGATCGAGGCGGTGTGGCGGATCGAGGCGGCCCGGCTCATCGCCGGACTCGCCCGATACGTGCGCGACGTCGGCCTGGCCGAGGAGCTGGCGCAGGACGCGCTGGTGGCCGCGCTGGAGCAGTGGCCGGAGACGGGCGTGCCGCGCAACCCGGGCGCCTGGCTGATGACCGTGGCCAAGCGCCGCGCCATCGACATGATCCGCAGGAACGAACGCCTCGAACGTAACCTGATCGAACTCGGCCACCGCCTCGACACGGAGGAGGACCTCCCCGAGGTCGACGAGATCGAGGACGATCTCCTGCGCCTGGTGTTCACGGCGTGCCATCCCGCGCTCTCCATGGAGGCGCGGGTGGCGCTCACGCTGCGCGTCCTCGGCGGCCTGACCACCGACGAGATAGCCCGGGCGTTCCTGGTCCCGGAGCCGACGGTGGCGCAGCGGATCGTCCGGGCCAAGCGGACGCTGGCCGACAGGAAGATCCCCTTCGAGGTACCCGAGGCGTCGGAGCTGTCGCCCCGCCTGGCCTCCGTGCTCGAAGTCATCTACCTGATCTTCAACGAAGGCTACTCGGCGACCGCCGGGGACGACTGGATGCGCCCCGCCCTGTGCGAGGACGCCCTCAGGCTGGGCCGGGTCCTGGCGGGTCTGATGCCCAAGGAACCCGAGGTCCACGGCCTGGTCGCGCTCATGGAGATCCAGGCCTCCCGATCCGCCGCCCGGCTGGGCCCGTCAGGCGAGCCGATCCTCCTCCTGGAGCAGAACAGGGCGGTGTGGGACCAGCTGCTCATCCGGCGCGGCCTGGCCGCCCTCGACCAGGCCGAGCAGCTGGGGGACGTGCCCGGCCCGTACACCCTCCAGGCAGCCATCGCCGCCTGCCACGCCAGGGCCGTCGTCCCGGAGGACACCGACTGGGAACGCATCGCGAGCCTGTACGAGGCCCTGGCCAGGCTGTCCCGCTCCCCCATCGTCGAGCTCAACCGGGCGGTGGCCCTCGCCATGGCCTACGGCCCGGCGGTGGGTCTCCAGCTCCTGGACCAGATCGTGGACGAGCCCTCGCTCAAGGACTACCACCTGCTGCCGAGCGTACGAGGGGACCTGCTCCTCAAGCTGGGCCGGCGGGAGGAGGCCCGCGCCGAGTTCGAGCGAGCGGCCGCGATGACCCGCAACGCCCGCGAACGCAGACTCCTCGAGGACCGCGCCGCCTCCTGCTGAGCCCATAGAGTCACTGGTCAGGGTGCGGATTCGAGCTGTTTCTTGACCGCTGCCACCCGTTCCGGCAGCGTGCCAGGGGCGATCGGGACGCACTCGTAGCCGAGTGAGGTGTAGGCGTCCTGGTGGACCTGCTCGAATCGCAGCGACTCCGCGAAGGTGATCAGCCGCGCGTCCGTCGGCGTGACGAACCCCAGGTTCTGGACGAAGAGGACCTTCTTCTCGTAGATCTGCCGGGCCCGGATGCGTTCCAGTTCGCGGGACAGCGCCGGGGGAACCGGGTGGCCGAGGTAGGTGGCCAGGGCGTAGGTGCAGACAGGTGATCGATCGTAGATCTGGACATCGCCGGGAAGGGCCGCGGCCCGTTCCTGCCGTCGCCGCTGCAAGGCGACGATCGCCTCCACGAAGGACGGCTCCGTCCACGGCTCGGCTTCGCCTTGAGCCTGGTGCAGGGCGATGACATCCGTCGCCGCCTCCTCGACGACCGTGTAACCGTCACGTTCCAGCCGGCGCAGGATCGCCGTCTTCCCGGCCCCAGGGGTGCCCGTCAGGATGTATCGCCTCACCAATCGCTCCCCGTATGCCTTGGACCTGGACGCCGCCCGGCACGGCCGGCGCAGGCGGCCTGATCTTCGGCCGCCGGGATGATATACTTATCCTGCATCCCGAGCGATCGACCGCCCGGGATTTTGCTTTTCATGCCTTCTCCTCATCGCGCGATACTGAGCGCGGCAGCTCCGCTCTTCCTCTCCCTGAGCGCCGGCGTCGTCGCCCAGCTCATCAGCACCTCCCTCCTCGGGCACCAGGCGACCACCCAGCTGGCGGCCTTCGCGCTCGCAAGTGCGGTGCTCGCCCCGGTCACGGCCGCGGTGTCGGGCGGTCTGCGCGGCATGGCCCCGTTCATCGCCGCCTGCCGTGACCGCCCCGCCGAGGCGCTGCCCATCCTGAAAGACGCGCGCTGGCTCACCATCGGGTTCGGAACGCTCGGCGCATGCGTCATGCTCGGCGTCCCCCTGATCGCGCGTTTCAACGGGGCGCCCCGTGAGGTGACAGCCGAGTTCGGCGTGTTGCCCGTGCTCCTGGCTGTCCAGGTGCTGCTGTCCTCCGCGGGCAGCGGCGCCAACGGGATGCTGACAGCGCTGGGACGCAGTCGGCAGGTGCTCTGGTCGAGCCTGTCGAGCACCGCCACAGGGGTCGTCCTGCATCTCACGCTGGTACCCAGGATAGGCATCCAGGGCACCGGCATCGCGCTGCTGGCGTCCACCGCCCTGGGTGTCACCGTGTCGAACGTCTTCTTGCTGCGCTTACCCGAACTGGCCGGCCAGTCTCTGTGGCCTGGACGTCCCCGGCCGCGGGAGATCGTACGCATGGCCAAGGTAGGCATCCCGATGTCCGCCACGCTCGTCATCAAGTTCACGGTCATGGGCGGCGTGACCTACGCCGCCGCACGGACCGGCGCCCAAGGGGCCGCCGCCCACGCGATCCTCACGTCGCTGGAAGGGTTCCTGGGACTGGCCGCGTTCGCCGTCGCGCAGGCCGTGACGCCGGAGATCGCCAGAGCCGCCTCCCCTGATGACGCCCGCCGGCTCAACCGGGCGGCCGTGACGATCGCGGCCACCGGAGTGCTCACCGGCGCTCTCGTGCTGCTCCTGCTCGGCGAGACGGTGCTCGGGCTGTTCACCTCGGACGCCGCGGTCCTCGCCTTGGCCCTCGCCCTGCTGCCGCTGCTCGGGACCTACGCCCTCGCCAACAACTGCGCGATCGTGATGTCGTGGAGCCTGACGGGACTCAAACGAACGACCTGGACGCTGGGCTCGGCCATCGCCGGAAACGGCATGCTCGCCCTCATGATGATCCCCGCCGCCGCGGCCTGGGGGCTGACGGGCCTGTGGGTGGCCTTGACCGCCAGCGGCGTGCTCATCCTTGGATCGCAGACCACCGGCTTCAGGCGGCACAGCGCACGGGTCGGCTCGGCTCTGCACCCTTCTTCCGCAGCGCTGAGCTCTGGTGATCGCGATGCCTGAGCCGCTCTGTCATCACATTAACGTAGTCGTCAGAACGTATTCTGATTAGACTTGTGGAGTGAGCACCAGCCATGCGGATGCCGTGACCTTCTCCGATCTGTCTAGAAATCCCCGAGCCGTCGCCGAACGTGCGGCGCGTCTAGGTCGAGTACGTGTGACTCATCGCGACGCCCCGGATTTCTACCTGACGGCGGCTGATCGCGAAGAAGAACGCGACCGTACGCTGGCCACGGCATCCCGGCTGTTCCTCGCCTTGATCAAGCACGACCCCACCGCGCGTGCGCTCGTCATTGCCATGCCGGAGGTCTTCCCCTGGGTACGCCACCTTTCAGCGCCCGAACTGCGTGCCTTCACCCTCGAACTGGTCGAGGCGCTTTCTGATGCCGCCGAACTGGACGTCGACGCGACCACTCAGGAGGTCATCGAAGGCTGGCGGGCAACTGCGCGGATCAAGGCCGATCCTGCGCACTACGCCGAGGCCCGCAAGTCCACGAGCGGCGACTTCGGGCCGGTTGAGGTCTCAATATGAGCCCGAAGCGCGGAGACCGGGTTACGGTCCCACCCCCAGGTGACGAGTGGGACGTCCGGTTCGGCACCAGCGACGCAGTCAGCGGGTGGGAAGAGTTGTGCCGGCATGCCCTGGCCAATACACGCCGGTGCTTCGAAGCGCTGCGTGCCGATCCGCGTTCACGCTCCAGCCACGATCGTCAGCATCGCCTACGCGGCGACCTCGCGACTCATCGCCACAACGGCAAGGACCTGGAGCAGTGGGAATTCGAGGTCACCAGCGGCGGGCGTGTTCGCTATGCCATCGATGACCAAACCCGCACTGTCTGGGTGATCTACGCATCGCCTCGGCACCCGAAGGACACTGAATAGCCGGCTACTCGTGCATGAAACGACGTACTCCCCTCAGCGCGGACGTCGCCATCCGGGATGCCCATCGACCGCTCGAACTCAAAGCGCGGTTTCCGCTGCCCTTCCCCCTCTCAAGGACGGCCGTCGAGGGCATCGGACACCGCCTCCGCGGGCAGGCGGGCCGACAGTCGCAGCAGCCCCGCGGAGGCCAGCGCGAGCAGGGTGGCGAGCGCCCCCCACAGCGACAGTGGCGCCGAGCCGAGCAGGAGTGAGAATCCGGCGGGCGCCACGACCTGGCCCACGGACCAGGTCATCTGGTGGACCGCCAGGTAGCGGCCCCGCAGGGCGGGGGGCGCGGCGCCGGCGGCCAGGGACGCGGAGGGGGTGGCGTGCATGAGTTCGGCGAGGGTGAAGACGAGGGTGGCGGCCACCAGCGCGGCGATGCGCGGCGGGCCGGGCGGAAGGGGGGCGGCGAGGGCGTACAGGACGCAGGAGGCGATGAAGACGACGCCGGACAGGGCCATGGCGTGCGTGCGGCGGGCGTGCCGTTGGAGGCGGCGCACTCCCATCTGCCCAGCCGCGACCAGCAGCGTGTTGATCGTGTAAAGGATGCCGAGCACGGCGGGCGGGGCGCCGAGCACCGAGACCGCGTACAGCGGCAGGCCCACGGAGAGGATGAGCTTGGTCAGGGTGAATGCCTGTTCGACACTCACCAGGCCCATGAACGGCCCGTCGGTGAGCACCTGGCGGTAGCCGCCACGGGCCGGGCTCGGAGGGTGTTCACCCGGGGTGGGGCGGATGCGCAGGAGGAAGGCCGAGGCGATGACGAAGCTGGCCGCGTTGAGTGCCGCGATCAGGGCGTAGCCACCGGCGAGGGAGACTGCGGCGGCCGACAGCAGGCCGCCCAGGCCGAAGGCGACGTTGCGGGCCGTGGCCATGAGCGCGTACAGACGGTCTCTGCCGCCGTCCTTCGTGAGCACCGCGACATAGCTGCTCGAGGCGGGGTAGAAGGCGCGGTCTCCGCACGCGATCACGGCGGCGACCGCGATGAGGGGGCCGAAGCCGGACACGAGCGGGTACAGGGCGAAGCCGAGCGCGCGGATCACGTACGTGCCGACCAGGACGGTACGGGCGTCGAACCGGTCGATGAGCACTCCGGCGACCGGGTTGGCAGCCAGCCCGATCGTCGCCGCCACGGTCACCCCCAGTCCCACCACGGGCGTGGGCAGGCCGGTCACCTCCTGGATGAACAGCAGGGTCAGCGGGACATAGAGGCCGTTGCCGAGCGCGTCGACGAACATGCCCACGAGGAAGGGGCCGGTCGCCGAGGTCCGGGAGGAGGAGCGGAGCATGGCGGCCAGTGTCGCAACAGGAACATGGGCAACGGATCGGGCTCAGGTCGTAGGTCTGAGGTCTCGCATCGCGGCACAGTCCCCCCTGGATGGCCGGAACGCCCAGCCGCGGCCGCACCCTCGGGTCGGCCCCCTCCGGTTCCCTCTGCTAGCTTGAGTTTAGGCCTAAACTCAAGGAGGGATGAACATGACACGCACGACAGTGGTCACCGGCGGGGGCACCGGCATCGGCAAGGCGGTGGCGGCGCGCTTCGCGGCCGACGGGGACCGGGTGGTGATCATCGGTCGCCGCGCCGACGTGCTGGAGGCGGCCGCCAAGGAGATCGGCGGCGCCGCCCTGCCGGCCGACCTGAGCGAGCCGGCGGAGGTCGAGCGGGTGCGCGCCGCCCTGGCCGAGCGCTTCGGCACGATCGACGTGCTGGTCAACAACGCGGGCGGCAACGTCGACATGCGGGACGGCTCCGGCGGCGTCACGGAGCGGTGGACGGGCAACTTCCGGGCCAACGTGCTGACGTCGGTGCTGCCGACCGAGGCGTTCCGCGAGCTGCTGAACCCGTCCGGGCGGATCGTGTTCATCAGCTCGATCGCGGCCTTCCGGGGCTCGGGAGGCACCTCGTACGGCCCGATGAAGGCGGCCCTGCACCCGTACGCGTCGGACCTGGCCGCCGCGCTCGGACCGCGCGGCATCACGGTGAACGTGGTCGCCCCGGGGTTCATCGAGGACACCGAGTTCTTCAGCGGCGCCCTGGGTGACGAACGGCGCGCGACGCTCGTCGCCCAGACCCACACCGGCCGGGCCGGGACGCCGCAGGACATCGCCGAGACCGTGCACTGGCTCGCCTCGCCCGGCGGCGGGCACGTCACCGCGCAGATCATCCAGGTGAACGGCGGCGCCGAACGTGGCCGCTGACCCGCCGCGCGACGGCGCCGACGCCATCCAGGACGCCTGGCGGCGGGAGCTGCCGGGCGTCCCGGTGGAGTCGATCGGGGTCATCACCCGGATCTGGTGGGCCGCCAAGGTCTTCGGCGACGAGCGCCGCCGTCTCCTCACGAAGCTGGGCGTGGACGTCGCGACGCTGGATCTGCTGTCCACGCTGCGGCGCTCCGGCCCGCCGTACCGGATGAGCCCGGGCAAGCTGGCCGACGCCTGCATGGTGACGCGCGGCGCGATCACCCAGCGCGTGGAGCGGGCGGCCGGGGCAGGGCTGGTCGAACGGACCGCCGCCGGATCGGGCTACCACGCGCGCGCGGTCACCCTCACCGACGCGGGCCACGCCCTGCTCGACCGCGTCGTCGCCGGCCTGCTCGCGGCCGAGGACCGCCTCGTCGGCCATCTCGCACCCGAACGCCGCGACCAGCTCGCCGACCTGCTGCGCGAACTGCTCGCCGGGCTCGGCGGCCCGGCTCCGACCGGGCAGGTCGGAGACTGAGCCCTCCCGCTCCGACGTGGCCTCGATTCGTCCTTACGGGGCCACCCTTGACACGTGCGTCAGCCGGCGGTGAGCCAGGCGCGTATTTCGTCCATCAGCGGGACCGGCGCGTCGTGGTGGACCAGATGACCGGCGGCCTCGATCAGCGAGAGCTCGGCGGCAGGGATCAGGCTCTGCAGCCGCCGGGCGATATCGGTGGGGATCCACGCGTCATCGGAGCCCCACAGGATCCGTACGGGGATGCTGATGCGACCCAGTTGCTCCTCGTTCTCTTCGAGGAAGCGCTCGTCGTAGTGGGCGATCTGCCGGTAGAAGGCCGGCTGGCCGTCCTCCCCCGTCCACGGCTGCACGAGGGCGTCGAGATCGTCGTCGCGCAGGCCGCGGTGGCTGGCGCCCTGAATGTAGGCACGCACGATGGCGGTGTGGATGTAGGCCGGCAGCTGCGCCAGGACGTCGGGATGGTCCTGCACGAACTGGAAGAAGGGCGAGCCGCTGGGCGGGATGGCCACGACGTCGACGAGCATGAGCGAGGCGTAATCGGCGCCCAGGATCAGGTGGGTGCGCAGGGACACGGCGCCGCCGAAGTCGTGGGCGATCACGTGTGGCCGGTCCAGCCCCCAGTGCGTGAGCAGCGCCGCGAACGCCTCGGCCTGCGCGCCGAAATCCACGGGATGCTCGGCATGCTTGGAGGAACGACCATATCCGGGCATGTCCCACAGATAGACGGTGAAGTCGCGGCTCAAGGTCTCCGCGAACGGCTGCCACAACACCGACGAGAACGGCGTGCCATGACAGAACACCACGGCCGGGCCGTCGCCCGAGCGTCCCCAGGCGATCCGCCTCCCACGCCACTCGAATCGCTCCGTCAACTCCATGTGCACCAATGCTAAGCGGGCTCGTCCTCACATCGCGGCGACCGACAGGCGTGTTCTGCGGCCCCGCCTGGGAGTGGAATGCCCCGCGTGCCCCGGCAGAGTTCCAACAGGCGTTCTCACAGGTGGTGTAACGGGGAGAAAGCGTGGTCGGTGCGGGTGACATGCCCTTGATGCGACACAAAAGATGCCTCTTGTGGTGGGAGCGCTCCCAAGACGCTCTTTGCGCACTATAACGCTAAAAATCCGGTTTCAATGTGACAAACCGCCCCATTGGTAACGGTTGCGTTTCGGTGGATTGACGTGCAGACCACGTAAGTGCACCCTTTGTGGGAGCGCTCCCAAAGACTCCCACCGCGGCGGAGCGCGTGCCGCGGTGCACTCCCCACACATTCACCCGAGAAGGGGTCCACCATGATGATCAGCAAGCGTCGCGGTCTTGCCGCGGCCTCGGCCCTCGCCGCGGCGGCGCTGACCGTCGCGTCCTGTAGCTCAGGCAACACCGGTACGGGTTCCAGCAGCGCTCCCGCCTCCTCGGCGGCGGCCGAGCCGGTCACCATCCGCGTGCAGACCTTCGGCGGCGGCACGAACTTCGGCTACAAGAACGCCATCGAGAAGTGGAACGCCGAGCACAAGGACATCCAGATCAAGGAGGAGCACCTCACCGACCAGTTCGAGCAGCAGTACTGGCCCCAGATGATCCAGTGGTTGCAGGCCGGCAACGGCGCAGGCGACGTGGTCGGCATCGACGAGGGCGGCATGGGCCTGGCCAAGGCGCACCCCGAGTGGTGGGCCGACTTGAAGGAGTACGGCCTGGACTCCCGCAAGGCGGACTTCCCGGCGTGGAAGTGGGAGAACGGCGTCACGGCCGACGGCAAGCTGTTCGGCCTCGGCACCGACATCGGCGGCATGAGCCTCTGCTACCGCACGGACCTGTTCAAGAAGGCCGGGCTGCCGACCGACCGTGAGAAGGTCAGCGCGCTCTGGCCGACCTGGGACGAGTTCATGAACGTCGGCAAGACGTTCCAGTCGAAGGTCAAGGACACGAAGTTCGCCGACGGCACGAACACGCTGTACCAGGTCGTCCTCTACCAGGAGGCGGCCAAGAACGGCAACGTCACGTACTTCGACAAGGACAACAACCTCATCGTCGACAAGAACCCGGCGGTGAAGTCGGCCTTCGACTTCGCCACGAAGATGAGCCAGCAGGGCCTGACCGCCAAGCTGCGCAACTTCACCGACGAGTGGGCGGCGGGCACCCAGAAGGGCGCGTTCGCCACGGTCGGCTGCCCGTCCTGGATGCTCGGCGTGGTCAGCGGCAACGCCGGTGACGGCGGCAAGGGCAAGTGGGACGTGGCCTCGGTGCCGGGCGGCGGCGGCAACTGGGGCGGCTCCTGGGTGGCCGTGCCCAAGCAGTCGAAGCACCCGAAGGAGGCCGCGATGGTCGCCGACTACCTGACCCAGGCGGAGACCGAGGCCAGCATCTTCAAGGACTTCGGCAACATGCCGAGCAACACGAAGGCCCAGCAGGACCCGGCCGTCCAGGGCGCGAAGAACGAGTTCTTCAACCAGGCCCCCATCGGTGAGATCTTCGCCAAGTCCGCCTCGAGCCTGCAGCCGGTCTTCCTCGGCGTGAAGCACGCCCAGGTCAAGAACGCCATCGAGTCCGTCATCCAGGGCATGGACGACGGCTCTGTGAAGTACGACAAGGCCTGGCAGCAGCTGGTCGACGACGCGGTGAAGGCCGCGGGTTAGTCCCTCCGCCCGGCCCGCCGGCAGCGGGCCGGGCTTGTTGCCGCTGAAAGGTCTGCTATGAGCTCGACACCCTTCAACGGGCGGCGTGGATACAGCCATCGCCGCGACCGCCCGCCCGGCCGCCGCTGGCGTTCCCGACTGGACGTCAAGGCGATGCCGTACGCCCTGGTGTCCCCGTACTTCCTGCTGTTCGCCGCCTTCGGGCTGTTCCCGTTGGCCTTCACCCTCTACTACTCGCTCTACGACTACGACCTGGCCGGGACCGTGGAATGGACCGGACTGGGCAACTACACCGCGCTGCTGGGCGATGAGGACTTCTGGAACGCCGTGGTCAACACGGTCAGCATGTTCGTCATCGCCACCGTCCCCCAGATGCTGCTCGCGCTCCTGCTGGCCAACGGGCTGAACAAGCGGTTCAGGTTCCGCCTGCCGATCCGCATGAGCGTGCTGCTGCCGCTGGTCACGTCGGTGGTCGCGGTCGCGGTGGTGTTCACGCAGCTGTACGCCCGCGACTGGGGCCTGGTGAACTGGGTCCTGAGCTGGTTCGGCGTGGACAAGACGAACTGGCGGGCCGAGCGCATCCCGTCGTGGATCGCCATCGCCACCATGGTCGACTGGCGCTGGACCGGCTACAACGCGATCATCTTCCTGGCCGGCATGCAGACGATCCCCCGCGACCTGTACGAGGCCGCCGCGATCGACGGCGCCTCCCGGCGCCGGCAGTTCTGGCAGATCACGCTGCCGATGCTGCGCCCCACCATGATCTTCGTGGTGCTCAACTCCACGATCGGCGGCCTGACGCTGTTCTCCGAGCCGACCACGTTCTACAACGGCAACGTCGACGGCGGCTCGCAGGGACAGTTCCAGACGGTGGCCATGTTCATCGTCAAGCAGGGCTTCCGCGAGTTCGACTACGGCTACGCAGCGGCGGCCGCCTGGCTGCTGTTCCTGCTCATTCTCATCGGAGCGGCGATCAACTTCCTGTTCGTGCGCAGGATCGGGGGCACCAGATGAACAACTTCTCCCCGACCCTCGCCACCAGGCTCATGCTGGCCCTGGCCGTCGTGCTGTCGGCGTTCCCGCTGTACTGGATGCTCGTCATCGCCTCCCGTACGAACGCAGACGCCGTCGCCGTGCCGCCGCCGTTCCTGCCGGGCGGGAACCTGGGCGAGAACATCGTCGCCGTGCTCAACAACGAGGACGCCAAGTTCCTGCTGGGCCTGACGAACTCGTTCATCGTGTCGAGCATCGTCACCGTCTCCGTGGTGATCATCTCGACGCTGGCCGGCTTCGCGTTCGCGAACCTGACCTTCAAGGGCAGGGGCGTGCTGCTGGTGCTCGTGCTGCTGACGATGGCCGTGCCGTTGCAGCAGATGGGCGTGGTGCCGCTCTACCGGCTCATGGTGAGCCTGGAGTGGACCGGCACGCTCAAGGCGGTCATCCTGCCGTACCTGCTCAACGGGTTCGGCGTGTTCCTGATGACGCAGTACACGCGGCAGGCCGTGCCGATGGAGCTGGTCGAGGCGGCCAGGGTGGACGGCGCCGCCACACTGCGGATCTGGTGGAACGTCGTCCTGCCCGCGGTGCGCCCCGGCATGGCCGTGCTCGGCATCAACACGTTCATGCTCATGTGGAACGACTTCATGTGGCCGCTGATCGTGCTGACCCCGGACAACCCCACCGTGCAGATCGCGATCACCTCGCTGAACGCCAGGTTCTCCACGAACTACACGCTGATCTTCGCGGGTACAGCGCTGTCCATCATCCCCCTCATCGCAGTATTCGTCGCTTTCGGCCGTCAAATCGTCGGCGGCCTCATGGAAGGTGCGGTCAAGGCGTGACGACACAAGAGGAACAGACGCGTGCCGGGCTGCGCTTCCCTGCGGGCTTCGCGTGGGGCGCGGCGACCTCGGCGTACCAGATCGAAGGGGCGGTCGCCGAGGACGGGCGCGGCGTCTCCATCTGGGACACGTTCACCAGGACGCCGGGCCGGATTCTCAACGGGCACAACGCGGACGTGGCCATCGACCACTACCACCGCTACCGGGAGGACGTCGGGATCATGGCGGAGCTGGGCCTGTCGGCCTACCGCTTCTCGGTGTCCTGGCCCCGCATCCAGCCGACCGGCTCCGGCAAGGTCAACCAGAAGGGGCTGGACTTCTACAAGCGTCTCTCCGACGAACTGCGCGGGCACGGCATCGACCCGTGGCTGACCCTCTACCACTGGGACCTGCCGCAGGAGCTGGAGGACAAGGGCGGCTGGCCGAACCGCGACGTGGCGTACTGCTTCGCGGACTACGCGGCGACGGTCCACGAGGCGCTGAAGGACCACGTGCACACCTTCAGCACCGTCAACGAGCCATGGTGCGCCGCGTTCCTCGGCTACGCCTCGGGCGAGCACGCCCCCGGCCGACGCGAGCCGGAGAACGCGATCAGGGGCGCGCACCACCTCAACCTGGCGCACGGGCTGGCCGTGCAGGCGATGGGCGCCCGGCGCGTCGGCGGCTGCGTGAACCTGTACGCGGTCACGCCCGCCACCGACAGCGTGGAGGACCTGGACGCGGCCCGGCGCATCGACGGGCTGCAGAACCGGTTCTTCCTGGACGCGCTGCTGCTGGGCCGCTACCCGGAAGATGTCCTGGAGGACCTCCCCGGTGAGATCGACTTCATCCAGCCGGGCGACATGAAGATCATCAACGCGCCCATCGACGTGCTGCTCGTCAACTACTACAGCCGCTTCACGGTATCGGGAGCACCAGGCGGCAGGCAGTCGGCGGCGGCGGCCCCCACGGACACGGGTTCGCCGTGGGTGGGCAGCGAGCACGTGTCGTTCGTCAGCGGCGGCCAGCCGGTGACGGCCATGGGCTGGGAGATCGACGAGGGCGGCCTGGTCGAGGTCCTCCAGAGGGTGGCGCGGGACTACCCGCCGATCCCGATGGTGATCTCCGAGAACGGCTCCGCCTTCGACGACGTGCTCGAGGACGGCCGGATCCACGACAACGAGCGGCGGGCGTACGTGGAGGCGCACCTCGGCGCCTGCAAGGAGGCCATCGAGGCCGGCGTGCCCCTGGAGGGCTATTTCGCCTGGTCACTGATGGACAACTTCGAGTGGGCCTGGGGTTACGGCAAGCGGTTCGGCCTGGTGCACGTGGACTTCGAGACCCAGGAACGAGTGTTCAAGGACAGCGCGCTCTGGTACTCGGAGGTCATCCGGCAGAATAGGCGCCATGAACCGACCGACTCTTGAGGCAGTCGCGGCTCGGGCCGGGGTAGGCCGGGGCACGGTGTCGAGAGTCATCAATGGCTCGCCGAACGTCAGCGCCAAGGCCCGCGAGGCCGTTGAGCTGGCCATCCGCGAGCTGGGCTACGTGCCCAACCGTGCGGCGCGCGCCCTGGTGACGCGCCGCACCGACACGGTGGCGCTGGTGGTCTCCGAGTCGCAGCTGCGGGTGTTCGACGAGCCCTACTTCGCCGGCACCATCCGCGGCATCGGCTCGGCGCTGGCCGAGACGGGGTTGCAGCTCATCCTGGCGATGGCCCGCACCCCTGAGGAGCACGAGCGGCTGGAGGCCTACCTGACGGGGCAGCACGTCGACGGCGTGCTGCTCCTGTCGCTGCACGGCGCCGACCCGCTGCCCGGCAGGCTGGAGGACATGGGAGTGCCGACCGTGCTGGGCGGCCTCCCCGTCGGCCTCCACCCGTACAGCTACGTGGACATGGACAACCGGGCGGGCGCCCGGCAGGCGGTCAAGCACCTGCTGGGGCTCGGCCGCCGCCGGATCGCCGCGATCGCCGGCGCCCAGGACATGGGCGTGGGCGTCGACCGTCTGGCCGGCTATCGCGACGCGCTGCTGCTCACCGGCCTGCCGGAGCTGGTGGCGTACGGCGACTTCTCGGAGGAGAGCGGCGCGACGGCGATGACCGAGCTGCTGGCGGAGCACCCCGACCTCGACGCGGTGTTCGCCGCGTCCGACCCGATGGCGCTGGGCGCGATGCGCGTGCTCAAGGCCGCGGGCCGGTCGATCCCGGAGGACGTGGCCGTGATCGGGTTCGACGACTCCAAGGCCGCGCTGCACGCCGACCCGCCGCTGACCACCGTCCACCAGCCGACCGAGCAGATGGGCCGGCAGATGGCGCAGCTGCTGGTGGCCCGGATCAACGGCGAGCAGCTGCGGCAGCCCGTCGTGATCCTCGACACCCACCTCGTACGCAGGCAGTCCGCATGAAAGGCTCCCGTGGACAGTAGGACCAAGCGCCGCTTATCAGACGCCGAGCTCGACGCCCTGGTGCGGCGCGCGCTGGGCACGGGGGTGACGGCCGCCACCGAGCTGACCGACGGCTACGCCAACGCCGTCTGGCGGCTGAAGCTGGACGACGGGCGCGAGGTGGTGCTCAAGCTGTCGCCGCCGCCCGACCTCGACCAGCTCAGCTACGAGCGCAACCTGCTGCGCATGGAGGCCGCCGCCTACGAGCTGGCGGCGCAGGCCGGGGTGCCGATGGCGACGCTGCTGTGCGCCGGATTCGACGACCCGGTGCTGGGCGGTGACTACCTGGTGCTCAGCGCGCTCGACGGAGTGTCGTGGAACGACGTCAAGCCCGAGGGCGAGCAGGCGCTGCGCCGGGAGCTGGGCCGCCACCTGGCCAGGTTCAACGCGGTGACCGGCGAGGTGTTCGGCTACCCGCACGCCGGCATCGTGGGCGCCACCTGGCGGGAGGGGTTCCTGGCGATGGTGGGGGCGCTGATCGGCGACACCGAGCGTTACCCGACGCCGCTGCCGCGCCCCGCTGAGGAGATCATGGACCTGGTCGAGGCGGCGTCGCCCGTGCTCGACGAGGTGACGACGCCGCGGCTGGTGCACTTCGACGTGTGGCCGGGCAACGTCTTCCTCGACCTCAGCGGCACGCCGCGGATCCAGGCCATCATCGACCACGAGCGGGCCTTCTGGGGCGACCCGATCGCCGAGTTCGTCCCGCCGACGATCTTCGGCGAGCTGACGGAGGACGACCCGCTGCTGGCGGGCTACCGCGAGGTGACGCCGCTGGAGCTCACCCCGGCGGCGCGCACCCGGCTCGACCTCTACCGCGCCTACCTCTATCTGATCCTGCTGGTGGAGGACGGGCCCCGGCAGTATCCGGAGGACGAGTACGCCGGGACCCGCGACACCGCGTTCGCGTCACTGTCCGCTGTGCTCGACCGCCTCGAAGGCGCCTCCCCTGGCGCCCGCGGATAGCGCCCCGACACACGGCGCCGAGCCCTTGCTGGGCACGCTGAGGTCCACGGGCTGCTCTCCGCGCACACCAGGGCGCCCCTGACCGTGGTGCCCGACAGGATCGGCGCCGTGTTGCCCGCCAGCAGCGCCGCGCCACCAAGGGTCAGGCCTCGGGAAGATCGGCCAGGAGGATGGGCCGGGTGGTCGGCTTCCCTGATCCGGCCGCGGGCTCGACCGTCAGCGCCACCCGGTCGTCCTCCCGCTCCGGCGTGACCAGCAGGGGCGTGGTCAGGCCGTCCCCGGCGCGGTCCAGCATGCCGGCGGGGCGGGGGCCGTCGCGGCCCATCAGCCACAGCTCGTACCCCTTGGTTCCGGGCAGCCGGGGCAGGCCGGACGAGGCGAACACCATGCGGCCGCTGGACCGGGAGATGACGAGCGTGGCGGTGCCGCCCGCGGTCACGGGCCGGCGTACCGTCTCGGCGTCGGGCGCGGCCAGCACGGCGATCACCTCCCCGTTCCGCGCGGCCAGGTCGTCCAGGTCGCGGCGGGCGTCGATGGCGACCGCGCCGAAGGCGACGGCGGCTGCCACGGACACCGCCGCCAGGCCCGCCAGCACCTTGCTCCGCCCGCGCCTGAACGGCACGACCCGGCCTTCCCCGGGCGCCGCCTGCACCTCCGGCGCCCCCGTGGCGGCGGGCTGCCACGCCCCGGGCGGGACACGGATCGTCGGCGGGTTCGCCAGGCCGGGCGGGAGCGCGAGCGTGGGCGGGTTCGCCGGATGCGGCGGGAGCGCGAGCGTGGCCGGGTTCTCGGATCCGCGTTCGGGCGGGTCCGCGTGCTCCGGCGGGGCGGCGGGACGCCGGGACCCGTGCGCGGCGGCGAGCAGGCGCAGGCGGAGCGCGGCGGGCGGTGGCGTGGCCACCGTCGCCGCCAGCCTGGCCGCCGTCTCCCGCAGCCGCCGTACCTCCGTCCCGCACACCTGGCACGCCGCCAGGTGCTCCTCGAACAGCACCCACTCGGCGTACGGCAGTGCGTGCACGGCGTAGGCGCCAGAGAGGGTGTGGAGTCCGTCGGTCATGTCCACTCCCTTTGTGAGAGGCGGCTCACGCATGTACTTCGGCCGCTCGGGCATGTCGGATTGCCATGAAGGGGTTGCTCTTTTCCCATGACGTGAGACAATCTCATCGGGTGATGAATTATGGACTGCGTAATCGCGGGAGGCGGCCCGGCAGGCGCGATGCTCGCGCTGCTGCTGGCCAGGGCGGGCGTCGAGGTGACGCTGCTGGAGAAGCACGGCGATTTCCTGCGTGACTTCCGGGGCGACACGATCCATCCGTCCACGTTGCAGGTGCTCGACGAGGTCGGGCTGGCCGAGGATTTCCTGAAGATCCCGCACCGCAAGGCGTACGAGATCAGCATGGTGACCGACGTGGGGGACGTCAGGCTGGCGAGCCTGCGCGGCCTGTCCGGCGCCTACGACTACATCGCGTGGGTCCCGCAGTGGGATTTCCTCAAGCTCGTCACGTCGGCCGCCGAGAAGTACCCGGGCTTCCGGCTGCTCATGAACGCCGAGGCGCACGACCTGATCCGCGAGGGCCGGGCCGTACGCGGGCTGCGGTACCGCGACGCGTCCGGCGAGCACGAGATCAGGGCCGACCTGACGGTGGCCGCCGACGGGCGCCACTCGATCCTGCGCGAACGGGCGGGGCTCGTGCCCGAGGAGCTCGGCGCGCCGATGGACGTGGTGTGGTTCCGGCTGCCGAGGCACGCCTCCGACCGCGACGACACGTTCCTGCGGATCTCCAGCGGCCGCATGATGGTCGCGATCAACAGGGAGAGCTACTGGCAGCTCGCGTACGTGATCCCCAAGGGCGGGTTCGACGAGCTCGTACGCGAGGGCATCGGCGCGCTCCGTGAGCCGGTCGTGTCGCTGCTGCCGTGGCTGGCCGACCGGATCGGGCAGATCGAGAGCTACGACCACGTCAGCGTGCTCACGGTCGTGATCAACCGGCTGCGCCGCTGGCACCGGCCGGGGTTCCTGTGCATCGGGGACGCCGCGCACGCCATGTCGCCGGTGTTCGGGGTGGGGATCAACCTGGCCGTGCAGGACGCGGTCGCCGCGGCCAACCTGCTGGCGGGCTCGCTCAGGTCCGGCGCGCCGATCCCCGAGTCGACCCTGCACCTGCTGCAGAAGCGGCGGATGCCACCCACCAGGGTGACGCAGGCGGCCCAGCGAGTGGTCCAGAACATGGTGATCAAGCGGGCGCTGAGGCAGGAGTTCGACCCGTCGCCGCTGCCGCGCGACCTCGCGAGGATCCCGCTGGTGAACCGGATGGTACGGCGGTTCATCGGGCTCGGCGTCCGGCCGGAACACGTGACGGTACGGGAGTCCTGACCTCGGTCTCTGCCGGGAAACCTTTTTCTCACGCGCCAGGTGCATCCAAAACGTGGACAACACGGTCGGCAGGGCAGAGCCGGTGGATTACCCTCGTATCTCGTGAGCAGCAATCTCGTGGATCTCGATACCTGGCGAGCCCTTCCCGTGGCGCAGCAGCCAGACTGGCCCGACCGCGGCGAGCTCGACAAGGTCGTCGCCGAGCTGGGCGGCCTGCCCCCGCTGGTCTTCGCCGGGGAGTGCGACCAGCTCAAGGAGCAGCTGGCCGCCGTCGCCCGCGGTGAGGCCTTCGTCCTGCAGGGCGGCGACTGCGCGGAGACCTTCTCCGGCGCCACCGCCGACAACGTGCGCAACAAGCTCAAGACGCTGCTGCAGATGGCGATCGTGCTGACGTACGCGGGCAAGGTGCCGGTCGTGAAGATCGGCCGGGTGGCGGGGCAGTTCGCCAAGCCGCGCTCCAAGCCCACCGAGACCCGCGACGGGATCGAGCTGCCGGCCTACCGGGGCGACATGGTCAACGGCTTCGACTTCACCGCCGAGGCGCGCAGGCCCGACCCGTGGCGGCTGCTCAAGGCGTACCACTCCTCGGCCGTGACCCTCAACCTCGCGCGCGCGTTCACCAAGGGTGGCTACGCGGACCTGCGCCAGGTGCACGCCTGGAACCAGGACTTCGTGGCCGAGTCGCCCGCCGGGCGCCGCTACGAGCAGCTGGCCAGGGAGATCGACCAGGCCCTCGCGTTCATGCGGGCCTGCGGCGCCGACCCGGAGGAGTTCCACACCGTGGAGTTCTACTCCTCGCACGAGGCGCTCATCCTCGACTACGACCGGGCGCTCACCCGGATCGACTCGCGTACGGGGCGGCCCTACGACGTGTCGGCCCACATGGTCTGGATCGGCGAGCGCACCCGCCAGCTGGACGGGGCGCACGTCGACTTCTTCTCCAAGATCCGCAACCCGATCGGCGTCAAGCTCGGGCCCACGACGACGCCTGACGAGGCGCTCGCGCTCATCGACAAGCTCAACCCGGGCAACGAGGAGGGGCGGCTCACGTTCATCACCCGGATGGGCGCCTCCAAGATCCGCGAGCGCCTGCCCGCCCTGGTCAAGGAGGTCACGGCCACGGGGGCGCGGGTGGCCTGGATCTGCGACCCGATGCACGGCAACACGTTCGAGGCGCCCAGCGGGCACAAGACGCGGCGGCTCGACGACGTGCTCGACGAAGTGGCGGGGTTCTTCGAGGTGCACCGGTCGCTGGGGACGCACCCCGGCGGCATCCACATCGAGTTCACCGGCGACGACGTGACGGAGTGCGTCGGGGGCGGGCACGAGATCGTGGAGGGTGACCTCGCGACCCGCTACGAGACGGCCTGCGACCCCAGGCTCAACCGCGGCCAGTCCCTCGACCTCGCCTTCCGCGTCGCCGAGCTCTACCGCGGCTGACCCCTGCCCCCCGGGCGGTTCACTCCGCTCGGGGCGGACGCGTAACATCGCGCGGCCCCAGGAAACGGAATGAAGCGGCCCCGATACGGGACGCTGACAACCCGTGATGTGCGTCTCATCAGGGCGAAAAAGAGAACTGAATTCGGGGGAAATTTAGGGTTCCGCGGATATGATCGCCCGGAAAGAGGGCGAAATTTCGGGAGTAACCGTGGACAGTGCCCCCGAAGGGGTGGACCCCAATGTCCCCAACGTCGCGCGTATGTACGACTATTACCTCGACGGCAAGGACAATTTCGCGGTCGACCGGGCTGCCGCCGAGCAGATCCTGGAGACGTTCCCCCACACCAAGGAGGGCGCCCGCGCGAACAGGGCGTACCTGCGCCGCGCGGTGCGGCACCTGGTCGAGTCGGGGGTGCGGCAGATCGTGGACCTCGGCGCGGGGCTGCCGACCCAGGGGAACACGCACGAGATCGCCCCGGAGGCGCGCGTCGTCTACGTGGACAACGACCCCGTGGTCTGCGCGCACGGCAGGGCCCTGCTGGCCAGGACCGACGATGTGGACGTGCTGCAGGCCGACGTGCGCGAGACGGACGCGCTGCTGGACAAGCTGGGCGGCCTGGTGGACTTCGACCGGCCGGTGGCGTTCCTGATGCTGGCCATCCTGCACTTCATCCCGGACGACTTCGCGTACGACCTGGTGGCGAAGGTGCGCAAGGTGAGCGTGCCCGGCAGCCGGCTGGTGATCAGCCACGCCGTCGACGCCACGCCGGACACCACCCCGCAGGCCATCGAGATCTACCGCAGGGCCACGGCCGCGCTCAGCCTCAGGACCCGCCAGGAGATCCTGCGCTTCTTCGACGGCTACGAGCTGGAGGCGCCCGGGTTGACGTACCCGAACGGCTGGCGTCCCGACGACCCGGACGCGCCGGGCAACGGGATCACGTTCGGGTACGTCGGAGTAGGCCGCAAACCGGACAACGCCTAGTTCTGCTTGAGCTCCTCCGCGAGCTCGGCCCTGATGGCGTCCATGTCGAGCGCCCGGACCTGCCGGACCAGGTCTTCCAGCGCGGGCGCCGGGATGGCGCCGGCCTGGGCGAAGACCACGATGCCGTCGCGGATCGCCATGAGGGTGGGGATCGAGGTGATGTCGAAACCCTGTGCCAGCCCCTGCTCGGCGTCCGTGTCAATCTTGCCGAACGTGATGTCGTCGTGCTTGTCGGAAGCCTGCTCGAAAATCGGGCCGAACTTCTTGCACGGCGGGCACCACTCCGCCCAGAAGTCGAGCAGCACGATCCCCTTGTCGGCGATGTCGTTGAAGTTCTTCTCGGTTACTTCGATGGTCGCCACAAGTGGCTCCTCGTTCGTCGCTGATAATTTTCCATCGGTATGAACCCCTACCCGCTCCCGGGCATTCCACTGACTATGCCACGCGAACTCCGCCACGTGGCAGGGATGGCCGGAGAACGTCGGGACGGGGCCCTGCGGCCGGCTGGGGACCCGCAGCGGCAACCTGGTGGCCGGCGCGATGCCGGAGGACCCCACCGGTTCGGCAGGTGTTGTGACGTTCGCCACTCTACTCCGACAGGCCGGCTCGACGGGATCAGCCTGACAGGCGCCACGGTCGTGAATGGTCTCGTCCGAAAACAACCGTCCATCGAATCCTCTTCAATTACGGCCGATCCCTGAATAGAACGTCAAAACCTCGAACCTTGACATCGGCGTCCCGCGGGTATGAACCAGGGCATGGACTGGGTCACCTGCGCGTATTCGGCTGCCTGCACCGGAATCGCTAGCCGTCCGACCGGCTTCTGCTTCGCCCACCTCACTCCTGACCAGCTCTCCGAGGTCCTTGACGAGATGGTTCCCGGTCGCCTGCTCGACCTGCGCGGCACAACGGTCAACAGCGAGCTGCTGTCCAGAGTCCTCGAGGCCGCCGGCGCCAGGCCGGGCAGGGCCCGGCTCGACCGGGTCAGGTTCACCGGCGACGTGCGGTTCGCGGGCGTGACGTTCATGGGCGACGTGTCGCTGGACGGAGCCAGGTTCGAGCGGCTGGCCTCGTTCTTCGGCGCCCGCTTCGAGGGCAACGTGTCGCTGGCGGGCGCCAGGTTCACCCGCGAGCTCTCCTTCCACGGCGTCGCCGTGCGCGGGCACGTCTCGCTCGACCGGGCCGTGATGTCCCGGGACGCGCTGTTCAGCCAGGCCGTCTTCGGCCACGGGCTGTCGTGCGAGCGGGCCAGGTTCGACGGGTACGCCACCTTCGACGGCGCCAGGCTGGGCGACGGGGCCACGTTCAGGGGGGCGCGTTTCGGCCGTACCGTGTCCTTCCGCAAGGTCAGCGGGCACGCCGGGTTCGAGGGCGCGCACTTCGCCGCCGACGCGTACCTCTCGGCCACCGGCCGGCTGTCGGTGGCCAGGGCCCGCGCCGACGGGCTGCTGGACGTGGCGGTGGCGCGGTGCGGCGTGGACCTGCGCGGCGTCGAGGTGGCCGGCTCGACGACGCTGCGGCTGACCGACTCGCAGGCCGACCTCGAAGGCGCGGTGCTGCGCGGGCCCGCCACCGTGACCGGCCGGGGCAGGTCCATGCTGTCGTCGCTGCGGCTGGTGGATGCGGCCAACCTGGCGCTGTTCGGGCTGGACCTGTCGGCGTGCAGGTTCGCCGGCCTGGCGCATCCCTCGGGAGTGCGGGTCAAGGACTGCACGTTCGCGCTCACGCCGCGCGGCGTGCGGGTGAGCCTGCGCTGGCCGATGCTGCGCTGGTTCTCCCGCCGCCGGGCGCTGGCGGACGAGCACACCATGCGCGGCTGGGCGGCGGCGGGCGACCCCGGCGCGACGCCCGACGGGCTGGCCGCGCTCTACGCGGGGCTGCGGCCCAGCGACAGCGCCACCTCGACCGACTTCGCGTTCGCGGCCATGGAGATGCGCCGCCAGGCCGATCACCGCTGGTGGCTGTCGGTCTCCTGGCTCGTGTGCGGGTACGGCCTGCGCATGGGGCGGGCGGCGGGCTGGTTCGCGATGCTGCTGACGCTCGTCGCGGCCGCCGTGCTGTGGACCTCGACCTCACACGCCGAACGCCAGGCCGAGCCGCCCCAGCCGGCCGTGCATCCCTAGAGCTCGTCGAGGAGTGCGGCGATGGCGCGGAAGACGTGCGAGCGCCAGCCGCCGCCCATGATCCGGCGGGAGAGCTGCTGCACCTCGTCGTCCGGGTCGAAACCCTCGTGGTCGAGGAAGAGCCTGGTGCCCTTGCCCTCGGACTCCAGCCGCCAGGTGACCGTCCAGTCGGCCTTCTTGCGGTCGCTCCAACTGATCTTCAGCAGCTTCTCCGGCTCCAGCTCCAGCACCTCGCAGTGGACGGTGCCGTCGAAGCCCACCTGGGGTTTGGGCTCGGTCGTGAACGTGAACCGGTGCCCCACCTCCGGCTTGAAGTCGTTGGGCATGAGCCAGCGGGCCAGCAGCTCGGGCTCGGTGAGCGCCCGCCACACCTTCGCGGGCGGGTGCGCGACGAACTGGTCGAGCCTGATCGCGCGCAGGTCTTCAGCTGTCCTGTCGTGGGGCATGGTCGTCGTCTTCCATCTCGTCGAGCAGGGTCGTGAGGTCGGCGAGCTTCTCCCGCCAGAACCGTTCGTACGGGGTCAGCCAGTCGCGGATCTCCATGAGCGGCGCCGCCTCCAGCCGGTAGTGCCGTTCCCGCCCGCTGCGGGTCTCGGCGACCAGCCCCGCGTCCCTGAGCACCTTGAGATGCTCCGACACGCTGGGCCTGCTCATGTCGAACCGCTCGGCCAGCCGCCCGGCGGGCTGGGCGCCCTCGTCGAGCAGCAGGCGCAGCAGCTCCCGCCTGGCCGGGCTGGCCAGCGCGGCGAACACGTGGTCCGCGGTCATGCCTGGCTGACCACGAACCCGTTGCCGAACGGGTCGTGGAACAGCAGTTGCCGGCCCCACGGCTCGTCGCTCGGCCCCTCGAAGGCGACCTCGTGCTCGCGCAGCCGCGCGGCCAGCGCGTCGAGGTCGGGCGCGGCCACCACCAGGCCGCCGATCGGCGCCATACCGGGGAACCAGGAGGCCAGCAGCAGCGTGGTCCCGGCCTCCTTGGGGGCGACGGTGAGCCAGCGGCCCATCGGGAAGGGGTTGTCGGTGCGTACCTCGAACTCGAGCACGCCCGCGTAGAAGGCCAGCGCTCTCTCCTGGTCGGCGACGGGCACGGTGACGGTGAGGATCTGAGATATCGGCATGTCGAACACTATACGTAGGATTTTTCCTACATATCAAGCCGCCCGCGGCAGATATCGGGGACTTCCCCTATGGGCCCCCGAGATCGCTCTCCGTAGACTGGGTCTCATGCTCATCGACGACTATGTGGCAGAGCTCGACCGCACCCTGGCCGGTCCGCACGGGGCCAAGCGCGACCTGGTCGTCGAGGCGCGCGACAGCCTGACCGACACCGCCGACGCGCTGGAGGCCGAGGGGCTGGACCGGGTGGAGGCGGAGCGGGTCGCGGTGGCGGAGTTCGGGGAGGTCACCGAGGTCGCGCCCGGCTACCAGGCCGAGCTGACCGCCTCGGCGGGGCGCCGGCTGGGCTTCCTGCTCTTCATCAGCGTGCCGATGACCGCGCTGATGTGGTCGGTGATCTGGCGTGTCTATCCCGGCAACGAGCTGGCCTGGCGGCACGCGCCCGTCTGGTACGGGCCCGTCTCGCGGCTGCTCGACGTGCTCCAGCTCTGCGTCGGGCTGTACGGCGGGCTCGCACTGTTCGCCCTGAGCCGGGGCGCCCGCTGGATCCGCCGGCCGCGGCTGGTGACCAGGTCGCTGGGCGTGCTCGTCTGGGCCATGCTGCCGGTCACCGGGATCCTGAGCGTGGCGCTGACCGTGGGCGCGAAGGGCGCGAGCCAGGTGGACGTCCTGCCCTCCATGCTCGCCAACGTGGTGACGTCGGCCTTCTGGGGCCTGCAGATCTACGGCGCCACGCGCTGCCTGCGCGTCAGCCGTCCGCGGCTCGTACGGGGCTGACCTCGGCGGCCTCGGGGCGCAGCACGCCGCCGATCACGGTGGCGAACTCGTGCCACGCCGAGCGCTCGCCTTCCAGCCGCTTCCTGCCCGAGTCCGTCAGCCGGTAGGTGCGGCGCTTGCGCCCGCCCACGGTCGCCCACTCGCTGGACAGGTAGCCGATCCGCTCCAGCCTGCGCAGGGCGGGGTAAACGGTGCCGGTGGGCACGTTCAGCGCGCCTCCGCTGCGCTCCAGCAGCGCCTCGATGATGGCGTAGCCGTGCAGCGGCTCCCGCTCCAGGACGGAGAGCAGGAGCGCGTCCATGTGCCCGCGCAGCGCGTCCGGATTCATGACTTCGATCCTAGGTGCCGCTCCGAGGGTGCGTCCTCCCTCTCATCCCTCAGGGATCCGGCCGGAGTACGAAGGCGTGCGCTCATGTAGACAGTCTACATGTAGGCTGTCTATATGTAGGTAGGCATAACAACTCACGGAGTCGTGATGGATGTACTCGAACTGGCACGTACGCAGTTCGCGGTGACGGGCAGCCTCCACTTCCTGTTCGTCGTGCTCACGCTGGGCCTGGCGCCGCTGGTGGCGATCATGAACACGCGCTGGGCGCTCTCCCGCAAACCGGTGCACGGGGCGATGACCCGCTTCTGGGGGCAGGTCTACGTCGTCAACTACGCGCTGGGCATCGTGACCGGGCTGGTGATGGAGTTCCAGTTCGGTCTGTCGTGGAGTGGTCTGTCCCACTACGCGGGCGACGTGTTCGGCGCGCCGCTGGCCATGGAGACGCTGGTCGCCTTCTTCCTGGAGTCCACCTTCCTGGGCCTGTGGATCTTCGGCTGGGGGCGGCTGCCCCGGTGGCTGCACCTGGCGTGCATCTGGCTCGTCACGCTGACGGCGTACGCGAGCGCGTTCTCCATCATGGTCGCCAACTCGTTCCTGCAGAACCCGGCCGGCTCCGTCGCCCGCGGGGGCCGCCTGGAGCTGGTGGACGTCGGCGCCCTGCTCACGAACAAGGCGCTGATCTTCTCCTTCCCGCACGTCATCGGGGCGGGCCTGTTCACGGGGGCCATGGTGCTGGTGGGCGCGAGCGCGTACCAGCTGCGCCGCCGCACCGAGCATGTGGAGTTCTTCACCAGATCGCTGCGGACCGGCGTGGTCGCCGCGGCCCTCGGCATCTTCCTCACGATCGGGTTCGGGTACGCGCAGTTCGCCGGGGTCCAGGAGGGGAAGTTCGACGGGAACCCGGGCGCGGCGATCCCGCTCGGGTTCATGATCGAGTTCGGCCAGCTGCTCGCGCTGGTCATGCTGTTCGTGCTGCTGCCGATGGTCGGCGTGCTGCACCGGTGGCGCTGGACGCATCCGCTGCTCATGCTGATGACGCCGCTGCCGTTCATCCTGGCGATCATGGGCTGGCTGGCGCGCGAGGTGGGGCGGCAGCCGTGGATGATCTGGGGGAAGCTCACCGTGGCCGACGCCATGTCCCCCGGACTGACCCAGGGCATGATCACGGGCTCGCTCGTCGGGTTCGCCGGCGTGCTGGGTCTGCTGGCGGTCGTCGACTACGTGCTCATCGCCAGGATCATCCGGCGCGGGCCGCGCGACCTCGACCTCGGCGCCGTTCCCGCCACTGAGTCCCGCTCCCCCGCACTGAGCTACTGAGGAGTGCTGACATGGAAATGATCTGGTTCATCCTCTTCGCGATCCTGCTGGCCGGATACTTCGCCCTTGAGGGGTTCGACCTGGGGGTGGGGCTGCTGCTGCCGCTGCTGGGCAGGACGCGTGAGAGCCGCGACCGCATGGTGGCCGCGATCGCGCCGTTCGTGCTGGCCAACGAGGTGTGGCTGGTGGCGGTCGCCGGGGCGCTGTTCGGGGTCTATCCGCTGCTCGAGGGCGAGGTGCTGTTCAAGCTGTACCCGCTGGTGGTGGCCATGCTGCTGAGCTGGGTCGTACGGGACGCGGGGCTGTGGTTCAGGCGCCGGCTGGACGGGGCCAGGTGGCGCGGGTTCTGGGACGCGATGATCGCGTTCGGGTCGCTCGGGCTGTCCTTCGGATGGGGCATGGCGATCCACGCGGCGGCCACGGGGTTCGAGACGCCGGTCGTGCATCCGGTGGGGATCATGCTGGGAGCCGTCGTGACGCTGCTGTTCGCCTTCCACGGGTGGACGTTCCTGGCCTGGCGGACGCCCGGGACCTTCGGGGCGTCCAGGTCGGGGCGTGCCCTGGCGGTGTCGGCGCTCGTGGCGGCGGTCCCGGCGCTGGGGATGCTCGTGGGCGCGATGCCGTACCTGCTGGACCACAGCGCGCCCCCGGCTACGTTGAATGTGCTCAGTGTCATGGTGCTACCGTTCGCGCCCATCGTGCTGGGCGCGCAAATATGGGTATGGCGCACTTTCCGCCCAGGGAAGGACGCTTTCCGGCTCCCATCGTTCTTCTGAGGGCACGTGCATAAGGATCTCCTCCGGCTCATGCGGGCCGAGCGGTCGGTACGCCGCCATCTGGCCGTGACCATGGTCGCGGCGGTGCTCGCGGGGCTGCTCGTCCTGGTGCAGGCCGAGTTGCTGGCCGGGGTGCTGTCCGGCAGGTTCACCGCCGCCGCCCTGGCGGGGCTGGCGGCGGTGGTGGGCATGCGGGCGCTGCTCACCTGGACGCAGGGCGTCTTCGCGGGGCGCACCGCGACCGGCGTGAAGTCGGCGCTGCGCCACCGGCTGCTGGGCCGCCTGCGGGACCTCGGGCCCGGGCGGCTCACCGCCCACCGCTCGGGCGAGCTGGTCACGCTCGCCGGGCGCGGCCTGGACCGGCTCGACGCGTACCTCACCGGCTACCTGCCGTCGATCGCGGTGGCCGGGGTGGTGCCGCTCGCGGTGCTGGTACGGCTGTTCGCCGCCGACCTGGCGAGCGCGGTCATCGTCCTGGTCACGCTCCCCCTGATCCCGATCTTCGGCGCACTGGTGGGCATGACCACCAAGGCCGTCACCGAGCGCCAGTTCCTGGCCCTGTCACGGCTCGGCGGCCACTTCCTGGACGTGGTGCGCGGACTGCCCACCCTGCGGGCCTTCGGGCGTGCCCGGTACCAGGCGGGCGTCATCCAGCAGGTCGCGGACGCGCACCGGAGCACCACGATGCGGACCTTGCGGGTGGCGTTCCTGTCGTCGCTGGTGCTGGAGCTGTGCGCGTCGCTGTCGCTGGCGCTGGTGGCGGTGCCGATCGGGCTGCGGCTGCTCGGAGGGTCGCTGGATCTGACGACGGCGCTGCTGGTGCTGCTGCTGGCGCCGGAGGCGTACCTGCCGCTGCGGGCGATGGGGACGCGCTTCCACGCCTCGATGGAGGGGGTCGCCGCCGCCGACGCGGCCTTCGCCGTACTCGACGGACCCGGCTCGGAGCCGGCCGATCCGGTGCGGCGGCCCGCCCCGGCGGCGTCGGGCGGCGCGCCTGAGATCCGCCTCGAGAACGTGACCGTCCGCTACCCCGGCCGGGACGGCGCCGCGCTGGAGAACGTCTCGCTCACCATCGGCCCACGCGAACGGGTGGCGCTGGTCGGCGAGAGCGGCGGCGGCAAGAGCACGCTGCTCCACCTCATCCTCGGCTTCATCCAGCCGTCGGAGGGCCGGGTCCTCGTCGACGGGACGGACCTGAGCGAGCTGGACCTGGGGAGCTGGCGGGCGCGGCTGGCGTTCGTGGCGCAGCGGCCGCACCTGTTCGCCACGTCGGTGGCGGGCAACATCCGGCTCGGGGCTCCCTCGGCCACCCTGGACGAGGTCCGGAGGGCGGCCGCCGCCGCGCACGCCGACTTCGTGGACGGGCTGCCGCAGGGGTTCGACACGGTGGTGGGCGAGCGCGGGACCAACTTCTCGGCGGGTCAGCGGCAGCGGATCGCGCTCGCGCGGGCCTTCTGCCGTCCCCATGCCTCGGTGCTGCTGCTCGACGAGCCCACGGCGCGCCTGGACGGGCGGAGCGAGGCGGCCGTGGTGGCGGCCACCTCGGACCTGGCCCAGGACCGTACGGCCGTCATCGTCGCCCACCGGCCCGCCATGATCGACCTCGCCGACCGCGTCATCCGCATCCACGAGGGCCGGGTCGTCTCCGACACCACCCGCTCGGCGGAAGGGGGTGGTGTCGCCTCGGGAGGTGCGCCGGAGACCGGCCCGCGCGCTCACCGGGCGCGTGATGAGGTGACAGTGGTGTGGCCGGGCGAGGGAAGCGGACAATGAACCAGCACGAACATGCGAGCCATGAACCGGCGCATCCGGTGGGCCGAAGGGAGCGCACGGTGAACCGGCGCATGGGAGTGCGGCTGGTCTGGGCCGTGCTGGCCGGGGCGGCGGCCGATCTGGCCGGGCTCGGGCTCATCGCCGCCGCCGCGTGGCTGATCACCCGGGCCGCGCAGCAGCCGTCACTCGCCGCCCTGAGCGTGGCGATCGTGGCGACCAGGGCGTTCGCCACCAGCAAGGGCGTCTTCCGCTACGCCGAGCGCCTCACCGGCCACGACGTCGCGCTCCGCGCTCAGGCAGGCACCCGCGAACGCCTCTACCAGGCCCTCATCCCGCCCCAGCAGCCCAGGCACGGCGGCGCCGATCTGCTCAGCCGCATGGTGGACGACACCGAGGCCGTACAGGACCTGCTCGTACGCTGCCTGCTCCCCGCCGCCGCGGCCGCCGCCGCGGGGCTGGCGGCCGTGGTCATCGGGCTGACCGTGCTGCCGGTGACGGCGCTGGTGCTGGTGGCCGGGCTGGTGCTGGCCGGGGTGGCGCTGCCCGCCGGTACGGCCGCCGCCGCCCGCCGCTGGTCGGCCAGGATCGCGCCCGCCAGGGCGGCCCTGGCGGGCCGGGTGGCGGACCTGGTGCACGGCTCCGCCGACCTGGCCGCCTACGGTGCCGACGACGAGGCGCTGGCCAAGGCGCTGGACGCCGACGAGTCCCTGGCCGCGCTCGAGCACCGCCAGGCCCGCGTCCACGCCGCCGCCCTCGCCGGAGGCACGCTGGTGCAGGGGCTGACGGTGGCGGCCATCGTCCTGCTCGCCCAGGGGGCGGGCGCCGATTCGGTCGCGACGGCCGTGCTCGCGCTGACCGCTCTGGTGTCGTTCGAGCCGGTGCTGCCGCTGGCCGCGGCGGGCGAGCGCCTGGCGGGGATCACGGCCGCGCTCCGGCGCCTGCGCGAGGTCCGCTCCGCCGCCCCGGCCGTCACGGAGCCCCCGGTGCCCGCGCCGCTGCCCGCGTCCCCGCTGACCATCAAGATCGACGACCTCGTGGTCCGCCACCCCGCCCCTGCCGCGGAAACAGGCCCAGGGGTGCGGCCCGCGCTGGACGGGGTGTCGTTGACGCTCACCCCCGGCAAGCGGGTCGCGATCGTCGGTCCCAGCGGCGCGGGGAAGAGCACGTTGCTGGCCGCGCTGATGCGGCTGGTCGAGCCCGAGTCGGGCAGCATCCGCGTCAACGATGTCGACGTACGCGATCTCGCGGGTGACGACGTGCGGACGCTCATGACCGGGCTCACCCAGGACCCGTACATCTTCCGCACCACCCTCCGCGACAACCTGCGCCTCGCGGGCCCCGAGGCCGGCGACGAGGCGCTGGAGCGCGCCGTACGGGATGCCAGGCTCGACGGATGGGTCGAGCGGACCGGGTGGGACGCGGAGCTGGGCGAGGACGGCAGGACCGTGTCCGGCGGCCAGTTGCAGCGGCTGGCGCTGGCCAGGGCGCTGCTGTACGACCCGCCCGTGCTGCTGCTCGACGAGCCCGCCGAGGCGCTCGACGAGGAGACGGCCGACCGGCTGATGGGCGACCTGCTCGACGTCACCAGGGACCGCACCACGCTCCTGGTCACACACCGGCTGAGAGGGCTGGAGAGCGTGGACGAGGTCGTCGTGCTCGAGGAGGGCCGGGTCATCCAGAGAGGGCGGCATGACGAGCTCGTCGCCGTGCCCGGTTACTACCGCGATCTGTGGGAGTCCGAGGTCCTGACCAGGCGCTGAGTCCCTGCCCGAAAGGCGGATTAGGTTGGCGCGGCAATCTGGTTTAAAGTACAAACCAGTTTGAGGGAGCGAGAGGTTTGCGATGTCGAGCGACGACGAGGACGTGGCGAGTCCCGAGGAGATGCTGCGTGTCATCGAGGAGCAGCGCGTCGCCACCGCGCGGCGGCTGTACGGCGACCCGCTCCTGCTCTACGTCCCCTGGGGCGTCGCCTGGTTGCTCGGCTTCACCGCGCTTTTCCTGCACTACGGCCTGGACGGCCATCCGTACGCGCCGATCTCCCAGACGCAGGCGCTGGCGGTGCTGATGAGCGCGCAGCTCGTGGCCGGGGCGGTGGCCGCGTTCGGGTTCGTGCGGATGAACCGGGGAGTCCGCGGCGACCACACGGCCAGAGGCACGATGTACGGGTACGCGTGGTTCGCCGGCATGGCGCTCGTGTGGGTCATCTGCATGAGGCTGAGCCCCCTCCTGCCTCCCGATGAGAGCGGCCTCGTCTGGGGAGGCGCGTCGCTCATGATCGTCGCGGTCCTGCAGATGGCCGGGGGCTCGATCTGGCTCTACTGGCCGATGTTCTTCATCGGCGTCTGGGTCGCCGCCGTCGACGCCCTGGGCGTGCTGCTCGGCGCCGGCTGGCACGCGCTGCTGACGGCCGTGCTGCTGGGAGGCGGCTTCATCGTCGCGGGCCTGTGGCTGAGGCGCCGCCGGTGAGCGCGGACCAGGCGCCGCCCGAGCTCGACCCGGTGATCCACGCGCAGGCCCGGCTCCGGGTGGTCGCCGCGCTGAACATGCTCGGCGAGGGGGACGAGATGGCGTTCCCGGCGCTGAAGGACCTGCTCGGCATGACCGCGGGCAACCTGTCGGTGCACCTCAGCAAGCTGGAGGACGCCGGATACGTCCAGATCACCAAGACGCACAAGGGCCGCACACCCGTCACGTACGTGGCGCTCACCAAGCGCGGGCGGCTGGCCTTCGAGGACTACACCAAGGCGATTCGCGCCTTGCTCGGCAACGCAGGAGGAATGTCATGACGGTCCTCGCCAGGGCGATCGAGGTCAGCCGCCGCTACGGCGACGTGCTCGCGCTCGATCGGCTCTCCCTCGACATCAAAGCGGGCGAACTGGTCGGCTGCTCGGCCCGAACGGCGCGGGCAAGTCCACCCTGATCAACCTGTTCGTGGGGCTGCGCCGCCCGACGTCCGGCACGGTCGAGCTGTTCGGCGGCTCCCCGCAGAACCCGGCGATGCGGCGCGGCATCGGCGTGACCCCGCAGGAGACCGGGCTGCCGGAGTCGTTACGGGTCCACGAGATCGTCGACTTCGTATCCTCGCATTTCCCGAAAAAGGCGGAAAAGGGGGAGCTGCTGTCCCGCTTCGGCCTCGACGATCTGGCCAAGCGGCAGATCGGTGGCCTGTCCGGCGGGCAGAAGCGGCGGCTGGCCGTGGCGCTGGCGTTCGCGGGTGACCCGAAGCTGGTCTTCCTGGACGAGCCCACGACCGGCCTGGACGTCGAGGCCAGGCGTTCGCTGTGGGACGGCGTCAGGGCCTTCCACGAGGGCGGCGGCACCGTCCTGCTCACCAGCCACTACCTGGAGGAGATCGAGGCCCTGGCCGAGCGGGTCGTGGTGGTGGGCCACGGCCGCGTGCTGGCCGACGACACCGTGCGGGCCGTACGCGACATCGTGGGCGTGCGGCGCGTCTCGCTCGTCGCGGCGGACCTGCCCGAGCTGCCCGGGGTGATCGGCTCCGAACGCGAGGACGGCCGGATCCACCTGATGACCACCGACCCCGACCGGCTGGTCGTCGAGCTGGTGCGGAGCGGCACGCCGTTCTCCGGGCTCGAGATCAGGCCGACCACCCTGGAGGAGGCCTTCCTCACCATCACCTCGAAGGAGTCCGCGCATGCCTAGCCTGGTCCTCGCGCACACCCGCTACCTCATGCTGGAGCAGATCAGGGTGCCGATCAGCATCCTGGCCAGCGCGTTCTTCCCGGCCGTTTCGCTGCTGGCGTTCGTGGTGCCGTTCGCGGGCGGCGATCCCCAGGCCGCCACGACGGCGACGGCGTCGCTGATGTTCTTCGGCGCGATGTCCGGCGCGCTGATCGGGCTCGCCATCAGCGTCGCCCAGGACCGCGAGCAGCCCTGGAACCCGTACCTGCGCACGCTCCCCGCCGGCCCGTTCCCCCGCTTCGCCGGGCGGATCCTCACCACGGTGGCCGTCATGCTGGTCTCGGTGATCCCCGTGCTGCTGTTGGCGGCGTTCTTCACGGAGGCCACGATCACGCCGGTCCGGCTGCTGCTCGGGCTGATGGCGCTGGTCGTGGGCGGGATCCCGTTCATGCTGATGGGTCTGCTGATCGGCTTCCTGATGAGCTCGAAGGGCGCGATCGCGGTGTCGCAGATCATGTTCTTCCCGCTGGCGGTGATCGGCGGGCTGCTGCTGCCGCCCGCGGTGCTGCCCGGCTTCATCGAGACCGTCTCCCCGTTCACCCCGGCCAGAGGGGCGGCCGAGCTGCTCTGGGCGGCGACCGCAGGCCTCAGGCCCAACCCGGTCGCCCTCGTCATGCTGGCCGTGTGGACCGTCGCTCTGGCGCTGGCGGCGGGCTGGGCCTACCGGCGCGACGAGGGCCGGCGCTTCTCCTGAGAGAAATGGGGGGGTGTGCCGCCGAGTCCGCAGCGATCTCGACGGCACACCCGTCCGGGAGGGGGTCCTGTTATTTCTTCTCTTCGAGGGTCACGGTGACATCGCTGGTCTTGCCGTCCCTCATGTATGTGATCTTGACCTGTTGGCCCGGTTTGAAACCTCTGACCTGCCCAACTACAGTATCGCCGCCGTCAACCACCTTGCCACCGATCTTTGTGATCAGGTCGCCCTGCTGCAGTCCTGCCTTCGCCGCCGGGCTTCCCTCGGTGACCTGCCTGATGAGGGCGCCCGGCACGTCGCCCGTCGCGTCGGTGACGCTCACGCCGAGGAAGGCGTGGCTGACCTTGCCGTCGCTGATGAGCTGCTCGGAGACCTGCTTGGCGGTGTTGACCGGGATGGCGAAGCCGACGCCACCGCCCGCGGCGTCCGAGGCGATGGCGGTGTTGATGCCGATCAGCTCGCCCGCGGCGTTCACGAGCGCGCCGCCGGAGTTGCCGGGGTTGATGGAGGCGTCGGTCTGGATGGCGCCGCCGATCGTGGTCGTCCCGCTCCCCTGGCTCTGCTGCTCCTGACCCCAGCCGGGCGGGATCTGCTGGCGCTGCTCGCCGCCGACGGTGAGCGTGCGGTCGAGTGCGCTGACGATGCCGGCGGTGACGGATCCGTCGAGGCCGAGCGGGCTTCCGATGGCCAGTACGGGGTCGCCGACCTTGACGATGTCGCTGTCGCCGAGCGTGGCCTTGGTCAGCCCCGACACGCCCTCCGCCTTGACGACGGCGAGGTCGGTGGTGGGGTCGGTGCCGACGACGGTGACCTTGGCGGTCTTGCCGTCGTTGAACTTGACGGTCATCTGCCCGCTGCCGCCCTGGTTGGCGCCCTCGACCACGTGGTTGTTGGTGAGGATGAGCCCGTCCTCGGAGAGCACGACGCCGGAGCCCTCGCCGCTCTGACCCTGGATCATCACGACGCTGGGCTGCACCTTGGCGGCCACCTGCGCGATGGTGAGCTGGTTGGAGGCGGACTTGAAGACCGGGCTCGGCGTGGCGCTGCTGGCGAGCGGCTCGGGCTGGAACGCGTTGGCGACGACGGCCCCCACGACGCCGCCGCCGATGGCCGCGGCCGCGAGCGCGAGGCCCGCGATGGCCCTGCGCCCCATGGAGGACAGGCCGGGCTTCTTCGGTGGCGGGGGCGGAGGAAGCGGCTGTCCAAGGATCTGTGTGTCTCTGCGGGGGAAGCCCCCGGGGGCCGGCGGGGTGTTGCCGAACTGGCTCCACCCGCCGGTGCCCTGCTCGCGAGGCTCATACGCGTTCATCTGTCATCTCCCTCGAGTCCCGATGACTCAAGGGTGCCAAGACTGGCGTAAGAGCTGCTTAAGCCGGTTCTTTGAGGTTTCTGAGAGGGTTGACGGCTGCTTTATCGATCGAGGTGGGGACCCGGGGTGGGGAGCGGACGAGATTGCCAAGTTTTTACTTGCGAACCGGCCAGTACTCGTCTCTGAGCAGGCGCTTGTAAAGCTTGCCCGTCGGGTGACGCGGCAGTGCCTCGCGGAAGTCCACCGATTTCGGGCACTTGTAGTGTGCCAGACGCTCGCGGCAGTACGCGATCAGCTCCGCCTCCAGCTCCGGACCCGCCTCCGCCATGGACACCGGCTCCACGACGGCCTTGACCTGCTCCCCCATCTCCTCGTCCGGCACCCCGAACACCGCCACGTCCGCCACCTTCGGGTGCACCGACAGGACGTTCTCGGCCTCCTGCGGGTAGATGTTCACGCCCCCAGAGATGATCATGTACGAGCGGCGGTCGGTGAGATAGAGGAAGCCCTCGTCGTCCAGGCGGCCGATGTCGCCGAGCGTGGTCCAGCCCTTGCCCTGGGGGTCCTGCGCGGAGCGGGTCTTGTCCGGGTCGCCGTGGTACTCGAACCGGCTGCCGTTCTCGAAGTAGACCGTGCCGTCCACGCCCGGCGGCACGTCGTTGCCGTCCTCGTCGCAGACGTGCACGACGCCGAGCAGCGAGCGGCCGACCGTGCCCTTGTGCCGGAGCCAGTCCTGGGAGTTGACATAGAGGAAGCCGTTGCCCTCGGTGCCCGCGTAGTACTCGTGGATGATCGGGCCCCACCAGTCGATCATCTGCTCCTTGACGGGGACGGGGCAGGGGGCGGCGGCGTGGATCGCGCACTGGAGCGAGGAGAGGTCATATTTTGTACGAATTTTGTCGGGCAGCTTGAGCATCTTGATGAACATCGTCGGCACGAGCTGCGCGTGCGTCACCCCGTACCGCTCCACCAGCGCCAGGAACTCCTCGGGGTCGAAGCGCTCCATCACCACCACCGTGGCCCCGAGCCGCTGGAACGTCAGGCTGTAGCGCAGCGGCGCGGCGTGGTAGAGCGGCGCGGGCGAGAGGTAGACGCTCTCCGCCGACGGCGTGAAGAGCGCCTGGACGAGATGGAGCAGCGTGCCCGGCTCGGTGAGCGGACCGTGGGTGGAAGGGATCTTGACGCCCTTCGGCCGTCCGGTGGTGCCCGACGAGTAGAGCATGTCCGCGCCCATGCACTCGTCATCGACCGGGGTGGGCGGCTGTTCGGCGACCGCCTCCTCGTACGGCTCGAAGCCCTCGGCCACCCCGTCCAGCATGAGCCGCACCTCGACCCCGGGCGCGGCGGCGCCGATCGAGCCGGCCACGGGGGCCAGGTCGGCGCTGGAGACGAACGCCCGGGCGCCGCAGTTGTTCACGATGTAGGCCAGCTCGTCGGTGTGCAGGCGCGAGCTGATCGGCGTGTAGTACAGGCCGGAGCGCAGCGCCGCCCAGGCGACCGCCAGGAAGAGCGGGTGGTTGGGGAGCATGAAGGCGATGTGGTCGCCCGGGCGTAGGCCGGCGGCGCGGAACAGGTGGGCCAGCCGGTTCGACTCCTCGTCGAGCTCGCGGTAGGTGATGATCCGTCCGGAGCCCGCCATGATCACAGCGGGCTTGTCTGGGGTGACTGCTGCGATGGCTCCCGGATACATGACCGAACACTATTCGGCCCACTGGCGCCACGCCACCACCCACCCGGGAAAGCGCGAAGCCGCGACCTCGGTATCGAGGTCGCGGCTTCGCGTGGTCGGCGACATTCCGTGGTCACTCCGCAGGGATGACCGAGCCCTCGTACTTCTGCTTGATAAAGTCCTTCACCTTCGGGTCCTGCAGGAGCTTGCCGAGGGTGACGATGTTGGCGTCCTTCTCGTGGCCGGCCTGGACGACGAGGCCGTTGACGTACGGGTTGCCCTCGGTCTTCTCCAGCACCAGCGCCTGCGAAGCGGGCTTGAGCCCCGCCTCGATGGCGTAGTTGCCGTTGATCACGGCGGCGTCCACGTCCTCGAGCGAGCGCGGGAGCTGAGCCGCCTCGAGCGGCTTGAACTGCAGCTTCTTCGGGTTGTCCACCACGTCGCGCTCGGTGGCGGCGGTGCCGACGCCGTCCTTGAGCTTGACCAGGCCGTTGTCGGCGAGCAGCTTGAGCGCGCGGCCGAGGTTGGTGGCGTCGTTGGGGACGGCCACGGTGGCGCCGCCGGCCAGCGCCGACAGGGAGGTGATCTTCTTGGAGTACAGGCCCAGCGGCTCCAGGTGGACCGGCGTGACGAAGGTCAGCTTGGTGCCCTTGGAGGCGTTGAAGTCGTCAAGGTACGGCTTGTGCTGGAAGAAGTTCGCGCTCAACTGACCCTCGTCAAGCTGCACGTTCGGCTGCACGTAGTCGGTGAACTCCACGACCTCCAGCTTCAGCCCGGCGGCCGGGGCCAGGTTCTGCTTGACGAAGTTGAGGATCTCCGCGTGCGGCACCGGGCTCGCGCCCACCTTCAGCACGGTGTCGGCCGACTCGGCCGTCTTCGTCGCGGACTGCGACGTACCGCATGCGGCGAGCGACAAGGCCAGCGCAACAGCGCCCGCTATATAACGAAATTTCATGATTTTTCCTTACTTGTGGGATAGACGCCGGGCGACCCAGTCGCCCAGGCTCTGCAGGAGTTGCACGATCACGAGGAGCAGGACGACGGTCACGATCATCAGCAGCGTCTCGAACCGCTGGTAGCCGTACCGGACGGCGAGGTCGCCCAGGCCGCCGCCGCCGAGCGTGCCCGCCATGGCGGAGTAGCCGATGAGCGCGACGACGGTCACGGTCAGGCCCGCGACCAGCCCGGGCAGCGCCTCGGGCAGGAGGACCTTGCGCACGATGGTGGTGCGGCTCGCGCCCATGGCCTGCGCGGCCTGCACCACGTCCGCGCCGACCTCCCTGAGCGCCGTCTCGACGAGCCGGGCGTAGAAGGGCACCGCGCCGACGGTGAGCGGCACGACGAACGCGGCCGTCCCGATGGTCGTCCCGACGACGACCCTGGTGAAGGGGATGATCGCGATCATCAGCACGATGAACGGCAGCGACCGGCCGACGTTGACCACGAAGCCGAGCCCCGACTTGAACGCCGGGAGCGGCCGCAGCCCGCCTCGGTCGAACACCACCAGCGCCACGCCGAGCGGCAGCCCGAGCAGCGCGGTGAACAGCGTCGACCAGCCGACCATCTGCGCCGTCTCCAGCGTCGCCGGCCAGAGCAGCGGCAGGATCTCGTCCCAGGTCATGAAGCTTCCACCTCCACGATCAGGCCCGCGTCGCGCAGGAACGCCAGTGCCGCGGCCGATTCGGCGCCGTCGAGCGCGACGCGCAGGCGGCCCACCGAGCCGCCGGCGAGGTCCTCGATCGAGCCGCCCAGGATGCTCAGGTCCACGTCGAACTTCCTGACGACCTCCGACACCACCGGCTGCCGCGGGTCGCCGGTGAACGTGAGCGTCACCGAGCCGGCCGGGGCGGGTTCCGGCAGCGGGAAGATCTCCCTGGTCAGGCGGGATCCCGGCGTCCTGATGAGGTCGGCGATGGCGCCGGACTCCTCGATGCGGCCGTTCGCCATGATGGCGACCGAGTCGCAGACGCTCTTGACGACGTTCATCTCGTGGGTGATGAGCAGGATCGTCAGGCCCAGCTCGGTGTTGAGCCGCTTGAGCAGGGCGAGGATCGACTGGGTGGTGGCCGGGTCGAGCGCGGAGGTGGCCTCGTCCGACAGCAGCACGGCGGGGTTGCCCGCGAGTGCCCTGGCGATGCCGACCCGCTGCTTCTGGCCGCCGGAGAGCTGGTTCGTGCGGTCCTTGCCGCGGCCCTCGAGCCCGACCAGCTCCAGCAGCTCGGTGACGCGCCGTTCGCGCTCGGCCCTGGGCACGCCCATGATCTCCAGCGGGAAGGCGATGTTGCCCGCGACCGTGCGCGAGCTCAGCAGCGCGAAGTGCTGGTGGATCATGCCGATGCGCTGCCTGGCGCGGTTCAGGTCGGCGCTGCGCAGCGCGGTCAGGTCCTGCCCCGCGACGGTGACGGTGCCCGCGGTGGGGCGTTCGAGCAGGTTGACGCAGCGCAGGAGCGTGCTCTTGCCGGCGCCGCTCTGACCGAGCACGCCGTAGATCTCGCCTTCGCGCACGTGCAGGTCGACGCCGTCAAGTGCGACGGTGTCCCCGTACTTCTTGCGCAGGCCGGAAGCCTGGATCACGGAATTTCCCCACGACTGAGAGCGGCCCGTCGGGGGCCGCGGAAACGTACATCACCGGAAGAAAGCGCGTGGTGTCAGCGCGTGCCGGGGTGGAAGGGCAGGTGGCTCAGCCTGCGCAGCACGAAACTTGGTGCGATCATGTGGAGAGCTTTCGACGAGAACGGGGCATCGGGGCGGAGGGTCGCTTCAGCGGCTCAGCATTCGGCCCGGACAACACGCGGCGTTCTCTGTCACGCCTGTCCTAACGAGATCTTTACTCGGCTCCATTCCTGATGCGCGGTGTGAGTTGACTCACTTCTCCTCGATGATCTCCCAGCCGTGCGGCGGGACCTCCCCGATGCCGGGGAAGCGGTGCGGCTCGTCGCCCACGTTGAGCAGGAGCGTCATCCCCGCGTCGGAGCGCAGGACGGCGGCGGTGCCGGAGAGATGTTCGACGGTGGTGCGGGCGCTCGCCGCGCCCTTGTGGCGCCTGCGCGCGCCGATGAGGCGCTGGTGCGTGCGGTAGACGGGCCAGCCGTGCGGCGCGAGCCCGGCGGGGGTGTCGGGGAAGGCGGGCCTGATCGCGTCGTCGCCGCCTTCGCGCTCCTCCTTGAGCCCCTGGAACGCCTGCTCGTCGCCGTAGTACACGCTCGGCACGCCGCCCACGGTGAACAGCACGGCCAGCGCGTGCCCGAGGTGGCGGGGGTCGTCGAGCCTGGTCGCGAGCCTGGTGACGTCGTGGTTCCCGGCGAACGTCTGAGGCGTGAACGTCTCCAGCATCCGGTTGTGCCGGTCGAGCGCCCAGGCCAGCTCGAACAGGTTGCGGTCGTTGAGCGAGCTCCAGATCGCCTTCCACAGCTCGTACTGGGTGACGGAGTCCAGCCCCGACCGTTCGACGTAGTCCGCGTAGTCGCCGTGGATGACCTCGCCGGAGAACCAGGCGTCCGGGTGGCGTTCGCGCACGCCGGGCAGCACCTGCGCCCAGAATCCGGCGGGCACCGCGTACGCCGCGTCCAGCCGCCACCCGGCCGCTCCCCTGCCGAGCCAGTGGTCCATGACGGCCGTCACGTGCTCGCGCACGGCCGGTTCCGCGTGGTCCAGCACCACGAGGTGGTGGTGCCCTTCGAACGTCTCGTAGTCGCCGGATCCGGGCCGGCGCCGCAGCCAGCGCTCCCCGGCGGGGAACGAGCGGGCCACGTGGTTGAACACGCCGTCCAGCACGATCCGCAGCCCGCGGTCGCGTGCCTGCTCGACGAGGTGGTCGAAGTCCCGCTCGTCGCCGAGGCGAGGGTCGATCGAGAAGTGGTCGACGGTGTCGTACCCGTGCGTCTCGGAGGCGAAGATCGGCCCCAGCATGATCGCAGAGCAGCCCAGCTCGACGGCGTAGTCGAGCCAGCCGGCCAGGTGCCGCAGCGGGCGCGGCCGGCCCGCGCCGAAGCCGAGCGGGTAGACGTGCCAGAAGATCGCATGTTCAGCCCACGGCGGCACGAAGCGCCTCCTTCTTCCGTATGTAGGGCGCACAGGCCAGTCCGAGGGCGATCGCGCAGCCGATCGCCGTGTCGGCCAGGCGGTAGCCGAGCGTGGCCGGGGACACGTGGCCCATGAGCAGCAGGACGAGCGGGGTCATGACGGTCGCGTACATGGTGTAGTTGCGCTCCTTGAGCGCCGGCCTGGCTGCGGCCAGCGCGGCGACGAGCAGGACGAGCAGCCACGAAGGCGGTACCCACAGCAGCACGACTGATCCCGCGATCACTCCGGCGGCGGTGCCGGCGGCCCGCTCGACCGACCGCCGCGCCGATCCGTCCGGTCGCCGCCGGACGATGATCACGACGGTGACGGCGATCCATGAAGCGGTCGGCTGGGGCCACAGGAGTCCGACGGCCTCGGCGGCGGCGAGGGACACGGTCAGGCGGATGGGGTACTGCCATCCGCGTACGCTCCCCAGCGTCCCCCACCAGCGCCGCAGCAGCGCTCTCGCCGTGGGGGCCGGTCGAGCGGCGGCTGTGTGGCCTTCTTGGGCGCCACTGCGGGTGCGTCTCACGTGGACACAGAGAGCGGTGACCAGCAGGCCCCAGGCCGCCCCCTCGGCGAACAGCACGGCGGCGGCGACCGGCTCGACGCCCTGCGGCACGCCGGTGCTGATGACCATGAAGATGATGAAGCGCGTGCTGTGCTCGGCCATGGGACGGCTGATGCCCCCTGCCGTCGCGAGCACGCCCGCGACGAGCACGACGGTCACCGCGGTCAGCCATCCGCGCCCCGCGACGGCGACCCCGGCGAACCCCGCCGCGGCCGTTCCCGCCACCACGGCGGCTCCCTGGGCCAGGGCGCGCGCAAGCGGGCCTCCGTTCAGGGAGACGCCGTTCACAGCGAGGGCTCCGAGAGCGGCCAGGGCGCCGAGCGCGGGCCATCCCGAGGCGACACCCCACGCGACCGGCCCGCCGAGCCCCAGCGCGGCGGCGGCCATGGGTCGCAGCTCGATCCGCATGCGGCACACCTCCTCGACGCGGAAGCCTACTCCACTTTCCTACGCACTGCTTACTAATTTATGCCAGTTTCGATGGTCTATCGGGTCAATTAGTAAGTGCTATCGTAGTAATCATGGACGACGAGGAGCTGCGTGCCACAGCCGTGGCACTCCGCCGGGCGACCATCGGCCTGGCGAGGCGGCTACGTGACGAGCGGCCCGCGCACGGTCTCGGCCGCCTGGCTCTCTCCCTGCTCGGCCACCTGCACAGGCGCGGCGCGCTGACGGCGGGAGAGCTCGCCGCCGCCGAGCACCTCCAGCCCCAGTCCGTCACCCGCGTGCTCGCCTCCCTGGAGGAGCAGGGCCTGATCCGCCGGTCGCGCGGCGAGACCGACCGCCGCAGGCACCACATCGTCCTCACCGAGCGCGGCGCCACGGCGCTCACGCAGCAGGTCGGCACCACGGATCTGTGGCTGGCCGAGGCGCTGGCCGGCAAGCTCACCCACGCTGAGTGCCGCATCCTGGCAGTCGCGGCCGACCTGCTCGAACAGCTCCAGGCGTGAGGGCTACTGACGGTAGGGGTCGCGCAGCGGGGTGACCCGTTCGGCGAAGTCCGCCTTGATCCGCTCCATGCGCGGCCCTGGGGCGTAGAAGCGGCCCTTGGTCTCACCGTAGGGCCGCAGCCATCCCTTGGCGGCCAGATCGCGCAGGTCGCGAGCGGCCTGCCCCTGGCTCAGGCCCTCGTCGGCCTGGTAGCGGCTCCTGCGCAGGCGCCTGTTGACGAACACCTCGTAGAGCGCGGAGACGGTACGGCTGTTGAGCCCGTCGGCGTCGACCTGTTCCTCCAGGAGCATCCAGATCTCTCCGGCTTCGGCGAGGCGCTGGCGGACCCGCTGGGCCTGCATGTGATGCGCCTTGAGACAGAACCGCACCCACGGCAGCGTGTCCCCGTGAGGGCCCCATCGCCGCCCGCCGACCTGGCCGAGCACGTCGTAGTAGTCGAGCGTGACGCGCTGCTGGCCGAGCCACTCCTCAATGGAGCAGAACTCGGGCAGCAGGATCTGTTCGCGGCCGAGGACCAGCGTCTGCAGCGCCCTGGACATCCGGCCGTTGCCGTCGCGCCACGGGTGGATCTTGACGAGGTTGAAGTGGGCCATGGCGGCCCGGACATAGCCGGGGGCGTCCAGGTCTCCCTCGTTGAGCCATACGACCAGCTCATTCATCGCGCCGGGCACCAACTCGACGTCGGGGCCCTCGTAGACGACCTCTCCCGTGTCGGAGTCGCGGATGTAAATGGCTCCCGGCCGGATGACGCCCGGCCCCTTGTTGCGGTGGTGACCGATGACCATGAAGTTGAGCGCGTTGAGCATCCCGACGTCGTAGTGGAACACCGGCGCCCGCGACAGCATCTGAATGTAGGTCAGCGCCTGCTGGTAGCCCGCGATCTCCTGAGCCACCGGCGCCGACGTCTCCAGGGGCTCCTCCCCCGCCATGATCGACTGGATGTCCTCGACGCTGGCCTGATAGCCCTCGATCGAGTTCGAGCCCTGGATCGCACGCGCCTGCAACTGCCTGCGGAGCTGCCCGTCCCAGCGGTGCGTCTCGGCGAGCCGGTACTTCAGGTCGCGCCGCATCTCCTCGATCTCCTCGAGGACGCCTTTGTCCGCGGGCTCCAGCGCCGGGGTCTCGTACAGCATGCCCCCATAACAGCATGGGCGAATCATCCAGTCAAGCGACTGAATGATTCGCCCATTTATGCCTGGATTATGCGGCGACCGTAGAGGCCACTTGGGCCGGGGTCAAGGCGATGTCGAGGACCTCACGCACGTCGCTCACCGCGTGGATGGTCAGCTCGTTGCGGACCTCCTCGGGCACGTCGTCCAGGTCCGGCTCGTTGCGGGCCGGGATGAGGACGGTGGTGATGCCCGCCCGGTGGGCCGCCAGGAGCTTCTGCTTGACGCCGCCGATCGGCAGGACCCGCCCGGTCAGCGAGATCTCACCGGTCATGGCCACGTCGCCACGTACCAGACGGCCGGACAGGAGGGACGCCAGCGCGGTCGTCAGCGTCACACCGGCCGAGGGGCCGTCCTTGGGCACGGCGCCCGCGGGGAAGTGGACGTGCACCGAGCGGTCCTTCAGCGCGGTGACCGGCAGCTCCAGCTCCGCCCCGTGCGAGCGCAGGTAGGACAGCGCGATCCTGGCCGACTCCTTCATCACGTCGCCGAGCTGGCCGGTGAGCGTGAGGCCGGTCTCGCCGGTCTCCGGGTCGGCCAGGGACGCCTCGACGTACAGGACGTCGCCGCCGGCGCCGGTGACCGCCAGGCCCGTGGCCACGCCCGGCACCGAGGTGCGCTGGGTGGCCTCGGGCAGGGACGACTCCGGCACGAACCGCGGCCGCCCGATGTAGCCCACGAGGTCGTCCTCGCCGACCGTGACGGGCAGCTCGTCCTTGGCCGCCACCTTGCGCAGGATCCTCGCGACAGCGCGCTCCAGCGACCGGACTCCCGCCTCGCGGGTGTACTCGGCGGCCAGCTTGCGCAGCGCGTCGTCCTCGACCGTGATCTCCTCCGCGGTCAGCCCGGCCAGCTCCCGCTGCCTGGGCAGCAGGTGGTCGCGGGCGATCGCGACCTTCTCGTCCTCGGTGTAGCCGTCGAGCGTGACGACCTCCATCCGGTCCAGCAGCGGCCCGGGGATGGCCTCGAGAACGTTGGCCGTGGCCAGGAAGAGCACGTCGGACAGGTCCAGCTCGACCTCGAGGTAGTGGTCGCGGAACGTGTGGTTCTGGGCGGGGTCGAGCACCTCCAGCAGGGCGGCCGTCGGGTCGCCGCGGTAGTCGGCGCCGACCTTGTCGACCTCGTCGAGCAGGACGACCGGGTTCATCGAGCCGGCCTCGCGGATGGCGCGGACGATGCGGCCGGGCAGCGCGCCGACGTAGGTGCGGCGGTGGCCGCGGATCTCGGCCTCGTCGCGTACGCCGCCGAGCGCGACGCGTACGAACTTGCGGCCCATCGCGCGGGCCACGGACTCGCCCAGAGACGTCTTGCCGACCCCGGGAGGACCGGCGAGAGCCAGCACGGCGCCGCTGCGGCGGCCGCCCACCACGCCGAGGCCCTTGTCCTGGCGGCGCTTGCGCACGGCCAGGTGCTCGATGATGCGGTCCTTCACGTCCGACAGGCCCGTGTGGTCGGCGTCGAGCACGCTCCGCGCGCCGGTGATGTCGTAGTTGTCCTCAGTACGGGTGTTCCAGGGGATGTCGAGCACCGTGTCCAGCCAGGTGCGGATCCAACCGGTCTCGGGCGACTGGTCGGAGGTCCGCTCGAGCTTGTCGACCTCCTTGAGCGCGGCCTCGCGCACCTTCTCCGGCAGGTCGGCGGCCTCGACGCGGGCGCGGTAGTCCTCTTCCTCGGTCTCGGTGTCGCCGTTGAGCTCCTTGAGCTCCTTGCGCACGGCGGCGAGCTGCTGGCGCAGCAGGAACTCCCGCTGCTGCTTCTCCATGCCCTCCTGGACGTCCTTGCGGATCGTCTCGGCGACGTCGAGCTCGGCGAGGTGCTCGCGGGACCATTCGACCAGCTTGGCCAGCCGGTCGGCGGGGTCGGCGGCCTCGAGCAGCTCGACCTTCTGCGCCGTGGTCAGCCAGGGGGTGTAGCCGGAGCTGTCGGCCAGCACCGAGGGGTCGTCGATCTGGTTGACCTGGTCGACGACCTGCCAGGCGCCGCGCTTCTGCAAGATCGTGGTGGCGAGGGCCTTGTACTCCTTGGCCAGCTCCTGGGCGCGCTCGCCGGCGGCGACGGTGTCGATCGTGTCGGCCTCGACCCACAGTGCGGCGCCGGGGCCGGTCGTGCCGGTGCCCACGCGGACGCGGTCGACGCCCCGCACCACGGCGGCGGGCTCGCCACCGGGCAGCCTCCCGACCTGCTCGACCACGGCCTGTACGCCGATGGCGCCGTAGCGGCCGTCGATGCGGGGAACGAGGAGGACCCGCGGCTTGTTGCCACCGGATGCACGGGCCGCGTCGATGGCAGCGCGCACCTCGGAGTCGGACAGGTCCAGGGGGACCACCATGCCCGGCAGTACGACCTCGTCGTCCAGCGGCAGGACCGGGAGGATCAGACTCTCACTCATGCGAACTCCAATGGGTTGAGTTATACCGACTCAATTCATTGGAGCCCGGCATTGTTCCCTCTCTTGATGATGTTCGCTCACGGCGATCGTAATCTTGTAAGCCAAGCCTGAGAGTTCGGGCCTCCGCCGTACAGTCGGCTGATGGACCCGGTTGAGCTCTTTCATCAGGTGGCGCAGACCGTACCCGCCTACCAGGCCTTTCTGGCGGAGCACCGCATCGACCCGCAGGATGTCACGACACTTCAGGACTTCGTACGGGTGCCGATGACGTCCAAGGACAGCTACACCCACCGCCACCCCCTCCCTGACCTGTGCAGGAACGGCGTGATCGGGGACATCATCGCCGTGTCCTCCGGCTCCACCGGCGTCCCGTCCTTCTGGCCGCGTTCGGCGGACGACGAGCGGGTGATCGCGGCCCGGTTCGAGGAGGTCTTCAGGGACTCCTTCGACGCCCGCGAGCGCCGCACCCTCGCCGTCGTCTGCTTCGCCCTCGGCACCTGGGTCGGCGGTCTGTTCACCGTCAACTGCTGCCGCCACCTGGCCGAACGCGGCTACCCGATCACGGTGGTCGCCCCTGGCACCGACCGGAGGGAGATCCTGCGGGTCATCCCCGAGTTGGCACCCCACTTCGACCAGGTCGTGCTCCTGGGCTATCCGCCGTTCCTGAAGAACGTCATCGACACCGAGGACCTCCCGTGGGCCGACTGGAACATCAAGCTGGTCACGGCCGGAGAGGTGTTCAGCGAGGAGTGGCGCAGCCTCGTCGCGCGGCGGGCCGGGATCGCGGACCCGGTCAAGTGCATCGCCTCCCTGTACGGCACCGCCGACGCGGGCGTCCTGGGCAACGAGACGCCGCTGTCGGTGGAGATCCGGCGCTTCCTGTCCGCTCATCCGGATACGGCCAGGGAGCTGTTCGGTGAATCCAGGTTGCCGACGCTTGTGCAGTACGACCCCGATGTCCGGTTTTTCGAGGAGTACCAGGGCACGCTGCTCTTCTCCGGCGACAACGGCATCCCGCTCATCCGCTATCACATCGCCGACGAGGGCGGTGTGCTGCCGTACGACGAGCTGCTCGGCTTCGCCCGCCGGCACGGCTTCGAGCCCGCGGCCGAGGGGCCGGAGCGGCCGTTCGTGTACGTCTTCGGCCGCGCCCACTTCACGGTGTCCTACTACGGCGCGAACGTCTACCCGGAGAACATCGCCATCGGTCTGGAGCAGCCCGAGGTCAGCGGGTCGGTGACGGGGAAGTTCGTCATGGAGGTGGTGGAGGACGCCCAGCGCGACCGGCATCTGACGATCACGGTGGAGCTCGCGCCCGGCGAGAAGCCGTCCGACCAGACGGCCCAGGCCGTGGGCGAGTCGATCCTGGCCCAGTTGCTGAGGCTGAACAGCGAGTTCGCCAACTACGTGCCCGCCTCGCAGCAGATGCCGTTCATCCGGCTGCGGGAATCCGGCGATCCCGAGTATTTCCCACCCGGCGCCAAGCACCGCTATACCCGCTGACACGACCTCTTGACGTGGTGTTTACTGGGGCACGAAAGAGGAAACGCGGGTTTTCATGACATAGTGTCGCTATCGGCTTGACGCAAGATACCGACGTTTGTGACACTTCGTCATAAAACGTACATGCGAGTTGAGGTAGTCCGTGACCACGTCGTTCTCCGAAATCCTGAGGAACGCCACCTGGGCCGACCACGAGTCCGCCGAGTCCGAGAGCTATCTCGCCGAGCTCATGGACGGCCGGTTGAGCGAGCACGAGTACGGCGAGATGGTGGCCCAGCACTACTTCGCGTACGTCGCCCTCGACGGGGTGTCGCGGCAGCTCGCCGGCCACCCGGTGGCCGGCCGGTTCGTCTTCCCCGAGCTGTATCGGGAGCGGGCGCTCGAGCGGGACCTGGAGAGGATCTACGGGCCGGGCTGGCAGCACCGGATCGCGCCGTCCAAGGCCACGCGCACGCTGGTCGCGCGGATCCAGCAGGTGGCCGACTGGCCGGGCGGTTACATCGCGCACCACTACACGCGCTATCTGGGCGACCTGTCGGGCGGGCAGTTCATCCGGCTGGAGCTGCAGAAGATCTACGGCTACGGCAAGGGCGGGGGCGTCGACTTCTACATCTTCGACGAGCTCGGCAGCCTGCCGAAGTTCAAGAGCGAATACCGCACGCGCCTCGACGGGCTGGAGTTCGACGAGCGCGAGCGGCAGCGCGTCATCCGCGAGGTCCGCCTGGCCTACCAGCTCAACACCGAGGTCCTCACCGAGCTGCACCACACCCGCCAGGCCGCCTGATCGGCTCCTGGCGAGGGCGCCGGGAACGGTTGGTATCGGATGGAAGCAGCCGGAAGAGGCCTACGATGGGCCTATGCCCCGGATCTCGGCCGCCACCATCGGCGAGCATCGCGCGCAGACGCGCGACCGCATCCTGCAGGCCCTCTCCCGTCTGTCCAGGATGCACGGCATCGACGCCATCTCGATGACGGACGTGGCCGGCGAGGCAGGCATCACCCGGACCGTCCTGTACAACTACTTCCCGGACAAGGCGGCCCTGCTGCTGGCGTTCACCGAGCGGGTGACCCAGTACTTCATCGACAGCTACGAACGGGAGTTGCCGGAGAGCGCCTCCCCCGCTGACCGGTTGCGGGCGTTCGTACGGTTGCAGCTGGCGGGCCTGCTCGCCCATCCGCACCCCGGGGCCGCCGATCTCGGCGCCGCTCTCGGCCCGGACGCCTTCCAGCAGCTGGCCGAGCACGTCGCGCCCATGCAGCGCGTCCTCGTGGACATCCTGGACAGCGGGGTCGAGTCCGGTGACTTCCGCGTGCTCGAGGTGGGGGCCACGGCCCGGATGGTCCTCGCCGTCATCGGCGCCGAGCGCGTTCCGCTGATCAGCGGCGACGTGACGGTCGACCGGGCCGCGGAGCTGGTGTCCGAGTTCGTGCTGCGGGCCCTCCGCGCGGAAAGCGCCGCATGACCGGCCCGGAAACGGTGGTGCCCGGGGACGGCCACATCGAGCTCAAATCCGCCCGCGGCCGCTGGATCCTCGCCGCGACGGTGCTCGGGTCGGGGCTGGCCCTGCTCGACAGCACCGTGGTCAACGTCGCGCTCCCGTTCCTCGGCAAGGAGCTCGACGCGGGCATGGACGGCCTGCAGTGGACGATCAACGCCTACACCCTCACCCTCGCCGGCCTGATCCTGCTGGGCGGATCCCTGGGTGACCGCTACGGGCGGCGGAAGGTCTTCGTCATCGGCACCGTGTGGTTCGCCGTCGCGTCCGCCCTGTGCGGCCTGTCACCGAACATCGAGTTCCTGATCGGAGCCAGGGCCCTGCAGGGCATCGGCGGGGCGCTGCTCACGCCCGGCTCCCTGGCGATCATCCAGGCGTCGTTCGTACGGCACGATCGGCCCCGGGCCGTCGGGATCTGGTCGGGGCTCGGCGGGGTGGCCGCCGCGATCGGGCCGCTGCTGGGCGGGTGGCTGGTGCAGACGGCCGGGTGGCGCTGGGCGTTCCTGATCAACCTGCCGTTCGCGCTGCTCATCGTGCTCGTCACCGTGCGGCACGTGCCCGAGAGCAGGGACGAGGAGGCGGCGGGGCGGTTCGACGTGCTCGGCTCGGTGCTGGCGGCGCTGGCGCTGGCCGGGATCACGTACGGGCTGATCCAGAAGGGCGCGCCCGTGCCACTGATCGCCGGAGTGGTGCTGGGCGCGGCGTTCGTGGTGCTCGAGATCCGCAGGTCGCCGGACGCCCTGGTGCCGGTGGGGATCTTCCGCAACCACGTGTTCACGGCCGTGAACGTGGTGACACTGATCATGTACGCGGCCATGGGCGTGGTGTTCTTCCTGCTCGTGGTGCAGCTCCAGGTGGTGTCCGGCTTCGGGCCCATCGCGGCGGGGCTGGCCATGCTGCCGACGACGATCCTGATGCTGTTGCTGTCGGGGCGGGCCGGGGAGGTGGCCAAGCGGATCGGGCCGCGCTGGCCGATGACGGCCGGGATCCTGCTCGCCGGCTGCGGGTTCGTCGCGATGAGCACGATCGGACCCGGTGCCTCGTACCTGCTTGGCGTCCTCCCCGCGGTGACCGTCTTCGGGCTGGGGCTCTCGGCGGCGGTCGCGCCGCTCACCTCGACCGTCCTCGCCACGGCCGACGAGCGGTACGCGGGCACGGCCAGCGGCGTCAACAACGCCGTGGCCCGCACCGGCAGCCTGCTCGCCGTCGCCGCGGTGCCGCCGCTGGTCGGGCTGGTGGGCGACGCGTTCAAAAATCCGCCGGTGTTCGACGCCGGGTTCCGGATGGCGATGCTGATCAGTGCGGGGATGATGGTGGTGTCGGCGCTGATCACGTTCTTCACCATCAGGACGAACGTGCTCGCGGTCGACGAGTGAACCGGATATCGGCTAGAAGGTGAAGGCCTGGGTGCGGACGCTGTTGTCGAAGTTCGACAGGAGCAGTTCGGGCTCGCCGACCGCGCGGATGCCGGGCAGCCTGGTCAGCAGCTCGCGGAACATCGTACGCAGCTCCTGCCTGGCCAGGTTGGCGCCGAGGCAGAAGTGCGGGCCCGGCCCGCCGAAGCCGACGTGCGGCTTGGTGTCGCGGGTGATGTCGAACGTGTCGGCGTCCGGGAAGACCGACTCGTCCCGGTTGGCCGAACCGTAGAAGAGGACGACCTTGTCCCCCTTCTTCAGCTCCAGCCCGCGCAGCGAGCAGTCCTCGGTGACCGTGCGCCTGAACTGCATGATCGGTGACACGTACCGGACCATCTCCTCGATCGCGCCGTTGACGTGCGCGTCGAAGTCGCCCGTCAGCAGCTCGCGCTGCGCCGGGTTGTCGGTGAGGAGCTTGATGCCGTGGGCCATCGTGTTGCGGGCCGTCTCGTTGCCCGCGACCAGCAGCAGGGCGAAGAACGAGCCGAGCTCCTTGTCGGTCAGCCGCTCGCCGTCGACGTTGGCGTTGACCAGCAGGGACACCAGGTCGCCCTTGGGGTCGGCGACGCGCTCGTGGCCGAGCTTGATGACCATGCGCTGCAGGGCGAGCAGGGCCAGCATGTTCTGGCCGGCCAGCTGGACGCTGCGCGCCAGGCTGGGGCGCACGCCGGTGTACGCGGTGGAGATGTCGGCGTGCTGGTGGACCTTCTCCCGCAGCTCCTGCGGGACGGCCAGCATGTCGCAGATGACGTGGATGGGCAGCCGGGCCGCCACCTGGGCCACGAAGTCGCGCGGGCCCTCCTCGACGACGTCGTCCACGATGCGGGCGCAGGCGGCCTCGATGTCGCTCTGCAGGCCGGCCAGCATCTTCGGGCTGAAGGAGCGGGTGACGATCCTGCGCAGGCGGGCGTGGCGCGGGTCGTCCATGTTGACCATCGACTCCCCGAACACCTGCTTCACCCAGCCGGGCGGCTCCGGGTTGGTCACGGCCGGCTCGCTGGAGAAGATCCTGGCGTTGCGGCTGGCCTCGACCACGTCCGCGTGCCGTACGAGAGCGTAGAAGCCCTTGCCTGACCGGAGGAAAGGGACTTTCTTCTCCGGGAAGAACACCGGATGCTCCAACTGGCGGAGCCGGGCGAACGCCTCATTCCGCTCCTTGAGCGGCCTCCGCCAGAAATCCAAATCCGCGAGGTCGATGTCCACGCGACCATCGTGGCACGTTCCCATGCCCCTGGGCATGGGCAACCGATGTGCATCCGCATCTCCAGGGCCGTTCTCGCGCCGTTCAGGCACGGTTCGACCTGTGTGGACATTACTTCCGGTATGAAGCTGCTGCTCGCCGCGTGTCTGGTTCTTCCACTCACTTCCGGTACGACTCCCACCGCGGCTCGGTCATGCGGTGGGCACTCCCTCGACTTCGACGGCGACGGACGGCCCGACCTCGCCGTGGCCGCTCCCTACGACGACTCCCGGGCCGGGTCGGTGACCGTGATGTACGGGTCCGGGAAGAAGGTGAAGCTCACGCAGGCCGGGGCGGAGCCGGGCGACTCGTTCGGGTCGGCTCTGGCCGTGGGGGACTTCAACGGGGACAAGTGCGCCGACCTGGCCGTGGGGGTGTCGGAGGAGTTCACGGGCGCCCGCGTGCCCGGCGGGGACGGGAACGGGGTCGTCCAGATCTTCAACGGGTCGGCCGAGGGGCTGGTCCCGGGCAAGGAGCTGGCGCTGGCCAGGCCGTCCAGCGACCGGTTCGGCGCGTCGCTGGCCGCCGGGGACCTCGACGGGGACGGCCGGGACGAGCTGGTCGTGGGCGCGCCGAGCCACCGGTCCGGCGGGGCGGTGACCGTCTACTGGATGAAGGGGCGCAAGCCGTACCAGATCACGCAGAAGACGTCGTGGGTGCGGCAGGCGGCGAACGTGACCGACCAGTGGGGGGCGGCGCTGGCGACCGGGGACTTCGACGGCGACGGCAAGGACGAGCTGGTCGTCGGCGCGCCCGCCGACAGCGTCACGCTGGACGGACAGGGCTCGGTGACCGTGCTCGACCTACGGGCGAAGCGGGCCCGGCAGCTCACCCAGAGCAGCCCCGGGATCAAGGGGGCCTCCGAGAAGTGGGACGCGTTCGGCGCCGCGCTGGCCACGGGCGACTTCAACGGCGACGGACGCGCCGACCTGGCCGTCGGGGTCCCCGGCGAGGGCCTCAGCGCCAACCAGCGGGCCATGGACTACGGCGACGGCACCGTGGACGTCCTGTACGGGTCGCGCAGCGGCCTGACCACCCACAAGAGCGAGGCGTGGTCGCAGAACACGCTGGAAGGCGTGCCCCGGTACTACGACCGGTTCGGGGCGTCCTTGGCGGCCGGGGACTTCAACGGGGACGGCAACGACGAGCTGGCGATCGGCGTGCCCGGCGAGAAGGCGGTCCAGGTGCTGGCCGGGCGCGCCTCCGGCGGGCTGACCCGGGTGGGGAACCTGCTGGTCAAGGGGAAGGGCCGGGACTTCGGCGCCGCGCTGGCCGCGCTGCCCCTCAGCGAGCGCTACCACACGCTGGACCGGCGGCGGCCGCTCTACGGGCTGGTGGTGGCGGCCCCCGACCAGGGGCTCGTCATGTACGCGCCCGGCTCGCGGAAGCGGGGGCTGAAGCTGGGCAAGGTGCGCCGTCTCAGCCAGGGCAACGGCCTGTACGGCTACACCTTCGGCTGAGGCCTTCAAGGCCTTCAAGGTCCTCAGCGTCCTCAGGGGTCCTCAGGAGGGAGCAGGGCGGGGTGCGGCGCCGTTGACGGGCAGGATCACCCTGAACAGCGCTCCTTTGCCCGGCGCGCCCTCCGCCATAACGATGCCGCCGTGCGCCTCCACCAGCGTGGCCGCGATCGACAGCCCCAGCCCCGACCCGCCGGCGCTCCGGGCCGGGTCGGCGCGGTAGAACCGCTCGAACACCCGCTCGGCCACCTCCGCCGGAAACCCGGGCCCTTCGTCGGCCACCTCCACCACGGCCTGGTCGCCGTCCAGCCCGACCCGCACCTGGAAGGACGTGCCGGCCGGCGTGTGGGTGAGCGCGTTGGTGACGAGGTTGTTGAGCACCTGCCCGAGCCGCGACTCGTCGCCCGTCACGGTCACGTCCCCCCTCGCCGCCGAAGAGCCGCACCAGCTCGATCTTCCGGTCCGGCGCCAGCGTCTGGGCGTCGATCACCACGGTGGCCGCGAGGCTGAGCAGGTCCACGGGCCGCATCGCCAGCTCCCGCCGCTGGTCGAGCCGGGCCAGCAGCAGCATGTCCTCCACGAGCAGCCCCATGCGCGCCGCCTGCCCCTCGATGCGGCTCAGCAGCCGTACGGCCTCGGCCAGGTCCTTCTCCTCCCCCAGCCGGTACAGCTCCGCGAATCCCCTGATCGAGGTCAGCGGCGTGCGCAGCTCGTGCGAGGCGTCGGCCATGAACCGGCGCATCAGCTCCTCGGACCGCCTGGCCGCCGTGGCGGACCGGCGGGCCGACTCGGCCGCCGCCTCCCGCTCGCCCGCCGCCGCCTCGATCTGGGCGAGCATGCTGTTGAGCGAACGGCCGAGCTTGCCGACCTCGGTGGTGCCCGCCCAGAGGGGCACGCGGCGCGACAGGTCGCCGCCCGCGATGTCCTTGGCCGTGCGCGCGATCTCGCGGAGCGGGCGCAGGCTGCGGCGTACCAGCCAGTAGCAGGCGAGCCCGAGCACCACCAGCGTGCCACCGCCCGCGACCGCGACGATCAGGACGAGCTGGGAGACCGTGGCGTCCACCTCACTCAGGTTGACGGCGATCACCCGGCTCTCGCCGTCGCGGCCCGGCACGGCGACCACGCGCCAGCTCGGGCCCCCGGTCCCGAGCGACTCGACGGTGAAGGGACGGCCGTTGAGTGCCACGACCTTGAGGAGGTCGAGCTTGGGCAGGGCGGGCGTGTGCTCCTCTGTCGACTCGCTGAGCGTCCGGATCGGGGTGCCGGAGGGGTCCAGGAGCACCGCGTAGAACAGGCCGAAGAAGCGCTGCGGGCGCCCGCCGGGGCGGGGCTGCTCGGCCATCGGGGGCGGGTCGCGCAGCGGGCGGGTGGCCGCGATCAGCTGCTGGTCCACACGCTCGACGAGGTAGCCACGCAGCAGCCGCACCGCGAACACGCCCGTGAGGGTGATGGCGAGGGTGACCAGCAGGAGCGTGGCGGAGACGAGGCGGAGCCAGAGCGGGGTCCTGGCCAGGTGTTTCCGCAGCCGGGCGACCCTCGTCGAGAACGTGCTCATATCCGGGGCGGGCGCAGGATGTAGCCGACTCCGCGCAGCGTGTGCAGGTACTTGCGCTCCCCCGTGTCCACCTTGCGCCGCAGGTAGGAGACGTACGACTCGACCAGGCCGACGTCGGTGCGCCAGTCGCCGTTCCACACGTGGTCGAGGATCTGCGTCTTCGACAGCACCCGGCCCACGTTGAGCATGAAGTACCGCAGCAGCCTGAACTCCGTCGGCGACAGCTTGATCGGAATGCCGTCGCGCCACACCTCGTGGCTCTCCTCGTCGAGCTCCAGGTCGGCCACCCGCATCCGGTTGGGCGGCGGCGCGCCGCGCCGGGTCCTGCGCAGCACCGCCCGGATCCTGGCGATGACCTCCTCCAGGCTGAACGGCTTGGTCACGTAGTCCTCGCCCAGCCCCAGCCCCGCGATCCGGTCCTCCGGCGTGTCCTTGGCGGTCACGAAGAGCACGGGGACCCGGCGGCCGCGGGACCGCAGCCTGCCCGCGACCGCCAGGCCGTCCAGATCGGGCAGCATGACGTCGAGCATCACCAGATCAGGTGAGCTCTCCTCAGCGACCCGAAGCGCCTCCATGCCGTCGGCCGCGGTCAGCACCTCGAACCCGGCCATGCGCAGGCTGGCCGAGAACAGCTCCCTGATGTTGGGCTCGTCGTCGACCACCAGCAGCCTGGCCTCGGGCTCGCTCATCGAGGGCCTCCTCCCTGGGCTCCCTGGGCTCCCTGGGTGATCGAGGTGGCCGCCACCGAGCCGTCACCGCCCTGCCGGCCGCGTACCACGACCGAGGTGCCGGTCTGCAGGTCGGACACCTTGCCCGGCTTGGAGATCTGGACGGTGGTCTGGTCGCTCACGGTGACCGTGACAGTGGAGCCGTCCATGGTCTTGACATAGATCTTGCCGCCCTCGACCTTCTGGACGGTGCCCACCGTACCTCCCCCGCCGCCCATCCGCTGGCCGCCGCCGTAGCCCGGGGGCTGCCCGAACCCGTTGCGCTGCTGGCCGAAACCTCCTGGCGGCTGAGCGTACCCTTGCTGCGCGCCGTACCCGCCGCCGCCGGGGCGCTGCCCGCCGGCGGCGGACGCGGACGAGGAGCCGAACAGGCTCTGCGCCTGGATGCCGATGAGGATGCCCGCCACCAGCACCACGCCGGCGGCCAGCGCCAGCGTGAGCTTCGAGGGGCCCCTGCTGGGCTGGACGGCGAGCTCCTCTCCCAGGTCGTCGGGGAAGGGTGAGGAGTCGAGCTGGGCCATGTCATTCTCCTTACTCGTGGCGCAGGGCCTGGATCGGCCGCAGCTTGGCCGCCCGGTTGGCGGGGTAACTCCCGAAGAACAGCCCGATCCCCACCGACACGCCCAGCGCCAGCGCCACCGAGGACGGCACGAGGACGGGTTCGATGCCGGCGATGGTGAACCTGGTCCCGATGAACGCCACCAGCACCCCCGACAGCCCGCCGACCAGGCTCAGCAGCGTGGCCTCCAGCAGGAACTGGCCCAGGATCGCGCTCCTGGGCGCGCCGATCGCCTTGCGGATGCCGATCTCGCGCGTGCGCTCCGTGACGGTCACCAGCATGATGTTGGTGATGCCGATGCCGCCCACCAGCAGCGAGATCGCCGCCACGGCGCCCAGCAGCACGGTGAAGGTGCCGGTCGCCGCGCTGACGGTCTCCTGCAGCGTGGCCTGGTTGAGGATGCGGAAGTCGGCGTTGTCGTTCTTGATGCCGTGCCGCTGGTTGAGGATGGCCGTGACCTCGGCCTGCGCCGCCGTCGTGGTGTCCGCTCCGGTCGCCTGCACGACGACCGAGCTGAGCGAGCCGAACCCGCTCAGGCTCTGCTGTACGGCGGGCAGCGGCGCGATGGCCACGTCGTCGGCGTCCTGCATGCCGGTGGACCCGGTCTCCTTCAGCACGCCGACGACCGTGAACGGCACGCCGGACACGCTGATCTGCTTGCCGATCGGATCGACGGTCCCGAACAGCTCCTCCACGACGGTCTGGCCGAGCACCACGACCTTCCTGGCGGCCAGCACATCGTCGTTGAAGAAGTAGCTGCCCTTGGCGACGGGCTTGTTCACGGCCTCGAAGTAGCTGGGATAGGTGCCGACGAACTGCGAGATCGCGTGGCTGGCGGCCCCGTACGCGGCGGTCGAGGAGGAGGCGGTCACGACGGGCGAGACGCTCCTGACCGAGGGCGCCAGGGTCTTGTCGGTCAGCGCCTTGGCGTCGGCCAGGCTGAGCTGCCTGGCCTGGGTACGCGGGCCGGTGTTCCCGCCGCCGCCCTGGCCCCGCAGGCCGCCACCGCCGCCGCCGCCGCCCGAGAACTGCGGGGAGATCGTCAGGGTGTTGGCGCCGAGGCGCTGGATGTTGCGCTGGATGCTCTGCGAGGAGCCCTCGCCGACGGCGACCAGCATGATGACCGCGGCGACGCCGATGAGGATGCCGAGCGTGGTCAGCGAGCTGCGCATCTTGTTGGCCAGCAGGCCGCGCAGCGCGAAGCGGAGGATCTCGAGCTGGTTCACCTGGCCGCTGCCTTCTCTGTCATACGCGGCGGCGGGCCGTCCACCGGCGCCTGGCGGCGGTCCTCCACGATCTCGCCGTCCACCAGCCTGATCACCCGCTTGGCGTGCGCGGCCACGTCGTTCTCGTGGGTGATGAGCACGATCGTGCGGCCGGACGCGCTGAGCCGGTCCAGGATCTCCAGGACGTCGCCCGTGGAGGCGGTGTCGAGGTTGCCGGTCGGCTCGTCGGCCAGCAGCAGCGCGGGCGCCGTGACCAGCGCCCTGGCCACGGCCACGCGCTGCTGCTGGCCGCCGGAGAGCTGGTTCGGCTCGTGGTGCACGCGGTCGGTCAGCCCGACCTGCTCCAGCGCGGCCAGCGCCCGCGCGCGCCGCTCGGCCTGGCCGATGCCGCCGTAGACCAGCGGCAGCTCGACGTTGGCCAGCGCGCTCATGCGCGGGATCAGGTTGAACGACTGGAACACGAACCCGACCCTGCGGTTGCGCAGGATCGCGAGCTGGCGCTCGTCCAGCCGTCCCACGTCGGAGCCGTCGATCTCGTACGTGCCGGAGGTCGGGATGTCGAGGCAGCCCAGGATGTTCATGAGCGTGGACTTGCCGGAGCCGGAGGCGCCCATGATGGCGACGTAGTCACCGCGCTCGACGTCCAGGTTGACGCCGCGCAGGGCGCGTACCCTGGCGTCGCCCTCGCCGTACTCCTTGATCAGGTCCCGCACGCGCAGGACGGGCGGGGTCGCGTCAGTGGAAGGGGTGTCGGCCGAGGGGGCGCTCATCGCCCGCCTCCCGGCACGCCGCCGGGGCCGCCGCCCGGGAATCCGCCGCCGCCGAAGCGCAGGTTGCCGCCCGTGGTGCCGGTCGTGGTCACCGGGGGCACGAGCTGGTCGCCCTCGGACACACCCGACTTGATCTCGGTCAGGCTCGTGCCCTGCACGCCGACCTCGACCGGGGTCCTGGTCTGGCGTCCGTTCTGGAGCAGGGTGACCGTGGTCTGGCCGCCGCTGGTGGAGACCGCGGTGGAGGGGACGGTGACGACGTTGTCGGCCTGGCCGACCACCACCTCGACGGTGGCCGTCTGGCCCAGCCGCACCTGGCTCGGAACCTTCGCGAACGTGACCGTGACCGGGTACTGCACGACGTTGTTGCTGGTGGAGGCGACCGGATCGATCTGGGTGACCTTGCCCGTCGCGGTCACCCCGGGCAGGGCGTCGAAGGTGACCGTGGCCTCTTGGCCCTGCTTGAGCTTGCCGGCGTCGGACTCCGTGAAGGAGCCCACGAGCTGCAGCTTGCCGGTGTCGGCGATCTCGATGAAGCCGCTGGAGCCCGTACCGGACGACGAGCTCGCGCCCTGTCCCGAGCCCTGTCCTGAGCCCTGTCCTGAGCCCTGTCCCGTGCCCGAGGTGGAGCCGGAGCCCGAGCTCGCGCCCGAGCCGGAGCTGCCGCCGCCGACCGAGCCGTTCACCGCCGTGATCGTGCCCTTGAACGGGGCCTTCAGCACCGTGGCCGCCACCGTGCGCTGGGCCTCGCGGTAGGCGTTGCGGGCCTTGATGTAGGAGGCGTAGAGCTGGGCCGTCGAGGTCCCGTCGTCCACGGCGCTGTCGTACGTGGCCTTGGCCGCCGACAGGCTCTCCTGGGCGGCGTCGTCGTCGAGCCTGGCCAGGATGTCGCCCTTGCTCACCTTGTCGCCGGCCTTGACGTAGATCTTCTCGACCGTGCCCGTCGTGCCGAAGGAGAGCGCTCTGGACTTGGAGCTCGTCACCGCGCCCGACGCGGACACCGCGGCCACCACCGAGCCGCGGGTCGCGGTCACGGTCCTGACGGTCGTCTCACCGGCCGCCCGATCCGTGCCGAGCTGGGAGTAGGCGAGCACAGCACCGCCCAGCAGGAGCACCGCCAGTGCTCCGTTGGTCATCAGCGCTCTGCGCCTTGTGGACACCTTCACAGGCGGTGACCCTTGCACATGATGCTGCGCCGGAGCCGCGAGCAAGCTGAACGTTCGCTGACAACCCCGGAACCTCGACGGGCACTCAGGTAACTCTTAGGCTGCTCGCAGCCGGGCGCGAACCTCCTCCGCCAGGATGGGCCGCCATGAGACCGACTATCGCGCTGGGCGGGCTCGCCCTTGCCGTGCTCGTGGCCGGGAGCGGCCTGGCGCTGGCGCTGCGCGACGACGCCCCGCCCACTGTCCAGGTACGGCTCGCCGCAGCCCAGCGCGGCCAGGTCACGGCCACGGTCAGCGCGGCGGGCAGCACTCTGGACGGCTCGCGGAGGGACCTTGCGTTCGGCTCCTCGGGGACGCTGACCAAGGTGTACGTCAAGGTCGGGAGCAAGGTGAAGAAGGGCCAGGTGCTGGCCAGGATCGACAGCCGGGGGGCTCGGGAGGCGTACACGGCGGCCAAGGCCGACCTGGCGGCGGCCGAGGAGGCACTGGACGAGGCCCAGGAGAAGGCCGCGTCCCCGGCCGCCTCGACCCCCGCGGCCTGCGCGGGCGGCGGGGCGGGCGGCGTGCTCGGGCCGACGGCGCCGTCCGCACTGGACGTGGACCCGGCGCCGACCTCCACCCCGCATCCCACCACGACGCCGCACCCCACCACCACGCCGACCACCGGACCCACCGATCCGGGCCCCGAGCCGCAGCCCACGGTCACCGTCACCGTGACGGCCACCGTCACCAGGACCGTCACCGCCGCCCCCACCGGCGGCTCACCCGGCGGCGGCTCACCCGGCGTCGAGATCCCTGGCGACCGGGCGACCGGCCGGCCGGAGGGCCATCCCTCCGCGACCGGCACACCCTCCGGCAAGCCGTCCGCCGGCGCGAAGCCGTCGCCGAGCCGCAAGCCCACGAGCAGCGGCAGGCCGTCGGCCCAGCCAAGTGGCCGGCCGAGCGGCAGAACGACCGCCCGGCCGAGCGGTGGGCCGACCAGCGGTTCCCGGCCGTCCACCCAGGGCTCCTGCAGCCGTGACACGGGCTCCGCGGGCCAGGGCGGCGGGATCAGCGAGGAGCAGGCCGCCGCGAACGTGGACCGCGCGCAGGCCGCGCTCGAGCAGGCGGCAGACGCCGTACGGGCCACCCGCATCGTCGCCCCGGCGGCGGGCACGGTCCTGTCGGTGGCGGGCGCGTCCGGCGACACGGCGGGCACCGGCACCTTCATCAGCCTGGGCAACCTGAACGAACTGCAGGTCCAGGCCATGGTCACCGAGTCCGACGTGAACCGGCTCAAGCTCGGTCAGAAGGCCCAGATCACTCTGGCCACCCGGAACGGCGAGCGCTACCAGGGAACGGTGACGGCCATCGCGCCGACCGCGACGGTGGATGGCCAGCTCGTCCGCTACTCGGTCACCCTCGCCTTCGACGAGCCGCCCACGGGTCTCATGCTCGGGCAGACCGCCTCGGTGACGGTCATCACAGGCTCGGCCAAGGACGCGATCTACGTGCCCGCCGCCGCGGTACGCACCCGGTCGGACGGCACGCAGGTGGTCACGGTCCGCTCGGACGGCCGCGACTCGGCCAAGGCGGTGCGCACGGGGGTGCGCGGCGACCAGTACGTGCAGGTCACCTCGGGTCTGCAGGAGAGCGAGGAGGTGGTCATGTCGGGCACCACCTCCGGCGAGTTCCCGGACGCGAGCTGGCCGGGCGCCTGAATCCCGGAACCGGCCCAACGGCCTGAGAGCCGGACCGGCAACGGCCGGCCGGGCGCTGAGCCCAGGACCGGCCCGGCACTCCTCCTGCCGGGCCCTGGGCCCCGGGCGTGCGTGCGGCACGCCCGGGCCCACACGCCCCCGGCGAACGCCTCAAGCCGGTGCGGCGGGCGGGCGTGGCGGTTGAGCGAATCCTCAGCCCGCTCCCAGCGAACGTTCAGGCAGCGCGTCCCGGCGGAACCGCTCAGCCGACGCGCGGAGCGCCCGCCTGGGCGGCGGCCGCGCCGCCGGTCGTCGCGGGAAGGGTGAGGCGATGGGAGGTCTTGGCGCGGGCGCCGCGGCGGGAGATGTAGTCCAACGTCCGGAAGTCGACCGAGAGCTCGTCACGGGTCAGCTTCGCCATGAGGTATCCACGCCGCTGGTCGATGAACGAGATGTGCGGGTTCTCCTGGAGCGCCTCCGCGATCCACGTACGGTCCCGGTACCCGTCACCGTCGCTGGCGATCGACGAGGCCACCAGCTCCCTGGCCACCACCGGCGAGTCCGGGTCGTCGAAGTCGGTCTTGAGCTCCGCCAGATGGTGCATGTGTGCGTCCCCGGTCAGCACCACCGGGTTGGACGTCCCGGCCAGCGACCCCAGCAGGCGCGTGCGCTCGGCCGCGTACCCGTCCCACGAGTCCAGGTTCACCTCGCGTCCCGGGCCGACCTTGTAGTCGCGCTGCGCCATCAGGATCTGCTGCCCGAGCAGGTTCCAGCGGGTGGTCGAGCCGCGCAGCCCGCTCTCCAGCCAGCGCCACTGGTCGGCGCCGAGCAGCGTCCGCCCGGACGCCAGCCGGTCGTCGCAGCCGGCCCGTACCCCGTCCAGGCAGGCCTGGTCGTCGCGGAACTGGCGCGTGTCCAGCAGGTGGAAGCGGGCCAGGGTGCCCCAGGAGATGCGCCGGTTCACCCTGAGTACCGCCCCTTGGAGGCTGGCGCGGCGCAGCGGCATGTTCTCGTAGTACGCCCTGAACGCCTGCGCCCTGCGCCTGGTGAAGCCGGGCGCGCCCGTGCTGGAGACCGAGCCGGCCCAGTTGTTCTCGATCTCGTGGTCGTCGAACGACATCAGCCAGGGCCCCACGAGGTGTGCGGCCTGCAGGTCGTGGTCGCTCTTGTACTGGGCGTGCCGCAGCCGGTAGTCGGCGAGCGTCTCGCACTTGCCGGGCGTGTGGGTGCGTACGCGACCGGCCAGGGCCGTGTAGCCGCTGGGGCCGTACTCGTACATGTAGTCGCCGAGGAAGACGACCAGGTCCGGCTCCTGCTCGGCCAGGCGGCGGTAGGCGGTGTAGTAGCCGTGCTCGTAGTGCGCGCACGCCGCGACCGCGAACGTCAGCGGCGTCTCCCTGGTGGGCGTCGTCCTGGTGCGGCCGGCAGGCGAGAGGCGGCCCTCGCTCCTGAACCGGTAGAAGTACTCGCGCCCGGGTTCCAGCCCGGCCAGCTCGACGTGGACGCTGTGGGCGTCACGGGCCCTGGCCGTGGCCGTGCCCGACCTGACGATCGTGGAGAAGCGCTCGTCGGCCGCGACCTGCCAGTCCACGTCGATGTCGCGGGCCGGCATGCCGCCGCGGCCGTCGCCGCCCAGCGGGTCGACGGCCAGCCTGGTCCACAGGACGAAGCCGTCGGCCGAGGGGTCGCCGGAGGCCACGCCCAGCGTGAAGGGGTCGGATCTGAGGGTCCTGGCCGCCGCCGGGGTGGCCGTCTGCGGGAGGAGGAGTCCGGCTGTCGCCGCTGTCAGGAAGGCTCTGCGGTCCACGTTCACAGGTATGTCCGCCCGCGCTGACCCGGCCGTGACCGCCGAGTCAAGCGCGGGTGAACAGCATCAGTCGTCCTGGCCCTGGGTTGTTACAGCGCCGCGGAGAGCGCGCCGCGGAGCGTTGCGGCGTCCGTGAAGTGCACGCCCGTCAGGCCCGCGCGCTCGGCGCCCGCGACGTTCTCCTCGCGGTCGTCGATGAAGACGATCTTCGACGGGTCGGCGTCCAGCGCACGCACGAGCTCGTCGTAGATCTCCCGGTCGGGCTTGACCAGGCCCATCCTGCCGCTGTAGAAGCGCTGAGCGATCTCCGCGATCCAGGGCAGCTGGTCCAGGCCGTCGCCGACGCAGACGGGCGCGTTGGACAGCAGCGCCACGTTCCGTCCCGCCGCGATCAGCTCGCCGAGCAGGGCGACCGTGCCCTCGTTCGGGTACGCCCAGCTCGCGACGTCCATGGCGACCAGGCGCGCGACCTCGGTCTGGGTCGCGGGCCGGCCCAGCACCGCCGACCAGTAGGCCGGCGGGCTCAGGCTCGCCCGGTCGAACTCGAGCCGGTGCTCCCAGTAGTTCCGCTTGAAGTCCTCGGGGTCCGCGTCCACCGCGCGCGCCATGGCATCGGCGTCGGACTCGGGCTGGGGAAGGGACAGGACACCGCCGTAGTCGAAGACAATCCACGTCATGCCAGGAATGGTCGCAGATGCGGGTCCAGCGCCGGGCAGCCCAGATACTTCTCGGCGGTGTGAAAATCGATCCAGTCCAGATTGACCAGCTCTTCGGCGTCCACGCCGGTGAAGCTGACGGCCAGGTTGGGCGGGATGGCGGCGATGTCGTCCTTGTCGGCGATGTTCACCCAGCGCCTGACGCCTTTCGGGCGCTCGCCGCGGCCGTTGATGGGGGCGGGCAGGAGCTGCTCGAAGATGACGTTGCGCATGCCGAGCGGGCTGCCGAGGGTGATCAGGAGATCGATCTGGAGGTCGGGGTTCGCCCAGAGGGCCTCGTAGGTGACGACGCTGCCGAGCGAGTGGGCGATCACCACCTCGGGCCGGTTCCTCCGGATCACGTCGGCGACGACCTGCCGGCACTTCTCGCGCCTGCCCGCATCGGTGAGGTACGCCGCCACCTCCGGCGCGAACAGCTTGGCGAACGCCGCCGACCTGCCGTCCAGCCTGTCCAGCAGCCAGCCGGTGAACGACTTGAGCGCCCCCGTGACGTGCTCGCCCACGCCCCGGTTCCTCGCCCAGGCGACGAGCACCTGCTGCGCCGGCCGCTCCATGGCCGCGGCGGACCTCGGCGTCCGGCCGCCGCGGCGCCCGTCGTGCAGGTGGTGCGAGAAATAGGCGATCTCGCTGAAGTACGCCCGGGTCTCTCCCCCGAGCGCCACGTGCAGGTAGCGGTCCCACTTGATCCGCATCGCCTCGGCCGCCCCGCCCACGGACCGCCCGGCCTCGAGGTAGTAGTTGTACTTGCCGATCCCGTGCACGCCGACGATCCCGGCCACAGCGCCTCCCCACCACGTGATCTTCTCGCCGTGATGGTGGCACACGCCCCTTGCAATCCGCCATCGGCCCGCATGCCCAAACTTTAGGCTTGCCTAAAGATTTAGGTAGAGCTAAAGTGGGAACACCAGTAGGTGAGCCCGTAGCTGAGCGTCGAGAGCGAGACCGTGATGGCCTTCCGCCGGAGCACCCGCGACGAGGTGGGCGGTCTCGCCCAGAACGTCGTGGACGAGATCACCTGGTACATGCGGGAGCACAAGATCTCCCGTGCCGACCTGGCCGCGTCGATGGGCGTCTCCGCGGGCCGGGTGAGCCAGATCCTGTCCGGCGACGAGAACCTGACGCTCCGCACGCTCGAAACCGTCGTGGGCGCGCTCGGCGCCCGCCTGGAGTTCACGCTGGGCGACGCCGAGGGCTCGGAGATCCTGCTCCACGACCCCGCCGACTGACGCCGCGCCCAGCCTCATCCCGTACGCCTCATCTCGTACGCACCCCCGTGTCGCGCCGGTCCATGGTGTGCGGCACGAACGCGGGCAGCGACCGGTAGCCGGCACGGTAGGCCGCCGCCAGCAGCCGCAGCACCTCGGCCTCCGCGTCGTGCCTGAGCACCCCGTGCAGCCGCGTCAGGTCGTTCAGATACCGCTCGTACCTGGCCAGCCGCGTGTGCCGCGACCCGTTCAGCGCCGTGACGACCTTCGGGCGCGAAGCCCCGTCCTCGACCAGCGCCGCCACGTCCAGCCGCCGCTCGATCGCGTCCAGCCTGGCGTGGATCCGCTCCCGCCTGCGCTCCTCCGGTGAGAGCCGCTCGGCGATCCGGGCGTGGTAGCGGTTGGCGGCCAGGCTGAGCTCGTAGACGTTCCAGGAGTCGTCCACCCGCTTCTCGCACCAGGTCCGCTGGTCCTCGGCCATCGCCTGGTCGAGCCGGGCCAGCAGCGACACCAGCCAGAACGTCGCCGCCTCCCGCGCCAGCGAGCGCCGCTCGTCCTCCTGGCCCCGCATCTGGCTCAGCCACAGCCCGCTCGGCGCGACGGCGCCCAGCACCGTGGCGAGGTTCTCGCTCAGGACCATCCCGCTCACCAGCGCGACCCCGGCGGACAGGCAGCCCGTCAGCGTGGTGATGGCGATCGCCAGCCACCGCCCCGCCGGCCCGAACGGACGTCCCTTGCCCTGACATCGCAGGAGCAGAAATCCGACCGCGGAAACAATGGCCAATGCCACGGTCAGGCCGACCTGTGCGGCCGAGGGTGGCTGCATGGAATTTCGCCTCTCCTGCGGGACGTTCATTCCATATTCGCAGTGACGGCAGTGATTGAAAATGCCGTTGCGGGTGGCATATGTCCCTCATATACGGTTACACCCGTTTACCGAAGGAGAACAGGAGCCAGCCATGCCCGGCCCGCTGGTCGTCAACGACTCGGTCGTCATTCCCGACGCCGAGCTCGTCTGGCGTTTCTCACGTTCGTCGGGCCCCGGGGGCCAGGGCGTCAACACCACCGACAGCCGCGTGGAGCTCACCTTCGACGTGGCCGCGACCACCGCGCTGCCGCCCGCGCTCAAGGCCAGGGCGCTCGACCGGCTGGGCGCCTCCACGATCACGATCGCCGCCTCCGAATACCGCTCCCAGCTGCGCAACAGGGAGGCCGCGGCGCACCGGCTGGCGCAGCGCCTGCGCGAGGCCATCGCCCCGCCGCCGCGGCGCCGCCGCCCGACCAAGCCCAGCCGCGGCGCCGTCGAGCGCCGCATCGCCGCCAAGAAGCAGCGCTCCGACCTGAAGCGCCTGCGCCGCGAGCCCTGAGGGCCTAGGCGATCAGGCGGGGCAGGGCGGTGACGTTCTCGGACAGGTAGCCCGCCACCGCCTCGGGGATCAGATGGCGTGAGGTGATCTCCGACCGGTCCAGCCGTACGCGCTCCACCTCGTACAGCCCCCTCGACGGATCCTCGAACTCGGGCCCGTGCCGCAGCGCGGGATCCATCGACACCAGACGGCAGCCGTACACGTGCTGCGTCTTCACCTCGCCTTTCCACGGGTACGAGACCGTGACCAGAGGCGTCACCGACGACACCGTGGCGCCCAGTTCCTCGAGCATCTCCCTGTGCAGGGTGTGCTCCAGCGTGTCGTCTTCGGGCTCCACGTGTCCACCGGGGATGCTCCAGTAGATGTCACGTCCAGGCACCGTACGCCGGAAGAGCACCAGTCGTTCGTCGTGGTCGAGCAGGACACCGCGGACACTGGGTCGCATACGGCCACCCTATTTGACCGGTATGTCCTTCCGGTAGCCTAACCTACGGTACCGTAACCTGAAGGAGAAGATCTTTTATGGCGATGACTCAGACGGAGCTGCTGCACGAGCTTGAGCCGGTCGTGGCCGTGGAGCTCGACCGCCACGAGAAGATGGCCAAGGAGTGGTTCCCGCACGAGTACATCCCGTGGAGCGAGGGCCGCGACTTCGACGGCATCTACGGGGGCGAGGCGTGGCAGGAAGGCGACTCGAAGATCCCCGAGGCGGCTCGGGTCTCGCTCATCGTCAACCTCCTCACCGAGGACAACCTGCCCAGCTACCACCACGAGATCGCCAGCACGTTCGGCCGCGACGGCGCCTGGGGCACCTGGGTGCACCGGTGGACGGCCGAGGAGGACCGTCACGGCACCGCCCTGCGCGACTATCTCACGGTCACCCGGGCCGTCGACCCCGTGGCGCTCGAGCGGGCGCGCATGCACCACATGGCCAACGGCTTCACCTCCGAGTACGACACCATGCTCGGGCAGCTCGCGTACGTCTCCTTCCAGGAGCTGGCCACCCGCATCGCGCACCGCAACACCGGCAAGGCCTCCGGCGACGAGGGCTGCGAGCGGCTGCTCGCCAGGATCGCCGCCGACGAGAACCTGCACATGCTCTTCTACCGCAACCTGCTCAAGGCCGCCTTCGAGCTCGACCCCAACCAGACCATGCGCGCGGTGACGAACGTCGTCACGACGTTCCAGATGCCGGGCACGGGCATCGACGGCTTCGCCCGCAAGGCCATGATCATCGCGAACGAGGGCATCTACGACCTCCGGCTGCACCTGGACGACGTGCTGATGCCGGTGCTCAAGCAGTGGGCCGTGTTCGACAAGACGGGGCTGGACGCAGGCGGCGAGCAGGCCCGCGAGGAGCTGTCCGCGTTCCTGGCCAAGACCGAGGCCACGGCCGCCCGGTTCGTCGAGCGCCGCGATGAGCGCCGGGCACGCGCCGCGGCCGCACGCTGACCGTCGCGAAGGGCCGCCTCCCGGCGGCCCTCGCCCATGCTCCTCAGACGATCACCACGCGTACCCGAACGGCTCCCGCGGCCGGTACGGCGCCTCCAGCGCGGCGCTCTCGTCGGGGGTGAGCCCGAGCTCGGCGGCGGCCAGCGCGTCGTCGAGGTGGTGCAGCTTGGTGGCACCCACCAGGGGCACGCTCCCCTTGCCGAGCAGCCAGGCCAGCGCTACCTGGGCGGGCGGCACACCGCGCCCTTCGGCCACCGCGCGCAACGCCTCCACGACCGCCTCGCTCTCCGGCGCCCGCGCCTCGTGCTCCGCCCTGACCGTGCCGCCACCCGTCCGCCCGGTGAGCAGTCCGCGCGCCAGCGGACTGTAGGCCAGCACGCCGAGACCGGCGTCGGCGCAGTACGGGATGACCTCGCGCTCCTCCTCCCGGTAGGCCAGGTTGTAACGCGTCTGCATGGACACGAACCGGGCCCCGCCCGCCCGCCGGGCGGCGTGCTGCATCTTGGCCAGCTGCCAGCCGTACATGAGCGAGGCACCCAGATGACGCACCTTGCCGGCCCGCACCGCGTCGTCCAGCGCCGCCATCGTCTCCTCGACGGGGGTCTCCGCGTCCCAGCGGTGCACCTGGTAGAGATCGATGTGGTCGGTGCCGAGCCGCCGCAGCGAGGCGTCCACCGACGCGAGCACGTGCTTGCGTGACAGCCCGCGATCGTTCGGCCCCGGCCCCATGGGGAAGCAGACCTTCGTGGCCAGCACGTACTCCTCGCGCCTGGCGAACAGCTTCCGCAGCAGCCTCCCGGTGATCTCCTCGCTCACCCCGGAGGAGTACATGTCCGCGGTGTCGAAGAGCGTCACCCCGCCCTCGACGGCCCGCCGCACGATCGGCTCCGCCCTGTCCTCGGGCAGGAACCACGGCGCTTGCGCCGGATCCCCGTAGGACATCATGCCCAGCCCGATCGCCGACACCTTCAACCCTGACGAACCCACCCGTATGTGATCCATCGGCTCATCATGCGGCATAGCGTGTGCGCCTCTTGACCGGGAGCTGGTCTTGGACATCCCCGGCATCGGGCAGGTTTCCCGAAAACCGGAACCCCTTGGGAGCAGAGGGTGAAAATCATCGGGATTGCCGCCGGCCTCCACGCGGGGTCGTTCATCAACAGGCTGCTGGAAGCGGCGGGCGGCGAGCTGCCCAAGGGCGTCGGTTTCTCGGTGTGGTCCGGGCTGGGCGAGATCCCGCCGTACGCGCGCGGTCCCGTGCCCGCTTCCGCGCGGGAGCTCATCCGGCTGGTGGCCGCGTCCGACGCGGTGCTGCTGACGGCTCCCGAGCACAGCCTGCTGCCGGTGGAGCTGACGTACGCGCTGGACTGGATGTCGGCGCGGGACGGGCTGTCGGGCAAGCACGTGGCGGTGATCAGCGCGAGCGCCCGGGCGTGCGGCGCCATGTGGGCGCAGGCCGAGCTGTACAAGCACCTGCAGGCGGCGGGCGCCGTGGTGATGGGGGACGAGCTGGTGATCTCTCCTGCCGGCCGCCACTTCGACGAGGACGGCCACCTCGCGGATCCCGCCCTGCGTGCGCAGGTGCGCGCGGTGATCGGCCGGCTCTGCCCCGCCGAGGTCATGGAGCCCGCGCTGCTGCTCTGACCCGCCTCGCCCGGCGAAGGCGTACCGCCCGCCCCAGGGTCTCGTTACGCTCGAAGATCCCAAGGCAGGGAGGTGGACCGTCGTGCTGATCCGGTTGCTCGGCCCGGTGGAGGTCGAACGTTCCGGGCAGGTCCGGGCCGTGCGGCCGCCGCAGGTCGCGCTCGCGCTGGCCGCGCTCGCGTGGGAGGTCGGCCGGGTCGTCTCCGTCGATTCGCTCCTCGCCCGGGTCTGGGGTGATCGGGTGCCGCCCGGCGCGCGGCACACCCTCCACACGATCATCACGCGTATCCGCCGCGACGTGCTCGCCGACGACGGCGCCGTGGTCCGCCGGGTCGGGGGCTACCTGCTCGACGTGGACGAATTCGCCGTGGACGTGTCCAGGTTCCGCGGCCTCGCCGATCTGGCGGTGGCCGGGCCGGACCCGGCGCCGCCGCTGGGCGAGGCCCTGGCGCTGTGGCGCGGCGATCCGCTGACCGGGCTGCCCGGCGAATGGGTGGAACGGGCCCGCCACCGTCTGCGCGACGAACGCAGGGAGATCCTCCTGCGCTGGGCGCGGCTCGTGACCGGCCACGACCCCGTGGCCGCGGAGACGGCGCTGTCGCCGCTGGCCGAGGAGTACCCGCTCGACGAAGCGGTGGCGGCCGCGCTGATCGAGGCGCTGCACGCCGGGGGGCGGACCGCCGAGGCACTGGCGCGCTTCGCCCAGGTACGCCGCACGCTCGCCGAGGAACTGGGCGTCGAGCCGGGTACGGCGCTGCGGCACCTCCATCGCAGGCTGCTGCGGTGCGACGACGCCGCAGTGCCCGCACGAGGGCCCGCCCGCCCGGTTCCGGCGCAGCTGCCGGTCGGTCTCAGGCACTTCGTCGGGCGGACGCCCGAGCTGGAACAGCTGGCCGCGATCGCGTCCGTCGAGCGGCCGGCGACCGCGACGGTCTGCGCGATCTCCGGGCCGCCCGGGGTGGGCAAGTCGTCACTGGCGCTGCGCTGGGCCCATCTGCACCGCGACCGCTTCCCCGACGGGCAGCTGTACGCCGATCTGAGCACGGTCGACCCGGCCGACGCGAGCGTGGTCCTGCCGCGCTTCCTCGGCGCGCTGGGCGTACCCGAAGCTCAGGTGCCGTCGGGCTTCGAGGCGCAGATCGGGCTCTATCGCAGCATGCTGGACGGCCGCCGGATGCTCGTCGTGCTCGACGACGCCCGCGGCGCCGCGCAGGTCCGCCCGCTGCTCGCCACCGCGCCGGGGTGCCTGACCCTGGTCACCAGCCGTTCCGAGCTGTCCGGTCTCGCCGTCACGGCGGGTGCGCACCTGCTGAATCTCGACGTCCTGCGGGGCGACGACGCGTACCGCCTCATGGTGGCGTGGCTGGGCGAGGCACGGCCGGCGGCGGAGCCGGAGGCCGCCGCGCGGATCATCCGGCGGTGCGGCCGGCTGCCGCTCGCGCTGGCGATCGTCGCCGCCCAGCTGGCCCGGCGCACCGATCTGCCGCTGGCCGAGGTGGCCGCGGACCTGGAGCGGGCCGACACGGATCTGGAGCCGTTCGCCCACAGCGACCCAGCGATCGACCTGCGCAAGGTGTTCGGGCGCTCGTACCGGGATCTGCCCGAGGCCGCGACCCGGCTGTTCCGGCGCCTGGGGCAGCATCCCGGGCCGCACCTGCCGCTGGGCGCGGCGGCGAGCCTGGCCGCCCTGCCGGTGGAGCGCACCCGTGAGCTGGCCGCGCACCTCGACCGCGCGAACCTGGTCGAGCTCCGCTCCCCCGGCCGCCTGCGCCTGCACGACCTCCTGCGCGCGTACGCGTCGGAGCAGGCCCGCGCCGGCGACACCCGTACGGCACGGCGGGCGGCGACGCGGCGGCTGCTGGACTACTACCTGCACTCGGCGTGCGCCGCGAACGATCTGTGCTACCCGCACCGCGACAGCCTGCCGCTGGACCCGCCGGCTCGGGGCGCCGTGGCCGAGCGGTTCGACGGGCCGGCGAAGGGCCTGCGCTGGTACGCCGATGCGTCGGTGGCGCTGCCGGCGCTGCTGGCGGAGGCGACCGCGGCCGGGCTCGACCGGCACGCGTGGCAGCTCGCGTGGGCGTTCGCGGAGTTCATGCAGCGCCGCGGCCTCTGGGAGGAGATCCTGCGCGTCCAGGGGGTGGCGCTGGACGCGGCCGTACGGCTCGGCGACCGGCTGGCCCAGGCCCGCTGCCACAACAGCATCGCCCGCGCCCACGTCAGACTCGGCCGTGACAGCGAGGCGGTCGAGCACTTCGAGCAGGCGGTCGAGCTGCACCGGGACCTCGGCGAACCGGTCCTGCACGCCCACGTGCACCTGGGCCTGACCGTCGCGCTGAGCCGGTTGCGGCCCGGCGAGGCGCTGGGCCACGCGCTGCACGCGCTGGAGCTGTTCCGTGAGGCCGGCGACGCCGTCGGCGAGGCACGGGCCCTGAACAACACCGGATGGTGGCGGGCCCAGGTCGGCGAGTACGACGAGGCACTGGCCGACTGCCGCAGAGCCCAGCGGATCCTGGCCGACCTCGGGTACGCCCAGGGCGAAGGGCTCGCCTGGGACAGCGTCGGCCACGTGCTGCACCTCAAAGGCGACTTCGCGCAGGCGGTGACGTGCTTCGAGCGGGCGGCGGAGTTGCTGCGCGACTGCGACGACCTGCGCGCCGCCGGCGAGACGCTGGTCCGCCTGGGCGAGACGCACGTGCGGACGGGCGACACCGCGGCCGCGCTCGACGCGTGGAAGCGCGCGGCGGAGCTCTTCGAGGAGCTCGGCGACGCGCAGGCGGCGAAGGTCCGCGACCGCATCGCCTCCTACGACCGGCCGTGAGCTGCGGAGAGCCGGGCCGTTGAGAATTCGTTGAGAATTCGCTCAGAGCCCTGGCGCAGGCTGCGACCGGCGGCGGGACAGCGGCGTGAACCGGCGTGACCGCTGCCGCACGGGCGGGCACACGCCCGCCAGAACAACCGAAAGGAAATGGTTCATGCGCGTCGTGACCAGAATGGCCGACCGGCTCCTCGAGCGGATCGCACCGCACACTGTGGCCCGGGCGGCCGACTGCGGCTACCAGTGCTGCAAATTCCCGGCGTTCACGGCGAAGTACTGCTGCTACTACCCGGACGGCCACTCCTCCTGCGGCGGTTGCAAGTCATACGTCTACTGCTCGTAACCGCTTGTTTATCGGGTGCCCGGCTGGAGAGTCGGCCGGGCCCCTCACATGGAGGTGTCCCATGCCCTATCTGATCGCCGTCGTAGCCCTCGTCGGCGCGCTGTGCCTCGTGGATCTGGTGTTGACGCTCGGCGTGGTCCGGCGGCTACGGGAGCACACCAAGCTGCTGGACGCGCTGTTTGAAGCCGTCGATATGATGGGCGGCCCTCTCGGGGGAGGCAGGCAGCTGTCCCCTGGCGACGTCGCCGGCGATTTCGAGGCGACGACCGTGGACGGGACCCGTCTCACCCGGGACCTCCTGCCGGACGGGACAGTGGTCGCGTTCCTGTCGCCCGATTGCAGCGGCTGCCATGAGAAGTTGCCCGCCTTCGCCTCGTGGTCTGCCGGCCAGGACCGGTCTCGCGTGCTCGCGGTGATCGACAACCGATCGGGTGAGCCCGCCGAGATGGTCACCACGTTGCAGCCCGTGGCACAGGTGATCGTGGACAGTGCTGTGAGCGACGCGTTCGGCGTCCAGTCGTTCCCGACCTTCCTCCAGGTGGCCACGGGCGGCAAGCTGCTCGCGGTGGCACCTGATATCTCCCGGCTGCCGGCCGAGTCGCCCGCGTGAGCGAGCCGGCACCGACACGGCGGGAGCTGGCACGGAACGCGGTACGCGCCGCCGCGATGGTGTGGCGGTCAGCGCCGATCCATGTCCTCGGCTACCTGGCGGTCACCCTGGTGGGCTCCGCCACGCCGGTCGCCGTGGCCTGGCTGACCAAGGCCGTGCTGGACGGGGTGGCGCGCGGGCAGACGAGCGCGCTGCTCAACCTGGCGGTGGCGATCGCCGTCGTCACCGCGGTCGCCACGGCGGTGACGCACGCCGGACATTACCTGCGCGCCGAGGTGGACCGCCGCACCGCGCTGCGCGCCAAGGAGGAGCTGTTCGCGGCGGTGTGCCGCGTCACGGGGCTGGCCCCGTTCGAGAGCCCCGCCTTCCTCGACCGGCTGCGCCTGGCCGAGCAGAGCGCGAGCAACCCGGGCAGGCTGGTGGACACCGCGCTCTCCGTCGCACGCGGCACGGTGACCGTCGCCGGGTTCGTCGGCTCCCTGGCGCTGATCAACCCCGCGTTCACCGTCGTGGTCCTGCTGTCGGCCGTACCTGCTCTGATCATCGAGCTGCGGATGTCGCGGCAGCGGGTGGCGATGCTGTGGCGGATCGGGCCGGCCGAGCGCCGGGAGCTGTTCTACGCGCACCTGATGTCGACCGCGGATGCCGCCAAGGAGATCCGGCTCTTCGACCTCGGCGCCTTCCTGCGTCTTCGCATGCTGGCCGAGCTGCGGACCGCCAACGCCGCCCGCCGCCGGATGGACCAGCGGGAGTTCTCCGTGCAGGCGAGCCTGTCGGGCGCGTCGGCGATCGTGGCCGGCGCGGGACTGGTCTGGACGATCCTCGCGGCCGGCCGCGGGCAGCTCAGCGTCGGCGACGTGTCGATGTTCGTGGCGGCCGTCGCCGGTGTGCAGGCGGCGCTGAACGTCATGGTGTCAGCCGGCGTGATGGTGTACGAGCAGTTGCTGATGTTCCACCACCACGTCACGATCGTGACAGCCGAGCCCGGCCTGCCGGCGTCGTCCCAAGCCCGGTCGCTACCGCCCCTGCGCCGGGGCATCGAGCTACGCGACGTCTGGTTCCGCTACGGGCCGGACCATCCGTGGATCCTGCGCGGCGTCGATCTGTTCGTCCCGAACGGCGAGACGGTCGCGCTGGTCGGCCGCAACGGCGCCGGCAAGAGCACGCTGGTGAAGCTGCTGTGCCGGTTCTACGACCCGACCCGCGGAGCGATCCTGTGGGACGGCGTGGACATCCGCGACGTGCCGCCGGAGACGCTCCGCGCCCGGATCGGCGCCGTCTTCCAGGACTTCGTGTCGTACGAGCTGACGGCGACCGACAACATCGCGGTCGGTGACCTCCCCGCCGCGCAGGACCAGACCCGGATCGAACAGGCAGCGCGGGACGCCGGCGTCCACGACACCGTCGCGGCCCTGCCGTACGGCTATCGCACCCTGCTGAGCCGCGGGTTCCCCGCCGACGAGGAAGAGGAGCAGGAGCAGGGGGTGCTGCTCTCCGGCGGGCAGTGGCAGAGGCTGGCGCTCGCCAGGGCGTTCCTGCGCCGCGACCGCGACCTGATGATCCTCGACGAGCCCAGCGCCGGCCTGGACCCGGAGGCCGAGCACGAGGTGCACAGCCAGCTTGCGAGGCTGCGGTCCGGACGCACCAGCGTGGTCATCTCCCACCGCCTCGGCGCGGTCCGTGACGCCGACCGGATCGTGGTGCTGACCGACGGCGTCGTCGCGGAGGAGGGCACGCATGCCGCGCTGCTGGCCGAGGGCGGCACGTACGCGCAGCTGTTCACCCGGCAGGCGGCCGGCTACCTGGACGACGCGGATACAGCCGCCACTGAAACGGCGGGTGCCCCGCGATGATCGCCGGCCTCGCTCTCATCGCCGTCGCCGGTGTCGTCCTCACCGTCGTCCTGCTGCGCCGCCGGTACCTGGTGGTGACCGTCGAAGGGGAGAGCATGCTGCCGTCGTACCTGCCGGGCGAGCGCGTGCTCGTCCGGCGGACGCCGCCGGACTCACTGCGCGCCGGGCAGGTCGTCGTGCTCAGCGGCTTCGCCCATGCCCCGCCCGGCAAGCGCCCAAAGGACCCGGGCGTATCGGGACGGAGCGCCATCGACCTGAGCCTGAGCCCGCGCTGGATCATCAAGCGCGTCACGGCCGTGCCGGGTGACCCGATCCCGCGCGACACCGTCCCCGCCCTGCGCACCGCGCCGGGCACGCGGGTGCCGGCCGGGCGCCTGGTGGTGCTGGGCGACAATCCGGACCGCTCGCACGACTCCCGCCTCGCCGGGTACATGACGGCGGATCGCCTGTTCGGTGTGGTGCTGCGGAAGCTGGGATAGCCGCCGGCTCACATGCAGTCGTCCTTCAGCAGGCGATCGAGCTTGATGCTCAGGTCGAGCAGCTCGGACCGCACCGACTCGAACTCCTGCCCGATCTCCGAGCGCACGGTCGCGAACTCGTCGGCTATCCGTGTCGGGATGTGGTCGTCCTCGCCGGACGAGGCGACGAAGTGGGCGTTGACCTCCCGCCGGATGGCCGCGACCTCCACGTCGACGGCCGCGAACTGCTCGATCGTCTCGGTGCGCGCCGTCGCCAGCTGCGCCCTCACGGCGGCGATCTCCGCCTCCAGGCGCTTGCCGCGTTCGTTGATCTCGTGAAGGAGGTGCTGCTGACCATCGGCGCCGGTGAGCCGGCCGCACGTCTCGAGACCTTCGACACGGAGCTTCAGATCGAAAATCTCCGCTTGTACGTCCACCCGTGAATACCTTTGCGCTTGCTGGATGGGACGCGGCGAACCTGGCCACCGTCCCCGCTTTCAGTAACCATATGGTTGCAGTCGGTGAGCTACCTTGGGCGCAGCTCGGTGAAATCGGGGTCGATTCTTTGCCTTGGCCGTGCTAGCGGCGGTCCTCGATCTCCCAGAGGTGGTCGATGACGTGCCAGGCCAGGCGGCGCAGCGCGTAGCGCGGCGGCCAGCCGGTGGTCCGGGGCGGCTCCCACGGACGGGACAGGACCTCGGCCAGCTCCGCTCGCATCGCGTCGCGGTCGCCGGGCGACTTGTACGGCTTGTGGCGGACGTCCACTTTCCTGGCGTAGGCGCGCTCGGCGTTCAGCACGTGGTCGACGATGCGCGACAGATCCCGCCCGCCGCCGCGGGGACCCTTGCGGAGGTCCTCCGGCGAGAGGGCGGCGGTCTCGTCGAACAGGGCCCAGGCCGCCCGCAGCAGGGCCACGCCGCGTTCCGCCTCCGCCGCCGGCAGGGGCTCCTCATCCAGGTCGGGGACCGCGTACGGCGCGCCGAAGTCCGTCATGTCGCTGCCGGGGACCCGCGCCACCACCACCGGGTCGCCCGGCGAGAACTCCAGTCCGGCCCGCGCGGCGATCACGCCGTAGCGGGGCTCGTACTCCATGAGCAGGTCCAGAGCGGCCTCCTCGCCCTTGGCGACGCGGCACCAGCCGGGCCAGTCGAGCGAGCAGGCGAACACCTTCTTCGGACCGGTTTCGAGATAAACGCGGGTCATGGCACCCCAGCGTGCCACCCGTACCTGTCAGAACAGGTCAGGTTCAGATGAGGTCGATGAGGTCGGCCACCGAGTCGACCACCAGCGAGGGGCGGTAGGGGAAGCGGTCGATCTCCTCGCGCTGGGTGACGCCGGTGAGGACCAGGATCGTGTACAGGCCCGCCTCCATGCCGGAGACGATGTCGGTGTCCATGCGGTCGCCGATCATGGCGGTCGTCTCGCTGTGGCCCTCGATCTCGTTGAGGGCGCTGCGCATCATGCGGGGGTTGGGCTTGCCGACGAAGTAGGGGGCGACGCCGGTGGCCTTGGTGATGAGGGCGGCCACGGCGCCGCAGGCCGGCAACGAGCCCTCGGTGGAGGGGCCGATGGGGTCGGGGTTGGTGGCGATGAAGCGGGCGCCGCCCTCGATGAGGCGGATGGCCCGGGTGATCTGGGTGAAGCTGTAGGTGCGGGTCTCGCCGAGCACGACGTAGTCGGGGTCGAGGTCGGTGAGCACGTAGCCGACCTGGTGCAGCGCCGTCGTCAGGCCCGCCTCGCCGATCACGTACGCCGAGCCGCCCGAGCGCTGGTCGTCCAGGAACTGGGCGGTGGCCTGCGCGGAGGTCCAGATCGAGTCGGGGGGCACCTCGAGGCCCGCCCCGGCCAGGCGCACCGACAGGTCGCGCGGAGTGTAGATCGAGTTGTTCGTCAGGACCCGGAACCGCTTGCCCGACTCGCTGAGCCGTTTGATGAACTCGTCCGCCCCGGGGACCGGGCGCCCCTCGTGGACGAGGACGCCGTCCATGTCTGACAACCAGGAATCGATCCGCTTGCGCTCAGTCACACGCTCATCGTAGCGAGCGCGCCCTTTCGACTTCCCGGCCCCCACATGAACAATGTTCTTCATGACATTCACTGAAGAAGCGCTTGATATCCGGGACGAGCTCGTCGAGCTCCGTCACTCGTTGCACACCACGCCGGAGCTGGGCCTGCACCTGCCGCGTACGCAGGAGAAGGTCCTGGCCGCGCTGGAGGGCCTGCCGCTGGAGGTCAAGACGGGCACCACGCTCAGCTCCGTCACAGCGGTGCTGAGAGGCGGCAGGCCCGGACCGGCCGTGCTGCTGCGCGGGGACATGGACGCGCTGCCCGTGGCGGAGAAGAACGACCTGTCCTACACCTCGCAGCTCCCCGGCCAGATGCACGCGTGCGGGCACGACCTGCACACCGCGATGCTGGCGGGGGCGGCGCGGCTGCTGAGCGCGCGGCGTGAAGAGCTCGCGGGTGACGTGATCTTCATGTTCCAGCCCGGCGAGGAGGGCTACGAGGGCGCCAAGCACATGATCGGTGAGGGTGTGCTCGATGCGGCGGGCGCGCGGCCCGTGGCGGCGTACGGGATGCACGTCGTGTCCGCGATGCTGCCGCCGGGGCTGTTCGCGTCGCGGCCGGGGCCGATCATGGCGGCGGCGGACACGTTCCTCGTGACGGTCAAGGGGCGCGGCGGGCACGGCTCCAGCCCGCACCGCTCGCTCGACCCGATCCAGGCGGGCTGCGAGATGGTGACGGCGCTGCAGACCATGGTGACCAGGGGGTTCGACGTGTTCGACCCGGTGGTGGTGACGGTGGGCAGCTTCCACGGCGGGTCTGCGGACAACGTGATCCCCGACGAGGCCCGGTTCGAGGCCACCGTGCGCACGTTCAGCAAGGACACCCGGACGAAGGTCAAGCGCCGCCTGGTGGAGGTGGTGCGGGGCATCGCGGCGGCGCATGGGCTGGAGGTCGAGGCGTCGTTCGGGATGGGCTACCCGGTGACGGTGAACAACGAGAGTGAGGCCGCGTTCGTGGGCAGGACGGCCGACGAGCTGTTCGGTCCCGGACGGTATTTCGTGTCGCCGCAGCCGGTCATGGGCTCGGAGGACTTCTCGTACGTGCTGGAGGAGGTGCCCGGCGCGTTCGTGTTCCTGGGCGCGTGCCCGCCTGACCGGGACCCGGCCACCGCCCCCTACAACCACTCCCCCGAGGCGATCTTCGACGACTCCGTGCTGCCCGACGGAGCCGCGCTCTACGCCTCGCTCGCCCACGCCAGGCTGTCGTGACCATGCGGGCGTGGGTGGTGGCCGAGCCGGGCCCGATGGCGACGCGGCCGCTGGAGCTCGTCGAGCGGGACGTGCCCGAGCCGGGACCGGGCGAGGTCCTGGTACGGGTCGAGGCGTGCGGCGTCTGCCGCACGGACCTGCATCTGGCGGAGGGCGACCTCCAGCCGCGGCGGCCGCGGACCACGCCCGGACACCAGGTGGTGGGACGGGTGGAGGGCACCGGCGAACGGGTGGGCGTGGCCTGGCTCCGCTCCACCTGCGGCACGTGCCGCTACTGCCTGCGGGGGACGGAGAACCTCTGCCCGCGCTCCGCTTACACGGGGTGGGACGCCGACGGCGGGTACGCCGGCTACCTCGTCGCGCCCCGCGACTACGTCTATCCCCTGCCCGAGGACGTGCCCGCCGAGCGGCTGGCGCCGCTGCTGTGCGCCGGGATCATCGGCTACCGGGCGCTGCTGCGCTGCGAGCTGCCGCCGGGCGGACGGCTGGGGATCTACGGGTTCGGGGCCTCGGCGCACCTGACCGCGCAGGCCGCCATCGCCCAGGGAGCCGTCGTGCACGCGGTGACCAGATCCGCGGCCTCCAGGGCGCTCGCGCTCGAGCTGGGCGCCGCGTCCGCGGGCGACGTACCGCCCGAACCGCTGGACGCGGCCATCCTGTTTGCACCGGTAGGTACCCTGGTACCACCGGCGCTCGAAGCGCTCGACCGGGGCGGCACGTTGGCCGTCGCAGGAATTCATCTGACCGATGTGCCCGTTCTGAACTACGAGCGGCATCTCTTCCAGGAGCGCACGCTGCGCAGCGTGACGGCCAACACGAGGGCCGACGGGCGGGCCTACCTGGAGCTGGCGCTGGCGCATCCGCCACGCGTGACGACGACGCTCTACCCGTGGGAAGAGGCGGACCGCGCACTCACCGATCTGGCGAACGACCAGGTCAACGGAGCGGCCGTCTTGGTGATGAGCTGACCGATTACTTGACGGAGCTTAGCTCCACTCCGCACACTGATGAAGGAAAGTTACATTAGCCTCACAACCACTGGAGATTATTGACGCGGGTCGGGCGCGATCGTAGTGTCCGGTCAATCCCTACAGATCATCGACAGGTCCCGACATCTCCCCGGAGCGGCAAATGAAACGACTGGCAGCGGTAGTTGCGTTGCTGGGTCTTGCCACCGCGACAGCGGCGTGCAGCGGTGGTTCCACCAACAAATCCAGTGGCTCGGGCGGCGGCGGCGGCGGGCTCTTCACCACGATCGACGTGAACAGGCCCGGCATCGACGCGAGCGGCCCGGCGAACCCGTGGGCGCCGAAGGGCAACTCCTTCATCGGCTACAACGCGATGAAGCTGGGCTGGGTCAAGAACCACCTGACCGACCCGAACCAGTTCTACCCCGGCATCGCCGCCAGTTGGGAGATCGCTCCCGACAACTCCTCGGTCACCATCCACATCCAGCCGAACGCCAAGTGGTCCGACGGCAAGCCGGTGACGGCCGAGGACGTCAAGCTCTCGCTCGGACTGGCCTCGACCACCGGCAGCACCGCGTTCGCGATCACGCCGGGTGCGGCGGGCGTGGCGGCCGACGTCCAGGTAGTGGACGACAAGACGGTCAAGGTCTCCCAGGACATGAAGAACCCGAGCATGAAGTTCGCCCGGGGCGTCATGGACAACTGGGTCGTGCCCGCGCATGTCTGGAGCAGCCTGCTGCCCGCCGACTTCTGGGACAAGCTCAAGGCCTCCAGGAGCACCGGCGCCGAGGCCGACAAGGACCGCGAGGAGATCCTCGCCATCGGCCAGAAGGTGCTCGCCTTCGCCCCGCCGAAGGACGTCTCGGCCGGGCCCTTCACGCTCGAGCGGGTCAACCCCGGCGAGGCGCTGCTGGTCAAGAACAAGAACTTCTACAACGCCGCGCAGGTCGCGCCCGCGCAGGTGAAGTTCCTCAACTACAGCGGCAACGAGCAGATCTGGAACTACCTGAGCGCCGGCAAGCTCGACCACTCCGGCTTCGTCGCCGCTCCGACGGACGTGATGACCCGGATCAAGAACGCTCCCGGCTCCCAGCTGATCAAGGGCTTCTCGCCGGTGGCCGTCGGCCTGGCGTTCAACCAGGCGAAGAAGCCGTACGACAACGTGCACGTGCGGCGCGGCCTGGCCTACCTGATCGACCGCGACCAGGTGACCAAGGTGGCCTCGCCCGAGGGCGGCATCGCCGCCGTGACGACCTCCGGCATCCACCAGAAGCCCGCGCAGGAGTGGCTCGGCTCCGAGCTGTCGACCCTTGAGCCGTACAAGCACGACGTGGCCAAGGCGGAGGCCGAGTTCAAGCAGGCCGGTCTGCAGAAGAAGAACGGCAAGTGGACGCTGGCCGACGGCACGCCGTGGAAGTTCAGCATGCACGCGCCGGCCGGCTTCTCCGACTGGATCTCCGCGCAGGAGAACATCAAGAGCCAGCTCATCGAGAACGGCGTGGACGCCGAGGTCGTGACCGTGGCCGACTACCCGGTCTACCTCGAGGAGATCGCGGCCGGCAAGTACGACGCCGGCTTCTGGCTGATGGCGCTCGGCCCGGCGCCGTACGACATCTTCCAGCGTCTCTACGGCGCCTCCAACGGCTGGACCAACGTCGCCGGCAAGGTCGCGCACAGCGCCCCCGGCAAGGGCGGCAACTGGATGGGCAGCGCCGAGGAGATCGACGTCCAGGGCGTCGGCAAGGTCAACCCCGGTGAGCTCACGGCCAAGCTGAACGCGGCCACCGCCGACCAGGCCAAGCCGATCATGTTGCAGCTTGCCAAGACGGCCAACCAGGACCTGCCGGCCATCCAGCTCTGGGACTACGTGAACACGCAGTTCACCAACACCAGCCGGTTCACCGGCTGGCCGGAGCAGGACAGCGACCTCCTGCGCCTGCCCGCGGGCGTCTGGATCCAACTGGGCCTGATCAAGGCGAAGCAGTAGAGAAAGAACGCATGGTAGCTATCGCACGACGACTCGCGGGCCACCTGGCCCGCGGGATCGTCATGATCCTCGTCGTAGCCACGATCAGCTTCTTCATCGTGAGAAGCATTCCCGGCGACCCCGTCGCCGCGAACGTGCAGAAGCTGATCCAGTCGGGCATGGACCCCCAGGCGGCCGAGCAGGCGACGCGCGTGCTGTACGGGTTCCAGCCGAAGGGCTCGCTCTGGGAGCAGTACACCCAGTACATGGCCGGCCTGCTCCACTTCGACCTGGGCCAGTCGGTCACCCACGCGGGCGCGCCGGTCACCCAGGTCCTGGGTGAGGCGGCCAAGTGGACCGTCATCCCGGTGCTGGCCGGAACGCTGCTGAGCTTCCTGGTGGGCATCGTCATGGGCGTCTACGCGGCCATCAAGCGCTCGGGCAAGCTCGGCGACATCCTGGCCATCTCGGGGTCGCTGCTGCACGGCGTGCCGCAGTACGTGCTGGGCCTGCTGCTCAGCGCGATCTTCGCGACGCTGATCCCGATCCTGCCGGCTGACGGGCCCGTGGACATCCTGTTCGAGCCCGGGTTCAACGCCGGCTACATCGGCTCGCTGGTCGAGCATGCGGTGCTGCCGGTGCTGACGTACGCGCTGGCGGCCTACGGCGGATGGATCCTGGCGATGAAGTCGAGCGTGGTGACCGTGCTCGGCGACGACTTCATCCTGGCGGCGGAGCTGCGCGGGATGAAGCGGTCGATCATCTTCAGGTACATCGCGCGCAACGCGATCCTGCCGCTCTTCACGATCCTGGCGCTCTCGCTCGGCGTGCTGCTCGGCGGTGCGGTGTTCATCGAGCGGATCTTCAACTATCCGGGACTGGGCCTGCTGCTCCTCGACAGCATCACCATGCGTGACTACGCGCTGATGGGCGGGGCGTTCCTGCTGATCACGGTCTCCATCATCGTGGCGAACATCATCGCCGACCTGTTCTACTCCGTGATCGACCCGCGGGTCCGCAGCGGCGAGGAGGTGTCGGGATGAGTGTGCTCCTGGAGAGTTCGTCGACGAGCGCCACGATGCGCCGCAACTTCTGGGCGGGCGTGTGGCGGGTGATGAAGCGCAAGCCCAGCCGCATGGTGGGCGTCGTGCTCATACTCGGGTTCGTGTTCATGGGCGTGTTCGGGCCGATGTTCTACCCCGCCCAGCTGGACCGCGACCCGAACGCGATCACCAGGCCGCCGAGCTGGGAGCACTGGCTCGGCACCGACGACCAGGGCAGGGACGTGATCGCCCTGGTGGTCACCGGGTCGCGGTACGTGCTGCTGGCCGCGCTGGTGACCGCCGTCATCACCGTGGTCGTGGGCGCCGGCATCGGGCTGTTCTCCGGCTTCAAGCGGGGCCGCTGGGACAACGTGCTCATGCGGCTCACCGACATGAAGCTGACCATCCCCGGCCTGCCGCTGCTGCTGGTGCTCTCCACCGTGTGGAAGTTCAGCAGCGCGGTCCAGATGGGCCTGGTGCTGGGACTGCTCAGCTGGGGCGGCGTGGCGCGCGCGGTGCGCTCGCAGACGCTGTCGCTGCGCGAGCGGGGCTTCATCGAGGCGGCGCGCGGGCTCGGCCTGTCCACGACGCACATCGTGAGCAAGGAGCTGCTGCCCAGCATGGCGCCGTACATCGCGATGAACATGCTCATCGCGGTCACCGGCGGCGTCTACGCGCAGGTCGGCCTGTTCTTCCTGGGTGTGCTGCCGTACGAGTCGAACAACTGGGGACAGATGCTCAACACGGCCGTGTTCCGCTCGGGGGCGCTCACGGTACCGAGCGCGCTGGGCTTCCTCATCGGGCCGTTGCTGGCGATCCTGTTGTTGACGCTGGCCATCGTGCTCGTGGTCGACGCCATGGACGAGATCTTCAATCCCCGGCTGCGCGAGGAGTAGGCCGCATGAGCAAGGTTGCGCCGGGAGTGCGCATCGACGGCCTCACGGTCGTCTACAAGACCCCCGCGGGCGAGCTGCCCGCCGTCAGGAACATCAGCCTGGCCCTGGAGCCCGGCTCGATCACCGGCATCGTCGGCGAGTCGGGGTCCGGCAAGTCCACGCTGGCCCTGTCGCTGCTCAACGCCGTCCAGCCCCCGGGCAGGATCGCGGCGGGCAGCGTCGAGATCGACGGGCTCGGCGACGTGGTCGGCCTGCAGGGCGAGGCGCTGCGCAAGGCCAGGGGCAAGCACATCGGGTACGTCTTCCAGGCCGCCCAGAACTCCCTCAACCCGCTCAAGACGGTCGGCAAGCAGCTGCTCGACCTCGGCCGCTCGCACGGCGTGGAGGACCTGCGCGGTCTGGTGCGCGAGGCCAAGGAGCTGCTCGGCCGGATGGGGCTGGACGGGGCCAGGGTGCTCGACTCGCACCAGCATGAGCTGTCCGGCGGCATGCGCCAGCGGGTCGGCATCATGCTGGCGCTGGTGCTCAACGCCCACCTGGTGGTGCTGGACGAGCCCACGACCGCGCTGGACATGATCACCCAGGCGAACATCCTGAAGATCGTCCGCGAGGTCCACGCGGAGCGCGGCCTGACCACGCTCGTCATCACGCACGACATCGGCGTGGTGGCCGAGGTGGCCGACCGGCTGGCCGTCATGTACGGCGGGCGGCTGGTCGAGCAGGGCCCCACCAGGGAGGTGCTCGGCGCGCCCAAGCACCCCTACACCAGGGGCCTGATCAAGGCCATTCCCCGGCTCGTCGGCGATATCGACGAGGCCCGGGCGCTGCCGGGCCGGCCGCCGACGCTGGCGACCGTGCCGAAGGAGGGCTGCGTGTTCAGGGAGCGCTGCCCGCTGCGCATGGACGTGTGCGACACCGTCGATCCCGACGCCGTGGCGGACGGGTCCAGGGTCGTGGCCTGCCACGCCGTGACCGTGAACGTGAAGGAGCACGCATGATCACTGGGACCGGCGTCGTCAAGACGTTCAAGCAGCGCGGCAAGATGCTGGGCGCCCGTGAGGTGCGCGCGCTGCGCGGTGTCGACTTCGCGATCCCGAAGGGCGGCGCGGCCTCGTTCATCGGCGAGTCCGGGTGCGGCAAGACCACGCTGGGCCGGATCATCGCGGGGCTGGAGGACTACGACGAGGGCGAGATCCTGATCGACGGCGTCTCCATGTCGCCGCTCACGCCCAAGCAGCGCCATCCGCACTTCCGCAAGATCCAGATGATCCACCAGGACCCGTACTCGGCCCTGAACCCGACCAGGACCATCCACCAGACGCTGTACGCCCCGCTGAGCCTGCGGGCCAGGCAGACCGGGCGTCCGGGGTCGTGGATCGACGAGCGGGCGGCCGAGGTGCTGTCCCTGGTGGGGCTCGACCCCGGCACGGTGCTGTCGCGCTACCCGCACCAGCTCTCCGGCGGCATGCGGCAGCGCGTGGTCATCGCCCGCGCGCTGACCGTCGACCCGGAGATGCTCGTCGCGGACGAGGCCGTCTCGATGATCGACGTGTCGCTGCGGCTGGGCATCCTGGCGCTGCTGAAGGACCTGCGCGAGCGGCTCGGCGTGAGCGTGCTGTTCATCACGCACGACGTGGCCACGGCCCGCTACGTCGGCGACGACGGCGAGCTGTACGTCATCTACCGCGGCCAGGTCGTCGAGCGCGGACCGGTGGACACGGTCATCGCCGACCCCGTGCACCCGTACACGCAGTCGCTGCTGTCCGCGATCCCGGTGCTGCACGGCCTGGAGGAGCCCGGCGAACAGCCGGTGACGCCGCTGGAGTCGCTGGACGAGAGCCAGTCGGACGAGGGCTGCCTGTTCGCCCGCCGCTGCCCGTTCAGGGGCGAGCGGTGCACGACCGAGCGGCCGCTGCTGCACGTGTTCTCGCCTCGCGAGAACACCAATAGACACAGCACCATTGGTTTGGAGGCCGACGAAGTCGGACTCCGAACCGAGGGGGTGCCGCAGGAGCACGCGTGCTTCTACCCCGCGCGCCGCAACGTGATCGCCCGCCCGATGAGCGAGGTGTGATGTCCCACGCCGTGCGGGCCGCGGATCTCACAGTGGCGGCCGAGGTCGCCACCGCCGCGCTGACGCTGGACGCCGCCGAGGCCGCCGGCCTGGTCGGCTACCTGGCGCGCCCTCCGGCGGAGCGGCGCTGGACGGCGCTGGCCACCGACGGCGGCGTGGTGATGGCGTCGCTGTCGGCCGTGGACCCGGCGGCCGGGCACATCGACCTGCTGGCCGTGCACCCCTCCGTGCAGGGGCAGGGGCGCGGGCGGGCGCTGGTGCGGGCGGCCGAGGAGTGGCTGCGGGACCAGGGCGCGCGGCAGGGGCGCTTCGCCGGCAACCCGCCGTGCTACGCCTGGCCGGGCGTCGACGTACGCTACACCGCCGCCGCCTGCCTCGCCGAGAGCCTCGGCTACGAGCGCTACGACGTGGCCTGGAACATGACGGCCGACCTGAGCGCCGACGCCGACCTGTCCGTCGAGGACGAGGTGCGGCGCCTGGAGGAGTCCGGGGTGCGGGTGCTCGAGGCCGGTGAGGACCGGGAGCGCGTCGCCGCGTTCGTCGGCAAGCACTGGAACGAGCGCTGGGCCTGGGAGGCCACGCACGCGGCCGGGCTGCACTACGCCGAGCGCGACGGGCACGTCCTGGGCTTCGCCGCCTGGGGCGCCCGGCCCGGCTGGTTCGGGCCGATGGGGACCTCGCCGGACGCCCGCGGGCTGGGCGTGGGACGTGTGCTGCTGCGCAGGTGCCTGGCGGACCAGCGGGCCGCCGGGCAGGCCAGCGCGCAGATCGGGTGGGTAGGGCCGCTGCGGTTCTACTCGCACGCCGTCGGCGCGCGAGCGGAACGCGTCTTCTGGCTCTACCGGCGCGACCTGGCGTGATGCCGCTAATAGAGCAGTGGTCCTTCAGGGGTTCCCGGTGGCGGGCAGAGGCCGCGGGGGTCCTCGCCGGTGTCCAGGCCGCGGGTGAGCGTGTCGGAGCCCCACAGGTGGTCCATGAACAGGTCGGGGCCCCACCAGCGCAGGTCGTCCGGATAGAGGGTGCGGGCCACGTACAGCATGGACAGGCCCGTCAGGACGGGCCTGAACGCCTCGCGGTCGTGCACGTGGAGCTGGACGCCGCGCACGGCGACACCCGCGTGCTTGTGGAAGGTGGGCGTGAACCACGTCTCCCTGAACCGCACGCCCGGCAGGTCCAGCCCGGCCAGCGCGGGGGCGAACCTGGCGTCCGCGTACGGGGCGCCGATCAGCTCGAAGGGCCTGGTCGTGCCGCGCCCCTCGGAGAAGTTGGTGCCCTCGAACAGCCCGGTGCCCGGGTAGACCAGCGCGGTGTCCGGGGTCGGCATGTTGACCGACGGCATCACCCACGGCAGCCCCGTCTCGGCGAACGTCATGTCGCGCCGCCAGCCCTCCATCTCGACCACGCGCAGGTCCACGTCGAACCCGAACAGCGTGGCCAGCTCCCCCGCCGTCCTGCCGTGCCGGACCGGCAGCGGGAAGCGGCCCACGAAGCTGGCGAACGCGGGGTCGAGCAGCGGACCCTCCTGAACCGTCCCGCCGAGCGGGTTGGGCCGGTCCAGCACCACGAACCGGAGCCCGAGGCGGGCGGCCGAGGCCAGCAGGTCGTACATCGTCCAGACGTAGGTGTAGAACCGGGTGCCCACGTCGGCGATGTCGAAGACCAGCGTGTCCACGCCGGAGGCCGCGACCACCCGGTCCAGCGCCTCGCCTTCGAGCTTGTGGGTGTCGAACACCGGCAGCCCGGTCTTCTCGTCCACGGTGTCGGCCTCGCTGCCGGCCGCCTGGGCGGTGCCGCGCATGCCGTGCTCGGGCCCGAACAGGGCCGTCAGGTTCAGGCCTGCGGCCAGCAGCGCCTCGGGGGTGGGGGTGAGATCGGGAAGGACTCCGGTGGGGTTGGTGATCAGGCCGAGGCGGGTGCCGCCCGCGAGGGCGGGGTCCGCGGTCAGCCGTTCGGCTCCGGTTCGTACATGTGGCATGAAAGCCATTGTCTGAAAGATATTTACAAGTGTGAAGGAGAGGGTGGAAATTAGCGTCATGACTGATCCGCTACCCGAGCTGTCCACCGAGCAGAGCGATCCTCGCTACAGCCAGATCGACCGGCTGCCGACCGATCAGATCGCCCGGCTCATGAACCAGGCCGACGCCGCCGTGCCCGCCGCCGTCGCGGTGGTCATCCCGGCGATCTCGGCGGCCATCGACGCGATCGCCGCCAGGATGGCCGAGGGCGGCCGGCTGCTGTACGTCGGCGCCGGCACGTCGGGCCGGCTGGCCGTGCTCGACGCCAGCGAGTGCCCACCCACGTTCGGCACCGATCCGTCGCTGGTGCAGGGCGTCATCGCCGGCGGGCCGGATGCGCTCACCCGGTCCGTCGAGGGTGCGGAGGACGACCCCGAGGCGGGCGCCGCCGCGTTGAAGGACCTGGAGGTGGGGCCGCTCGACTCCGTGGTCGGCGTGTCCGCCAGCGGGCGGGCCCCCTTCGTGCTGGGCGCGCTGGCTGAGGCGTCCGCCCGGGGCGCGCTCACCGTGGGCCTTTCGTGCAACGACGGCGCGCCGCTGTCGGCCGCCGCCGAGCACGCGATCGAGGTCGTCGTGGGTCCCGAGGTGGTGACCGGCTCGACCAGGCTCAAGGCGGGCACGGCCCAGAAGCTCGTGCTGAACATGATCTCGACGATCTCGATGGTCAAGCTCGGCCGTACGTACGGGAACAAGATGATCGAGATGTCGGCGATGAACAGCAAGCTGGCCGGGCGCGCGCTGCGCATGGTCAGCGACATCACCGGCGCCGACCGCGCGACGGCCGAGGCGGCGCTGGACGCGTCCGGCGGTCAGGCGAAGATCGCCGTGCTGATGATCCAGCACGGGATCGACGCCGAGGGGGCACGCGCGCTGCTGGAGTCGCACGGGGAGCGCCTCAGCGACGCGCTCAGCGGCTGACCGGTCCGGCGCGGCGAGGGGTCGCGGCGAGGGCGGCCCACCACGCGCCACGGCCGCCCACAGGACGCGCCTCATGCCCGCAGGACGCCTCACTCCCGTAGGAAGCGCCCTGGGACGAGGCGCCCCGCACGACGGACGCTGAGAGCGTCGGGCAGGGGGCCGGATACGAGGGGACGAGGGGGACGGGGATGGGTGATCGGCTGTGTGATCGGCTGGGGGCGATCCTGGCGGACGGGGTGCCACGCGTGTGCTCGGCCGCGGTCGCGCTGATCGCCGTGGACGGCCGCCTGGCCGCCGCGGCCGCGACCGGCGAGCTCGTCCGCTACGCCGACGCCGAGGAGAACCTGGCCCCGGAGCGCCCGCCCGCTCAGCACGACTCGATCTTCGACCTGGCCTCGATCAGCAAGCTGTTCACCACGGCCGTCCTGCTCTCACTGACGGAGGAGGGCAGGCTCGGCCTGGACGAGCCGGTGGCCACGTGGATACCGGGCGCCGACGGCCGGATCACGCCGCGCCGCCTGCTCACCCACACGGCGGGCCTGACCCCGACCCGCCGCATCGACCTGGAGCTGCCCGGCGCCGACGCCTCCGAGCGCATGGCGGCGATGCTGGACACGCCGGTCACCCACCCGTTCGGCGGCCCGTACCTGTACAGCGACGTCGGCATGGTCATGGCGGGCCGGGTCGCGGAGCTGGCGGGCGGAGAAACGCTCGACGCGCTGGTCCGGGCGCGGATCACGGGCGTGCTGGGCCTGGCCGACACGGGCTACCGGCCCGCGGCGCTGCCGCGGATCGCCGCCACCGAGTGGAAGCCGGAACGCCAGGGGCCCGGACCGGGCCCGTCGGGCTGCGTGCGCGGCGAGGTGCACGACGAGACGGCGTACGCGCTGGGCGGCGTGGCGGGGCACGCGGGGGTGTTCGCCACAGCCGGGGACCTGCTGGCCTTCGGCGAGGCGCTCCGGCTCGGCGGCGGCCCCGTGCTGCGCCCGGAGAGCGTGACCGAGATGCGGCGCGACCAGGGCGCCGAGGGCGCGCCCTTCCGCCACGGGCTGGGCGTGCGCATCGGCGACCCGGCCATCGTCGGGCCGCTGACCGGCGCTTTCGGCCACTCCGGCTTCACCGGCACCTCGCTGGTGGTCGATCCCGCGCGCCGCCTCACGGTGGTGCTGCTGACCAACGCCGTCCATCCCGTACGGGGCCGCGACGGCATCCGCGACCTGCGCCACGCGGTGGCCGCCGAAGCACTGCGCCTCCACGACTTCGCGCTTTGACAGGAAGTAATGACAACACCAGGGATTCACGCGCACCATTCGGCTGGCGCTAGCTGTAGCTAGCCCCGCGGCTGAGCCACAGGCGTCGCGGGGCGGATCGGGGTCGAGCGGATCTTCGCGAGCGCCCGGGTGAAGTCCCGGGAGGACAGGTAGAGCTTGAACATGATCGCGGCCTCGAAGATCAGCAGGAGGGCCGCCGTGCCGACGGTCACCGGCACGATCCACCCGGTGAGCGGGCCGACGATGAACACCGCCATCTGGAACTCGATGCCACTGATCAGATGAGCTCGGACGCGGTGGTCGCGCAGCCAATCGCGGATGCGGATGTACCAGGCGAAGTGCGTACGGAAGTTCTGCTGCAGGTCCACCGAGTCGGCGGAGCGGATCTCGCCTGGTTCGAGACCCGGCTCTTCCAGGTTCGGCTTTTCCACGGAAACGGCCGGGACGCCGGTGACCTCCTCGATCGCCTCGTCCAGTTTGCGGCGCATCTGGCGGCGTACCTTCGCGACCTGGAGCGCGTCAACGTACCGGAGCATGTCGAGGAAGACGACGAGCATGCCGAGGACGAGGTAGAACTCCTCACCAGTGCTCTCGAAGCTCCCCCACATGAGCGCCAGGGCGCAGGTGAGGACCCGGATGCGGTCGAAGACGTAGTCGAGCCAGCCGCCCAGTACGGTGCCGGTGCCCTTGAGCCGGGCGATCTTGCCGTCCACGCAGTCCAGCACGAAGCTCAGGTGATACAGGACGGCGCCGGCGACCAGCCACGCCCAACCGTCGGCCATCAGGAAGCAGCCCGCCGAGCCGAGCCCGAGTAAGAAGGCGCCCCAGGTGATCTGGTTCGGCGTGATGGCGGTACGGTTCGCCAGGACGACCACCAGACGGCCGGCGAGCGGATCGACCAGGAACACCGTCCACCAGGCGTCCCGCGCCTTGTAGGTCAGCGTGCGCACGTCGTCCAAAGTGAATGTCGTCACTGTGCGGGCCCTTCGTCCGTCCATCCGATTTGCTGATATGCGATGAAAGAGCCGATTTCGACCTCTCGGCCGTCGGCCATCCGGCTGACGCTCCTCGTCTCCGTGGCCAGCGGCAGCCCGCTCTCCGCGTCGATGACGAGCCGCTCGTCGCTGACCCGGCCGTCCCTCATCACCTGGTAGCTCAGGGCCTGGCCGGCCCGGCCGAGCGGGTCGGTGACCGCGCCCTCCGGCTTCATGCCGGGCATCGACGCCAGGATCTGGTACGCCGAGGCGCGCACCTCGGGCGAGACCGGCAGCCCGGTGATGATCTCCAGGCAGCTCTCGCGCAGTTCGGCCTCCATCTCGCGCCCGACATATGCGCCGTTTTCCCGGGCGATGTGGGTCACGAGGAAGGCGCGGAGCGCCGTGGGGTCACTCGGGATCGTACTCAGGGCCTTCCAGTTGACCAGTTGCTTGGTCAGGATGCCGTCCGCGTTCCGCCAGCCGACGCGGTGCGGTCCGCCCTGCGGCGGACCGGGCGCCGACTCCACCAGCGCCTCCGGGGAGACGCGGCCCAAGCCGGTCACGTCCGCCGGGTACTGCCAGTGGCTCGGCGATCCGGCGGTTCGCCACGCGGCCTCGTCCTGGGGGGGTCGCCGGTTTCGCGCCGAGGTACCGGCCGGTCCAACGATCCCGCTCACCGTTCTTCCTGGTGAGCCACGTCTCACGGGCGGATTGGCGCTTGATGACGTACTGGCGGTCGGGAGAGAGGATCAGCTGCCCGGTCACGACGCCGGTACGCCAGTAGGCGCCGTCGGACGGCGCCGTCGCCATCGCGATCGCCGCGGCGAGCAGGATCTTCCTGGCGGTTGGCGGAGCGGAGGCGGACACGGCGGGTACAGGAGAGAGGTCGATCAGCGAGTTCGAGGGCACGGCCACGGCGAGCGCCACCGCAGCCGCCGACGCCGCCCCGATCAACCCGTTGCGGACCGGCGCCCACCACCACGACCGCGCTCTTCGCGTAACTCGAACCGGTACGCCTTGAGGGGCTTCCGGTGCGCTTTGAGAGGCTTGAGGTGGCGCGGCCAGCGCCGCCAGCAGCCTGGCCCGGCCGGAGTCGACGACCTCGGATGAAGGGCCGGGCATCGAGAGGAGATCGCGTACGGCGGCCAACTCGTCCGGGCGGTCGTTCAGCTCATCCATCGAACCCTCCGATCATTGGATTGACGCCGCCCAGGGCTCTGCGGAGCTTCTTACGCACCCGGTTGAGCCGGGAGCCGACGGTCCCGAACGGAATGTCGAGCGTCTGCGCGACCTCCTCATAGGTGAGGTCGGCGAGCGCGACGAGGAGGAGCACGTCGCGATCGCCGGCGGAGAGACGTCCAAGCGCTGCCGCGAGCCGCCCCTGTGCGTTCGCGGCGGCCACTCTGGCCGTCACTCTGTCCTCGTGCCCGTCATCTGCCACTTCGCCGGCAGGCGCCCGCTGAAAAGCCGCCAGCCTGCGCGTTTCGCTCCTTCCGTACTGAGCGAGCAGGTTGGTGGCGATCCCGTACAGCCAAGGCCGTACGGCACCGCGGGCGGAGTCGAACGTCTGCCGTTTCCTGAACGCCACCAGGAACGTCTCGGCGGCCAGATCATCCGCGATCTGCGTGCCGAGCCGTCCGGAGACGTACCGGTGTATCTCTTCGAAGTAGCGGTCGTAGAGCACGGCGAACGCTTCCGGGTGGTGCCATGACCGCTCGATGAGCGCGGCGTCATCGTCTGTCACGGGCACGTCCGGGGGAGCGGCCATTCGCATGGTGTCCCTTCTGTGGGGTACACCTCTATTCCGCCGAAGGCCCGGCTCCTCTTCGCACTTCTTTCAAAATCAGCACGAAGTTGCCCGAAATATCCCCAATTGTCCCCTTGAATCCCCGTACGACGGACACCCCGCTCCGTTCACCACGTACACGATGGTCTGGTGCATCCAGGGGTTCTCACTGAGCGGGGTCATCGACACGACAGGACAACATCGCGGCCCGAGCTGCGCGCGAGCGTGCGGGCCATCGAGGTGACCGGCCCGGTGACCTGGCTGCCGTCGAACTTCATCAACGGCATCGGCTCACTGCATGTCGCGCTGACATGACGGGAGGGCTGGCATAACGTGAAGGCATGCCCGTTCAGCTGAACCACACCATCGTGCACGCGAGGGACAGGGAGGAGACCGCCGCGTTCCTCGTGGACGTGCTCGGCCTGGAGCCGGCGCCGGTGTTCGGGCCGTTCCGCGTCGTCACGCTCGGCAACGACGTCTCGCTCGACGTCCTCCAGACGGACGGGACCGTGGTGCCGCAGCATTACGCGTTCCTGGTCAGCGAGGAGGAGTTCGACCAGATCTGGGACCGGATCAAGAGCCGCGGCCTGACGTACTGGGCGGATCCGGGCCATGACAAGCCGGGGCGGATCAACACTCATGACGGCGGCCGCGGGCTCTACTGGGACGATCCGAACGGTCACAACCTGGAGATCATCACGGTCCCGTACGGTGGCTGGGGTTAGGGGGCCAGGGCCTCCAGCGCCTCCTCGGCCCGGCGCATCGCCTCCTTGGCGTCGAGCGTGACGAAGTCGGGGTCGAAGCTGGGGTCGTGGAAGACGTCCGTCACACCGGCGGCGGCCAGGTCGTCGACGTCACGCCTGATCTTCTCGTACGAGCCCGACAGCGGCCGGTCGTCGTCCGCCCAGGGCCGCGTGACGCCGCGGACCACATAGCGGAACGCGGCCGCGTCCCGGCCCTTCTCCGCCAGCGTCGCCTTGATCAGCTCCACGCGCCCGGCGATCGCGGCCAGGTCCTCCCTGCTGGAGCTCACCCATCCGTCGGCCAGCCGCCCGGCGCGGCGCAGTGCGACCTCGGCGGTGCCGCCGAGCAGGACCGGCGGCGGGCCGGGCAGCGGCTTGGGGTCGATGTGGGAGGCCGGCACGCGGTAGAACTCACCGCTGTGCTCGACCACGTCGTCGGTCCACGCCTTGCGCAGCACCTCGACGAACTCCTCGGCCCTGGCCCCCCGCCGCTCCATGCCCACGCCCGCGGCCTCGAACTCCTCCGGCAGCCAGCCCAGCCCGAGCCCCGCCGTCAACCGGCCGTCCGAGACCGTCTGCAGGGTCGCCAGCTGCTTGGCCAGCACCACCGGCTGCACGTACGCGTTGATGACCGCCACGCCCAGCCGGATCCGGCTCGTCACGCCCGCGAGGTGGGCCAGCGTGATGAGCGGGTCGTGCACGCTGCGGTACGTCGGCCCCATCGGATGCCCGACCGGGTACATGAGGCGCTGGAACGTCCACAGCTCGTGGTAACCGAGCTCCTCCGCCCGCGTGGCGACGCGGCGCATGTTCTCCGGGGTGGCCCACGGGCCTGACTGGGGCACTGCGAAACCTACTCTCATGCGCCCTAGTCTGACCGACGCGAATTCGTCCCATGAATGCACCTGTCACCTGCGCCTTGTCGATGCGCTGATTGGCAATCTCGCGCCGGCCGTCGATGCACTTGGCGTAGGTCTTCAGGAGTATGGCCACGCTGCGCCCGGCCCGCTCGGCAGCCTCGGGGGCGTGCACGCCTGCGTTGAGTCACAGCGACACCGCCGCGTGCCTCAGGTCGTAGGGACGCCGCGCAAGCGGGGACTCCATCTGCTCAGGAGTGAACGCCAGTTTGCGGGCCTCCCGCCACACGTTGGGATAGCCATCGGTGTGAACGAGCCGCCGCCGCGCGTATAGAAGAGCCTCCCATCGGGAGGAGAGAAAGCCGCCGCAGCCGTTTTAGAGTCGATCGGGCCGCAGTGTAGGTGATGAAAGGGAGAGCGGAATAGACCACGAAACGTGGTTCCCGCGACCGACCGGGGCACAGTCGTATGGGTCCACTTCTCCCTTGCGACGAAGCACCTGTGATGGCAGCAGACCCGAGCCCGTACTCCGGCTGGGCGTATCACGACGATGAGATCGACCAGATGGACATCTGGTTCCGCGAGCATTGACGATGCCGTCGTGGGCGTCCAGGATGTCATTGAAGACGCGCCATCCCTCATACCACCGCACGAGACAACTTCGCATTTCAGTCGGATCCGTAGACCACGAAGGAGTCGATATGGGGCATTCCGTACGAACCATCTCAGAGGCCGTCCGCACGTTCCTGACTTTCGACATGGATGCCTTGACGTTCAAGGCCATACGTCCGGCTCCCGGAGGGCGCGCCAACAGTAGTAGCAGTGGTCAGGAATTCCTGGAAGGGCTGGAATTCCAGCTGGAGGGCGACTGGTACAGCGGCCATATCTCCATTAGCCCAGGTTCCGACGCCAAGGAAGACTTCTACTTCGACAGCGCTCATCTCACCATCCCAACCCACGGGAAATTCCGTGGCAACTGGTTCTTCTCGATCGACGAGACCGAGGCGCAACCGTCAGAACCTCCCGCCAAGTTCAAGGGTAACTATTCACATAACGGCAAGGAACTCCCAGAACAGGTACGAGGAGATATTGTCAAGTTGTTGGAGAAGATCGGCATCTTCCACTGACCTGGTTCTCAGCCACAAGATGCTGCCTGCCGAACGTGTCAAGCTCGAACGGTGTACCCCGATTTGATCTGCCCAAGTGACAGCCGTGAATCACACGGGGTCACTGCTCCGCTCCGGTCGAGGTGGTCGCCTCCGTCGTCGCGCTCTTGGGGCGCTTGTCGCCGCCGCCGTGACGCAGTTCGACGCCGGCCTCCTCGAGGAGCTGGTGGACGAAACCGTACGAGCGGCCGAGGGACAGGGCGAGCGTGCAGCTCGGCTCGCCCGCCTGATAGCGGCTGGCGTTACCCAGGTCTGGTCGGAGGTTTGGCCCGATCCGACGATCGCGTCCGGCGACATGCGCCGCCCATACCGCCAATAGTCTGTACGAGTGGGACTCGAGGACGATCTGGCGGGGGTCGCCGCGGCGTACGGCGGCGCGGGCGAGCCCGTGTTACATCCGACGCGCACGGATGTCGTGGTGGTACGCAGGGGCGAGGTCGTGGTCAAGGCGCACTCCGCGCGTGACGACGTGGAGAGGTTACGGATCCGGCTGCGCGCCGCCGCGTCGGCCGCGGTGAGCGGCGTGATGCTGGCCCCGCTGGAGCCCGAGGTGCTGTCGGTGGCGGGCCGCGCGGTGACGGTGTGGCCGGCGGGCCGCCCGGTCGCGCAGGACGACCCGGACTCAGCGCCGTGGGAGGAGGGGGCCAGGCTGCTGGCCGGACTGCACGCCGTCCCCCTCACGCTGCTGCCCGACCTGCCCGCCGCCGGAGGGCCCGCGCGGGCCGCCAGGGCGGTGGACCGGATGACCGGTGACGGCCCCGTCGAGCAGCTCATCAGGCGGACCTTCAAGGAGCTGCCGGAGCCGGACCCGCTGCCCGCGCTGCTCACGCACGGCGACTGGCACCTGGGCCAGCTCGTCCACCGCGACCGCTGGCTGCTCATCGACGTGGACGACCTCGGCGTCGGCGATCCGGCGTGGGACCTGGCCAGACCGGCCGCCTGGTACGCCGCGGGGCTGCTGGACCCGGCCGTCTGGGAACGGTTCCTGGGGGCGTATCTGGCCTCCGGCGGGCCCGCGCTCGGCGCGGGCGACGACCCGTGGCGGCGGCTCGACCTGCCCGCCCGGGCGCTCACCGTCCAGCTCGCCGCCGTGGCCGTCGTCAACGCCCAGCGCGAGGATCGGGAACTCGACGAGGTGGAGTTCTCGTTGGTCGAATCGTGCAACAGAATCGTCCGAGCGTGACGGGGTTGCGCGCGGTAGGTTTCAACCCTGAGACCTTGAGCCAAGGAGAGCGACCTAGATGCAGTGCCCTAAGTGCCGCGGGAACATGCGGACCTATGAGCGCAACGGCGTCCACATCGAGCAGTGCGACAACTGCCGCGGGATCTTCCTCGACTACGGCGAGCTCGAGACGCTGACCCGGATGGAGTCGCAGTACCACGCGGCTCCCCCGCCTCCCCCGGCCCCCGGTCCCGCCTGGGGCGCCCCGCACGGCGGCCACTACGGCGGCCACCATCACCACCACCAGCGCAGCTGGGTGGGCATGCTGTTCTCGACCTGATCGGAGAAGGCCGCGCACCGGTGGGGTGCGCGGCCTTGCGCCGTCAGGCGGCGTCAGGACGGGAAGTCGTCGGGATCGACGGGCGCGGTGCGGGCGTTGCCGCCCGCGAGCGCGTGCAGCGTGATCCGCCAGTCGTGCCAGCGGATCTGCGTGGCGGTGAACGTCGTCTTGAACTTCGCCGACTTCTCGAACTTCTCGAAGCTGCATTCGCGCGTGAACGCCTTGCGCTTGCCGTCCCAGTCCACGCCGTGCGTGAAGTAGATCTTGTACGTGCCGTCGCGCACACCCTTGACCTTGAACTTCGACTTCTTGCGCACGTACACGCTGAACGTCTTGCTGCCACCCTTCACGAGGGTGACCACGGCGTCGCGGGTGCCGCCGTTGTCGACCTCCAGCGAGCTGCGGCCGTTGAGCGTGCTCCTGCGGACGAACGAGCCGTTGCTCAGCCGCCTGCTCTCCTTCTTCCCGGCCTTCACCTCCACGATGTCGGCCGGGTAGCCGCCGGCGCTCTGCAGGGCCTCGCCCGCCTTGTCGAGCGCGGCCAGCTTGTCGTCGAGGTCGGTGAGCACGGCCGACGACGTGCACAGGTTCCTGGCGCCGACCTTGCCCGCCGTGGAGCCCAGCCCGCTGGCGAAGTCGCGCAGGCTGGTGACGTACGCGTCGTGCTGGGCGCGTACGGCGTCGGGCGGGGCGAGCGCGGCCAGCGCTTCGGCGGCGCCGCTCAGCGCCTCTTCCGCACTGGCCACCCGCTGGTCCAGGGCCTTGACGCTGCGCGCGCCCGCCAGGGCGCCGATCGCGCCCGCCATCGCCTTGTGCCTGCTCTCGAGTGCGCTCTTGTACTGCTCCGCCGTCAGCGCGCTGGGGCTGGGGGTGCCGGCCTCCGTGCCACCGCCGCTGACGGGCCCGCCGCCGTTGCCGCCGGCGACGCCGCTGACCTTCGACTCGCCTTCGGTCGGCGACGGTAAGGACGACGAGCAGGCGCCGAGCGTGAGTGCTGACAAGGCGAGAACGCAGGAGATCAACCGAGGTCCAGCCACCTGTCACACTATCGTCCGGTTGATCCCCAGACGTCAATCACGATTCCGTCAGGCCAGTGTCCCGATCCTGTCGCAGCCGGCGGGTGATCCCGATCGTCTCCAGGAACGGCACGTCGTGGCTGGCCACGATGAGCGCCCCCCGGTACGCGTTCAGCGCCTGGGAGAGCTGGCGGACGCTGGCCATGTCCAGGTTGTTCGTCGGCTCGTCGAGCAGGAGCAGCTGGGGCGGCGGCTCCGCAGACAGGAGCGCGGCGAGGGTCGCACGGAAGCGCTCGCCTCCCGACAGCGTGCCGACGGCCTGGTTGACCCGGTCGCCCCTGAACAGGAAGCGCGCCAGACGGGCTCTGACGTCGTTGACGGAGGCGTTCGGGGCCATGGCCCGTACGTTCTCCACGATGCTCAGGGCGTCGTCCAGGAGGTCGAGGCGCTGCGGCAGGTACCGGACGGGGACGTGGGCGCCGTGCTCGACGATCCGCTTGAGCAACGTGGTCTTGCCGGAGCCGTTGGGACCCAGCAACGCGATCCGCTCAGGACCACGCACCACCAGCGTCTCCAGCACAACACCACGCATGTCACCTTCGTCGAGCGCGCCGTCCACGCCGTCCACGCCGGTGGCCGGATCATGGGCGAGATCGGAAGCGGCGGGTGGGCGAGTGGCGAGGGGTGGCGGGAGCGGCAAGGTGAGGACCGTGCGGCCCACGGGCACCTCCGTGCCGGGCAGCTCGATGCGGATCTCCGCGTCGTCGCGTACCGCCTGCTCGGCCTCCGTCAAGCGCCCACGCGCCTCCTCCAGCTTCTCGATGGCCAGGTTGCGCTGCTTGCCGGCGCTCACCTGGGCCTTCCGCTTCAGCCCGTTGGCGACGATCTTCGGCACCTTCTTGTTCTCGTACGCCTTCCGCCCGTTGCGCAGGTTCCGGTCGATCCGGGTGCGGGCCTCGATGAGCTCCCGCTGCTGCCGCCGTACCTCTCCTTCCGCGGTGCGCACCATCCGCTGGGCGGCGTCCTGCTCGGAGGCGACCTGCTCCTCGTAGGCGCTCAGGTTCCCGCCGTACATGCGTACGACGCCGTCGCGCAGCTCGGCGATCTGGTCCACCAGCTCCAGCAGCGCGCGGTCGTGGCTGACCACCACCAGCACCCCCTGCCAGGCGGCGACCGCGGCGTACAGCCGCTCCCGCGCGTCCAGGTCGAGGTTGTTGGTGGGCTCGTCGAGCAGCAGCACCTCGGGCCGCTTCAGCAGCTGGGCGGCCAGAGCGACCATGATGGTCTCGCCGCCCGACAGCGTGCCGACCGTGCGGTCCAGCCCGATGTGGCCGAGCCCGAGCCGGTCGAGCTCGGCCCCGGCGCGCTCCTCGACGTCCCAGCCGTCGCCGACCGCGGCGAAGTGCTCCTCGGCCACGTCGCCGCTCTCGATGGCGTGCAGCGCCGCCCGCGTCCCGCTGATCTCCAGCAGGTCCGACACGGTACGGCTCGCGCCCAGCGGGACGTTCTGCGGGAGATACCCCACCTCCCCCGCCACGGACACGGCCCCGGACCGAGGGGCGAGCTCCCGCGCGATGATCTTCAGGAGGGTGGACTTGCCCGACCCGTTGACCCCGATGAGTCCGGTACGTCCGGCGGGGAAGGCGGCGTCGAGCCCGTCGAGCACCCCGGTGCCGTCCGGCCAGGCGAAGGACACGTGATCTACAACAATGGAAAAAGACATAAGGCGGTCCCGTCACAAAGGTCGAAATTTCGTGACTTGGCGGGAACACCGCATATGCGCGCAACACAAGGGAAGAGAGAGCGAGGAGATCGCCAGAGGTCCAGGTGTGCGCGCACTGCCCACGACAGGGCGGAACGGCGCGGTGCCCGCGACCTCAGATCCTCACGTCAACGGCCCCCAGGGCTCGGCGATAAGACGCGGGACAGCTTATGCGACGCGAAGATTATCTGGCAAGGCTCCTGGCCCGGTGCGCCGCCACGTTGACCCTGTTGGCGCAGGCCGGCGAGCAGAACCGGCGTCGGCCGTTACGCGAGGTGTCCACGAAGACGATCTCGCACCCTTCGCGGTCGCACCGCCCCAGACGGTGCCTGCCCGCGAAGGACATCGCCATGGCCAGCCCGCCCGCCGTGGTGTCCTTCGCCCTGGCCACGATGTCGGCGTCCGGGGCGAAGAAGTGCAGGTGCGGCTCGCGGCCGTCGTGCGCGCTGACGTACGGCTTGGACGCGGTGATGTCGAGCAGGTCGTTGATCAGCTTGATCTGCGTGTCCTGGTCGGGCTCCCCGAACACGGGGGCGAGCCGCGCCGCCCACCCGCGCAGCTCCTCGGCCTGTTCGGCCGTGACGGCGGCGCGGAGCAGGCGGTGCTCGGTGAGCATCGCCTCGACCGCCTCAGGGCTGAAGTCGGTCGCGTTCACCAGGGCCGCCGCGAGGGCCGCCCCGTTGCCGCCGTAAGCGTTGAAATGCATAAGGGCATTACATCAGATTGGAATCATGCACTCCAGACATCTGCACGATCCCCTGGCCCTGGCCGTCGTCTCCTCCCACCACACCTCCGAGGGCACGGTCTCCTACCTGAGGTGCGCCTGCGGCGCGTGGGAGGTGCGCACCTCGGGGCTCGTCGCCACCGTCCGGCCGCTCGAGCACCGCACGGGCGGGGCGGCATGACACGCCGGCCCGCCTGAGCCCGACCCGGAGGGATCGCACGCCCTGTCCGCCTGTGCTAAATTTTGGCCATGCGGTCAGAAAATGAGCCAGTTGGCCAGAAGCCGCGGTCGTTCATCGAGGAGGCCAGGCGCGCGCAGATCGTGGCGTCGGCCGTGGAGGTCATCGCGGAGGTCGGGTTCGCCCAGGCGTCGCTGGCACGCATCGCCAAGCACGCGGGCATCAGCAAGGGCGTCATCTCCTACCACTTCGCCGGCAAGGACGAGCTGATGGAGGAGGTGGTCACCCGCGTCTACAAACAGGCCGCCGAGCACGTCATCGCCGAGATGCAGCAGGTGGAGGGCGCCCGCGAGCTGTTGCGGACCTATGTCCTCGCCAACGCCGCCCACATGCGCGAGCAGCGCTCACAGATCATGGCGCTCGGCGAGATCTTCAACAACCTGCGCACCGCAGAAGGCAAACCCCGCTACGGCGTCCACACCAGCGAGGAGATCTACCAGGCACTGGAGAACGCCTTCCGCCTCGGGCAGCGCGCCGGCGAGTTCAGGGACTTCGACGTCCGCGTCATGGCCGTCACGCTGTCGGCCGCCATGGACAGCATGTTCGGCTACTGGGCCGCCTATCCGCAGCACGACCTCGAGGCGCACGCACGCGAGCTGGCCGACCTCTTCGAAAGGGCCTGCACCAGATGAAGACCGAGCCGAGAACCAGGCTCCACTCGATCGACAACCTCCGGACCGTGCTCACCGTGCTGGTCGTCGTCCACCACGTGGCGGTCACGTACGGCAACATCCCCCTCTGGTACTACACCGAGCCCGCCAAGGACCCGTCCGGGGTCCTGCTCGACCTGCTGGTGACGTTCAACCAGGCGTTCTTCATGGGGTTCTTCTTCCTCATCTCCGGTTTCTTCACCCCGGGCTCCTACGACCGCAAGGGCGGCCGCGCTTTCGTGCGGGACCGGCTGGTGCGGCTGGGCATCCCGCTGCTGCTCTTCATCCTGCTGCTCCGGCCGCTGGTGAACTTCGGTGATTACGGGCGGGTGGACGGCATGCCGTACTGGGAGTTCTACCTGCGCTCGTGGGACCCGGGGCCGATGTGGTTCGCCGAGGTGCTGATCGTCTTCGCACTGGTGTACGCGGTGTGGCGGTCCCGGCGTGCGCCGCTCGAGTCGCGTCCGGCCCCGCTCCGGCTCCGGTCGGTCGCGCTGTTCGTCGTGGGGCTGGCGGTGGCCACGTTCCTGTGGCGGTTCCCGGTGCCGACCGGCACCTACGTGCCGGTGCTCGGGCTGCCGACGCCCAACTTCCTGCCGCAGTACGCCTCCATGTTCGTCCTCGGGTGCGTGGCCTTCAGGCGCGGCTGGTTCGGGACGCTGCCGGCGCGCGCCGGGCGGCTGGGACTCGTGGCGGCGGGCGTGTCGACCGCCGTGCTGCTGCCTCCCGCGGCCATGACGAGCGGGGCGGTGGCCTCGGCGCTGATGGCGGCCTGGGAGTCGGCCTTCGCGGTGAGCATGGTCATCGGGCTGTCGGTGCTCTTCAGGGAGCGGTTCGCCGGACAGGGGCCGCGCGGCAGGTTCCTGTCCGACCACGCCTTCACCGTCTACATCATCCACCCGCTCGTGCTGGTCGCCGTCGCCTACGCGCTGCGCCCGCTGGAGGCGATCGCGGTCGTCAAGTTCGCGATGGCGCTGGTGGTGGCGCTGCCGCTGTGCTGGGGGCTGGCGTACCTGGTGCGGTCGCTGCCGGGGGCCAAGCGGGTCCTGTGAGCATCGCGGGCAGCGGGCCGGCCCGGCCGTCGCGCACGCACACGTACGTGATCGTGCCGACGGCCACCAGCTCGTCCGCCCGCCGCATCGTGAACGTCATCGTGATCGACGTCGTGCCGACCCTGGCCGGCGAGCTCTCCACGGCCAGCACATCGCCGAGCCGAGCGGGGGCGTGGTGCTCGCACCCGCTCGCCTTGACCACCAGGTCGGCGCCCTCCTCACGAAGCCGGTCGTAGCCGCCCCTGGCGCCGAGCCAGTCGAGGAAGGCGTCCTCGAAGTACTCGTAGTAGCGGGCCGCGTGCATCATGGCCTGCGCGTCGCAGTGCCTCGGGCGCACCGGGAGATGGGAGATCACGCCGGCCACGCTACCCCTCGTAGAAGGCGTCGAGGATCTTGCCGTGGCGCTCCTCGACGGCCTTGCGCTTGATCTTGAGGCTGGCCGTCAGCTCGCCCGTCTCCACCGTGAAGTCCTCGGCCAGGATCGCGAACTTCTTGACCGTGGCGTAGCTCGCCTCGTCCGCGTTGACCTGGTCGATGGCCCTCTGGACCTCCTCGCGCATCCGCGGGTGCTCGCGCAGCCGCTCCGGGTCCTCCGGCAGCGACTCCGCCCGCGCCCACGGCCCGGCAACGTCCATGTCGAGCGTGACCAGCGCGGTGACGTAGTTGCGCCGGTCGCCGTGCACGAACACGTGCGACGCGTACGGGCAGGCCGCCTTGATCCGGCCCTCCAGGTACGTCGGCGCGACGTACTTGCCGCCCGAGGTCTTGATCAGCTCCTTCTTCCGGTCGGTGATGCGCAGCCGGCCGGCCTGGTCGAGCTCGCCGATGTCGCCCGTGTGCAGCCAGCCGTCCTCCAGCGCCTCGGCCGTCTCCTCCGGCAGCCCGTGGTAGCCGCGCATGACGCCGCGACCGCCGATGAGGATCTCGCCGTCGTCGGCGATGCGGACCTCGGCGCCCGGCAGGGGCGGCCCGACCGTCCCGAACTTCACCGACTCCAGCCGGTTGAGGAAGCTGCCAGCCGACGACTCCGTGAGACCGTAGCCCTCGAGGATCGGCAGGCCCGCCGCGTCGAAGAACTCCGCGATGTCCATGGACAGCGGGGCGGCACCGGAGACGAAGAACCGGATCCGGCCGCCGAACCGGTCGCGCAGCTTGGCGAAGACCAGGCGGTCGGCCAGGGCGTACTCGATCCTGGTGGTGAGCGGGATGGGCGCCTCGCGCTGACGGGCGCGGCTGACCCTGATGCCGGTCTCCCGCGCCCAGTTGAAGATGCGCAGCTTGATGCCGCCCTCGCGCCGCACGGTGGCCACGACGGTGTTGTGGATCTTCTCGAAGATGCGCGGCGCGGCGGCCATGAACGTCGGCTTGAGCACGCCGAGGTTCTCGGCGATCTTGTCGAGGCGGCCGTCGATCGCGGTCGGGACGCCGATGTCGATCATGACGATCTCCAGCAGCTTGCCGAACGAGTGCGACAGCGGCAACCACAGGAAGTGCAGGTCGTCCCTGGAGATCAGGTCCATCCGGCGCACGCCGCCCGCCGCGTGGAGCCAGTTGTCGTGGGTCAGCTCCACGCCCTTGGGGCGGCCGGTCGTGCCGGAGGTGTAGATGAGCGTGGCCAGGTCGCCGGCGGCGATGGCATCCACCATGCCCTCGTAGTCGCCGTCTTCCGGGCCCTGGAGGGAGTCGAGCGTGACCACCCAGCCGTCGTCGCTCGCCGTGCCGTCGATGACCACCACGTGGGTGACGCCGGGCAGCTCCTTCTGGACGGACCTGAGCTTGGCGACCTGGTCGTCGTTCTCGGCGATCACGATCGTGCTGCCGGAGTCGGTGATGACGAACGCCGCCTCGGCGGCCGTGTTGGACGGGTAGATCGTGGTCGTGGCCGCGCCCGTGGCCAGCACCGCCAGGTCGGCCAGGATCCATTCGAGCCGGGTCGAGGAGAGGATCGACACACGCTTGCCCGGTCCGCAGCCCAGCCCGGCCAGGCCCAGAGCCAGCCCGCGCACCTGTTCGCCCACCTCGCGCCAGGTCAGCGAGGTCCAGCCGCCGTCCGAGGGAGTTCGGTACGCCTCATCGTCGGGGGTCGCCGCGATCCGGTCGCGCAGCAGGGACGGAATGCTGGACATGCCTGGCCTCCTGGACGGGTGTCGATCCCGACTCTAAAAGCAATCCCATGATTTGGGATAGACCGGCTCGCCCTGCGCCGTCTCAGGAGCGCTTGAAGACCGCCAGGAGGCGGTCGGCCGCGAGGGAGGGGGTCAGCTCGCCCGCGAGGACCTCCCGCTCCACCTCCTCGGTGATCGCCGCCACCTCGGGGTCGTTGCGGAGCTCGGCCAGCAGCCGGTCCCGTACCAGCGTCCACGTCCAGCCCACCTGCTGGCGGCGGCGCTTGGCGGCCAGGTCGAGCGCGTCCTGGTGGGCCAGCACGTGCCGCCAGAGCTGGTCCAGCCCGTCTCCGGTCAGCCCGCTGCACGTGAGCACCGGCGGCGGGACCGAGTCGGAGCGGAGCATGCGCAGCGCGCCCGACAGCTCCCGCGCGGCCTTCCTGGCCGGCAGCTCGTACTCGCCGTCGGCCTTGTTGACCGCGATGACGTCGGCCAGCTCCAGCACGCCCTTCTTGATCCCCTGGAGCTGGTCGCCGGTGCGGGCCAGCGTGAGCAGCAGGAACGTGTCCACCATGTCAGCCACCGCGGTCTCCGACTGGCCGACGCCGACGGTCTCGACCAGGACGACGTCGAAGCCGGCCGCCTCCACCACGACCATGGCCTCCCTGGTCGCCTTGGCGACGCCGCCGAGCGTGCCGGAGGTCGGCGAGGGCCGGATGAAGGCGGCGGGGTCGGCCGACAGCCGGGCCATGCGGGTCTTGTCGCCGAGGATGCTGCCGCCCGTCCTGGTGGACGAGGGGTCCACGGCCAGTACGGCCACCTTGTGGCCGCTCGCGGTCAGCATCGTCCCGAGCGCGTCGATGAACGTGGACTTCCCCACGCCGGGCACGCCGGAGACGCCCACCCTGCGCGCGTGGCCGGAGAGGGGGGTGAGCTCGACGAGCAGCCGCTGCGCCAGCGCGATGTGGTCGGGCCTGGTCGACTCGACCAAAGTGATCGCGCGCGCGATCCACGTACGGGACCCGGCCCGTACACCTTGGGCGTAGTCCTCCAGCGAATGCACCCGACTTACCCCTTTTCTTCCCAGTTGATCAGCCTAAGCTCTGACAAGTCTTGACTTTTGCCAGTAGGGTGCTGGAGTTCTAACCTCAGCCGTCACAGGAGTCACTCCCCTCATGCCCAACGTCGAACCCCTCCGCGAGGGCGACCCGGCAACGGTGGGACCCTACCGGCTGGTCGGTCGTCTCGGAGCGGGCGGCCATGGTGTCGTCTACCTCGGCCAGGCCCGCAACGGCACCCCCGTCGCGGTCAAGGTGCTGCGCGAGGGACTCGCCGGGGACGACCGACTCGCCAGGGAGATCGCCGCCGCGCGCAAGGTCGAGCCGTTCTGCCTCGCGCAGGTGCTCGACGCCTCTACCAGCGGCCGGCCGTACATCGTGTCCGAGTACGTGGACGGGCCCTCGCTCCAGCAGGCAGGCCGGCAGGGCGGGGCGGAGCTGCAGCGGATCGCCGTGTCCACCGCGACCGCGCTGGACGCCATCCACCAGGCCGGCGTCGTCCACGGGGACTTCAAGCCGTCGAACGTCCTGCTCGGGCCCGGCGGGCCGCAGGTCGTGGACTTCGGCATCGCCGGGGCGCTCGCCGGTGGCATGAAGGCGACCGGCACTTTTGTCGGCACGCCCGCGTACATGGCGCCCGAACAGCTCTCCGGGAAGGCGGTCGGAGCGCCGGCCGACGTGTTCGCGTGGGCGTCGGTGATGGTCTTCGCGGCCACGGGGACACCGCCGTTCGGCGACGACTCGCTGCCCACGGTGATCAATCGCATCCTTAACGACGAGCCGCACCTCGGCGAGCTCCGCGGGCTGGTGCGCGAGATCATGCTGGCCTGCCTGGCCAAGGACCCCAGCGCCCGTCCCGTGATGCGTGACGTGCTGCTCCGGCTGACCGCGCCCTCGCGCCAGCCTGCCGCCCCGTCCCAGTCCCCGGCCGGTCAGCAGACCCCGGTCCCGTACCAGACCTCGGACCAGGCTCCGCTGCCGCGGCGGACGCCGGGCGCGTACCAGACGTCCGACCAGAGCGCGGCCGCGCACCAGACGCCGGTCCCGTACCAGACCTCCGACCAGCCCTCGGCTCCGTATCAGGCCGCCGATCCTTCCCCGGCCTCGTACGAGACCGTCGACCAGCCGGCGGCGGCCTGGCAGCAGACCGACCAGCCGGCGGCGGCCTGGCACCAGACGCCTGAGCCGGCTTTCGACCAGGACACGCCGCCGCGCCGGGGCCGCGCCCAGGGTCCCGGCGCCGACGGCGCCGACCACCCGGGGGCCCAGCCGGGAGCCCAGCCAGGAGCTCTGCCGCGGCGCTTCGGTCCGCGCCAGAGCCCGGACCAGCCCGCCGCGCCGCAGCCCGCGCCGGGCGGGCACTTCGGCCAGGAACCGGCCGGACATTATGGTCAGGAGCCGGCCGCGCACTACGGACAGGACCCGGCCGGGCACTACGGCCAGGAGCCGCCCGCGCACTACGGGCAGCAGCCGGCCGGGCACCATGGCCAGGAACCGGCCGCGCACTACGGCCAGGAACCGGCCGCCCATTTCGCCCGAGAACCGGCCGGGCACTACGGCCATGATCCGGGGGCGCACCACGGCCAGGGGCCGGCGGCGTTCCCGCTGGGCGCCCCGGTTGTGACACCGGTTCCTGCGGAGTTCGAGCATCAGGCGGAGTTCGAGCGTGCGGCGGCTCGCGAGCAGCCGGTGCCCGAGCCGGCGATGGCCCAGCACTCGGCGCTGGTCGGCCTCCTCGCGCCGGGAGACACCCCGGCCAGGGCGCCCGCCGGAGCACCAGGTGAGACACCCGCAGGCGCACCCGCGCCGCCGCGACGGTCCGGTCGGCGGCGCATGAAGATCGTGCTCATCGCGGGCGCCTCCGGCGTCTCCGTGCTGGCCCTGGCCGGCGCCATCATGTGGCTCACCCCCACGACCCCCACTGCCAAGAGCGTCTCGGTCGCGAGCAGCACGCCCTCGGCCTCGAAGTCCGCCAAGTCCACGCCGTCGCAGCGGCCGAAGCGGACGCGTACCCCTGGGGCGAGCCCGCAGAGCGAGGGTGATCCGAGCACGGTGCCGACCGACGGCACCACGTCAACCGCGGTGCCCGACGCGAGCGGGCAGCTCAGGCTCGTCTACGTCCGCGCGGGCGGCACCAGGAACGGCGACTGCTGGTCGGGCGGCGAGGTGACCCTCCAGGCGCTGGTGCAGCGCACCGGCGAGCCGCTGAACTTCAGGTACACCTGGTACATCGACCGCACGCCCGTGGGCCGCTCGTCGGCGACCATCTCGGAGAACGGCCAGCGTTACCTCGCCGCGCCGCAGAGCCTCCAGAGCAACGGAGGCGTCCACCGCGTCACGCTCAGGATCACCTCCCCGATCGTGACCCAGCGGACGATCTCCGTCACGATGTGCCAGAGCGGGACCAACTGACGGTCCCGCACCTAGTCACGATGTGCCGGAGCGGGATCTAGTGACGGTCCCGCAGCTGGTCCAGCAGGTCGAGGGCGGCGTCGGCGATCACCGTGCCCGGCGGGAAGATCGCGGCGGCGCCCGCCGCCCGCAGCTCGTCGTGGTCGCCCGGCGGGATGACGCCGCCGACCACGATCATGATGTCGCCGGCGTCGAGGTCGGCCAGCGCCCCGCGCAACGCGGGCACCAGGGTGAGGTGCCCCGCGGCCAGCGACGACACGCCCACGATGTGCACGTCGGCCTCGACCGCCTGCCTGGCGACCTCCTCCGGCGTCTGGAACAGCGGGCCGACGTCCACGTCGAAGCCGAGGTCGGCGAAGGCCGTGGCGATCACCTTCTGGCCGCGGTCGTGGCCGTCCTGGCCCATCTTCGCCACGAGGATGCGCGGGCGGCGCCCCTCGGCCCGTTCGAAGTCGGCGCAGGCCCGGCGGACGCGCTCGATGTTGTCGGAGTGGCCTGACTCGTCGCGGTACACGCCAGAGATGGTACGTACCGGCTCGGCGTGCCTGCCGAACACCCGCTCGAGGGCGTCGGAGATCTCGCCCACCGTGGCCTTGGCCCGGGCGGCGTCCACGGCCAGTTTGAGCAGATTGTGCTCCAGGCCGGGCGCGGGGTTGTCGGCGACCTTCGTGAGCGCGTCGAGCGCCCGCTGCACGGCGTCGGGGTCGCGCTCGGCCCTGAGGCGGGCCAGCTTGTCGAGCTGCTGGGCGCGTACGGCGCTGTTGTCGACCTTGAGCACCTCGATGGTCTCGTCGCCCTCGGCCCGGTACTTGTTGACGCCGATCACGGGCTGGCGCCCGGAGTCGATCCTGGCCTGCGCACGGGCGGCCGCCTCCTCGATGCGGAGCTTGGGCAGGCCCGCTTCGATGGCCCTGGCCATGCCGCCGGCGGCCTCGACCTCCTGGATGTGGGCCCAGGCGCGTTCGGCGAGGTCGTGGGTGAGGCGCTCGACGTAGTAGGAGCCGCCCCCACGGGTCGATCACCTTGGTCGTGCCCGACTCCTGCTGGAGGAGGAGCTGGGTGTTGCGGGCGATGCGGGCGGAGAAGTCGGTGGGCAGCGCGAGGGCCTCGTCCAGCGCGTTGGTGTGCAGCGACTGGGTGTGGCCCTGGGTGGCGGCCATGGCCTCGACGCAGGTGCGGGCGACGTTGTTGAAGACGTCCTGCGCGGTCAGCGACCAGCCGGAGGTCTGGGAGTGGGTACGGAGGCTCAGCGATTTCGGATTTTTCGCATTGAAGCCGGACACCAGCTTGGCCCAGAGCAGCCGGGCGGCCCGCAGCTTGGCGACCTCCATGAAGAAGTTCATGCCGATGCACCAGAAGAACGACAGCCGCGGCGCGAACCGGTCGACGTCCATCCCGGCGGCGACTCCAGCGCGCAGGTATTCGACGCCGTCGGCGAGCGTGTAGGCCAGCTCCAGGTCGCACGTCGCGCCGGCTTCCTGGATGTGGTAGCCCGAAATACTGATGGAGTTGAATTTCGGCATCTTTTCACTCGTATAAGCGAAAATATCCGAAATAATCCGCATAGACGGCGCTGGGGGATAAATGTAGGTGTTGCGGACCATGAACTCTTTGAGGATGTCGTTCTGGATGGTCCCGGCGAGCTCCTCCGGCGCGACGCCCTGCTCCTCGGCCGCCACGATGTACAGCGCGAGAACGGGCAGCACGGCGCCGTTCATGGTCATCGACACCGACATCCTGTCGAGCGGGATGCCGTCGAACAGCTGCCGCATGTCATAGATCGAGTCGATCGCCACCCCGGCCATGCCCACGTCGCCGGCGACCCGGGGGTGGTCGGAGTCGTACCCCCGGTGCGTGGCCAGGTCGAAGGCCACCGACAGGCCCTTCTGCCCGGCGGCGAGGTTGCGCCGGTAGAAGGCGTTGGACTCCTGGGCCGTGGAGAAGCCCGCGTACTGGCGGATGGTCCAGGGTTGGTTGACGTACATGGTGGGGTACGGACCCCGCAGGTAGGGGGCCGCGCCGGGATAGGTGCGCAGGAAGTCGAGCCCCTCGAGGTCGTGGGCGGTGTAGAGCGGCTTGACCCCGATCCCTTCCGGCGTCTCCCACACCTCGCCGCCGTGCTCCGGCTCCCCGGGGACGTCCTCGGGCAGGGCATTGAGCGGGATGCCGGAGAAGTCCGGGATCATCGGGTCACCTCCAGGTGGTCGAAGGTCTCGCGGAGCACGGCCAGCGCGTCGCAGCCCGCGTAGAGGTTTCCGTCCACGCCTTCGTACTCCCCCTTCCCCGCCAGCCACACTTTCCTCGCACCGGCCTTGCGCAGTGCGGCCGCGACGGCGGGGGCGTGCTGGGCGTAGAGCTTGTCGGACGAGCACAGGCACGCGACGGCGGTGCCGCTCATGGCGTACGCGGTGGCGATCTGCCCGGGGTCCGTCCCGGGACCGGCGCTCTCGGTGTCGAGCCCGCCCGCCTGGAAGAGATTGGCGGCGAACGAGGCCCGCGCGGTGTGGGCGGCGACGGGCCCGATGGTGGCGAGGAACACCTTGGGCCGCTCGGGCTGCGCGTCGGCCAGGTCCCGCAGCGCCTCGAACGCCTCGGCATACCGGACCCGCGGCAACCCTCCGCCGGCCTCCGGCGCCCCTGCCCCGGACGCGGGGGACGGCGGGCGGACCGGCTTCTCGTGGACGTTCGGGAACTCGCTCACGCCCGTGATCGGGAAGCGCCGGTGGGCGATGTCGTCGTTGCGGCGGGCACGGGTGGCGGCGATCCGGCCGGACACCAGCTCGTACGCCCGCCCGATACCGCCCGCCGCCTCGATCTCCTGGAACCAGGCCCACGCGCGCTCCGCGAGGTCGGCGGTGCGGCGCTCGACGTACCAGGAGCCCCCTGCTGGGTCGACGACGTGCCCGAGCCCCGACTCCTCCAGCAGGAGCGACTGCGTGTTGCGGGCGATGCGGCGGGAGAAGGCGTCCGGCAGGCCCAGACAGGCGTCGAACGGCTGCACCGTGACCGCGTCGGCCCCGCCGACCCCGGCGGCGAAGCAGGCCAGGGTGGTGCGGAGCATGTTCACCCAGGGGTCGCGGGCGGTCATCATGGCCGAGCTGGTGACCGCGTGCTGCCGCTGCCCGCCGTGCTCCGGGGCTCCGCAGACCTCGGCGACCCGCGCCCACAGCCGGCGGGCCGCGCGCAGCTTGGCGATGGTGGCGAACTGGTCGGCGGTGGCGGCGTACCGGAAGTCGATCTGCCCTAGCGCTTGCTCAACGGAGAGGCCGCCGCCGGTGAGCGCCCGCAGCTCTGTGACGCCCTGGGCGATCGAGCAGCCCAGCTCCTCGGCGTCGCTGCCGCCCGCGTCGTGGTACGGCGTGGCGTCGACGGTCACCGCCCTGAGCCCGGGGAAGCCCTCGACACAGCGCCGGGCCAGCTCCAGCCCCGCGCCCCCGGCACAGGCGGAGGCCCCCAGGTTGCCGCGCACCGCGACGCCGCGCCCGAACAGGACCTCGGCGGCCTCGCCCACGCGCTCCCCCGCCTCCAGCACGACCGGGGCCAGGTCGAGGTAGACGTCCTTGAGCACGGCGCCCAGCGCGTCCACCGGGATCGCGCCGTCACCCACCACCAGCCAGAGCGACGTGACGCCGTTCTCCAGATCCGCCAGCACCGCCTCGGGGTCGGCCAGCGCGTGCCGCTGCCGCACGTCCCAGCCGGCCGCAGCCCGGGTCCCGCGCACGTAAGGCGGCTCGCCGGGCAGCCCGGGATCTCCGGGCAGGTCGTCCTGGTCGTAGAGCGGCGCGACCGTCACCCCGTCATAGGTGAGGCCGGACAGCGCCTCCTCGGGCGAGGCTGCCTCGATCCCGGATTTACGCAGCACCTCGACCGCCAACGCCCGCCAGTCGTCCCGGGAGACGGACGCGAAACCCGCTGCCACTTCCATGGTCGGATACTACGCGTTTGACCCAGGTCGGGCTCAGGCGGCGGGAGCCTCCCACGCCAGCCGCCACGTGACCGGCCCCACGATCCCGTCGTCCGTGACGCCCTGCTGGCGCTGGAATCTGCGGCACACGTCGCGCGACTCCGCGCCGTACGCCCCGTCCACCGTCAGGACCCACCCGCGCCGCTTCATCTGCGCCTGCCAGGCGCGCACGTCGTCGCCCTGCGTCACCGGCGGGTACGTGAGCAGCCGCCCGGGGAACGGCGGCGCGACCGGCCCGGGCTCCGTGCCTCCACCGGGACGGGGCGCGCCCCGGCGGACCCAGGCGTAGAGCGGCTCTCCGGGGCAGTCGGTGGAGTAGCCGTCGCGATGTCCCTTGATCTCCTTGCCGGCGCTGCCCCGGTCGCGCAGGTACTGGATCGCGTCCAGGATCCCGTGGAGCACCCCGTCGGGCGGCAGGACAAGTCCTGAGTTGCCCACAAGCCCTAGCACGGCGTAGTGGCCGGAGTTGAGGCCCGCGCCATTCGCAGCGGGCAGATGGTGCAGGCCGCGCCCCTCGAACACCTTTCTGTGCGGACAAGCGATCATGGTGTTGCCGGTGAAGTACACCGTCCCCTTCCTGCGAGCCAGCCAGCTCTGGTTCTCAGTCCGGGGACACCAGATCTGGCCGTGATACATCTCCTTCTGGATTGTGAAATTGGCATTCCGCCGTTGCGCAGCCGATCGGGGCATGAAGTACTGCTGTCGCCGGATCGTGACCAGCCACATATCCGTCTTGGTAGTGCCCCTTGGCGGTATGCGGCGAAGTGATGCACCCGACCCTGACAGCAGCACGGCGAACATGAACGCCTCCGCAGCCGCCCGGTCTTTCTGCGCGAGCAGATCGAACCCGGCGTTGTCCGCCGCCAGGGAGGTTTCTATGAACAGGGCAAGCTGAGCCTGGGACAGTGACAGGAGGAATTCGAATCCCGGCACCCTGCCGGGCGCCACATCGATCAGCTGCCTGCCCGCGTCAACCGAGAGATGGAACTCAACGAGATCATCGTTGATCGCCTCCCTCCAAAGAGGAGTGCCGTCCGTGGTCCTGCCTCGCCGGGGGAAGCGATCGACGGGAGGGCCGAAGACCTTATGGAGCGCAGTGCGAATGCGCATGAGATATGACTGGTTCCGCAGAGACTGGTAAATCGCGACACCGCTCTGCGCTCCCTGCCGGGTGCGCTTGATGTGCCCCTCAGTCCAGAACCATGCGACCAGTTCCACGAAGGCATCCGACCATTTCAACTCAGTTGGCAGATCGGCACAGGAAGCCGCGATCGGAACACGGTCCCAGTAACCGATCGTCTCGGTGGTCACCCATAGGCGTTCGTAGCTGGTGACCGTACGTTTGGCCTTCCCCGTCGGCAGCCACTTTCCGTTCGGGCCCTTCTGCCGTTCGGTCCCAGTACGCCGACGGTAACGCTCCACGGGCCAGCGGTGATGGGGAGTGGTCAAGGAGGAGTGGCAGACGCCCTCCATCCGGATCATCTCCCGCTCCATGGCGGGGAATACGCATACTTCGAGCACGGGCTGCCACTCGGACATTCCCGTGTCGTGGTTGAGCGTGAGTGCGATGTCCTCAACACGCAGCTCTTGATACGACTTCCACCCTTGCCGAGTGAGGATTTCGGTTTCCTCATCGACGCAGTAGCCGATGTCGATCCAGCCGTTGCCGTCCATGTGGTACGCCTGGATGGAGCGCACCAGCGCGACGCACCCGTTGTGGTCGTGGACGATGCCGGGATCGACGGTGCCGCCCGTGTAGTGGACTTTCACTCCCTTGGTGGAGTCGAGCTGGGTGTAGTCGCCACGCGGCGCGCGGGCGTTCCAGTCGCGCCGTAACACCAGGTCGATTGCCATGGTGAGCTCCGAGGGTCGCGGTCGGGACCACCGAGCGTAACGCGGGGGACGCGGACAGGTCCTGAAGATGTGGGATTTGACCTACGGCCGGATCACCCGCCTGTCCGTCACGATCGCGGTGATGAGGTCGTGCGGCGTCACGTCGAAGGCCGGGTTCAGCGCTCGCGTTCCCTCGGGAGCCACGCGTACACCTCTGACGGTCACGACCTCGTCCGCTCCCCTGTCCTCGATCTCGATGTGCTCGCCGGAGAGGGTGTTCTGGTCGATCGTGGACTCCGGCGCGACCACCACGAACGGCACCCCGGCGCGCTCCGCGCCGAGCGCGAGGGCGTACGAGCCGATCTTGTTGGCGGTGTCGCCGTTGGCGGCGATGCGGTCGGCGCCGATGAGCACCGCGTCCACCTCGCCCCTGGCCAGCAGGTACGGCCCCGCCGAGTCGGCGATGAGCCGGTGCGGCACGCCCATCTTGGCCAGCTCCCAGGTGGTGAGCCTGGCGCCCTGCAGCAGCGGGCGGGTCTCGAGTGCGAGCACCTCGGCCAGCCGGCCGCGTTCGTGGAGCGTCCGCACGACGCCGAGCGCGGTGCCGCGTTCGACGGCGGCCAGCCCGCCGGTGTTGCACACCGTCATGATCCGCAGCCGGTCGCCTTCGAGGAGGTCGGCCCCGCGCTCCCCCATGGCCACGCAGGCGGCGATGTCGTCGTCACGCACGCGCAGCGCGGCCGCGAGCACCGCCTCGCGGCCTGCGTGCAGGTGGGCGACGGCCTGGTCGACGCCCCACGCGAGGTTGACGGCGGTGGGCCTGGCGGCGCGGAGCCTGGCGATCTGCGCGGCGTCGCCGTCGGCCAGCACGACGCCGAGCGCCCCGGCCACACCGAGCGCGGGCGCGCCGCGCACGGCCAGCCGCTGGATGGCGTCCACCAGATCGTCCACAGTGTGGATGCGCAGCATCACGCACTTGTCCGGCAGCAGGGTCTGGTCGACGAGCTCGATGGCGCCGTCCACCCAGTCGATGGTCCTCACAGGGCCAATGTACGGCGGCTCCGCCCGCTTTCCGTGACCTGAACGGCGGGCGAGGTCAGCGTTCCGCCAGGACGATCACCGAGTCCCTCTGGTGGAGCACGATCGGCTCGGACTTGTCCGGGTTGAGGACGATGCCGTAATGCGGCGGGACGTTGCGTGCGTGGGCACTGCGGTAGCCGATGGCGGTCTCGCCCCTGCGCCTGGCGGCCTCCACGACCGTGGAGAACGTCACCCGCGTCCCCGTCGTCACGTACGAGCCGGCGGGGCGGGGGTAGATCTCCGAGCCGCGCGAGTCGAACAGGTAGCCGAACACGTCGGCCAGGTGCCGGTTCTCGGCGAGCTGGGCGAGGAGCAGGCCGATGACGGTGTCACTGATCACGATGTCGTCGGCCTCGGTGACCTCGGCCAGGGCGCGGTTGTTCTCGTCGTGCATCTCGCTGACGATCGAGTAGTGCTCGCCGAGCGCGCTCTGCATGTCGCGGAGCTGGAGCAGCGTCATGAGCGTGCGCGTGTCGGAGTGGTGGGGGTCGAAGCGGTCGTCGGACAGGACGATGACGTGCTGGAAGAGGCCGACGCCGAGCGACTCGAGCGCGTACCTGTCGGTGGTGTCGCAGTCCTTGACGTTCACGGTGAGGTTCCTCAGGCCCGCCAGGCCGGTGCCCGCCTTGGGGTGGTCGGCGGCGACCTCCAGGACGGAGCCGGGGGCGACGTAGCCGTCGAGGTAGCGGACGATCTGCTCGGCCCGGCCGTTCCAGTTGAGCAGCAGCGTGCGCTCGGGCTCGGTGGGCGGCGCCGCCGCCTCGACGATGGCGGCCTCGTCCAGGGACGGCTTGCCGGCGGCCAGGCGGATGTGGGAGTCGTCGTGCGCGATGACGATGACCTGGTCGTCGGCGTTGATGACGGTGTCCGTGGGCGGGTTCAGCACGACGCCGGCCGGTCGGCGCAGGCCGATGACGGAGGCGGTCTGGTACGCGTGCAGCGCCTCGCCGTACGTGACGCCGACGAGCTTCTTGGGGGTGCGCAGGTAGATCTCGCCGCCGTCGAAGTTGAGCAGGTCCATGCAGACGACGGACATGCCGGACTGGCGCGAGGACTGCACGATGAGCCTGGAGGCGGTGTCGTCGGAGTCGACCAGGTGCACGTCCTGGCCGCCGGCCAGGCGGGCGGCGGCGATGTTGCGGCTGGAGGTGAGCCCGGCGACCACCGGCGGATGCATGCCGTCGCGCTTGGCCAGCGCGAGCAGGATCTTGATGACGTGCGCGTCCGGGTCCTTGCGCTCAGGCGAGAGCACGACGACGGAGCGGGCGCTGGCCAGGTTCATCAGCGCGAGGTCGCGCGGCTCGGTGGGCCGCCCCGTGCGGCAGACCAGCCGGGTCCTGCCGAGGTCGCCGACCGCCTCGCGGATGTCCTCCTCCATGGCGAGTTTGTCACGTTCCGCCAGGACGGCGATGACGGAGCCCTTCTCGCTGGCGTGCGCCTTGACCAGCTCGGCCACGATCGTGAACACCTGGTCCGACCAGCCGAGGATCACCGTGTGCCCGGACTCGACGATCCGCGAGCGCCCCCTGCGCAGGCGGTCCACCTTCTGCTTGAGCCCGTTCGACAGCAGGCCCACGAGCATGCTGACGATGAACAGACCGCCGAGCGACCCCGCGAACATCACGGCCATGTACGCCGTAGAACCCTTGTCGCTGGCGACCTTGCTCGGGGTCAGCGCGTGCATGAGCGCGATCCAGAGCACGTGCCCAGGGCCGGCCACGCCGTCCGGCTCGTCGGGGGCGAGCCAGAGCGTGAGCGCCGCCACGATCACGATCAGCGTCAGCGACACCACGGCCAGCCAGCCGATCAGCGAGGCGGTCCCCTTGGACATGGTGTTGTCGAACCAGTAACGCGCCCGCTCACGGAACGTGACCTTCGACACTTTCCCCCATACCTCCGTGCAAGGAGTGATTTATGTGACGACCCAAGGTACCGGTGGATCTTGGGGTAGTACGCCGGAAGACCGGTAACGTATCGCCCATGGCGAGCCCGCTGGCACCAGACGATCCGGCGTCCCTGGGCGGCTACCGCTTGTCCGGCCGGCTCGGCGAGGGCGGGCAGGGCGTGGTCTACCTCGCCCATTCCCCGGAGGGCGAGCCGGTCGCGATCAAGCTGTTGAGCACGGGCGACCGGACGACGCGGGCCAGGCTGGCACGCGAGCTCGAGGCGCTGGAGAGCATCGCCTCCTTCTGCACGGCGCGGGTGCTCGCCGTCTCGGCCGACGGGCCGCGGCCGTTCGTCGTGAGCGAGTACGTGGACGGCCCCTCGCTGGCCGAGCGGGTGCGCGAGCGCGGCCCGCTGCGCGGCGGCGACCTCGAACGCCTGGCGGTCGGCACGGCCACGGCGCTGGCCGCCATCCACGCGGCCGGGATCGTGCACCGCGACTTCAAGCCGGCCAACGTGCTGCTCGGCCCCGACGGGCCCAGGGTGGTGGACTTCGGCATCGCCCGGGCGGAGGGGGCGGCCACGCTGACGTCGGGTCTGATCGGCACTCCCGCTTACCTGGCGCCCGAGCAGATCAGCGGCTCGCCGGCCTCGCCCGCCTCCGACGTGTTCGCCTGGGCCTCGTCGATGCTGTACGCGGCCACGGGCACGAGCCCGTTCGGGGCGGACACCGTGCCCGCCGTGCTGCACCGGGTGCTGCACGCGGAGCCGGACCTGTCCGCGCTGCCGCCACGCCTGCGCGGGCTGATCGCGTCCTGTCTGGCCAAGGACCCCTCCCGCCGCCCCACGGCGCAGCAGCTCATGGTGTCCCTGGTCAACCCCCACGCCCCGGGGCCACGTCCCGGGGCGGCGTACGAGACCGGGCCGCAGCTTGGGGCGGCGCACCAGACCGGGCCGCAGCTTGGGGCGGCGCACCAGACCGGGCCGGGGTCCCGGGCGGCGGACACCCGTGGGACGGGGCGCGCCCGTTCCCGGGGCCTGCTCATCGGCTCCTCGGTGGCGGTGGCAGTGGTCCTGACCGCGACCGTCGCCACGACCCTCTATCTCAACCGCACCCCGACCCGGCCCTCGGGAGACGACGACCGCACCACCTCGGCCACCTCACCTCCATCGGCCTCGACCACCGCGCGCCCCTCAGATCCCCCCTCAGAGCCCTCCTCAGCGTCCCCCTCAGCGTCCGCGTCCGCGTCGGCGTCCGGCCCCCCGACCGCGGCCCCCGGCAAGAACCTCAAGATTCCCGCCGCCTTCGCCGGGACGTGGACGGGCCACACCACCAGCACGAACCCCATGGACGCCGACGGCGCCGAGAACACCGTGGTGCTGAAGCCCGGTGCGTCCACCGCGTCGTGGAGCGAGAAGAACCCGCCGGAGAGCTGCAGCGGGACGATCAAGCTGACCAAGGTGGAGGAGAAGCAGCTGACGTTCTCGCTGGGAGCGAACGAGGGCGGCTGCATCCCGGGCACCATCTGGCTCGTCAAGAACGGCGACGCACTCACCTACACCTGGCGAGACGTCCCCGGCTACGACCTCGTCACTCAGACCGGCGAGCTCCAGAAGGGCCAACCTTAGGGAGTTTTTTCGGCTAAACCCTTCGACATGTGACGGCTCGAGGCTGGATCATTACCGTTATGTCCGTGATCAGGGAGGTGCCGTTCCCCAGCCCGGAGTCCTCTGAACTCCCGATGAACATCTGGATCGACGACGCCGACTCCGCCATCGACGTCATCGACGCCCTGGCCCTGTCGCCGTTCGCGACGGGCGCGCAGCCGTGGTCCCGTCTGGCCAATCTGGAGCGCGTACGCCCCGACGCCCCGCTGAGCCCCGCCGGCGGGCGCGTGCTGCGTACCGCGCGCGTCGAGGACGGGTCGGAGTCGCGGCTCATCTGCGGCGACGGCTGGACCCTGCGCGTCGTACGCCACCGCAACCGCACGGCCACCGTCAGCGTGACGGCCGTGGACGAGGAGCTGGCCAAGAGCGTCCTCGCGGAGAGCATCGAGGGCGCCGAAGAGGCCATGCCGGAGGTCGACCACGTCGAGATGGGCTTCTGGTGGCGCGGCATGCACGGTGGCACCCGCTCCGAGAAGCCGATCACCGCGCAGCCCTGGGACGAGATCAGCAAGAACTACTCGGCCAAGGTCCGCCCGGCACTCGACAGGCTCATGTCGATCACCCCTGCCGACGTGAACGGCCGCCTCATCCTCCTGCACGGCGAGCCGGGCACCGGCAAGACCACGCTGCTGCGGGCGCTGGCCAAGCAGTGGCGCGACTGGTGCCAGGTGGACTGCGTGCTCGACCCCGAGCGCCTGTTCAACGAGCCCGGCTACCTGATGGAGGTGGCCGTCGGCTACGACTCCGACGAGGACACGCAGCGCTGGCGGCTGCTCGTCCTGGAGGACTGCGACGAACTGATCAGCTCGGGCGCCAAGGCCCAGGCAGGTCAGGGGCTCTCGCGGCTGCTCAATCTGACGGACGGCCTGCTCGGCCAGGGCCGCGACGTCCTGGTGGCGATCACCACCAACGAGGACCTCGCCCGCCTCCACCCCGCCGTCGTCCGCCCAGGGCGGTGCCTGGCGCAGGTCGAGGTGGGGGCGCTGACCAAGGAGGAGGCCGTCGCGTGGCTCGGCTCGTCGAAGGGGGTGAGCGCGTCGGGGGCGACGCTGGCGGAGCTGTACGCCCTGCGCGCGGGCCGCGAGATCACCACCCAGCCGGGCGACGAGTCCACCGGCCTGTACCTCTGACCCCGGCCTTTCACGGGGTCAGAGGGTCACGTCCACGGCGACGCGGGCGGCTATCCGGGCGGCCAGCACGTGCTTGCACGGCCCGCGCGACCCCTGGTGGTCGTACCACCATGGGCACGTGCACTCGCCCTCGGCGATGCGCACCCGCCGCACCCCGCCGTCCGTGGTCACCTCGGCGGTCTCCCCCGTCAGCCGCACGGCCCCCGAGTCCACCAGCGCGCGGGCGGCGGTCAGCCGGGGGTTGAGCTGGGCCACCTGCTCCTTGTCGTACGGCAGCTCGCGGTGGAAGTGCGCCGCCTCGTGCAGGTCGTAGCCGACCCGGCCGGCCGTGCCGAGCTGGGTGAGCGCGGCGCGCACACGTTCGACGGAAAGGCCGGAGCGGTCGGCGAGCAGCCCGAGCTCGACCGTGGGCTCGAAGTTGAGCAGCATGCCCACCACGTCGGCGTCGCCGGCGGCCTCGTCGGTGGACAGGTCGGACAGCACGGCGCCCTCGCCGGAGAAGCCGCGCCAGGGCTCCGGTGAGACGGCCAGGGTGTAGCGCATGCCGGGCAGCTCGAGCTCCCACGCGCTCGCGGTGGACGAGCCGCCCTCGATGGTCGCCGGGGGGCCGTACACGCGCAGTGCCTTGGCGAACCTGAGCAGCGGCATCAGCGTGGCCACCCGCCCGGCGCCCGACAGACAGACGCCGCCGCGTGCGGGGCCGCCGGACAGGCGCAGGTCGCGGCCCGAGGGGACGGCCCAGACGGTGGAGCGGGCGCTCTTGGGCAGGGAGCGCAGGAAGCGGACGGCCTGCGGGCCGCCCAGCTCGGCCCGCAGGTCGAACCCGGCGGCGATCACCTGCACCTCCGCGAATCCGCGCAGCCAGCGCGACGGCAGCGGCACCTTCTTCTCCACGACCGCGCCGTCCAGCGTGGTGACCGTCAGCTCGTCGGGGCCGACGCCGAGGTGGAGCGGGTCCCGGCTGCCCACCCTGGCGAGGGACTCGCGCAGCGGGCCGTTGACGTCGACGTTGGTGGTGCCCCGGTCGAGCACGTCGCCGTCGAGCTCCAGCACGTCGAGCCGGGCGTAGACGCCGCCGCACGCCGAGAACGACTCGAACCGCAGCCGCCCGCCGTCGCAGGTCACCACCGGGTCGCGGGTCCAGCCGGGCCTCGGCTGGTGGTAGCGGGCGAGCGCCACGTCGGCGACGGCGAGCAGCCCGGCCGCGGCCGGGGCCGGCTGGGAGAGCAGCCCGCTGAAGAACCGGGGATGCGTGCGCGGCCCGGACAACGCCGTGCCGCCGGAGGTCGAGAGGGCGAGCCTGCCGTCGTCGAGCACGGAGGGGCCCGCGTAGGCGTATGCCTGTATCGCGTGAGTCATGACCCGAACCATAGAGATCATCACCGACACAATCGGGCTGGTACGTAAACCATCCGATGTGCGGCACCGAGCGCGGAAGCAGAATGTCGCTGGTGCTCACCGTCGATCTGGCCCGCGTCGCCTTCGCCCGCTTCGCCGTGTCCGCGGGTGATTCGTGGAGCAGTGATGAGCGCCGGATCGGGTTCTCCGCCACCCAGCTCGTGGCCTCGTGGACCGCGCGCACCCCGCCGGGCTCCTGGATCGAGGTGGCGCTGCGGGCCAGGACCGAGCTGGGCGATCTCACCAAGTGGTACGTCATGGGCCGCTGGTCCGAGCACGGCGAACCGCGGACGTCCGTCCCCGGCCAGGGCGACGAGAACGGCGACGTGGCGGTGGACACGTTCGTGGCCCGGCGGCCGGTGGTGTCGTACCAGGTGCGGGTGACCTCGCACGGCGCGGGCGCGCGCGTGACGGGGCTGGGGGTGATGGCCTCGGCCGTGCCGCAACGTCCTGTGGTGCCCAGCGCGCCCGGCGCGGCGGAGCCGATGGAGCTCGCGGTGCCCCGGCACTCCCAGCACGCGCACGCCGGGCACCACCTGCGGTGGGACGGCGGGGGCGTCAACTGGTGCGGCCCGACCTCGGTGGCCATGGTGCTCGGCTACTGGGGCCGCGGCCCCGGACCCGCCGAGCTGGCCTGGGTGGGGGACGGCGACCCGGCGCCCATGGTGGACCACGCGGCCATGGGCACGTACGACACGAGCTACCTGGGCACCGGCAACTGGCCGTTCAACGTGGCGTACGCGGGGCGGTACGGGCTGGCCGGGTTCGTGACGCGGCTCCGGTCGGCGGTGGAGCTGGCGGCGTTCGTACGCTCCGGGATCCCGGTGATCACCTCGCAGTCGTTCAAGGCGCACGAGCTGCCCGGCTCCTGTTACTCCACCGACGGCCACATCCTGGTCGTCACCGGCTTCACGGCCGCGGGCGACGTCATCGTGAACGACCCCGCCGCGCCCGACGACGCCACGGTTCGGAGGATCTATCCGCGGGCAGCGTTCGAGAACGTGTGGTTGAGGAGCTCGGGCAGCGGGGGCATCGCGTACGTCCTCCACCCGCCAGAGCATCCCCTTCCTCCTTGTACCGACGGCAATTGGTGAGTTGATGAGCATTCGACCGATCGACGTGGCCCGTACCGACGGCGGCCCGCTCTGGGTGGAGGCGGTGGCCACGCCCTCCGGTGTGGAGGTCTGGTGGGACGAGCCGCGCCCGCACGAGGGCGGGCGGCGCTGCGTGGTGCGCCGCCTCCCTGACGGCACCCGCACGGACGCGCTGCCGCAGGGCTGGAACGCGCGCAACCGGGTGATCGAGTACGGCGGCCGCTCCTGGCGCCCGCTGCCCGGCGGCGGCCTGGTCTTCACCAACTGGGCGGACCAGCGCCTCTACCGCCTCGACGCCGCGGCCGCGCAGGAGTCCGGCGTGCCGGTGCCGCTCACCCCGGAGGGGCCGGCACGCTACGCGGACCTGTACCTCCCGCCCGGCCGCGACGAGGTCTGGGCCGTGCGCGAGACGGACGACGTGCGCGACCTGGTGGCGGTGCCCCTCGACGGCGGCCCCGCCAAGGTGATCGTCGAAGCCCAGCACTTCCTCATGAACCCCCGCCTGTCCCCCGACGGCCGCCACGTCGCCTGGATCGGGTGGGACCACCCGAACATGCCCTGGGACGGCACCGAGCTCTGCGTGGCCCCCTTGCGGGAGGACGGCACGGCGGGTGAGTACCGGGTGGTCGCCGGAGGCCCCGAGGAGTCGGTCGCGCAGGCCGAGTGGCGCGACGGCACCAGCCTGTACGCGGTGACCGACCCCACCGGCTGGTGGAACGTCCACCTCGTCCACCTCGACGGCTCCCCCGGCCGGAACCTCACCCCGATGGAGCTGGAGTTCGGCGCGGCGGCGTGGAAGCCCGGCATGACGTACCTGGCCATCGCGGACACGGGTGAACTGGCCGTCGTGTACGGCACCCCGGACCACCGTCGTCTGGGCGTGCTGGACCCGGAGACCGGCGGCCTGCGGGAGATCGGCGGCCCGGCCACCTACTGGTCGTCCACCGTGTCGGTCGCGGGCGGCAAGGTGGCGAGCGTGGGAGCGACCCCGTACACGCCGCTGGAAGTGACCCTCGCCGACCTCGAGGAGGGCGGCGCGTGGGAGGTCGTGTCGGCCCGCAAGCCGCTCCCTGACCGCGACCTGCTCCCCGCTCCCGAGGCCGTGACGATCGAGGGCGTGCACGCGCACCTCTACCCGCCGGCCGGCGCCCAGGGCCCCGGCCCGTACGTGATCTTCGTGCACGGCGGCCCCACCGGCAGCCACCCGGTCGTGCTCGACCTGGAGATCGCGTACTTCACCAGCAGGGGCATCGGCGTGGCCGTGGTCAACTACGGCGGGTCGACGGGGTACGGCCGGGCCTACCGCGAACGGCTGCGCCACCAGTGGGGCGTCGTGGACGTGCAGGACTGCGCCAGGGTGGCCAGGGGCCTGGTCGAGCTGGGCCGCGCCGACGCCGCCAAGCTCGCGATCCGCGGCGGCAGCGCCGGGGGCTGGACCACGGTGGCCGCGCTCGTGCACAGCGACGTGTTCGCGGGCGGGGTCGCGCACTACGCGATCACCGACCCGGAGAGCTGGGCCGCCGAGACGCACGACTTCGAGTCGCGGTACCTGGACGGGCTGGTGGGCCCGCTGCCCGAGACGCGGGACCGCTATACCGAGCGCTCGCCGCTCCTGAACGCCTACCGCACCTCGGGCCCGTGCCTCATGCTGCACGGCTTGGAGGACGCGATCGTGGACGTGAGCCAGGCCGAGCGGTTCACCGCGGAGCTGGACAAACATGGCAAGGAGTGGGCCCTGCTCACCTACCCCGGCGAGCAGCACGGCTGGCGCAGGGAGGAGACTATCGTCGCGGTGCTGGAGGCCGAGCTGGCCTTCTACGGGCTGATCTTCGGGATGGAGACGCCTGAGGTGCCGCCGCTGACACTGAAGGGGAGAGCGTGAAGAGCGTCGCCGAGATCTGCTCGGATCTGATCAGGTTCGACACCACCAACCCGGGCTCGGGCGAGCGCCCGGCCGCCGAGTACGTGGCCACGCTGCTGGCGGACGCCGGCATCGAGCCGGTGGTGTTCGAGTCGGCGCCGGGGCGGACCACCGTCGTGGCCAGGATCGACGGCGACTCCCCCGACGCGCTGCTGGTCCACGGCCACCTGGACGTGGTGCCCGCCGACCCGGCCGAGTGGCGGATGCACCCGTTCTCCGGCGAGATCACCGACGGCTGCGTGTACGGGCGGGGCGCGGTCGACATGAAGGGCTCGTGCGCGATGACGCTCGCGACCGTGCTCGACCTGGCGGCCCGCGGCGTACGTCCGAAGCGCGACCTGGTGCTGGCGTTCCTGGCGGACGAGGAGGCGACGGGCGACTACGGCTCGCGGCACGCGGTCACCGCGCACCGGGGGCTGTTCGACGGCGTCACGGAGGCGATCAGCGAGTCGGGCGGCTTCAGCGTGGCCTCCGGCGGGCACCGGGTCTATCCGATCGCGGTCGGCGAGCGCGGCACCGCCTGGATGAAGCTCACCGCGCACGGCGTGGCGGGCCACGGCTCGCGGCCTCCCGTGGACAACCCGGTCGCCACGCTGGTGCACGCGCTGTCGCGGCTGGCCTCCCACCAGTGGCCGGTACGCCTGACGCCGTCGGTCGCGGCGCTCATCCAGCACCTGTCCGAGATCACCGGCCGGCCGATCGACCTCGACCGCCTGGACGAGGAGGCGGCCCGGCTCGGCCCGCTGGGCAGCCTGTTCAAGAGCCAGATCCGCAACTCGGCGAACCCGACGATGCTGGACGCCGGTTACAAGGTGAACGTGGTGCCCTCGACGGCCGAGGCGCACGTGGACGGGCGCTACATGCCGGGGACGCAGGAGGAGTTCCTGGAGACGATCGACGCGCTGCTCGGCCCGAAGATCACCCGTGAGTTCGTCAACCTGGAGGACGCGCCCGACGCCCCGTACCCCTCGGGGTTCTTCGACACGCTGGCGGGCGCGCTGGTGGCCGAGGACCCGCTCGCCCGGCCGGTGCCGTACGTGATGGCGGGCGGCACCGACGCGAAGTCCTTCGCCAGGATCGGCATCAAGGGGTACGGTTTCGCGCCTCTGATGCTCCGGCCGGACCTCGACTACTTCGGGATGTTCCACGGCAAGGACGAGCGGGTGCCGGTGGAGGGCCTGGAGTTCGGCACGCGCGTCCTCGCCCGTCTCTTCACCTGACCGCCCGCCGCGTCACGCCGCGGGGCCGAACCACGTGGTGGGCGCGTCGCCGAGCCCGTCGCGCCCACCCGCCCAGGCGACGAGCCGTCAGGCCGGACGAGCGGCGCGCCCGCGTTCCCGCCCGCGGCGAGCTCGATGCAGCCCATCGCCGTCCTGAGCTCCCGCCCCCTGGCTCGGGGCTCGGCTCCGCGCCCTCCCTGTTTCCAGCGGGCGCGCGAAATAGTGGAACAAATCATTCCGTTCTGATAGGGTGAGGGCATGACGAAAGGGGGCTCACCGATGAGCGACCACACCACCAGCGGCTGGGACGTACTGGACGCCTCGCACGAGGCGCTGCGCCGGGTCGTCGGCGCCGTTCCCGCCACGGCCTGGCACCTCCCGACGCCCTGCTCGGCCTGGGACGTCACGCAGGTGCTCCAGCACGCGGCAGGCGACCAGATCGGCTTCGCCGCCGCGATCACCGGTGAGCCCGGCCCCGCCTTCAACCCGTTCGAGCCGTCGGGCGAGCTGGAGGGCGACCCCGCGGCGTTCACCGAGGACGCGCTGGCGCGCTCGGCCAGGGCATGGGCCGGCGTCGACCAGGGCGCCGTCGAGGTGCCCACTCCGGTGCCGCCGCACAAGATGTCGCCGTGGTCCGGCTCGGCAGCGTGCGCGCTCGACGCGGCCGTGCACGCCTGGGACATCGCGGTCGCCACGGGTCAGGCGTCGCCGCTGACGCCCGACCTGGCCCGCCCGTTGCTGAAGGTGGCGCAGGAGATCGTCGAGCCGCTCCGCGCCTGGGGCGCGTACGCGGCCGTGCTGGAGCCGGAGCCTGGCGACGACGACGTGGCGGCGCTCCTGCGCTACCTCGGCCGCGACCCCCGCTGGACCCCCTCTGCCTGAGCTCAGGCGAACTTGGACTTCGGGCGCTCCTGGAGCTCGCCGTCCAGGTAGATGTCGAGCTTCTCGTTGTAGAACGCGATCAGCCCGGCGACCTTCTCGCTCTCCGGCAGCGGCGTCCGATAGGACCAGGCGAGGTCCTTTTTGCCGTTGACCGTCCAGTATTCCGCCGTGCCCTTGTACGGGCAGTGCGTCACCGTGTCCGTGTGCTCCAGCAGGTCGAGCCGTACGTCCGTCTTCGGCAGGTAGAAGCGGGCGGGCAGGCCCGTCTCGAAGAGGATGCGCGGGCTGCGGGAGTCGGCCACGGTGACGCCGTCCACCTCTACCCGCACGTGCCGCGAGCTCGCCAGGATGTCGACCCTGGTGTACGGGTCGCGCGGGTGGACGTAGACCTCCTCGTCCTCCTCGAACCAGGCGTCCATGGCGTCCCACTCGAAACGGACGTGGTCGCGGATCTGCTCCAGCGGCGAGTCGCGGTAGACGAGCGCCGCGTCCGCCGCCTCGGCCGTGCCCGAGGTGACGGTGTGCACCAGGCCGTCGCCCCTGCTCGGCGAGTGACTGGTGGCGCCGGTGGCCTTGAGCGCGGACTCGTCCACGTCCGCCAGCGGGAAATAGTAGGTGGGGTAGTACGGGACCTCCCACACCAGGAGAGCGGAGGTGGTGTCGGCCACCACCCGGCCGCCGAGATAAGCCCTCACACGCTTGGCCGTGCGCTCGACGCGCACCCGGCCGCGGTTCGTGACGTCCATGTTCGCGGCAACCCCGGGAATACCACCACTATTCCGGCCCGCCGGGGTGCCTCCGTGTTCCGGCCGGCCGGGGCGCCTCCGGGGCCCGCCGGGGCGCCTCCGGGGTCAGCCCACGCCGAACGCGGCCAGCGTCCCCCCACGTCGTCAGCGTCCCGGCCGCCGCCCCCACGACCACCTGGGGCCAGGTGTGGTGCGTGAGACGTACCCGCGCCCAGCACACCAGCGCCACGACGGCGGCCCCGGCCAGCGCGGTCGGCCAGGAGGGCAGCACGTGGGCGAGCACCACGACCGTGCCCGCGGAGACGGCGGCGTGGAAGGAGATCTTCCAGCGCAGCGTGACGGGAACGGTCACGGCCAGCGCGGCCAGCATCGCCGTCACGGTGGCGACGAGCAGCGTCGGCGCGCCCATCACGACCAGCAGCGCCAGCGCCGCCAGGACGGCAGCCACGGCGGCGAGCAGCGGGCCGGTGCGGCGGGCGCGGTCCACGATGTGGTGCGAGTCGAGGCGGCCCGACCGCACGCCCAGCGCGATCACCGCCGCCGGCACGCCGCCGCAGAACGCCGAGGCCAGCAGGCCCCACGCGGCCCCGCTCCACCCCTGGGCGACGAGGCCGACGACGGGGGGCATGACGATCACCAGCACCTGCGGTGCCAGGAGGTTCGTCACGCGTCTCGCCACCAGATCGGCCGTCATGTCAGGAGAGATTACGCGATCTTGGCCGCCCGTCCGGTCACCGACTCCCGCACAAGGCCCAGGCCGGTCGCTAGCCCTTGCTCACCGCGTTCACGATCCGGGTCGTGGACCGGCCGGGGATGGAGGCCATCTCCCAGCACTCGCTCCCCAGGATGGCCGCCGCGGCGGCGCGGGCGCCCGCGTGCGGGTCGCCCGCCGTGTGGGCGAGCGCCCCCGGACGCATGGGCCCCAGCAGGTCGATGTAGTCCTCCGGCCCGTGCGCCTCGGGCGGCCCCGTCACGATGAACACGCCGCTCACGAACCGGAGCGCGGCCAGCACCTCGGCCCGCTCCTCCGCGGGGTTGAGCGGACGGCTCGGCCCCTTCCACGCCCGCACCCGGGGATCGTCCTCGACGCCGACGACGAGCGGCAGCCCTCGTTCGGCCACAGCCCGCAGGTAGCGCACGTGGCCGACGTGCAGGATGTCGAAGACGCCGGTCACGACCGCGGCCCCCGGCCGGTCGTACGGTTGAACCCACACGGCCTCGAGGCTGCTCACGCGACCTCCCACGCTCTCCCCCACGGTCCGGACGACTCGTCGATCGCAGCGTACTCGGTCGGCATCCCCTGTCGCGCAGGCGGCTGCCAGCAAGGCCTTTCCTACCTTTTCGCGGTAGCCTCCGGCGCGCCGCCGGCGCGTCTCATAACGTCGCTGGATATTGGGGCCGATTTGGGGGAGGTCGCCGTGGCACCGCCGGACTTTCATCGCCTCGACGGGAACGGCTCCGGGGATCTGGTGGCAAGACTGCCGGGCGTTCCGTCACAGGTGTCCAGGGCCAGGGGTCTCGTGACCGCCGCGCTCGGCCGCGACCATCCCCTGTACGACGACGTGGCGCTGCTCACCAGCGAGCTGGCCACCAACGCGATCCTGCACACCAGGTCCGGGTCGGGCGGCTCGTTCACGGTGACCATGACCAGTTCGGAGACGGCGGTGCGGGTGCTCGTGTCGGACGCCGGGTCGGACGGGCCGCCGTGCGTGTGCCGTACGAGCGCGCAGTCCACCAGCGGGCGGGGCCTGCCGCTGATCGAGGCGCTCAGCCACCGCTGGGGCTTCACGCGGGAGGACGGCACGACGACGGTCTGGTTCGAGCTGCTGCACACCCGCGTCCCCGCCGGCGTGGCCGTCTAGCCCGCCATGAGCGCCAGGCGGGTGGGGTGGACCGGCCGCCCAGTGAACGGCCGATCCCTGTGTTCAGTTGGTCAGGGGGTTGCGCGGAAACACCTGCTTGACCTCCCCGTCGACGGTCATCCGGAAGTCGATCCACTCCCATTCGGACGTTCCGGCCTTGACAGATTGCCGGATGTCCATCAGTTCCCACGCGGTTCCAAGGCCGTTGGAGTTGTTCGCCGCCGCCTCCCAATCGTGGAGCAGGTCGTTGTCGTCGGCCCGTTTCAGCAGAATCGACACCGCCTCGTCGGCGTCCGCGGCAGGAATCCCCTTGTTGACGTCACGCATGACGCCGTCCAAGGTCACGGTGACCCGGACCCGTTCATCGCGTATCGCCGACGAGACCCCAGTCATCCAGAGGGGGCGTCCTTGGGGATTGGCGGAGTCCGGGAACTTCAGGGCGGGGTTGTTGAACGTATAAGCCCCGGGGATACTTTTGGCGAGGTTGTCGGAGTGCGGGTTGATGCCCAGAACGACGTGGTCGCCGGGCTTGACGGTGACGAAAGGGGTCACGCAGTCGTTGTGCACCAGGATCGGTGTCGAGCCCGCGTACACGTAGTACGTGTGGTCGGTCTCGACCTCGAAGTTGTACACGTCCACCGGGCCGTCCACCGCCGAGACCGCGACGACTCGCTCGGTCGCGCCGGAGTCCGTCTGGAGCGGGTCGCCCGGGCGGAGGTCCTCCGCGGGGGTCCATCCCCGGCCCCGCACCCAGAAGCGATGACCCTCGGTCGGTGACAGGGTGCCGTCGGCCGTGGTGATCCGTACCAGTGAGCCGGCCGTTCGGTGGAACAGCCGGGTGACCGCGCGCAGACTCCGCTTACCGGTCGCCGGATCGGCCGACCAGACCCGGTCGCCGACCCGGATGTCCTCGATGCGGCGTGGGCCGTGCTCGGTCTCGACGAGCGTTCCGGCGGGGAAGCACTTGCCGGCCGCCAGCGTCTCACCCACCGTGCGCTCCAGGCCGGCCACCGCCTGGGCGGGCAGACCGGACCTGCGGAGCTCGAACAGGGCCTTGGCGATGGAGCCGCCGTCGCGCAGCGCCGCGCGCATGCCCACCGCGTACCTGTATCCAGCCGTGATCATCGGCGGGACGACGATGCCGCCGATGGCCCAGGCGCAGTTGGCGGTCGATCCGCCCGTGCCGGAGACCTTGCGCCAGCAGCCCACGTAGTCGTGGACCAACGCTTTCATGAAGCCCTCGAGGATGGCGCGGCTCAGCTCCTTGCCGTCGATGTGCTCGCGCCTGGTGAAGCGCACGTCGAACGGGGCGCTGCCGAGATAGTCGAGCTCCAGGGCCACCGGGCAGTCGGCGATCTCGTGGCCGGACGAGGGACAGGAGACCAGGAAGTACTCCTGCGTCCCCCACATGTGGTGCTCAAGGTCGATGTCGCAGCCCGAATCGCCCACGCAGTCGCTCTTCGGGTTGGCCTCGTACCAGGGCTCCCACGTGAGGGCGATCACGCCGGGCAGGCCCGTGGGGCCCTGCTCGGAGGCCTGTTCGGACTCGCGTTGCCGATCCGCCTCCTCCTCCGTGCGCCGGGCTGCCTCCTGGGCCTCCTGGGCGGCCTCGCGTGCGCGGGCCGCCGCGGCCTCGGCGGTCGCCGCGTCCTTCTCGGCCTGGGTGGCGACGTCGCGGGCCTTGGCGGCGTCGTTCTCGGCCGCGGTGGCGGCCTCGCGAGCGGAGGCGGCGTCCAGCTCGGCCTCGTCGGCCGAGTTGCGGGCGTCGCCGGCGCACTCCTCCGCCGCGGTGGCGGCGGCGTCGGCGGCGGCCGCGTCCGCGGTGGCCTGGCGGTCGTACTCGACGGTGTTGGCCTCGGCCTTCACCGCCGCCTTGGCCGCCGCTGCCGCCTCGGCCGCCGCGTCCCGCGCCGTGGCGAGGGAGGCCACGGCCCTGGCCGCGGATTCCGCCGCGTCGGCCGCCGCGGTGGCGGCCGCCTTGGCGTCGGCGTCGGCTTGGGCCGCGAGCGCCGCGGCCTCGGCGGCGGCCTTCTTCGCCTGGGCGGCCTTGGCCTGGGCGACGGCAGCCTGCTGGGCGGCCAGTGTCTTGGATGCCTGGGCGGTCAGCACGGCCAGGCCCGCGGAGGCGTCGGTCTCCTTGTACGGTGAGCCGAGCTCGATGGCGTCGTTGGCCGGCTTGATCACCTGAGCGGACGAGTCGCGGGCGGCCAGCGCCGCCTGGGCGGTGGCGTAGGCGAATCCGGCGGTCTTGACCGCGCTGGCGTGCGCGGCGTCGGCCTCCTTGTGCGCGACGGCCGCGTCCACCTTGGCCTGCACCGCCTTGGCCTTGGCAGTCTTCGCGTACTCCTCGGCGTCGCGGACGTTGATGGCCGCGTCCCACGAGGCCTTGATGGCGTCGGCCGCCGCCGCGTGGGCCTTCTTGACCGAGGCCTCGGTGATCGTCACGTCCCGCTGGGCCGCGTCGGAGGCCGCACGCGCGCGGGACGCGGAGGCTTCCGCCTTGGTGGCCGCCTCGCGGGCCGCGGTCGCGGCGGTGGTGGCCTCGTCGGCGGCGCGGCGGGCGTTGACCGCGGCGGTCGTGGCCCGGTCGGCGGCGGAGCGGGCCTGGGTGGCCGCGGCCCTGGCGTCCTCGGCGGCGTCGGTGCCCTCCACGGCCGCGGCGTGCGCCTCCGCGGCCGCGGCCTTGGCCAGCGCGGCGTCCCGCTGGTCCTCGGCCTGCAGGGCGTCGTTGCGTGCCGTGACGGCCTTGCGCTCGGCCTCCAGCGCGGCGTTCTTCTTCCCCGCCGCGACGTTGCCCGCCGCCTGGGCGTCGCCCAGCGCGGTGGCCGCCACCTGCCGCTCGGACTGGGCCCGCTGTTCCGCGGCGGCGGCGTTCTGGCGTTCCCTGGCGGCGATGTCCTTCTGCTGCTCGGCGTTGTCGCGCTCGGCTTCGGCGATCTCCCGCTTGGCGCGGGCGTCGGCGGCGGCGTTCTTGGCCGTCTGCTCGGCGGCCTCCGCCCTGGCCTGGGCGCTCTTGGCCTTGGCCGCGTTCTCCACCGCGAGGGCGGCCTGGACGGCAGCGCCGTCGGCGGCGGCCTTGGCCTGCGCCGCTGCCTCCTCGGCGGCCATCCGCCGGAACTCGGCCTGCGAGGCGTGCGCCTGGGTCTCGGCCAGCGCCATCAGCGTCTTGCTGTCGGCGGCCGAGGCGCGGGTGGCGTTGGAGGCGGTCTCGGTGGCCTTGGCCACGGCCAGCGTGGCGGCGGCCGAGGCCCGGGTGACCTGGACGGCCTGCTGGCCGTAGAGCAGGCCCCGGCCACGCGGAAGATGAGCGGCGTCGGCGATGGCATACGCGGCCTGCTGGGCGGTCACCGCCGCGGCGGCGTGCTGCTGCGCCGACTGCGCGGCACGCGAGGCGACGAACACCCGGCCGAGCGCCATCGCCTGGGCCTTGACGATGTCGTTCTTGACCTTGGCGAACTCCGCCGCGCTCGGGTAGGACAGGTCGTCCGGCGACTGCTTCAGCCAGTACGCCTGCCATTCGGTCAGCCGGCTCCCGATGATCGACTGGCCCAGCGCCTCGCCCAGGGCCTGGGAGGCGATCTGAAGGTCGGCGGCGGCCTGGGCCTCCTCGGAGAGGATGGTGTCACGCTGGGCGCGCTGACCGTCGACCTCCTGCTGCCACTCCGCCGACGCCGTGGCGAACTCGGCACTCAGCACCCCGTGCGGGTCCGCGGGGTTGCCGGTGGTGCAGGAGGCGTAGCGGGCCTTGAGATTCTCGACGTCGACCCGGAACTCCATGCTGTCCGGATCGGGGGCGCCGGTCGGGAAGCCACCGCGCTCCAGGAAGGCCCGCGCGTCGTCGGCGTACATGGGGTGGTCGGCGGTCAGGTCCTTCCACGCCTGCCGCCCCTCCTCGTCGTCGCCACCGGCCGGGTAACGCTCCGCGGCGATCTTGTTGACCGCGTCCACGGACTCCTTGGCGGCCCGCGGGGTCTGGTCGGCGTAGAAGTCGTCCTCTGTCTGCCAGAACTGGTTGGAGATCCAGGAGGACAGACCCACTTTGCTGAACGGGCTGTCCTTGATCGTCTGGAACGCGGCGTCCGTGTACCCCTTCGGGGGCGGGACGGCGAGCGACTCCTCCCACACGTAGTGTCGGTCGTTGAGCTCGTCCAGCTTGGCCCCGGTCCACTCTTCGTCCTGGTCGAAGGCGGTGTGCAGCGGGGTCGGCGGGTCGGCCCAGTAGTCGTCGGCGGCGTTGCGCAGCAGGACGTCGTCGGCGCCGCCCAGCCCGGCGCGGGCGACGGCCTTCATGCCCTGGCCGCCCTTGCGCTGCATGGTGGTGAGCAGGCACTGGGCCGCGCGGACCGACGCGGCGTGCGCGAGGTCGTACTCGGCGGCGTCGGCGAAGGCGGCCGCCGGGCCGATGCCGGGCAGGGGCGCGAGCTGCGCGCCGGAGACGACGACGGCGGCGGAGGTGAGGGCCGCCGCGGTGGCGCGCAGCCGGCCTAACAAAGGGCGCCGGGCACGGCGCGATGAAGAGGCGTGGGTGAGCATGGTCAGCTTTCAGCCGTAGATACAGGGACGGGTGCGCTCAGAAGAAGGCGTTGAAGGCGTTCCAGCCGGCGTTGCCGATCTTCTCCTTGGCGGCAAAAGGAGCCGAGGAGACGCCGGTGCCCTTGAACAGCCACAGCGCCCCGGCAGAGTCGCGGGCGATCAGGTCGGCCTTGCCGTCCCCGTTGTTGTCGCCGGTCGAGACCAGCGCGGTGTAGACGTCCCAGCCGGTGCCCGCGCTGACGCGGGTGCCCAGGATCTGGTTCTCGCTGAGGCCGCCCGTCCCCGGATAGATGTAGAGGGTTCCGGCGGTGGTCCTGGCCAGCAGGTCGTTCTTGCCGTCGCCGGTGTAGTCGCCGTACCCGGCCAGGACGTCCATGCCGTTCCAGCCGGCCTTCCCGGCCTGGACGCGGGCGGCGAGACCTCCGTCGGAGCGTCCCGGGTAGAGCCACAGGGCGCCGGCCGTGTCCCGCGCGATGATCTCGGGCGAGGCGCTGCTGCCCATGTTGCCCGGGGTCATGATCAGGTTGTAGACGTCCATGTTCGAGGCGACCGGCATGGTCGAGGTGCCGCGCTCGGCGGTGTAGTAGAGCTCGCCGCCCAGGCGGAAGAACAGGTCGTTGCGGGTACCGCCCTCCGAGGTGGTGGCGCGCAGGATCGCCGTCGCCGTGGAGAAGCCCCCGCCGAGGTCGACGGGGCTCTGCAGGCCGCCGGCGCCCTTGGGCTCGTAGGCGAGCAGGTGGCCGTCGCTCGCCCGGCGTACGAACAAGGGCAGCATGGGCGCGCCCGCCGTGGCGGCGGACACGGCGGGTGCGGTGAGCAGCGAGCCCAGCACGGTGAGCAGGGCCAGCGCTGCCAGGGTTCTGGTACGGGATAACGCCCGGTGTACGGGTTTGGACATTCGACGAGACCTCGCACGACTAGGAGGAGAAGCGATCTTCCAAGGCGTCCACGATACACAATTATGGAGCACGCGCTCTGTTATTGAGGCAGGCGGGCATCGGGTTCATGATCTGGATCAGCGATCGAAGGGCAAACGCCAGGTCAGACGTCGAGGCGGCACAGGCCCTCGGCGAGGGCCTTGGTGGTGAGGCGGGTACGGCTGTCGCAGCCGAGCTTGGCGAAGATGTGCTCCAGGTGGGTCGTCACCGTGCGGACGCTGAGCACGAGGGCGGCGGCGATCTGCGGGTTGGAGTCGCCAGCGGCCACCCGGGTGAGCACGTCCACCTCTCGCCCCGTGAGGTCGTACGGCAGCAGGCAGGGCCGCTCGGCCACGATGGCGCCCTGCAGCGCCCCCTGGAACCCGACGCCGGCCCTGATCAGCCGTAACTCGTGCCAGCGCCCGCCGCGGTCGGGCCAGAGCCCGTGCCTGTTCAGCTCCCGCGAGTCGATGAACGCCCGCGCGAACGCGGCCATCGCCGGGTCGTCCCACAGCACGGCCGACGTCTCGTGCCCGGGGACCTCGCGCCGGGTCCCCACCCGGTCGAACGCGACCGCCCGGAAGTCGGGCGGCAGCCCCACCGGGTCGATCACACATCTGGTCAGGTCGGTGACGTGCGCGAGCATCGGGCTCACCGCCGCGAGCAGCTCCCCCGTGATCCGCGGGAAGAAGGCGTCCTTCGTGGCCAGGTGCAGCAGCCCCGTGTAGCGGCCCTCGCTCAGGAACAGCGGCGCCGTCAGCCCGGCCTGCCACCCGTAGGGGGCGAGGTGGCGGCGGAAATAGCGTTCGGTGTCCGGCTCGGGCATGCGCACCGGGGCGCGGGTGGCCCGGGCCCTGCGGTACGCGTCGAGACCGGCGTACTCCTCGGCCGCGTCGCGGTCGATGCGCCGGTGGCCGTCGGAGACGACGCTGTGGTGGCGCCCCGTGGCCGGATCGAAGGCGACGAACTCGTACGCGTCGACGGGGACCACCCGGCGCAGCGCCGCCATCGCCGCCTGCGCGCCGCCACCGCCCGCGACCTGGTAGCCCACCTCGGCGAACGCCTGCAGCTGGCAGACGTCCAGGGTGATCTCGGCCACCAGGCTTTTATACCATTTGCCAAACCTTGAGAGCTTCATGAAGCTTTTTTTCATGAGCTCACGGACGTACCCGGATGCTACGGTGAGATCCATGCAGCGCGCCTTCGTCACGACGACGCCGGACACCGTCCCGGCGCGCTGAATCCATGCTTCCCGGGCGGACGCCCGGGAGTCTGGTCGTTCGCCCTTTCCACGAAAAGGACGATCATGAACGACCACCGCAGGCTCGGCCGCGAGCTGGCCATCTTCGACACCGACCCGCTGATCGGCTCCGGCCTCCCCTACTATCTCCCCGCGGGCGCGGCCGTGCGCAAGGCCGTCGAGGACTACGTCCACGAGCTCGAACGCCGCAACGGCTACCGGCACGTCAACTCGCCCGTGCTCGGCAAACGCGAGCTGTACGAGAGATCGGGCCACTGGGCGCACTACGCGGAGGACATGTTCCCGCCCATGAACGTGGGCGGGGAGGAGTTCGTGCTGCGCCCCAGCCTGTGCCCGCACCACGCGCTCATCTACCGCTCACGCGGGCGCAGCCGCCGCGAGCTGCCCCTGCGCCTGGCCGAGCTGGGCGGGCAGTACCGCTCCGAGCTGTCCGGCGTCCTCGGCGGCCTGACCAGGGTGCGGGCCATCCAGCTCAACGACGGCCACGTGTTCTGCGCGCCCGAGCAGGCCGCCGCCGAGGTGGCGAACGCCCTCGACCTGGTCGAGGCCGCGCACGCCCAGCTCGGCATCCGGGCCGCCCGCTACCGGCTGTCGCTGCGCGGCGACGGCGACAAGTACGTGGACGACCCGGGCCTGTGGGCGCGCTCCGAGGCGATCCTGCGCGACGTGCTGAACGAGCGCGGCCGCGACTTCGACGAGGAACGCGGCGAGGGCGCCTTCTACGGCCCCAAGATCGACATCCAGATCGTGGACCCGGCGGGCCGCGAGACCAGCCTGTCGACCGTCCAGGTGGACTTCTTCCAGCCGGAGCGCTTCGACCTGCGCTACGCCGGGGGCGGGCGGCCCGTCATGGTGCACCGCAGTGTCGTCGGCAGCATCGAGCGCCTGCTCGCGCACCTCATCGAGGTCCATGGGGGCGCGTTCCCCGCCTGGCTGGCGCCCGTGCAGGCCGTGGTGCTGCCGCTGTCGGACGCCAAGTTGCCCGCCGCCGAGGACCTGCTGCGCCGCTGCGTGGCCGCCGGGCTGCGGGCTGAGCTGGTGCCCGCCGATCGGGGCAGCCTCGGGGCCAGGATCAGGGCGCACCGGCTGGTGCCGTACCAGCTGGTCGTGGGGGCGCGCGAGGCGGCGAGCGGCGGCGCGTCGGTACGGCTGCGCGACGGCAGCCAGGCGGGTGACGTGCCCGTGGAGCGGCTCGCGGAGGAATCGCGACCTTTGTTCTGAAACTCGGAAATCGAAAAGGTAACGGAGTCTTCCCCCAGCGTCTGAACGACTCGTAAAGTCCGCTGCAACGCCGTGTCGGGGAGGACGATTTGACCGAGCTGAGCGCTCGCGAGGCCGAGCTGGTTTCCGCTCACGAACAGGAACGCCCGGCGCGGGAGCTCAGCGGAGGTCTTCGGCTCGGCGTGTGGATCGTGGGCGGGCTGCTGTCGGTCTATTCGCTGGTGGTGGTGTTCTGGCCGATCGAGGCGATCGAGCACCGGATGACGTTCCTGGCGGCGGCGCTGCCGCTGGTCTTCCTCTGCTACCGGTCGGGCGTGCCGCCGCTGGTGCGGCGCCTGCTCAGGCGCGGCACCGGCGCCGCGGCCGAGCAGCCAGCCGCAGCCGAGCAGCCAGCCGTGGCCGAGCAGCCGACCGCAGCCGAACGGCCGAGCGTGGCCGACTGGGTGCTGGCCGCCGTCGCGCTGGCCGTGCTGGTCTACCCGCTCTTCGACTTCGAGGCGTTCCGCGAGCGGGGCTCCGGCGCGGCGCTCACCAGCGTGGACATCGCGGCCGGCCTCGCGCTGACGGTGCTGCTCCTGGAGGCGGTACGGCGCACCGTCGGCTGGTCCCTGGCCATCATCTGCGTCATTTTTCTGATTTATGCCTATTACGGCTCATATTTGCCAATTAACTGGACGATCGGCCACCGAGGGTTCGACCTCGAGCAGATCGTGTCGCAGCTCTACACCGGCACCGAAGGCTTCTTCGGCGTCCCCATGCAGGTCGCCGCCAGCTACATCATCCTTTTCACGATTTACGGCGCCGTACTCGACTACTCGGGCGCGAGCCGGTTCTTCATCGACCTGAGCTTCGCCGCCTTCCGCAAGTCCCGCGCCGCCCCCGGCCGTACCGTCACCACGGCCGGATTCCTGCTCGGCACCGTGTCGGGATCGGGCGTGGCCACCACGGTCAGCCTGGGCAGCGTCGCCTGGCCGGTGCTGCGCCGGGCGGGCTACCCGAAGGAGCCGGCGGGCGGCATCCTCGCGGCCGGCGGCATCGGCGCCATCCTGTCGCCGCCCACGCTGGGCGCCGCGGCGTTCATCATCGCCGAATACCTCCAGGTCAGCTACCTCGAGGTGCTCCTGTACGCGACGATCCCCACGATCCTGTACTACCTCGGTATCTTCCTGGCCATCGAGATCGACTCGCGCCGCTTCAGCACGCACGCCGTGGAGGTGGACGCCCCCAAGGCGGGCCGCCTGCTGCTGCGCTTCGGCTACCACTTCAGCTCGCTCATCCTCATCATCGTGCTGATGGCGCTGGACAGGTCGGCGTTCCAGGCGGTGGTCATCGCCACCGGCATCGCGTTCGCGCTGTCGTTCCTCGACCCGGAGCACCGGATGGGGCCGAAGCGCGTCGCGCAGGCGCTGGCCAAGGGCGCTCTCGAGGTGCTGCCCGTGACCGCGGTGTGCGCGGCGGCCGGGATCATCGTCGGCATCATCACGCAGACCGGCCTCGGGCTGAACCTCGCCGACATCATCGTGGACCTCGCCGCCGGCAACCTGATCCTGACGACGGTCCTGTCCGGCGTCGCGGTCATGCTGCTGGGCCTGGCCGTGCCGGTGACCGCCAGCTTCATCATCGCCGCGGTGATCATCGGCCCCGCGCTCTTCGCCCTAGGGGTCACGAAGGCCGAGGCGTACATGTTCGTGTTCTATTACGCGGTGCTGTCGGAGGTGAGCCCGCCCACGGCGCTGTCCGCGGTGGCGGCGGCCGCGATCACCGGCGGCAACACGTACCGGACGATGATGATGACCTGGCGGTACACGCTGCCCGCGTTCCTGGTGCCGTTCGCCTTCGTGCTGACGCCGAACGGGCAGGCGCTGCTCGGCCAGGGGCCGATCGGCACCGTGCTGCTGATGACCGCCGTCTCGGCGATCGCGGTGGCGGCCCTCGCCATCGCCACCGGCGGCCTCGCCGGCTGGCCCGAGCGCGTGCTCGCGGCGGTGGCCGCGGTGCTGCTGCTCTTCCTCGAACCCGTCCCCATCATCGCCGGCCTGGCCGTCCTGGCCGTGGCCGCGGCCGTGCACCTCGTCAGAAGAAGGAGAAGGAACCCAGCGTGAAGCGGATCTTCGCGATACTCGCAGCGACCGTGCTGGCCGCGGCGGGCTGCGGCGGCGGTGGCGCGGGCGGCTCGGGCAACCGGCTGTCGATCGCCACGGGCGGCACGACGGGCGTCTACTACGTGTACGGCGGCGGCCTGGCCAAGCAGTTGTCGGCCAACATCGCCAACACCCAGGCCACCGCGTCGGTCACGTCGGCGTCCGTCGAGAACATCAAGCTGCTCGCCTCCGGCAAGGCCGACATCGGCTTCGCCCAGGCCGACACCGCGGCCGACGCGGTCAACGGCAAGGACACGTTCACCTCGAAGCAGCCCGTCAAAGCCATCGCCCGCCTCTACGACAACTACGCGCATCTCGTGGTCGCGCCCGGCGTCAGCGCGAGCAAGGCGGCCGACCTGAAGGGCAAGCGCGTCTCGCTCGGCCCGGCCAACTCCGGGACCCAGGTCGTGGCCAGGCGCATCCTGCAGTCGGCCGGGATCAACCCGGACACCGACATCACCAAGCAGCAGCTGTCGATCACCGAGGCGGTGCAGGCCGTCAAGGACGGCACCATCGACGCGTTCTTCTGGGTCGGCGGCCTGCCCACGGCGGGCATCACCGACCTGGCCACGAGCAAGCCGAACATCAAGATCCTCGACACCGGCGACGTGCTGGCGAAGATGCAGTCCACGTACGGCCAGCAGTACTCCGGGCACGACGTGGACCTGTCGTCCGTCTACAAGCTGTCCGGCACGATCAAGACCGTGGTCATCCCGAACGTGCTGCTGGTGCCCTCCGAGATGAGCGACCAGCTCGCCTACGACATCACCAGGACGCTGTTCGAGAAGAAGGCCGAGCTGTCGGCCGTGCACCCGGAGGCCAAGAAGCTCGACGTCAAGCTGGCCCAGGAGGTCGCGCCGGTCCAGCTGCACCCCGGCGCGGCCCGCTACTACAAGGAAAAGGGCTGACGAAGCTGCTGGCGGCGCTCGCGGCGGTGGCGGCCCTCTGCTCCGGCGCCGGTGCCGGGCGCCTCACCGTGAACGGCCTGCCCGTCGTGTCGGGCGCCTTCTCGATCCTGTACGTGCATTCGATCTACAAGGCGCCCTCCGCGGAGGTGTTCACCGTGGAGGGGCGCCGTTTCACGATGCGGGCGGTCGTGTCGGCCGATGAGAGCGTCCTCGACTACTACGCGCTCGACGGGACGCGCACGCGCACCCCGGACGGCGCGTGGGTGCTGCGGCTGGCCACGCCCGCCACGTATGAGGAGCTGTCGCTGCTCACCACCTCGATCGGCCGTAGGACGCTCGCCTCGGGCGGCCGCTGCCTGCACCTCTATCCCGCTTCCGGCGCGGCGCGGGTGCGGCTGGACGTGGAGACGCGGCTGGACGTCAGGAGCGAGCCCTGCGGGCCTGCCTACAGCCAGTCCTTCTTCTTGAAGACCGTGTAGAGCCAGACGGACGCGGCGGCCGTCAGGATCAGGGACATCCAGAAGCCCCACTGCTGGCCCTCGCCCGGGTAGGGGACGTTCTGCCCGTAGAAGCCGGTGATCGCGGTGGGCACGGCGATGATCGCGGCCCAGCCCGTGAGCCGCTTCATGATCTCGTTCAGCCGGAAGCCCTGCTCGGAGAGGCGGGTCTCGCGGATGTTGGCCAGCATGTCGCGGATGGACTCCACCCATTCGGCCACGCGCAGCACGTGGTCGTAGACGTCCTCGTAGTACGGGACCATCACGGGGTCATGGATGAGGTCCTGGTCGCGGCGGAGCAGGGAGCCGACCACCTCGCGCATCGGCATCGAGACCTTGCGCAGCCTGGCGGTGTCCTTGCGCAGCTCGTACATCTTGCGCTGCAGCGCCCTGGCGTCGCGCACGCCGTCCTCTTCGAACAGCGACTCCTCCAGCGCCTCCGCCTGCGAGTCGAGGTCCTGCACCAGGTCGAACTGGCTGTCCACCACGTAGTCGAGCAGGCCGTGCAGGAGGAACGACACGCCGTGCTCGGCCATGCGGGCGGCGGCGTCCCAGCGTTTGACCACCTCGCCGATGTCGAAGTGCTCGTTCTCGCGCACGGTGACCAGGGCGTTGGCGGTGACGAAGACGTTCACCTCGACCGGGTCGAGCCGGTCGTGGTCGACGTGCACCCCGTAGACCGTGATGAACAAGTGGTTGTCGTAAATATCGACCTTCGGCCGCTGATGGTCGGTAAGCACGTCCTCGAGCGCCAGCTCGTGCAGCCCCAGTTCCTCGCCGATCACGCCGAGATCGGCGGACGACGGGCGGCACAGGTCGAACCAGACCGTGTTGTGGGGGTCGCCCACATAGTCGGAGACCTCCTCGACCGGGAACCCTTCCTTCTCGAGGACGCCGTTCCTGTACAGACGCGTGTGCACCTAGAAGAGTCTGGCAAACCTTCGCGCGTCCCGCACTGCCGCCCCCTCAGGATCGTTGTTGAAATAGACGTACACGTCCTGCCAGTCCGCCTCGTGCAGGCGTCTCGCCCAGGTCTTCAGCGCGGTGTCGCCGTACGACCAGTGGGCCGGTCCCTCGTGCAGGCGCACATAGCCCCACTCGGCGGTGCGCCACAGCGGGTTCTGCGGCCTGCCCAGCCGGTCCGCCCAGCACAGGGCGGCCTCGTGCGCGAGGAGGATCTGCCGGATCTCCTCCGTCCACCAGGACTCGTGCCGCGGCTCCACGGCCACCCGCACGCCCGCGTGAAAGCAGCGCAGGCACCGGTCGAGCCGGTCCGGGTCGGCCTTCAGCGTCGGCGGGAGCTGCAGCAGGATGGGCCCGAGCTTGTCCTTCAGCTCCGACGCGCGGCTCATCAGCCGCTCCACCGGCTCCTCGGGATCGGCCAGCCGCTTGATGTGGGTGAGGAACCTGCTGGCCTTGACCGCCATCACGAACCCGTCGGGCGTGCGGTCCCGCCACGCCGCGAACGTCTCGGGGCTCGGCAGCCGGTAGAACGCGTTGTTGCTCTCGACGGTCGGGAACTCCTCGGCGTACATCTCCAGCCAGAGCCGCTGCGGCACGCTCTCCGGATAGAACATCCCGCGCCAGTGCCTGTACTGCCATCCCGAGGTGCCCACCAGCCACGACATGCCCTACGCCTACCCAGGGGGCGGCCGTGCAGTACAGTCGTCCGCCGAGGAGTCCCCGGAGGAGGACGTTGACTTGGGCGCCGATCACGCGCATCATCCCCCCAGCTCCCGGCGGACAGTGGTGGCCGGCCTCGCCGTGCTGGTGCCGCTGGCGGTCGTCACGCTGGCGGCCCTGCTGTGGCTCTGGCCGGACGGCAGGACGGACACCGGTGCGGCGGCTGACAGCGTGCCGTCCGGCGTGCAGCGCGTCACCGGGACGATCACCGGCGTCCAGCTCGGGCGCTGCCCCGCCGCCACGGAAGGCGCGCCCCAGCCCGACCCCGCCACCTGCGGCAACGCCGTCGTCCGGGCCGACAGCGGCCCAGCAGGGGACGAGGTCGTGACGCTCCGGCTGCCCAGCGGGCCCGGCGCGCAGCGCTTCGCCGCGGGCGACGACGTGATCCTGCTGCGCGACGCGGACGGCAAGTACCAGATCTCCGACCACGACCGGACGGCGCCGCTGTGGGTGTTCGGGGCGGCGTTCGCGCTGGCGGTCATCGCCTTCGGCCGCTGGCGCGGGCTGACGGCGCTGGTCGGGCTGGCGGTCACGTTCGTGCTGCTGCTGACGTTCGTCATCCCCGGCATCCTGGAGGGCGAGCCGCCCCTGCTGGTCGCCATCGTGGGGGCGGCGGCGATCATGCTGACCGTGCTCTACCTCACGCACGGCTTCTCGCCGGCCACGTCCATGGCCGTGCTGGGCACGCTGGCCAGCCTGACGCTCACGGGCCTGCTGTCGTACGGGGCGCTGGGGTTCGCCCGGCTCAACGGCATCACCGACGACAGCGCGCTCATGCTCGACATGAGCCTGAAGATCGACACGCAGGGGCTGCTGCTGGCGAGCATCATCATCGGCGCGCTGGGAGTGCTCGACGACGTCACGGTCACGCAGGCGGTGACGGTGGCCGAGCTGGCCCACGCCAACCCGTCGTACGGCTTCGCCCGCCTCTACCGGGCGGCTGGGCGCATCGGGCGGGCGCACATCGCGTCGGTCATCAACACGATCATCCTGGCGTACGCCGGGGCGTCGCTGCCGCTGCTGCTGCTGTTCAGCATCGGGCAGCAGCCCTTGGGCGAGGTGCTGACGACACCGGTCATCGCCCAGGAGATCGTCCGCAGCATCGTCGGCACGCTGGGCCTCATCGCCGCCGTCCCGATCACCACGGCGCTGGCGGCCCTGACGGCCTCCCGCCACCACCCGGAGAAGCCCGCCGAGGAGACCCACGACGGCTTCTTCCCGCCGCACGAGGACCGGCAGGACCTCTTCACGCCGCGCCAGGGCCCTTCCACTCCCTCGGAGCGTCCTGCCCGGCACCGAAGGCGTGCTCGTTCTTAGGGATCAGTAGGCCTCGATGCTGCCGTCCACCCGCAGCTTGCGGCGGGCCCGCTCGTAGAACGTGGTGCCCAGCCGGACGACCTTCGCCGCCCCCGGCCACGCGGCCACCGTGACCGTGTCACCGGGGCACAGATGCCCCACCACGGCCCCGTCGACCTCCACGGCCAGCCGCCCGCTGGTGGACAGCACCTCCAGCGTCACGTCCTCGTCGGCCGGCAGCACCAGCGCCCGGTTGAACGCCGAATGCGCGGCGGCCGGCACCACCAGCACCGCCTCCACCCGGGGCGAGACGATGGGCCCGCCGGCGGAGAAGCTGTAGGCGGTCGAGCCGGTGGACGTGGCCACGATCACCGCGTCGGCGGCGAAGCGCACGAAGTCGCTGCCTGCCGGGGTAACGGAGATCGCCGCCAGTCCCTCACCCGGGATCCGGACGAGCGCGATGTCGTTGAAGGCGGTCACGTCCTTGCCGTTGATCCGGCTCCTGATCGCCATGCGCGACTCGACCGTGTAGCGGTGGCCGTCGATGGCGGACAGTGTGTCGGCCAGCTCGTCCACGTCGATCTCGGCCAGGAACCCGAGCTTGCCGAGGTTCACCCCGAGGATGGGGGTGGGCCGCCCGGCCAGCAGCCGCATGGTCCGCAGCATCGTCCCGTCGCCCCCGAGCCCGACCAGCAGATCGGCCCGCTCGACGAGGGCCTCGGCGTCGACGGGCACGGCGGTGCAGTCGATGCGCCCGACCTCCTCGGGCAGCCCGAGCACGGTGACCCCTTTCTCACCGGCCCAGCGCAGGATGGTGTCTATCGCCTTCTTGGAGTCGCGCTGAGGATGCAGCACCAGCCCGACCGTCCCGACCATGCCCATGAGGCCAACATTAGGCGAAGTGCCCGAGCGGCCGTCACGGGCGGGACTCGAGGAGCCCCGCCCGGTGCCGGGGTCAGCGGACGAGGCAGGGGCGTTTCGGGTCGAACGTCCAGCCCTCCACCAGGTACTGCATGGCCACGGCGTCGTCGCGGGCGCCGAGGCCGTGGCGGAGGTAGAGCTCGTGGGCCTCGGCCAGCGCCGCCCGGTCGAGCTCGACACCGAGCCCGGGAGTGTCCGGAACGTCGATCGCGCCGTCCGTGATCTGGAACGGCCGGGTCGTGAGCGCCTGACCGTCCTGCCAGATCCAGTGCGTGTCGAGCGCCGTGATCTCCCCAGGGGCGGCCGCTCCGACGTGCGTGAACATGGCCAGCGAGATGTCGAAGTGGTTGTTGGAGTGAGACCCCCACGTCAGCCCGAAGTCGTGGCAGAGCTGGGCGACGCGGACCGAGCCGGCCATGGTCCAGAAGTGCGGGTCCGCGAGCGGGATGTCCACCGCGCCGGCGCGTACGGCATGGGCCATCTCCCGCCAGTCCGTGGCGATCATGTTCGTCGCGGTGGGCAGGCCCGTGGCCCGCCTGAACTCGGCCATGGTCTCCCGGCTCGAGAAGCGGCCCTCGGCGCCGCACGGGTCCTCGGCGTAGGCGAGGACCCCGCCCAGCCCGCGGCAGAGCCGGACGGCGTCGGCGAGCAGCCAGCCGCCGTTGGGGTCGAGGGTGATGCGCGCGTCGGGGAAGCGGCGGGCCAGCGCCTTGACCGCCTCGACCTCCTCCTCGCCGGTCAGCACCCCGCCCTTGAGCTTGAAGTCGCTGAAGCCGTAGCGCTCCTGCGCGGCCTCGGCCAGCGCGACCACCGCGTCAGGGGTGAGCGCCTCCTTGCGCCGCAGCCGGGACCAGGCGTCGTCGCCCGCGTCGTCCACCAGGTAGGGAAGGTCGGTCCTGCCCGGGTCGCCGACGTAGAAGAGGTAGCCCAGCATCGGCACCCGGTCGCGTTGGCGGCCCTCGCCAAGCAGCTCGGCCACGGGCAGCCCGAGGTACTGGCCGTGCAGGTCGAGCAGGGTGGACTCGAGGCCGGTGACCGCGTGGACGGTGGTGCGCAGGTCGAAGGTCTGGGCGCCGCGTCCGCCGGCGTCGCGGTCGGCGAAGCGCGCCGCCACCGACCGCAGCAGGCTGCGGTAGCGCGCCACGGGCTGCCCGGCCAGCAGGTCGGCGGCCTCGGTGATGGTCCGGCGGATCGCCTCGCCGCCGGGCACCTCGCCGAGACCGGTGCGTCCGTCGGAGTCGGTGGTGATGACGACGTTGCGGGTGAAGAACGGGCCGTGGGCGCCGCTGAGGTTGAGCAGCATGCTGTCGTACCCGGCCACCGGGACGACCTCGACGCGCTGGATCGTGGGAGCCATGAGCTAGCTGATCTTGTTGATGAGGGCGGTCAGCTCGGCGAGCTCGCCGTCGGTGAGGTTCTGCAGCGGCGGGCGCACCGGTCCGGCCGGGCGTCCGACGGCGGCCAGGCCGGCCTTGATGATCGACACGGCGTACCCCTTCTGGCGGTCGCGGATGTCCAGGTACGGGATCAGGAACTCCTTGATCCGCCGGTAGACCGCGTCGCGGTCCTGGGCCCGGACGTCGGCGTAGAAGTCGAGCGCGTACTGCGGCACGAAGTTGAAGATCGCCGAGGAGTACGTGCTCATGCCGAGCTGGAGCAGCGGCAGCGCGAACGTCTCGGCCGTGGGCAGGCCGCCGATGTAGGCCAGTCGGTCGCCGACGGAGGCGTAGATGCGCGTGAGGTGCTCGATGTTGCCGACGCCGTCCTTGAACCCGACGAGGTTCGCGTTCCGGTCGGCCAGCGCCGCGACGGCGCGGTCGTTCAGGATCGCGTTGGCCCGGCTGTAGACGATGACGCCGAGGCCGGTGGCGCGGCAGACCGCGGAGACGTGCTCGACCAGACCGTCCTGCCCGGCCTCGGTGAGGTACGGGGGCATGAGCAGCAGCCCGTCGGCGCCGGCGGCCTCGGCGGCCTGGGCCTGCGCCACGGCGCTCGCGGTGCCGCCCGTGGCCGGGGCCACGACCGGGACCCTGCCGTTCACCTCGCCGACCGCCACCCGCACCACCCGGTCGATCTCGGCGGCGGTCAGCGAGAAGCCCTCGCCGGTGCCCCCCGCGGCGAACAGACCGGCCACCGGGTACGTGCTCAGCCAGGACAGGTGCTCACGGTAGGCCGGCTCGTCGAACTGCAGGTCCTCGGTGAAATGGGTGACGGGGAACGAGAGCAGGCCGCTCTTGAGCTGGGCGGCGAGCTCCTGCGGCGCGAAATTCGGCATGAACGTCCTCTGGTTGACACGCGGCCGTGGGATCCCCCCGCGCCGCCGGTAAGGGCTGACGCCGATCAGGCTAAGAAGGAGGGTGGATTCCTGTCCAAGTGCGATTCTGTATCCGACGATACCGGCAGGGCATCATGGCCTGGGATCGGCGAGCAGCTCGAGCACCCGCCACAGGGCCGGGTTGGTCGAGGCACGGTCCCAGATGACGTGCAGCTCGACCGGCTTGCCCGCGACGCCGTCGCCGTCGTCCAGCGGGTCGCCGCCGCCGCGTACCAGATCGCAGAAGGCGATGCCCTCGATGCCGAGCGAACGAGCGCTCGCGGGCACCAGCGCCACACCCCGGCCGGCCGCCACGAGCAGCACGGCGGTGAGGATCTGATGGACCTGCTGCTCGATCCTGGGGTGGGCGTTGGTGAAGAAGCGGACGGTCAGCTCGTGGAAGTAACGCGACTGCACGGGGTTGTAGCTGATGACCGGCAGGCCGTCGAAGTCGTCGGGGGCGAGCGGCCGGTCGAGGCCGGCGAGCCGATGGCCGACGGGGACCACGGCGCACAGCGGCTCGCGGAAGACGACCCGCGAGTGGAGCGTGGCGATGTCGAAGGGCGGCCGCGCGAGGCCCATGTCGAGCTCGCCGCGCAGGATGCCGTCGACCTGCCCGGCGGTCACCCGTTCGTGGAGGATGACGTCGATCTCCGGCAGCTCCTCCGCGAGCCGGCGCAGGAGCACGCCGAGCATGCTGATGGCCGAGACCGCGGTGAAGCCGAGCCGTACGGTGCCCGTGGCGCCCTTCGAGATGCGGCGCGCGCGGTCGCCCGCGGTGTCGACGAGCGTGAGCATGCGCCGGGCGTCCTCCAGGAAGCCGCGGCCCGCGTCGGTGAGCACCACGCGGCGGTTGTCGCGTTCCAGGAGGGTCACGCCGATCGCGCGCTCAAGCTTCTGGATGTGGCGGCTCAGCGGGGGCTGCGTCATACGGAGTCGATCGGCCGCGCGGCCGAAGTGGAGCTCCTCGGCGACAGCCACAAATGCCCGGATTTGATCGAGCGTTAGCATGATGCCCGCAGAGTATCACCTGATACCGAATTAAGCTTGGACAGGCATCGAGGCTGGTACCTAGTCTCCGGAGACTACGAAGCGGAAACAACCACGTAACCTCCATACAGCCGCTCGTCAGAAGGAGTAAGCCTCATGCCGACATCCCGGACGACCTCCCGCCGCCTGCTCACGGGAGTCGTCGGCGCCGCCGCCGCGCTCGCGCTGACCGCGTGCGGCGGTGTCAAGACGACGTCCTCCGGTGGCGGCGACGGCAAATATCCGACGGGCAACATCGAGTTCAGCGTCGGCGCGTCCGCGGGCGGCTCGACCGACCTCATCACCCGGGCGCTGGCCCAGGGCATGAGCAAGGAGCTCGGCGTCTCCGCGCCGGTGCTCAACAAGCCCGGCGCGAACGGCGCGCTCAACGCCAAGGAGTTGCAGGCCGCCAAGCCCGACGGTTACAAGATCGCGCTGCAGAACGCCTCGCTCTTCACCATCACGCCGCTCACGGTGTCGCCCGCCGAAGCCACGAAGATCGACTCGTTCGACGTCATCACCGGCGTCTCCCGCGACGACTACGTCATGGCCACCAACGCCCAGTCCGGCTTCAAGTCCATCGAGGACATGAAGAAGGCGGGCAAGACCATCCGCTACGGCACGACCGGCGTCGGCACGGGCGCGCAGCTCGCCTCCGCGCTGACGTTCAAGACGGCCGGCGTCGAGGCGACGGCCGTGCCCTTCGACGGCGGCGCCCCGGCCCTGACCGCCCTGCTCGGCAACCAGGTCGACGTCTCGACCATGCAGATCGGCGAGGCCGTCGAGAACATCAAGGCCGGCAAGCTCGTCCCGCTCGCGGTCTTCTCCGACAAGCGCATCCCCTACCTGCCGGACGTCAAGACGGCCAAGGAGCAGGGCTTCGACGTGCTGGTCACGCAGTACCGGTTCCTGACCGCGCCCAAGGGCACGCCCGAGGACGTCAAGGCCCGCCTGCTTGAGGCGGCCAAGAAGACGTTCGCCACGCCGGAGTACAAGAAGTTCAACGAGGAGAACTCGCTCACTCCGATGGAGGTCTCCCCGCAGGAGGTGCTCAGCTCCCTGCAGAAGGACACCGCCACGTACAAGGAGCAGCTCAGCAAGTACGGCATCAGCCTGGCCGGATAAGTTCCAAGGAGCGAGCATGTCCATGACCGATCCTCTCGAAGAAGAGGTCGCCGAGGAGACCCGGCCACCGCACGCGGGCCCCCTCTCGCAGGTGGCCGCCGCCCTCGTGGCGCTGGCCGTCGGCGTCGCCGGTGCGATCGGCTCCTTCGCGCTCGGGCTCGGGCGCCTCACCCAGCCGGGCCCCGGCCTGTGGCCGTTCGCCATCAGCGTCGTCATCGTCGTGCTGTCGGCGACGCTCGTCGTGACCGGCCGCGGGCTCGAGGACACCGAGCGGTTCTCCAAGGCGAGCCTGCTCACCGCGGTGGGCGTGGTGACGCTCGTGCTGCTCGCGGTGCTGCTGCCGCTGATCGGCTTCGAGATCCCGTCGCTGCTGCTGGTGTTCGTCTGGCTGCGCTGGCTGGGCAAGGAGTCGTGGCGCTCCTCCATCGTCGTCAGCGTCGTGACCGTGGCCGCGTTCTACCTGCTCTTCGTCGTGCTGCTCCAGGTCCCGCTCCCACGCCTCATCTGAGAAAGCCACATGGACATCTCCCCCATCCTCAACGGCTTCGGCGTCGTCCTGGAGCCGAGCAATCTGCTCTACTGCCTCATCGGCGTCATCATCGGCATGCTCATCGGCGTGCTGCCCGGGCTCGGGCCCGGGGCGACGATCGCCATCCTGCTGCCGATCACGTACGGCATCGGGCCGGTCTCGGCGATCATCATGCTGGCGGGCATCTTCTACGGCGCCCAGTACGGCGGCACCATCACCTCGGTCCTGCTCCGCCTCCCCGGCGAGGCGTCCTCCGTCGTGACCGTCTTCGACGGGTTTGCGCTGGCCAGACAGGGCAAGGCGGGCACCGCGCTGGGCATCGCCGCCATCGGGTCCTTCATCGGCGGGACCGTCTCGATCGTCGGCCTGACGGTCCTGGCCCCGGTCGTGGCCGGTTTCGCGCTCGACTTCGGGCCGCCCGAGTACGCGGCCCTGGGCGTGCTCGGCGTGCTGCTGATCTCCTCGGTGGGCAACGGCAACAAGCTCAAGGCGATCATCGCGGCCTGCGTCGGCCTGCTCATCGCGACCGTGGGCCGCGACACCTTCACCGGCGCCGAGCGCTTCACCTTCGACAGCCTGAACCTGGCCGAGGGCATCGACTTCATCCCGATCGCCATGGGCCTGTTCGGCCTGAGCGAGATCCTCTACAACCTCGAGGAGCGGCACAACCAGGTGCACGCGCCGGCCAAGGTCGGCAACGTGTGGCCGTCGCGCCAGGACCTGCGCCAGTCCGGAGGCGCGATCGGGCGCGGCTCGCTCATCGGCTTCGTCCTGGGCGTCCTGCCCGGCGGCGGCGCCGTGCTGTCGTCCCTGGCGGCGTACGCGTTCGAGAAGCGCCGCGCCAAGCAGCCCGAGCGCTTCGGAAAGGGCGCCGTCGAGGGCGTGGCCGCGCCGGAGACGGCCAACAACGCCGCCGCCACCTCGTCGTTCATCCCGCTGCTGACCCTCGGCATCCCGGCGAACGCGACCATGGCCCTGATGTTCGGGGCGCTGCTCATCCAGGGCATCCAGCCGGGTCCGCAGCTCGTCACCGAGCACCCCGACGTCTTCTGGGGCGTCATCAACTCGATGTACATCGGCAACATCCTGCTGCTCATCATGAGCATCCCGATGGTCGGCGTCTTCGTGAAGATCCTGCGGGTGCGCCCGGCGATCCTGGCCCCGATCACGGTGCTCATCACGCTGCTCGGCGCGTACACCGTGAACAACAACGTCTACGACATCTTCCTGGTCATCGCCTTCGGCCTGCTCGGCTACCTGATGAAGAAGTTCGGCTTCGAGCCGGGGCCGCTGGTGCTGGCCTTCGTGCTGGGCTCGATGATCGAGAACTCCTCACGGCAGGCGCTGCTGATCTTCGGCGGCAACCCGACCGGCTTCTTCACCCGCCCCATCTCGGGAACGGTGCTCGCCCTGGTCGTGATCGTGGCGTTCCTGCCGCTGATCCGGAAAGCCGTGCGCCGCAAGACCCCTGCCCCAGTCGACGTCCCCGTTGACGCTCCAGTTGAGGAGAAGACGTCATGACGATCCTCGTCGGTTACCTGCCCACGCCCGAGGGGGAGGCCGCGGTCGACGCGGGCCTGCGCGAGGGCGCCCTGCGCTCCGAGCGCGTGATCATCGTGAACTCCCCGCGCCGCGGCGCGACCGTCGACGAGCGCAAGATCGACGACGGCGCCTCCACCGCGCTGCTCGACCGCGCGCGGGCCGCCGGCGTGGACGCCGAGGTACGCCAGCCGCTCCACGACGACGACCTGCCCGAGACGTTCGAGGAGCTCGTCAAGGAGACCGGCGGCACGCTCATCGTGATCGGGCTGCGGCACCGGTCGCTGGTGGGCAAGTTCATCCTGGGCAGCGAGGCGCAGCGCATCCTCATGGAGGCCAGCGTCCCGGTCCTGACGGTCAAGGCGGCCCAGTGACCGCACGCGACGCCGGACGCGTCAGCAGGGTGACCGTCACCCCCGTCGCCTTCCGCGACCCTCCCCTGCTGAACGTCGTCGGTGTCCACCAGCCGTTCGTGCTGCGCGCGATCGTCCAGGCGCACACCGACTCCGGGCTGGTGGGGCTCGGCGAGACGTACGCCGACCAGGCCCACCTCGAGCGGCTCGACGCCGTCGCCGCCGCCGTGCCCGGGCTGGACGTGTTCGACGTCCACGGGCTCCGGCGCGTCGTCGTCGAGACGCTCGGCGCGTCCACCGGCGGTGCGGGCGCGAGCTTCGGCGGCATGCTGGAGGTCTCCAGCGCCGTCGACACCGTGGCCGCGCCGTTCGAGGTGGCGCTGCTGGACCTGCAGGGCAAGGTGCTCGGCCGCCCGGTGAGCGACCTGCTCGGCGGGGCCGTACGCGACCGGGTGCCGTTCTCGGCGTACCTCTTCTACAAGTGGGAGGGGCACCCCGGCCAGGACGAGGACTCGTGGGGGCGGGGCATCACGCCCGAGCAGATGGTGGCCCAGGCCCGGCGGATGGTCGACGACTACGGGTTCACCGCCATCAAGCTCAAGGGCGGCGTCTTCGAGCCCACGCACGAGGTCGAGACCGTCGAAGCGCTGGCCGCGACCTTCCCCGGCCACGCCCTGCGCATCGACCCCAACGGCGCCTGGACCGTGGACACCTCCGTCAAGGTGGCCAAGCGGCTGGCCGGCGTCCTGGAGTACCTCGAGGACCCGACGCCCGGCATCGACGGCATGGCGGCGGTCGCCCGGCACACCGAGATCCCGCTGGCCACCAACATGTGCGTCATCGCCTTCGAGCACCTCAAGCCCGCCGTCGCCGCCGACGCCGTACAGGTCGTGCTGTCGGACCATCACCTGTGGGGCGGCCTGCGCCGCTCGGCGCTGCTGGGCGGCATCTGCGAGACGTTCGGCATGGGGCTGTCGATGCACTCGAACTCCCACCTCGGCGTGAGCCTCGCCGCCATGACCCACCTGGCGGCCGCCACCCCCAACCTCACCTACGCCTGCGACACGCACTATCCGTGGAAGACGGAGGAGGTCGTCAAGCCGGGGACACTGGAGTTCCGCGGCGGCAGCGTGGCCGTGCCGACGGGGCCCGGCCTCGGGGTGGAGCTGGACGAGGACGCGCTGGCGGTGCTGCACGAGCAGTACGTACGGTGCGGGCAGCGCGGGCGCGAGGACACGGCCTACATGCGCACGGTGGTGCCGGACTTCACCCCCAACACATCCCGCTGGTAACCCGCCCCACGGGGACGAACGCTACGGCGTCTGGAGGCGGGCCCGGGAGTTGGACAGGTGGAGCCGCATCGCGGCGCGTGCCGCCGCCGCGTCCTGGTCGGCGATGGCCCGGTAGATGTTCTCGTGCTCCAGCGTCACCCGGGTGAGGTGCGTGGCGTTCGACACCGTGTACGGGGGCTCCAGCCGCGTGCGAGGCAGCATGATCACCATCGGCCCGAACGACGCCAGCAGGTCGGAGTAGAACCGGTTGCCCGAGGCGAGCGCGACCTTCAGGTGGAACTGGAAGTCGGCCTCGACGGCGCTGCTGGGTTGCTCGCCGGAGTGCCCGAGATCGACCAGGGCCCGTTGGATGGCCTTGAGCTGCAGGTCGGTACGGCGCTCCGCGGCCAGGCCCGCCGACTCCGACTCGACGCCGATCCGGAAATCGATCATGTCGAGCACGTCGCGGTGTGTGCGGATCTGCGAGGCCTCCACGGAGAAGGCCGTGGAGGCGGGTACGGCCAGCACGAACGAGCCGCGCCCCTGGAAGGTCTCGACGAGGCCCGCCGCCTGGAGCCGCGAGATGGCCTCGCGGACCACCGTACGGCTCACGCCGAACTCCTCGACGAGCGAGGACTCGGTCGGCAGCTTCTGGCCGGGCCCGATCTCGCCGGCGAGGATGCGTCCCTTGAGCCGTTCGACGAGCTCATGCGCGAGCCCGCGCCCGCTGTCGCGATCGAGCCTCTGGTCTGGCGGCACGGCTCACAACCTACCGGGCGCCGGCTCTGAACTCGACGCTGTCGACGGTCCACTTGCGGCACTGCTCGCTGAGCGTGAAGCCGAGCCCCGGCCGGTCGGGGACGATCATGCGGCCGTCGCGGGTCTCGAGCCGCTCGTCGAACAGCGGGTTGAGCCATTCGAAGTGCTCGACCCAGGGCTCGCGCGGGTAGGCCGCGGCCAGGTGGAGGTGGATCTCCATGGCGAAGTGGGGCGCCAGCTGCAGCCCCGCGTGGTCGGCGAGGGCGGCCAGGCGGAGGAAGGGCGTGATGCCGCCGACGCGCGGGGCGTCCGGCTGGATGATGTCGGCCGCGCGCGCCTCGATGAGGCGTACGTGCTCGGCGACGCTGGAGAGCATCTCGCCGGTGGCGATCGGCGTGTCCAGGGCGGCCGCCAGCTGCGCGTGCCCCTCGGCGTCATAGGCGTCCAACGGCTCCTCGATCCACACGAGCCCGAACTCCTCGACCGCCCGCCCGAACCGCAACGCCGTCGCACGATCCCACTGCTGATTGGCATCCACCATCAACGGGACATCGTCCCCGATGTGCTCCCTGACCGCCGCCAGCCGCCGCAGGTCCTCCTTCGTGTCCGGCTGCCCCACCTTGATCTTGATGCCGCCGATGCCGTCCTCGAGCGACTGGCTCGCACGCGCCTTGACCTCCTCGATCGGGGCGTGCAGGAAGCCACCCGAGGTGTTGTACGTCCTGACCGAGTCGCGGTACGACCCCAGCAGCTTCGCCAGCGGCAGCCCGGCGCGCTTGGCCTTCAGGTCCCAGAGCGCGATGTCGATCGCGGCCAGCGCCTGCGTGGCCACCCCGGAACGGCCCACCGACGCGCCCGCCCAGAGCAGCACGTCGTACACCTTGCCGATGTCGGAGGGATCCTGGCCGAGGAGATTCGCCCCGACCTCCTTGGCGTGGGCGTACTGCGCCGGACCGCCTGCCCTCTTGGAGTAGCTGAAACCGGTGCCCTGGCGGCCCTCCTCCGTCGTGATCTCGGCGAAGAGGAAGGCGATCTCGGTCATCGGCTTCTGCCGCCCGGTGAGCACCTTGGCGTCGCTGATGGGGACGTCCAGCGGAAGCGTGACGGAGGAGAGCGAGACGTGACGGATGCGGTCGGCGGCCATGGTCGTCCAAGCGGTCGGCGGTAGGATGTCGTCAGTCATCATACGAAGCTGTAACTCGTATGACAACTTGTCGGAGGTGGATCTCCGATACGGTCGAGCCATGCGGCTTCATGTGGGATGCGCGATGTGGACGCACGCGCGCTGGCCAGGTCGTTTCCTCCCCGACCAACTCCCTCCCGGTGAGCGCCTGCGCTCCTATGCGACCTGGTGCGACGCCGTGGAGGGCAACACGACCTTCTACGCGACCCCGGCGAGGAGCACGGTCGAGTCCTGGGCCCGCCAGACCGCAGCTGACTTCCGGTTCGTCGTCAAGCTCCCCAAGACCATCACGCACGAACGCCGCCTCACCGGCATCGAGGAGGACCTGCACTCCTTCCTGGACGCGATCGAGCCGCTGGGGCCCAGAGCCCACGCCCTCTGGGTGCAGCTTCCCGGCTCGTTCGGGCCGGCCGACGTCGGCGTCCTGGCCGCCTTCCTGCGCCGCCTCCCCCGCTCGCACCGGTACGCCGTCGAGGTGCGCCACCGCGCGTTCTTCGAGGACGAGCGGTCCGAACGGCTCCTCGAGCGCGTCCTGGCGCCCGTGGAGGCCGAGTGGGTCCCGTTCGACACCACGACCCTCTTCCAGAGCCCGCCGACCAGCGACGCCGAACGCGACGCCTGGACCAAGAAACCCCGCGTCCCCCGCCGCACGCGCGCCCTCACGGCCCACCCGATCGTCCGCTACCTGGGGCGGGACGCGGAGTCCCGCACGGTCGAGGGCTGGCAGGCGTGGCTGGACACGGTCGCGGGGTGGCTGAGGGAGGGCCGCTCTCCCACGTTCTTCCTCCACACGCCCGACAACGCCGACGCGCCGAAGCTGGCTCGCGCCTTCCACGAGGCGGTACGCACCCGCCTGCCGGAGCTGGCTCCCCTGCCCGAGCCCCAGCCGATAGACCCGTTGACCCTCTTCTAGCCGCGGAGCCTATGGTGGAGGGAGAGAGCGCCATCAAGCCGAATCGGCGTTGCAGAGGAGGCTGCGATGAGGGAGCACTTCGTCTGGGTGTCGACGCGCCGCATCAAGCCGGGCGCGTTGGACGCATTCGAAAGGGCATGGCGCCCTGACCCGTATCCGGAGGGCCTGCGCCATGCGTACGCGTACTGGTCGGAGGACGGGCTGGAGATCACCGGGGTGTCGTTCTGGGATTCCAGGGAGTCCTGCGACTCCTGGCGGGGCTCCGAGGCCGAGACGCGCCGGCGTGAGGCCATGGCCCCTTATGTCCTGGAGGAACGGGAAGGCTTCTACCGCGGCCGCGAACTCGGCGTTCCCGTACGATAAGCCGCCTCAGGGGGCGTCTCCGACGGGCTTGCGGGCCGCGAAGCGCTCCACCATGCCGATCTTGAATCGGTCGTGCCGCTCGACGGTGAGGCCCTGCTCGCGCGCCTGATCGAGCTGGCGGCGCAGGAAGTGCTCGCCGCCCAGGGGAACGGTGACGAGTTCGAGCAGGCGCTGCACTGCGCGGGCGGGCCATGCCGAGGCGGCGACGTGGTCGGCGAGCAGGAGCAGCCCGCCGGGCCGCAGCACGCGTGCCATCTCGGCGACCGCGCGCCGGTGGTCCGGGATGGCGCACAGGGAGAAGGTGCACACGACGGTGTCGAAGGCGCCGTCAGGGAAGTCGAGCGCCTGGGCGTCGCCCTCGCGCAATTCGGCCTTCAGGCCGAGGCGGGCGGCCCGCTGCCGGGCTTGGTCGAGCATGGCCGAGCTCCACTCGATCCCGGTCAGCCGTACATCCTCTGGGTAGTGCGGGAGGTTGAGCCCGGTGCCGACGGCCACTTCGAGGACGTCGTCGGTGGCCTGGGAGCAGATCCAGGCGCGGGTGTCGCCGAAGAAGTGCCGGTCGAAGAAGCTCATCTGCTGGTCGTACGAGTGCGCGTGCCTGTCCCAGTAGCGGCGCAGGCGGTCGGTGCGCTTGTCGGACGTCATCAGTGACTCCTCCCCAAGGACCGCCCGGACGCCCCGTCCTGACGGGAAAGTCGCATCTACGATCGACGGTAGCATTGCGTCGACCGCAGCAGAGAGGGCGTCAGATGGTGCGTGGCCTGGGAGAGCTCGAGTCCACGATCATGGATCGCATGTGGGCCATCAAGCAGCCCGCCTCGGTCAGGGACGTCCTGGAGCATCTCCAGAAGGAGCGCCCCCTGGCCTACACCACGGTGATGACCGTGATGGACAAGCTCCACACCAAGGGCCTGCTCAAGCGCAAGCCCGTCGGCCGGGCCTACATCTACGAAGCGGTGTCGTCCAAGGAGGCCTACACCGCCGACGTGATGCGCGACTCCCTCGCCAGGAGCGGCAACCGGGCGGCCACCCTGGTGCACTTCCTTGAGCGGCTCACCCCCGAGGAGGCGAGCGCTCTGGAGGCGGCGCTCCAGGTGTACCCGCCGAGCGGGCGCAGATCGTGACGGCGGCGATCCCCGCCCCGGCTGTCCGTCCGCTCACCTCCTACGAACGGGCGTCGTAGCGCTCGGTCCTGCCGGCCGCGCCTCCGCTCCAGAGCAGCTGCCACGAACCGGCTGATGAGCCCGTCGACGTTCTGTACTATGTCGCCTCAAGTTAGAAGATTTACGAGGAGGCATCGTAGTGGCCGTGCCGACGTGGCTCTGGCGGACAGCATCAGCCGCAGCCTTGACACTGGCCGCATCGGTCGCCACCCCGGGCGCCGCCCTCGCCGAGCCGTCGCCCGCCAAGGCCAGGGCCAAGCTGGTGAAGCTCAACGAGCAGGCCGACCAGCTGGTCGAGAAGTACAACCAGGCCGCGGAGACGTACAAGAGCGCCAAGAAGAAGTACGGCGCACTCAACGCCGAGCTCAGCCGCAAGGACGCCCGGGCCGACGCCCTCCGGCGGGACCTCGTCACGGCGGCGGTCAACGACTACCAGTCGGGCCCGTACCCGGCCTGGGGCCGGCTCATCGGCCAGGGCGACCCGGAGGCGCTGCTGGGCAGCATGGCCTCACTCCAGCAGATCGCCGAGGCCAGGGCGGCGAAGATCCGGGCCTACGACGCGGCCACCAAGGAGCTGCGCGATCGCCGCAACGACGCCAAGCTCCTCCTGGCGGAGGCCGACAGCGCGCGCGACCAGGTGGGCGACGAGAAGGCGAAGGTCGACAAGCTGGTCAAGGAGCAGACCAAGCTCCTGCGCCGGCTGGGCGCCTTCAACACCGGCGACCCCAACAGCCCCGGCATCGAGTACACCGGCCCGGCCTCCGGCAACGCCCGCTTAGCGCTGCAGTTCGCCTTCGCCCAGGTGGGCAAGCCGTACCGGTACGGCGGCACCGGGCCGGGCTCGTACGACTGCTCCGGCCTGACCCAGGCCGCCTGGCGCCGGGCGGGCGTCGAGCTGCCCCGCACCACCTGGACGCAGTGGGGCTGGGGAGCCGCCCGCCGCGTCCCGCTCGACCGGCTGCAGCCCGGAGACCTGCTCTTCAGCAAGGGCCTGGGACACATGGGCATGTACGCCGGCAACGGCAAGATGGTCCACGCGCCCCAGACCGGGGACGTCATCAAGGTCGTCGACCTCGACGACTACTGGCGTACCCGCCTCCTCGGCGCGGTCCGCCCCTAGCAGGCCAGGGCGGCCGGGTCCGTCAGGGCTTGTACTGGGGATAGCCGTAGCCCACGACCTGGGACGTGGGCCGGATCCGCACCTCCACCCGGCCGTCGTCCGTGTTGCCCTCGATCGTGGTGATCGTGCCGTTCCTGTTGTCCTGCTTGACCAGGCCCATGTGCTCGATGCCGCTGATGCTCTTCGTCTGCCAGGCGAAGAAGACCACGGCACCGGGCCTGGGGACGGCGCCCCAGCGCCTGTTGGCCTCGAACCACTTGGCCCAGGTGACGGTGTAGGCGTCCCAGCCGACGGTCGGCCGGGCGCCGGCCTTCTCACCGACCCAGGCGACGAACATGGCGCACCACGGCGCGTTGGCGTAGGACTGCGGCGTGCCGCCGTCGCGGGCCACGGTCTCCGCCGCCCGGGGCGATGACATGTACCAGCTCTGGAACGGGGTTCCGCCGCCTGCGGCGTTCTCGGCCACGCCGATCTGGGACTCGGCGATTCTGATCACTTCCTGCGCGGTCACCTGGCCGGGAGACTTCTGAAGGGTGCCCCATTGCGACGTTCGCGTGTCGGGCCGGTGATGGACCGCGAAGGTCGGCGTACCGGCGAGGCCCGCGCCCACGGCGACGCTCATGCACAGGGCGAAGCGGGAAAGGTTTCCGGTCTGCGGGGCACCCGTGAAGATGTTCTTCACCATAGGGCGGATTGCTCCTTGCTTCCATGCCGCCTACCGGGTTAGCTGACGGGTTCGGGCGTGGAAGTGCCCTATGGGCGCCCCGTACGGAAGCGCGCCGATTCACCCCAGAGAAACTGCGGGTCCCCGGTTCCGCGAGCTCGCGGATTCGGCGGCCGCGCCATATCTACGCGACGTCGTTCGCGCAGGTGAAGCGCGGTCTGGGCAATGCGGAAGGCGCCATGCGGCGTCTGGTTCTGCCGCAGATACGCCTAAGTAGCACGAAAGTATTCGAATGGCATGTAAAGGTGCAAGCAGCACCGGCGGATATTCGCGCGAAACCCCCGTAATATGAATGATTGACTACCTGGTCTTTGTCCTTTCTAGACTTTGGGGCCGATCGGGCGTTCCGTGAGCGACTCCGCCAGGCGGTCAGCGAATTCGGCGAGCCAGTCCAGTCGTGGCCCGCTGCGCGCGATGCGGAATCCGTGGCGGCGACCCCAGAACGCAGCCTGGACGGCATGGAACTGGGCCCAGCGCCGGACGCGTTCCCGATCGATCTCCGCCGCCTCGGCGAAGACGTCCAGCATGCGGTGGCAGCGTGCGCGGCAGATCCTCGGCATCCTGGCGTAGCCGCCGCTCCCAGGCGTCCGCCTGCTCCCGCAGCCGGGGCAGGCCGGGTGGCGCGGGGACGGCCAGCCGGAGGTTGATCCGCCCGGCGACCGTCACGCGCCGCCCCGCCGTCGCACCGGGACGACGACCCCGACGCCCCCGTGCATGACCGCACCGTCCGGCACGCATCCCCAGCGCGCCAGCAGCTCCTCCACGATCGCCGGCAACTCGGCGAGCCACGCCGCCCCGGGCTCTCCTTCCCGCTCGACGGTGCTCCGGGCGAACCCCTCCGGTATCTCGATCATTCGGGCACCTTACGCGCCGGAGCCCGTCGGTGGGCGGCCGGCTCGCGGTCAGCCGCTTCTGCCGGCGCGGAGACCCCGCACAGCGGCCATGATCCCGTTCTTGTCGTAGCCGCCGGTGGGCATGGTGGCGCCGTGAGCGTGGCGGATGACGCCCTGGGAATCGATGAGGATGCTGCCCGACTGCTGCAGCGAGCCGAAGACCTTCCTGCTCAGGCCGATCATCTCGTGCGGGGTGCCCCGGCGCCCTGTGAGGACGGGGAGCGGTACCCGGCGCCTGGCCTTCCACGCGGCCGCTTCCTGGCGGTCCTCGGGAACCGCGACGAACACCTGGGCGCCGTCAGCCGCGAGCTCGTCGCGGCACCGGATGAGATCCTGGACGTGCCCGTTGCAGACCGGGCACGACGTCGACCGCATGAAGTAGATGAGCACGGCATGATCGCCGCGATGGTCGGACAGGCGCACAGCCTGGCCGTCGGTGTCCTCCAGCACCACGTCGGGTGCGGGCGATCCGGTTTCGAGCATGGCGGAACTTCCCCTTCAATCTCGGGATCGTGGAAATGCGTCGGCTCAGGTCAGGCGCCGGCGGCTTCGGAGTCATGCGGGCCCCCGGCGGGGCCGGTCATGTCGCCCAGGCTGAGCCGGAGCCGGGTGCGAGCCCGGTGCAGCTGGGATTTCATGGCGGCGTTGCTCAGGCCGAGGACCTCCGCGACCCTCCGGCCCGGGTAGCCGAGCACATCCCGCATGATCAACACTCTGCGCTGAACCTCTGGCAACTCCCTGATCGCCTGCGCGACGAGTTCGGCTTCCAGGCGCCGGATGGCCTCGTCCTCGGCCGAGGTCATCAGACCGGCACCGGCCTCCTCGTCGCGGTCGAACAGCAGCCGCCCGCGGCGCAGGCACTCGTTCCGGACGATTCTGAACATCCACGACGCCAGCGCCCCAGTGGCGCGCAGCGAGCCGATCTTCCGGTAGAGAATGATCAACGCTTCCTGTGCGGCGTCTTCGGCGTCCTGTGGGGACGCGCAGAGATGCTCCGCGAAGCGGCGCACATGCGCATGGGCGCCATGGATGACCGCGGTGATCGACTCGCGATCACCGGCCTGCGCGGCCTCGATGAGCTGCGCGCTCGCCCACGAGCGGTCAGCCACGTCCGCGCCCTTGCCACCGGTGCAAGGTCGTGAAAAGCGCCCGACGCGCAGCCGGGATCACGACGTCACCCATACCCCATCTCCTTGTCAGCGTGGTCATCACTCCATAAGAGGCCCCCACACCGCAAAAGGATTCGCCGGCGAGCCGCCGGGGTGCCGGCTCCTGCCAACCGATCCTCAACAGTTCCTCAATCGTGGCCGCCTACGCTGCGAGCATGAACATCGGTCTCCCCGAAATCATCCAGTACCTGGTCTTCCTGGCGGTGCTCTGGCTCGTCATCTACACCGCCGTACGGGCGGCGATCCGTCCCCGCAAGTGACACCCCGCCCTCAGCCTTGCTGCGCGCGCAGGGCGCGCTGAGCGAGCAGGCCGCGCGGCGATCCGCAGGAGGCGCATCGGGCTCACGCCCCCGCGCCGGAGCCGGGCCGTACGATCATCAGGACCACGACGATCGCCCACGCCAGGTTGTAGAAGCCGGAGACCATGCTCAGCTGGCGCAGCCGTGCGGAGTCGCCGTCGCCGGGGTCGGCGAGCGCCTGACGCTGGCGCGGGTAGATCTGCGTGGCGAGCAGCAGCGCCGCGGCAGCGGTGAGGACCATCGAGACGATGATCCAGATCTCGTCCATCCGCCCCTGGACGCCGGCCATGATCATGCCGACCAGCGGCACGATGAGGCCGAAGACGGCATACCCGCCGGTAATGCGGTGCAGGGCGACGGCGACGTCCCTGCTGCGTCCCTCTCCGTCCAGCGCGGGCGCGTAGCGGGGAAACAGGCTCGTCGCCACGGCCGAGCCCCCGACGAACACGATGCCGCCCAGCACGTGCACGGACAGCAGGACATGTTCGAGCAACATATCTTCCTCCAACCTTCAGGCTACCTGAAGCTTAGAGCATGCTTCAGTCACCCTGAAGGTTGGCTTGCTCGAGAGACCGTCAGCCAGCCGATTCGCCCGTGAAGGCGGCGAGGACCGCCTGGCCGAGCCGGCGCTGGAGGGGATCGGCCGCAGGGCCGAACAGCCGCTCGTCGACCTCGCCCACCACGTCCGTCGCTGCCTGGAGCAGGCGGGAGCCGTCCGGCGTCAGCTCGATCACGGACGCCGAGCCCGCCCGGACGGTGTGGTCGTGCACCAGCCCCGCCGCCACCAGCGCCTTCACTGCCGCGTGCACGCTCTGCACCGTGATGCCCGACATGCGGGCCAGATCGCTGTACGACGCGCCGGGCACACCGGAGATGTGCCCCAGCAGCCCCAGCCGGCTGACCGTCAGGCCCAGCGGCGCGAGAGCGGAGCCGAGCTCGTTCTCGATGCGCCTGGCCATCGTCAGCACCACGATGGAAGGGCTGGTCACTGGCGGGGCGGGGCGACCGTCGTCACTCACCCCACCAGTTTGGCAGCACCCGCTCGGCCTCGAGCCTGGCCCGCACGACGCACCTCAACTGAACCAGGGAACGGCGGGCCGCGTACCCCTCTTCGCGCACGCCGGCCTGATCCGGCAGCGGCGAGAGGTCATCTGATCTCCAGACCTGGGCGACGGTGTGGGAGGATCTGGCCACGATGGGTCCGCTCTCTGTGGTGAGGTGGGTGCGCGCGGCGAGCTTCGCCGTCACGTGCGCCGCTCTCGCCACGCTCGGACACCTGGCCGGCGGAGGCTCCTTCGACCCGGCGGCGGCGTCGGGCGGCTTTCTGCTCCTCCTGCTGCCCGCGCTGGCCCTGACCGGACGCGAACGCACGCTGTCCTCCATCCTCCCCGCGACGGCCGCGTCACAGGTCATCCTGCACACCCTGCTCTCCCAGAGCTCCGCCCGGCAGGCTGCGGCGGCTCATTGTGCGGACATGGCCGGGATGAGCGGGATGGACCACACGGAGGCCACCGGCTTCCCCGGCTTCGGGATGCTGCTCGTGCACGCCACCAGCGTGGTGCTCACCTCCGTCTGGCTGCGGTGGCTGGAGGCGGGCCTGTGCGCCCTGGTCCGGCAGCTGGCCGGATGGGTGCTGCGCCCGCTGCTGGTCCTGTTCTTCATGGCGGCCGGATGGATCTCCACCCGGCCGCGAGCGATCACGCGAGCGCGCGAGCACGAAGGCGCGCGTATCCGGCTCTTCCTGAAGCACGTCCTCGTGCTCCGGGGGCCGCCTGGAGGGCAGGCCGGACCCGCAGTGGTCGTGTGATCCGGAGATCGTGGGCCGGCTGTCCGAGCCGGCTCGTCAGGCTACGCCATCGAGCGTCCCGTAAGAGGCCGCGCCGCTGAGTGCTGCCTGGGCTTCAGCGCGCCGTCGAGCAGTCGTCCGCCCTGCCCGTGCGATCTCGTTCCGCCATCTGTGGGGTCTTCCGGCCACCAGCCCGGCGCCGCCGCGCCGGCCACCTCCGTGGCCTGCTGCGGCGCGCGCCTGTCCAGACTCGACCCCCAGAAAGCGCACACGTGATGAAATCTGGCATCGTCCTGGCCGCACTCGTGGCCCTGACCGCCGCCGCCTGCGGCGCCCCCGGCGGCTCCGACCGCGGATCCATAGAGATCTCCACCACGTCCGCCGGACGTACCGGCTATCCCCTGACCTTCGACAACTGCGGAACGCGGGTCACCTTCGCACGGCCGCCACAGCGCGTCCTGATCCTGAACGGGACCAGCGTGGGTGAGGTGGAGAGCTTCATCCTGCTCGGCCTCGACAAGAGCATCCTCGCCAACGCCCAGAGCTACGGCGTCTCCGACGACCCGTCCATGATCGGCAAGATCAAGGCGCTGCCGACCGGCGGGCTGACGATGAACAAGAACTTCGACGTCCCCGCCGAGCAGGTGCTCAAGCTCAAGCCCGACCTGGTGGTGTCCACCTGGTCCGGCGGGTTCGACGCCAAGAAGGGGTTCGCCACCCGTGAACAGCTCGCCGCCGCCGGGATCACCTCGCTGGTCAACCCGGTCAACTGCGCGATGGGCAAGCCCGAGGCGACCGAGGAGGAGCGGCGCGCCTACCGCAACCAGTCGATCAACTCCTCGCTGGAGTTCATCGCCCTGCTGGGGCGGATCTTCGACGTCCAGGACCGCGCGCTCGACCTGATCGGCAAGCTGCGCGCCCGCGTCGAGGCCGTACGCACCCGCGTCGCGGGCCTGCCGCCCAGGAAGGTGCTCATCACCTATCCCGGCATGTCCATGATGAACGCCAACGGGCTGCCCGCCGTGATGACCGGCGGCATCTACGACGACGTGATCAAGGCCGCCGGCGGCGTCAACGCGTTCGCCGGACAGTCCGCGGACATGACCCGCACCCTCAACAAGGAGCAGCTCGCCACCGCCCAGGTCGACGTGCTCGTGGTCGGACTGTTCACCCCGGACGAGAACGGCGACAAGCAGGCTGCCGAACTGTTCGCCGCCTACCCGCAGTGGGCCGCGTCCAGGTCCAGGACATACGCGGTGGTCTCCGACGGCGTGTACCTCGGCCCGCTCAACGCCTGGGCCGTGGAGAAGATCTCCAAGGTGGTCCACGCCGGTGAGTGACGCCCTGACGTCCCGACGCCCGCATCTCGTCTCCGGGCCGGCGACCGGACTGCTGCTGGCCGCCCTGGCCGCCGGCCTGGTCGCGGCCCTGGTGGCGGGCATCTCCGTCGGCTCGGTCAACCTTCCGCTCGGCCAGGTCTGGGGCGTGGTCTGGGCGCATCTGTCTGGTAGGGGCGCGCAGGCGGACCCGCTGCTCAGCCAGGTCGTCTGGGAGATCCGCACCCCGCGTGCGCTGCTGGCCGCGCTCGCCGGGGCCGGCCTGTCGGTGGCCGGGGTCGCGCTGCAGTCCCTGGTACGCAATCCGCTCGCCGACCCGTACGTGCTGGGCGTCTCCTCGGCGGCCTCCCTCGGGGCCGTGCTGGTCCCCGCGCTCGGCGGCACCGCGCTGGCCGGGGTGCTCGGCGTCACCGGCGCGGCCTTCGCCGCCGCCATGCTGTCGGCCCTGCTGGTGTACGTCCTGGCCCAGCGCGCGGGCCGGCTGCTGGACTCCTGGCTGGTGCTGACCGGCGTCGCCGTCGGCTACCTGTGCACCGCGGCCACCACGTTCGTGCAGCTCCAGCTCAACCCCACCGAGCTGCAGGGCATGATGTTCTGGCTCATGGGCAGCGTCGCGGGCGCCTCGTGGCACGACCTGACCGTGCCCGCCCTGCTCATCGCCGGCTGCCTGCTCTGGCTGGTCGTGCAGGGCCGCGCACTGAACGCGCTGCTGGCCGGCGAGGAAGCGGCCATCGCCATCGGCGTGCCGGTCGCGACGCTCAGGATCGGGCTGCTGGTGGCCGGGTCGCTGCTCACGGCCACCGTGGTCAGCGTCGTCGGCGGCATCGGCTTCATCGGGCTGATGATCCCGCACGCGATCCGGTTCGTCGTCGGCGCCGACCACCGCCGCGTGCTGCCGGTCTCCCTGCTGGCCGGGGCGCTCTTCCTGGTGCTGGTGGACCTGGCCGCCCGCATCGCCGACCGGCCCAACGAGCTGCCGGTCGGCATCTTCACCACCGGGCTCGGCGTGCCGTTCTTCCTCTGGCTGCTGCGCCGCCGATCGACCGGAGGCACCCATGCGACTTGACCTGGCCGGCGTCAGCGCCCACATCGACGCCCGTCCCATCGTCAACGACGTGACCCTGACCGCGGGGCCCGGCGAGTTCGTCGCGCTCGTCGGGCCCAACGGCAGCGGCAAGTCCACGCTGCTGCGTACCGTCTACCGGTCGCTGCGCCCGTCCGGCGGCGTGGTCCGGCTGGACGGGCAGGACCTGTGGCGGATGCGGCCCCGCCAGGCCGCCCGCCATCGCGCCGTGCTCCCTCAGCACAACCAGGTCGCCGACCAGCTGTCCGTCGCCGAGGTCGTCGCCACCGGCCGCCACAGCCACAAACGGCCGCTCGACCGGGACACCGCGGCCGACCGCGCGGTGGTCGTCACCGCGCTGGAACGGGTCGGCATGGACGGGGCCGCCGACCGGCTGATGACCACGCTGTCGGGCGGCGAACGGCAGCGCGTCCTGCTCGCCCGCGCCCTGGCCCAACAGGCGCCGCTGCTGGTCCTCGACGAACCCACCAACCACCTGGACGTCGGCTCCCAGCTCCTCCTGCTGGACCTGATCCGCTCCCTGGGCCTCACGCTGCTGGCCGCCCTGCACGACCTCGACCAGGCCGCCGCCTACGCCGACCAGGTCGTCGTCCTGCGCGACGGCCACGTCGCCGGCCACGGCCCGCCCCTGGAGGTGCTGACGCCGGCCTTCATCGAGGACGTCTTCGGCGTACGCGCCCACGTCGGCCCGCACCCCCTCACCGGACGCCCGCACATCGCCGTCGCCTCACGGGCCCCTGCGAGGACCCCTCAACCGCAACCCACTCACCTATAAGGAGTGACATGAGCACCAGCACGTACGTCGTCCAGGGCATGAACTGCGAGCACTGCGTCAACTCGATCACCACGGCGGTGGGCGAGCTCCCCGGCGTCACGGACGTCCACGTCGATCTGCCCACGGGCAAGGTGGACGTGACAGGTGAGTCGCCGCTGGACGATGACCTGATCCGGCAGGCCGTCGAGGAAGCCGACTTCCAGGTCGCCTGACCGTCGGCGTTCACCTGCGGGCCCGGCCAGCGGCCATGATGTCGTGCCGCTCGCCGGGCCCGTTCTCGTATGACGCCTTTCCTCGATGACACGGGCCTGCGCTTTCCGAGTCCAGCGCTCTGTCGGATCTATCGGATCTGTCGCCGGCGGCTGCCATGATGACGCGCAACTGATCAAGGGGGCGACCATGACACACCGCAGCGGAAATTTCAGCTGGCTCGAGGACACGGAGCCTCTGGGCGACGTCTACTGCGTGTCCTTCGTCCGGCACATCTCGCCGGAGGAGGCGTTACGGCGATTCGGCGTGGACGAGAGCACGATGGAGGAGGTGACGTTCGAGGAGATGGAGGAGCGCTCGGCAGAGAACGCCGAGGACGCGGCCGGTTACATCGGCGCCGCGGAGATCGAGGGCTGGACGCTGGTCATCGAACCGGGAGGATGGCGGATCGCGGCCGACGACGACGTGAGGACACGCGTCTCGCGAGGAGCCGAGGTGGTGTCGGTCTGCCGCCATGACTACGCCGTGGACACCTTCGTCCACGAGATCGACGGCAAGACGATCATCTGCTTCGATCCGATGGCCCCGCAGGACCGGTCGGGCAGCGATCTCGACCGCTTCGCTGACGCCATGCGCGACGTGGGGCTGGACCCTGACCATGCCTTCGACGGCCCGGAGATCGAAAACCCGATCCCCCGTGCGTTCGCCCTGGCAAGCCGGATGACCGGCGTCCCGTTCACGCGCGACATGCTGGCCCTGCGGTTCCTCGGCGCCGAGCCGGCCGACGAATAGTCAGACCACCCCGGCCGCCGACCCACTCATCGCTCACCCTCCATATGACGCTCCTGGACCGGAGTACTGTACTGCTGATCCAGCACGTGGTGGCGATGGCAGGGCGGGGGCGGCGATGAGCGCCGAAGACAGGATCGAACGGGCCAAGACCCTCTATGAACGGGCGGTGTTCAGCGGCGACGCCAGCGGGCTGACCGACGCCGAACGGACCCTGGACGCGGTGGAGGCCGACGCCGCGTTGGCTCGTGGGCGGATCCTGCATGCGCGGTTTCTCAGCGAGCGCGCCGGCGTCGGCTCGTCACCCGTCGAGGACCCGGCTGAACTGCCGTTGTTCGAGCGCGCGATCGAGCTGTACCGGGCGCTGGGCGACGCGCGCGGCGAGGCGGAGGCGTTGTTCTGGATCGGCTGCTTACATCAGGTCATCCGGCGTGACAACGAGACTGCGGTTCCGCAACTGGAGCGGTCCTGCCGGCTCGCGGCTCAGGTCGGCGACAAGCCGACCCAGTCCGAGGCCCTGCGGCACTTGGGCATCGCGGCACACATGGCCGGTCGGCTGGATGAAGCCCGCGAGCGGCTGGAGGAGTCGTCGCGGCTGCGCCGGGAGGTCGGGGCCCTGCCGGGCGTGGCCGCCAACATGGTCGGGCTGGCCTACATCGCCGCCGCCCAGGACCGCCGGGCGGACGCGCTCACGACACTCGACGAGGCGCACGCCATCGCACAGGCGCATGGCGCCCATGCCATCGTGCGGCAAATCGAGCAGGCGAGAACGGAGATCTAGCACAACAGCCGCCAACTCCTAGCTGATGCCGGTAGCAGAGCAGCCATTGCGGTTGGGTGTAGCTCCCCTTGAGGGACCGGTGTGAACCGAATGCCGCATGACCTCATCGCCGGCCTGCCTGACACAATGCTCGCCATGCAGATATCGGATCCGAAAGCGGACCTGCATCACTACTTGAAGGCCGTCCGCACATCCCTCCTGTGGAAGCTCGACGGCCTCTCCGAGTACGACATCCGCCGCCCCCTGACCCCGACCGGCACCAACCTCCTCGGCCTGGTCAAACATCTGGCCAGCGTCGAGCTCGGCTATTTCGGCGACACCTTCGGCCGCCCGTCCGGCGAGCCGTTGCCTTGGTTGGAGGAGGACGCCGAGACGAACGCGGACATGTGGGCGACGCCCGACGAGTCCCGCGAGCACATCATCGCCCTCTACCACCGGGCCTGGGCCCATGCGGACGCCACGATCGAGGAGCTGCCCCTGGACGCGACCGGTCATGTCGCCTGGTGGCCGGCCGAACGCAACACCGTCTCCCTGCACCGCGTCCTCATCCACGTGCTCGCCGAGACCAACCGGCACGCCGGTCACGCCGACATCGTCCGCGAGCTGATCGACGGCGCCGTCGGCCGCCAGGACAACGACATCCTGCCGGGAGACGGCGAGACTTGGTGGACGGACTACCGCGAACGCCTCGAACAGGCCGCCCGGCAGGCCGCTCCCGGGAACTGATGACCGGCTGACACTCCCACAGGAAGCAGCCCTCCTGTTCGTCGAACATCTCGCCGACGAGCCCGATGAACCCCCTCGAACGCTCGTACCGGTGGCAGAGCGGCCACTGCGGCTTCTCGAGCCAGACAGGCTGACCGCCGAGCCGGACCGAACTCCGGTATCTCCAGGATCAGGCGATCAGCGATGTGCTCATACGTCAGCAACCCGGCAATCCCCTCTCAGCTACCCATACAGCCGGTGTCAGTGAGAGCATCCCGCAAGGCGGCGGCCTGGCGAGACGTGTGTTGAGTCAGCAGGGCTGCGACATCGACCAGTTCCTTATGGGCGTGGCGGTTCAGCGTGATGGCGTCGGCGACAATGGGCAGGCTGACTTCGAGTGCCGTCTCCGCGTCTCCCGCCTGGGCGTGGGCCCTGGCCAGGCACGAGCCGTACCACGCGCGATCGCGCTTGTAGGACTCGGGCAGACTCGCAAGTCCTGCCGTCAGCATGTCGATGGCTTTGGGCCAGTTCGACAGGTACAGCTCCGTCATCCCACGCTGGAGGCGGAACCACGTCTCATCGTAGAAGTACATCCACGCGGGCTCGTCGTCGGCGTGCTCGGCGGCTTGGCGGATGAGCGCTTCGGCCTCGTCCAGAAGCGTGCGGGCCGGACGAGCCTCACCCGCGAGCGCGTACCCACGCGCCGCCATCTGGATGGCCATGCCACGCACACCAGGAGTCACCTGTCCGTCGTGCCAGCGCGCAGCTTCAGCCAGCCGGACGGTCCTGCGGGCGTTGCCGGCGCTCCATGCCTGGTGGGCCTTCATGCTGAGCGTGGTGGTAGCCATGTTGACATCGCCGATCTCCAGCGCCCAGTCGTGGGCGCGGTCGTACCAGGCAAGCGCGGCGGCCTGGTCGTCGATGTCGAGGGACATCCACGCGACGAACTGCGCATACTGCGCGGCCAGGTCCACCACGGTATCGGCGATGCTGCCTAGCGCGCTCTGCGCCAGTTCGACCACGATGCCGAGTTGCTGCCGAACGACGCCCAAGAGGGGACGTGAGCCGATGGTGTCTTCAACCTTGCGATGTTCGGCAAGGCACGTGGCAAGCCAGTCCACAGTGCTCTGATCGACACGGCGAGGGTCTTGGATAGTACGGGTGACGCGCTCATAGAGATCCGCGTCAGGGGCGACGCTCTCCAAGGGCAAGGCCGGGACAGGAACGCTGGGCCGCTCGCCCAGGTCGAACAGGTCGGCCTCCGTGCTCTTCAGCGCGCGAGCGTACAGGAGACGGTAGCGCTCGCTGGGATAGTGATCGCCCCGCTCCCACCCTCGGATCATCCGCGTCAAATCCGCCACCGTGGGCAACGGACCCTCCGCCACCGCCTTGAGCCTCCTGGCCATGTCCGCGACGGTACCGACCTCAGTCTTACGCTCGGCCCGAAGCCGTACAGCCCACAGGGGCGGTGTTCCTGGGGTGCCCATCGTTCACCTCCGGATATTCGCGGATACGCCGTGTCCCCGGCTGTCTCCTATTGTCATCGTGCCCGGTGAACGCGGGGTCGCTTTGCTTGACGTGATGAATCCTTCACGAGTTACGACGCACACCGATCCGGCCGAGGAGACCACGCAACGGCTCCACGCCGAACTCCTGCAGCAGGCTCTCGAAGAGCGAGGCATCACCGCAGACGTTCACGACGGCTACGGGCTCGCTTTGGTGTCGGTCTGGGTGGGGCTGATCGTGTGGTGCGACGGCTACCGGTTCTGGTGGCGCACCGGCTGGGACCCCGTTCGCAAGCGCGCTGTCTACGCCTGGCATCCAGCCATCGAACCTGGGCGCGCCGCCCGGCGCGTCGCCTTCCGGTACGCCGATCTACGCGCCAATCACCCGCTCTCCTCGACGGTCAGCGACCTGGCTACCGGCGCCTCGCCAGCGGAAACCCTGCCATGACTATGGCTGAGAGGGCCATCGGCAGTCGAGTCAAGATCGTGGACATGCTCCATAGCCCGGCCACAACGCGAGCCTTCGCATCCTGGCTTATAGGGCAATGCGGCACGGTAGTGAACATCCTGCGTAATAACACGCTGGCGCTCGTGAAACTCGACGATGGGTCGCAGGAACTGCTTGGTGGAGTACGACGCTGGACCATCCACTGGGATGACCTGCTGGTGTTCATGGGGGACGCTGGGCGGGTGACCTTCAAAGACGGCTACCGGCTGGGGCTGTCTCGTCTCGTACGGGACGCCGTGCAGCATGCCGTACAAGACGGCAGCAGAAAGAGTCTCTGCGGGAAGCCAACACAGCCGCTGCCGATCTGCGGCTGGTCAATGCCATTCTCACCCCAGGCGACTCAGGCGTGCCCAGCCTGTGTCCACTTGGCGAAGAGGAAGCCCTCGGTTCCCAGGAGCTGAGGACCGGTTAGCACTGCCACAGGAAGCGGCCCTCCTGCTCGTCGGCGCTGAGGAAGCCGTAGCCCACCCCGCCGTCGCCGAACATCAAGGAGTAGTGCTCCCGCTCGGAGGAGCGGAGCTGGAAGAAGAACGCCCACGGACCGCCGGCCGGATACTCCTCGTACTGCAACCACGTCGGAGTGCCCAGGATGCGAGACCCCCACCAACGAGGGTCCACCTGCTCGGCCTCTTCCAGATCGACGAACGTCTCGCAGACGAGGCGTGGGCCGCACGCGGCATCGGTCGTCTCCACAAAGGACGGCACTCTGCCCGGCTGCACGATGAGCGCGTTCTCGCCGCCCTCAGGCAGGAACGACTCCTCGGATTCCTCGTCCATGAAAAGGTAGGCCATCCGGGTCGACCTGCCAGGCAGCCGGAACTGCCCGATGAACCCCATCGGACGCTCGTGCCGGTGGCAGAGCGGCCATTGCGGTTTCTCGAGCCAGACAGGCTGACCGCCGAGCTTGGTCCAGAATTCGTCGATCGCCTCTTCGGCCTCAGAGAAAATCATCTCGTACGTGTAACCATCGCCGTCGATCACCGAGGCATCCTACGGCGAGGCCGGAACCGGCCATGCCCGCCGCCATCGGCTTCCAGACCGGCCCCGCCGCGTAGTGCGTCAGATGGCCGCGTGGTAGGCGCCGGCGCGCATGCCGGCCGGCAGCCCCGCCGTCCGGCGGGTCCCCTGGCCGGCCTGCCGCTGGTGTGGTGGCGGCACGGCACCTACTGGCCCCTCGCTTCGAAGGGCTCCTGGTGCATCCAGGTCTGCCCGGTCAGGCCATCAGCAGCCAGCGATGATCGTCGTACCCGTCGTTCGCCCAGGACGGGTCGTAACAGCTGAAGACGGTGAGCGGAAGGTTGTCGGCCCGATCGGAACCTGTGCTCGCCCACCCGGCCACGTCCAGGCAGAGTCCGTTCTTGTAGTTGATGACCATCTGGTCGACGTGCGGCTCCACGACGTCACGCAGGTACCACTCCTGATTGTCGTCGGCCGGTGTGGAGGCGCAGTGATAGATGCTCAGCTGGGTCGCCGCCGGGGTGTAGCCGAACCCGGGCAGGTCGAGGCAGAGCGAGCTTTTCACGTTGAGAAACTCGTAGAGTTGCACGCCGTTGACGACCCGGGTCGGCCGCGGGATCCAGAGCTGGTTGTCGCCGTCGGAACTGTTGCACGAGAACTGGGTCACTGGCGTGCCTGCCGGGTTCGCACCCAAGTTCGGGAGGTCGGCGCACTTACCCGTCGATCGGTTGATCATGGCTATCGGGGAACCGGCGGCGTACGAGGCGGGTGTCGAGATGATCGACAGCGCCAGGAGCGTTCCGAGCACGAATCGGCTGAGCACCCTGAACATGGCATCTCCAGGTCGGGGAACGGCGACAGTCGCGCCTGAACCAACGATGTTCGCCACGAATCGTGTCGCCTTCGCGACGTGACCGGCCTGAGTATCCCCCTACTCATTTACCCGGCGTAGGCATCCGGTCCGGAGGCGTGTCGTCCATCAGCTCTGGACGAATCGCCAGGACTCCACTGTCGCCTGGGCAATGATCTCGATACGGCGCCCGTATGCCGGATGCCCATCAGACACGAAGCTGCCATCCCTGACCGGCAACCCGCAGAGCGTAGCGCGGAAGTGCCCGGGAGGTCCGCCCGGTGGAAGCGGCGCGTACTCCGCGAGTGGTGCCATGTCGTAGCTCGACCGCGCCCTGTGCTTGTTCCGCGCCACCTGATGAGCCGCCACGCGAAGCAGCGCGTCAAGGCCCTTGTCCATGAAGAGCTGCAACTGGCGGAACTGGCCGTCAAGGTACTTCTCATGGGCTCTGGAAGGATGCTGCAGGAGATACGCGCAGACCACAGGCGCGTGCCAGCTGTACATCTGAGGATCAGCCTGCTCCTCAGCCAGAATTCCGTGGTAGTAGTCCACGCACAGGCCCAGCGGGCCGGCAGTCGCACCGCAGTCGCACTGAAGCACCGCTCCCCCAAGCTCCCCCACCCGTGCGGTGTGGGTCAGATGGCCGCCTGGTAGGCGCTGGCGCGCATGCCGGCCAGCAGCCCCGCCGTCTGCTCAGGCGTGTAGCGCCGCACCGGGTCGTGGTGGAGCAACCCCTCGATCAGCGGCCGCATCACGCCGGCCCGCCGGGGCGGCGGGTAGGGGCCGCTGCGCGCCATCCCGAGCACCGTCGCCGCGTCCTGTCCGGGGTAGGGCGGCTGGCCCTCGACGGCGCTGTAGAGGGTGGCGCCGAAGGACCACATGTCGGCCTCCTTGCTGGCCGGCCCCCCGTGCAGCCGCTCGGGCGCCATGAAGGCGGGCGTGCCCCGCAGCCGCCGGGACGTCGTCATCCGGATGTCACCCTCGGCGGTCGCTATGCCGAAGTCGGTGAGCACCACCCGGTCGCCGGTCAGCATGACGTTGGCGGGCTTCACGTCGCGATGGAGCACCCCGGCCTTGTGCGCGGTGCGCAGCGCGGCGAGCAGGTGCTGGCCGATCGCGGCCACCGACTGGGCCGGTAATGTGCCCACCTGAGAGAGCAACTGGTGCAACGAGAGCCCGTCGAGGTACTCCATCACGATCCAGAGCTTGCCGCCCTCTTCGATCAGGTCGTGCACCGTGACGATGTTCGGGTGCGTCAGGCCGGCAGCCATCCTCGCCTCACGCAGCACCCGGCGGCGCACCATCTCGGCCTCACCGGCCAAGGTCAGCTCCTTGAGTGCCACCGTACGGTGGAGGAGCTGATCGAACGCACGCCAGACGACGCCCATACCCCCACGACCGGCCTCCTCGTTCAGGAGGTACCGTCCGCCGATCTCCCGCATACCATCCCCTCATGCTCGGGGATAATCATGTCACTTCAGCACCGGCCGTAGGGTGCCTAACGTGATCCGGATATGTCGGAAAGTGCGGGTGCGCTGGTCAACGGCCTAGAAATTCGATCAGACAAAGCGCGCCACACCAGTCCGACACCCACCAAACATACTCCAGTAGCGCCCACGAGGACGGCGCCAAGCCCCGCGAACTCGGCCACAACGCCCCCCAGAGCCGCCCCGAGCGGCATCCCGGCCATGCCGACGAGGCGGTATGCCGAATTGACACGGCCTAGCAGTTCGGCCGGGATCAGCCGCTGCCGGGTCGAGATCACCAGGACGTTGGCCGCCGCGCCCACCACACCCCACAGGACGGCGGTCGGGTAGAGCGTCCACGGCGACGGCACCACCACCGGCACCAGGAGCAGCAGGCTGCTGATCAGCCACGAGCCCACCAGCGTGCGGGCCTCCCCGAAGATCCCCGCGGCCCGCCCCGACAGCAGGGACCCGAGCACCGCCCCGGCGGCGAAGGCGGTCATCATCAGGCCGTACCCGCCGGGCTCCAGCCCGATCTGTGAGCCGTCGCCGACCACCCAGAGCACGAAGACGGCGAAGTAGGCGGCGTTGGCGAGGTTGAGCATCCCGGCTGTGACGGCCAGACTCCGCAGCACCCGGTGCGACCAGAGGTAGCGCAGCGCCTCGCCGATGTCCCGCCGCAGCGGCCTCCGCTCTCCGGCGTCGGGGTTCAGGCGGTACGTGCCGCGCATGCCCAGCAGCAGCAGGCCCGCGGCGCCGTACAGGATGGCCGGGGCGCCGAAGAGCGCGGCGGGGAGCGCCACCACGAGCAGGCCGGCGAGCGGGGCGCCGACGAAGTCGTTGCCGATCATCTGGGCGCTGGAGACGCGGCCGTTCGCCCTGGTGAGGTGGTCATCGGGCACGGTCATGGGCAGGATCGCCTGCGCCGAGGTGTCGGCGAAGACCTCGGCCACCCCGGCCACGAGCACGGCCGCCAGCAGCAGCCACAGGTCGAGCAGGCCCAGGAGCGCCAGCAGGCCCGCGAGCGCCAGGATCGCCGTACGGGCGGCGTTCGCCAGGACCATGATCCGGCGGCGGTCGGCGCGGTCGGCGATCGCCCCCGCGTGCAGCGCGAACAGCAGCCACGGCGCCGTCGCGGCGGCCCCGACCAGTGACACCAGGGTGGGAGAGCGCGTCATGGACACGGCCAGCAGTGGCGCCCCGACCTTCAGCACGCCGTCGGCCAGGTTCGACAGCGCGGTGGATGACCAGAGAAAACCGAACGAACGCCCCACTGCCGCACTCCGATAGTGTGTAAGAGAAAGTGTGCATAGATTCCTTTGCAAAGATAGGCTTGCACAGCATGCAGAGCAAGAGCTTTTCCGCACGGACGCTCGACGCCAACGCCCTGAAGTCCTTCGCCCACCCGCTCAGGCTGCGGATCTACGAGCTGCTGGACGAGCACGGCCCGTCCACGGCCACCGGGCTCGCCGCGCTGCTGGGCCAGAACACCGGCGCGACCAGCTACCACCTCAGAGAGCTGGCCAGGCACGACATGATCGAGGTGGTGCCGGGGATGGGGCGCGGCAAGGAGAAGTACTGGCGCATCGCGCCCGGGGGCTTCTCCTTCGGCGAGCCGGAGGAGGGCGACCCCGAGACGGCGAGCGCGCTGGAGGTCGTACTCGACGACATGGTGCGTCAGCGCGGCGCGGAGCTGGCCCGGTGGCGCGAGGAGGAGGCGACGGCACCCGAGGAGTGGGTGCAGGCGAGCGTCTTCGGGCGGCGGTCACTGCGGCTCACGCCGGAGGAGACGCGCGAGTTGCAGGATGAGGTGTTCGAGGTGCTGGAGAGGTACCGGGCACTGTCGGACCGCAGGGAGCGGGAGCCGGCCGCTCCCCGCGATCCGTCGATCGGGCACGTGGTCATCCACTTCGACGTGCTGCCTGTGGGAGTCGGCCGGGCGACCCCGCCCCCCCGCGAGGAAGCGCCCGGCGAGGCCATTCCCTAGGAGATGAGCTTGAGCGCGAGCTCGGGCAGCCCCTCCGGAGCCGTCTTCGGCGACCCGGAGTTGAACGGCGGGTGCGGGTCGTACTCGATGACCAGCTGCACGGCCTGCGCCGTCGTCGGGTCGGCGGCCTGGGCGAGCAGCGTCAGCGCCATGTCGATCCCCGCCGACACCCCCGCCGCGGTCACGACGTTGCCCTCGGTGACCACGCGCTCGCTCACCGGCTCGGCCCCGTACTGCCGCAGCGCTTCGAGGATGCCCCAGTGACTGGTCGCCTTCAGCCCCTCCAGCAGCCCGGCGGCCGCCAGCACCAAGGAGCCGCTGCACACCGAGGTGGTCCACCGGGCGTGCTCGTGGGCCTGCCGGATCCAGCCCAGCAGCGCCTCGTCGGCCATGGCCTCCATCGTCCCCGGGCCGCCCGGGACGACGATCACGTCAGGGCGGGGCACGTCCTCGTACGAGGCGGTGGCGATGAGGGTGAGCGTCCCCTGGTCGTCGGTCACGGGCCCGGGCTCGGCCGCGACGAACGTGACCGTCCAGCCGGGCGCGAAGGCCAGCACCGTGTACGGCCCGACCGCGTCGAGCGCGGTGAAACGCGGATAGAGCGGGATGGCCACATGCATGTCTATTTCTCCTTCGATCGGAACCTGCGACGGTGGTCGCCGGGTGAGATCCGCCAGTAGCGGCGGAAGACGCGGTAGAGGGTCTCCGGCGTGCCGAGCCCCGACTCTCTGGCCACCCTGTCCAGCGGATGGCCGGTGACCTCCAGGAGCCGCCTGGCGGCCTCGGCCCGGCTGCGCTCGACGTACCGGCCGGGTGACAGGCCCGTCTGCTCGGTGAAGACGCGGGAGAAGTGACGCTCGCTCATCCCGGCCCGCGCGGCGAGCGCGGGCACGCTCAGGTCGGCGGCGGGGTTCGCGTCGATGTACGCCTGGAGCTCCCTCAGCGGCTCGCTGCGCGGCGTCAGCGCCCGCATCGGCGTGCTGAACTGGCTCTGCCCGCCCGGCCTGTGCAGATACACCACGAGGCCCCGGGCGACGTCCCTGGCCAGCGCGTGGCCGTGGTCCCTGGCCACCAGCGCGAGCGCGAGGTCCACGCCGGACAGCACGCCCGCCGAGGTCCAGACGTTGCCGTCCTCGATGTAGAGCGGGTCGGCGTCCACCTCGACGCACTCGTAGCGGGCGTCCAGCTCGCCGGCGGCGAGCCAGTGCGTGGTGACCCGCCGGTGGTCCAGCAGCCCCGCCTCGGCCAGCAGGAAAGCGCCGTTGCAGACGGACGCGACCCGCCGGGCGCCGCCCGCCAGCCCCGCGATGTGCGCGACGAGCTCGCGGTCCGCCAGCCGCTCGGGCACGGACAGCCCGCCCGCCACCAGCAGCGTGTCGATCGGCCCGGCGACGTCGGCGAGCGCCGAGGCCGTGACGGTGACGCCGTTCCCCGCGGGCACGGCGCCGCCGCCCACCGCCGCCACCTCGACCCGGTAGCCGCCCCCGGACACCAGCAGGTCCGCGGTGGCGAACACATCGGCGGGACCGGCCATGTCGAGCAGCTGGAAGCCGGGGAAGACGACGATCAGAACCCGTCGCTGCATGCTTTCATGCTGGTCGCGGACCTTATGTGGCGTCAATGACACGAATATTGCACATTACGCCATCAGTGGTAGGTAGGACGGCTCCGACCGTTAGGCGGCATGATGGGGGCGGTCAAAGAAGATCGTCGAAAGGTGTTACGTGAAGAAGGTCCTGTCGGTCGCCGTCGCGAACTTACTCCTGATCGGCCTCGCCCCTGTCGCTCACGCCGAGTCCGCCCGGTCCGATGTCTACGCCGACTACGCCGACCTGTCCGCCCACGAGGTCGAGGGCAGGGACTACCGCCGCGTCCAGCGCGTCCCCAGCGGCGCGAAGGTGGCGCACATCGCCATCCACGGCGGCGCCATCGAAGCGCCGACGTCGCAGCTCGCCGACGCGGCCGCGGGCAGCAAGTACGCCTTCTACGCGTTTGAAGGCATCAAGGACTCCGGCAACACCGCCCTGCACATCACCGCCACGCACTTCGACGAGCCCAAGGCGCTCAACGTGGTGGCGGGCGTCGACTACACCGTCTCCTGGCACGCCGCGTCGGGCTCCGGGGCCACCACCTACGTCGGCGGACGGGACACGAAGCTGATCAAAAAGGTGAAGTCCGAGCTGCGCGCCGCCGGATTCGCCATCTCGGCGTCCGTGCCCGAGGAGATCGGCGGTGACAGCCCCAGCAACATCGCGAACAAGAACCGCAGGGGCATGGGCGTGCAGTTGGAGATCAGCCGGGGCCAGCGGGAGCGGTTCTTCGACGGAGGGAAGCTGAACCGCGCCTGGATCGAGGACCCGGCCAACCGCACGAAGGCCTTCTACAGGTACGTGGCGGCCGTCAACCGTGCGCTCGGCTGAAAAAGCCGTGAGCCCCCGGGGCAGGACCGGGGGCTCACGGCGCGACATGGGCTGAAATATCAGCCCATGTGCGGGTAACGGTGGTCGGTCGGCGGCACGAACGTCTCCTTGATCGTGCGGGCGTTCACCCAGCGGATCAGGTTGAAGATCGAGCCGGCCTTGTCGTTGGTGCCCGAGGCGCGGGCACCGCCGAACGGCTGCTGGCCCACGACCGCGCCCGTCGGCTTGTCGTTGACGTAGAAGTTGCCCGCCGCGAAGCGCAGCCGGTCGGACGCGGACGCGATGGCGTACCGGTCCTGGGCGATGATCGAGCCGGTCAGCGCGTACGGCGCGATGCCCTCCATCTGGTCGAGCACCGCGTCGAAGTCGCGGTCCTCGTAGACGTGCACGCCCAGGATGGGCCCGAAGTACTCCTTGACGAAGATCTCGTCGGTCGGGTCGGCGCACTCCAGGACGGTCGGCTTCACGAAATATCCGACGCTGTCGTCGTACGAGCCGGTGAGGACGTCGATGTTCGCGGCCGCCCGCGCCCGGTCGATGGCCTCCTTGTGCTTGGCGAACGCCCGGGCGTCGATGACCCCGCCCATGAACGTCGACAGGTCGCCCGACACGTCGCCCACGCTCAGCGACTCGGCCACCGAGACGAAGTCGTCACGCATCCGGCTCCAGACCGAGCGCGGCACGTACGCCCGCGAGGCCGCCGAGCACTTCTGCCCCTGGTACTCGAACGCGCCCCTGATCAGCGCCGTCGAGAGCACGGCGGGGTCGGCGGACGGGTGGGCCAGCACGAAGTCCTTGCCGCCGGTCTCGCCGACGAGGCGCGGGTAGCCGTGGTAGGAGGCGATGTTCCGGCCGACGGTGCTCCACAGGTGCTGGAACGTCGCCGTGGAGCCGGTGAAGTGGATCCCCGCCAGGGCCGGGTGGCCGAGCGCCACCTCGGAGACGGCCTGACCGTTGCCGGTGACCATGTTGATCACGCCGGGCGGCAGCCCGGCCGCCTCCAGCAGCCGCATGGTGAAGTGCGCGGCGAACTGCTGGGTGGGCGACGGCTTCCAGACGACGACATTCCCCATCAAAGCAGCAGAAGTCGGCAAATTTCCGGCGATGGCGGTGAAGTTGAACGGCGTGATGGCCAGCACGAAGCCCTCGAGCGGCCGGTACTCCATCCTGTTCCACACGCCGGGCGACGAGATCGGCTGGTCGGCGTAGAGCTGGCGCGCGTACGCCACGTTGAACCGCAGGAAGTCGATCAGCTCACAGGCCGAGTCGATCTCCGCCTGCTGCGCCGACTTCGACTGCCCCAGGACGGTCGCCGCGTTGAGCGTCGCCCGCCACGGCCCGGCCAGCAGGTCGGCGGCCTTCAGGAAGATCGCCGCCCGCTCGTCGAAGGACAGCGCCCGCCACGCGGGGGCCGCCCGCAGCGCGGCGTCGACGGCGTCCTGCACGTCCTGGGCCGTAGCGTCGTTGGTACGGCCCAGAACGGAGGCATGGTTGTGCGGCTGCACCACATCGATGGGGGTGCCGCCGCCGAGGCGCTGTTCGCCGTCGATGGTCATGGTCAGGTCGAGCGACGACCCGGCCAGTTCCTTGATGCGGTCTTCCAGCGCGGACCGCTCGGCGCTGCCCGGCGCGTACCCGTAGATACGCTCGTTGGCCGGAACGGGGACGTTGCTGATGGCATCCATTACTTACCCCCCAGGGCACGAAGGAAGAAGGCGACGTTGGCGGGCCGCTCGGCCAGGCGGCGCATGAAGTAGCCGTACCAGTCGTCGCCGTAGGGGACGTAGACGCGGACCGTGTGGCCGGCCCCTGCGAGGGACTCCTGCAGGTCGGTCCGGATTCCGTAGAGCATCTGGAACTCGTGGTCGCCGATCGTCCGCCCGAACCGGTCGGCGAGCAGCTCCGTGATCGCGATCATGCGATCGTCGTGCGTCGCCACCATGGGGTACCCCTTCCCCGCCATGAGGATCCGCAGGCATCGCACGTACGCCTTGTCCACGGCGCTCCTGCCCTGGTGGGCCACGGCGGCGGGCTCGCGGTATGCCCCCTTGACCAGGCGCACCCTGGAGCCCTCCGCGGCCAGGTCGCGGCAGTCGTCCTCGCTGCGGAACAGGTACGCCTGGATCGCCACGCCCGTCGACGGGTAGTCCTCGCGCAGCTTGCGCAGGATGCCCAGCGTCGAGTCGACGGTGGTGTGGTCCTCCATGTCGAGCGTGACGGTCGAGCCGTTCATCGCGGCGGCCGCGCAGATCTCGCGGGCGTGCTCCAGCGCCATCGCGTCGTCGAGCCGCTGCCCGACGGCCGACAGCTTCACCGACACCTCGCCCCGGGTCTCGAGCTCGAGCGGCCCCAGGGCCTGGAGCAGCGTGAGGTAGGCGTCCGTGACGGCCTCGGCGGCGCGCGCGTCGCGCGTCTCCTCGCCGAGGTGGTCGACGGTGACGGCCAGCTTCGCATCGCGCAGCCGCTCGATGGCGTCGCGGGCCTCATCGACGGTTTCGCCCGCGACGAACCGGTCGACGACCTTCCTGGTGAGCGGGAAGCCCGACACGGCACGGCGTACGACGCCGCTCCCTGACGCGGCGAGGAGCACTTGACCCAGCATGCTCCAAGTGTAAAAACGCAGCTCAAAGGGGGCCATCGACGTGCGTAACGCCGCGTGTGGGAGGCTGTCATACAAATGCACAACACGGCAGACCTACAAGAGATCGTCGACGAGATCGCCTCCCGGCTGGGGGCCTCCGTGACGCTGGAGGACCGCTCATTCCGGCTGCTGGCCTACGGGGCGCAGCACGGCGACATCGACACCGTCCGCCAGGAGTCGATCCTGCGCAGGCGCGCCACCGGCGAGGTACGCGACTACTTCGAGCGCTACGGCATCGCCAGGGCCACCGGCCCGGTCCGGATCCCCGCGGACGCCGAGCTGGGCGTCCTCGCCAGGGTGTGCTGGCCGCTGCGCCACGGCGACGTCACCTACGGCTACCTGTGGCTGCTCGACTCGGGCTCGCTCACGGCCCTCGACTCGGTCGCGCCGCTGGTGGCCAGGGCCGCCGCCGAGCTCGCCCAGGAGGCCAGGAGCAGGCAGGATCTCGGCCGGGGACTGCTGGCCCTGTTCTCGGCCGACCCGGCGGAGCGCGCGAGCGCGTCCATCGAGGTGCCGGGCCCGGTCGCGGCGGTCGCCGTACGCGAGTCGGCCGAGCGCGTCGCCACCTTGTGGACGCTCCCGCGCGGCGTCCTGGCCCGCACCGGCTCGCCCGTCGCCCTGCTCACCCCGGCCCACCTCGCGGGCGAGGTCGCGCAGACCCTCCAGAGCGCGTACGGCACCGCCGCCGGGATCGGCGCGCCGAGGCCCGACCCGGCCGACGCCTGGCTGAGCTGGCGCGAGGCCCGCCACGCGCTGCGCATCGCCGAGCACTTCCCCCGGTACGCCCCCATCGCCCGCTGGGAGGACCTGGGCGTGCACCGGCTGCTGGCCAGGCTCGCCCGGCAGGACCTGCGCGAGCTGGCGGCCGAGATCGCCGCCCTGGACGCCGAGCTGGCCGAGACCGTGGAGGTCTATCTCGACCACGGCGGCCACGCCCAGAAGGTGGCCGCCGAGCTCGGCATCCACCGCCAGACGCTCTACTACCGGCTGGGCAAGGCCGAGCGCCTCACGCACAGGGACCTGTCGGACGGCGACGACCGGCTGGCCGTGCACCTGGGTCTCAAGGCCGCCCGGCTGCTGTAGGGGCCCCCGTGGGAGCTCGGTAGACCCTGACCCAGTCCACGTACATCGACACGGTCTCCGGCGTGCCGGCGTCGCGGCACCGCGGCTCGCACACGACGTCGTTCTGCAGCGCGAGCCCCATCGCGCGGCCCCGGGGCACCTGCGCGCCCCGGTAGTCCCAGAGCCTCCGGCCGTCCAGCCAGAACGTCAGCCGCCCCGGCAGCCAGTCCATCGCCACCGTGTGCCATCTGGTGAAATCGGCCCGCAGCTGCCGCTGCGCCCGCTCGTGCCCGCCGTGCACGAAGATCCCGCCGCCCTGCCGCTCGGGGTCCACGATCTCGGCGAAGTCCACCTCGGCGTAGTCGTCGCCCGCCCCCTGCTCGGTCGGCCACAGCAGCGCCACGGGGGTGTACCCGGCCCCCGCCTCGGCCCTGAACCTGACCTCCCACCTGCCGTACTGCTGTGCGAGCCGGGTGGCCACCCCGCCCGACAGGTCCTTGCCGCCGTACATGCCGCCCTTGAGGCGCAGCATGCCGTTCGCGACCGTCGCCGCCCTCCCGGTACGGGGGTTCCGCCGGGCCTGCGGGGAGTGGTAGATCATCCACTTGGCGGTGTCGATCGTGACGCCGTCGAAGTTCTCCACGAGGACCGGGGCGCCCCAGCCCGCCGCCTGGGCCCGCGCGGGCTGGGGAAGCACGGCGACACCCAGCAGCGTCACCGTGACCAGGATCTGACTGCGTGTAGTCATGGGGTCAATGGAAGCAAAAATGTCACTCCGGTAACGGGTCTTCGGAGAAAACCTCCACCTGGCCGGACACGCCGAACCAGGTGGCCTCCCCGCGGGCCGCCAGGTAGGCGTCCACGCCGCGCTGGAGGCTGGCGTGCTCCCAGCTCCTGAAGTTCTGGCTGACGCAGACCAGGTCCTTGGTCTCGCGGCCCAGATGCCCGGTCACCCTGGCGACCAGCTCGGGGACGGGTCTGGACTCGTCGATCAAGGAGTGGGCGTCGTTGAGGAGCCGCTGGAGTGCGCGTGACAGTGATCGTGCCTCATCGATCTCCATGGAGCCCAGACCGGCAGACGGAAGAGCGCCCTGGCATGGTGCCGGCAGGCGGCTCCTGCCGCCTGCCGGAAGGGTTGACGTTCTTCAGTCGCGGGTCGGGTGCCGGGCCTCAGGCGCAGGCCGACTCGTAGACCCGGACGAGCTCCTGGCTCACGCGCTCCCAGGAGTAGCGTGAGCGCGCCCGGTCGGCCCCCGCGTAGCCGAGGGCGGTGCGCAGGGTGGGGTCCGTCAGCAGCTCACGGGCCAGCCGGGCGGTGCGGGCCGGGCGGTCCGGCGGCACCAGCAGCCCGGTGACGCCGTCGATGATGGAGTCGAGGTGCGCGCCGACGGCCGAGGCGATCACCGGTACGCCGCAGGCCATCGCCTCCAGCGCGACGATCCCCGTCGCGGCCTCGCGCGGCACCGACACCACGGCGTCCGCGCTGCGCATCAGCTTCGGTACGGAGGTCCGCTTGACCTGGCCGAGCAGCGTCACCTGGCCGGCGACGCCGAGCTGTTCGGCCAGGGCGCGCAGCCGGCGGGCATCCCTGTCGTTCTCGAGATCCTCGGGCTCCGGCCCGCCCGCGATGACCAGCTCGACGTCGCCCAGTCCCTGCAGCGCCCGCACGATGGTGTGCGCGCCGCGGTCCGGCGAGAGGGGGCCGACGTGCAGCAGCCGCTTGCGCGCGCCCCGCGTGGCCACGGCGCCGCGGCGCTGGAAACGCTCGGTGTCGACGCCGTACGGGACGACGGCGATGTTGGAGCGTGGCACGCCGAGCCTGATCAGGGCCGACTCCTCGTCGCCCGAGCCGGCGATGACCGCGTTGGCCCGGCGGCCGAGCGCCCGTTCCAGGTCCATGTGCAAGGGGTCAACGGTGTGGAACGTCTGCGTGACCGGCACTCCCAGGTCCTTGGCGCCCGCCACGGCGGCCAGCCCGCCCGTCCACGAGTGCGCGTGGATCACGTCGGGCCGGTCCTGGCTCCATCGCTTCATCAGGTGTTCGCCGACGTCGTTCAGGAACGGCGCCATCTCGTCGTCCGCCAGCTCCGTCGCGGGGCCCACGTCGATCTGCTCCAGCGTGACCCCCGGGGCCACCCGCGTCTTGGGCTTGCCCTCGGCGTTGTCACGGCGGGAGTAGATGGTGACATGGTGCCCGCGACCCAGCTCGCGTGCGACGGAAAGAATGTGGTGACGCCGGGCGTCTCCGGCAGTGGCGACGATAGCGATATTCATGGCACACCTCAGCGTGAAAAAAGCTTGAAAGGTGTGCCTGCGTCTTAGGCACGTCTATCTACGATTCCGACCATACCCAGGTTTGAGCCGATCGCAAACCCCTGCAGATCAGTAATCGTAACGACGCAGGTCAGACGCCTCGCAGCGCGAGGATCACGATCTCGTCCCACACCTGGCCGCCCGAGAACGCGTGCCGGTCCGCCTCCACGGTCTTGACCACGGTGGCGGGCGACTGCCCCGCGCACCGGCCGAGCACGTCGGCCAGGCGCTCCTCGCCGTACGGCTCGCCGCGCTCGTTCCTGGACGAGATGAGCCCCTCCGAGTACAGCACCAGGGTCTCGCCCGCGGCGAGAATCAGCCGCTCGACGCCGGTCTCCGCCTCGGGCGCGATGCCCAGCGGCACGCCGCCGCCTGCGGCGAAGCGCACGCCGCCGTCGGCCTGCAGCAGCGCGGCGGGGTGGTGCCCGGCCGACGACAGCCTGATCTCGCGCCCCTTCACGAAGCCGGCGACGGCCATCACGAACATGCCGGTGCCCTGCGCGACCAGGGCCTGGTTGACCTTGCGCATGACGAGGTCGGGCTCGGGCTCCCAGACGCTGAGCACCCGCAGCCCGCCGCGCACCATCGCGCTGACCGACGCGGCCTCCTCACCCTTGCCGGCGGCGCCGCCCAGCGCGAACCCCCACCCGGTCGACACGGGGAAGACGTCGTAGAACTCGGCCCCCACGGACGAGCCCGGGTGGTAGACGGCCGCCGCCTCGTAGCCGGGCACGTCGGGCAGCTTGCGCGGCGCCACGCTCGCCGAGAGCGCGTCCGCGGCCCTCGACCGGCTCTGGAAGCTGCTCTGGGCGCGTACCGCCAGGCCGAGCTGCAGCCCGACCTCCTGCATGACGGCCAGATCGGCCAGCGTGAACGGCTGCTTGTCGTGCGCGCGCACCAGCGTGAGCACGCCGTCGGCGGAGCCGATCGGCACGGAGAGCATCGAGCCCGCGCCCATCGCCGTCAGCAGCGGCCCGTCCGCGCAGAACCCGAGCAGCGTCTCGTCGTCCACCATCTCCTGGACCACGCCGGAGCGGCGCTCCAGCACCTGCATCACGGCCTGGCTGCTCGCCGGGTCGGCGGACTCCACCTGTCGTACGAGCTCGCCCAGCGGCTGGTTCTTCGGCGCGACCACGACGGAGCGGTGCGGCATCCCGTCACGGACCATGTCGGCGATCACCCAGTCCGCCCACTGGGCCCCCAGCAGCCGCGTCGCCCTCGGCAGCGCCACCGGGCGCAGCAGCGCCTCCTCGTCGAGGAGCAGGTTGGCCATCTTGACCAGTAGATCCTGCCGCTTGGCCGCCGCCAGCAGCAGCGCGCCGTCGGAATGCTCGACCCGCCGCGCGCCCGCCTCGGGCAGCTGCACCTCGATCGGCAGCGCCACCGCCGCCACCATCTGCTGCGGCTCCCCCGGCATGGTCAGCCGGGTCAGCGCCACCCGTACGACGTGCGTACGCCCCTGGTGCGCCAGCCGGGTCTCGAACGCCGACGGCTGCCCGGTCTGCAGCACCGCCGTCAGATGAGATCTGAACGCCGCCCGACGCGACACGTCCACCAGCAGCGGGAACGACCGGCCCACCAGGTAGCCGTCGGGGCTGCCGAGCACCCGGGAGGTCTCGGGATTGATCCGCCTGACCACGCCGCCGCTGTCGAGCACGATGACGGGCACGGGGAAGGCCCGGAAGACCTGGCGCAGCAGCTTCAGCTCCCGCTGCGTGCCGTCCTTCTTGCCACCCTGCCGTTTGGGCGCCTTCTGCAGTGCCTCCCGGGCCTCCGCCAGCAGTTCGGCGGCAGTGTCGAGCTCGGCGAGGGCAGCGTCGAGCGTGGGCGCGAGGTCGGCGGGGTAGGCCGTCCTCGCCTCACGCAACGACGCCACGCGCCCGGCCAGAGCGTCCAGCGCTTGTTCGAGGTCCGGCATGGTCACCCTCTGACGCTACGTCACATGGGATATCGGTAGCCATATCGGGTAGGGCCTTCTTGCTATGGAATCAATCGCGATGATCACCCCGGGTCTCGCCCGTAACCTTGCCGCGCTGGGCCGGCTGGGCGAGGACAATTCAACAGAAAGCGTGCTGCGCGGCCTCACGGCGGCGCTGGCCGACGGCGTTCCGGGCTGCTCGGGAGCCTCGGCCGAACACTGGCGCGACCACCGGGTGGTGGTTTCCGGCTCGCACAGCGAGCTCATCCTGCTCGTCGAAGGCGAGCGCGTGCTCGGCGAGGGCCCGTCCATCGAGGCCAGGCAGAGCGGCGGGCGCGCCAGCGTCACCGACGTGCTCACCGAGAGCCGCTGGCCCCGCTACGACGCGCTGGCGACCCGGTGCGGCGTACGCTCCGTGCTCGTCGTCCCCATCGACGTGGCGCCCGCACTGCTGCTGGTCGGCCTCTATTCGGTACGCCCCGGGGCGTTCTCCCCGCAGGGCGCCCACTCGCTGGCCGAGATGCTGACCGAACAGGTCGGGGTGGCGATGGCGAACATGTGGGAGTTCGAGGAGGTGCGCACCGACGCCGCCCAGCTCCAGGAGGCCCTCGCCGGGCGGTCGGTGATCGACCAGGCCAAGGGCATCATCATGCAGACCAGCGGATGCACCGCCGAGGCCGCGTTCGAGGAGCTGCGCAGGATCTCCCAGCACCACCAGGTCAAGGTGGCCGACCTGGCCAGGCTCCTGGTCGACGAGCACCAGCGCAAGTCGAAGCGCTCTTAGGCGCTCTGGGCGCTCTTGGGCCTGTTGGGCGGGGTCAGCCGATGGCCGCCAGCGCGTCGTCGAGCGTGTCGTAGAGCGGCAGGCGCTGTGCCAGGCCCGTGATCCACATCACCCTGGACTTGGAGTATTCAACCCCGATGAGCGCGAACCGGGCGCCCGAGGCGAGGCTCGTCTGCCAGTGGTGGACGATGAGCCCGAGCGCCCGCGAGTCCATGAACGTCACGCCGGCCAGGTCAAGAATCAGGTCTGCCCCGGCCATGGACAGGTAATCGGCGAACTGCTCGCGGGTCGTGGCGTCGAGCACGCCGTCGACACGGATCACGGTGATCTCGTCCACCGTCGACGACGTCAGGCTCAGGGCGGCCGTGTGCCCCTCGCCGTTATCCGGCATTGTCACGGGGCAACCCTACTGTCACCGAACATGGGAGGAATACTTCCGGCGATCCGGGGGACACTTGTTGCGGAGTCCAGCAGCGGGCTTTCGTCTCGAGAGTAGAGCGAGGCGTGCCTCTGCATGGGCTTTTTTGCTTGGGGAGGCCGCCTGCGATCCATATGGAGGAGCAGCGATGGCTGTGCAGGAATACGTCCTCGAAGAGATGACAGCCGAAGAACTCCTGGCCGACATGGTCAGGGAAGACACCCCCGACAGCCTCAGGGAGCGCCTGCGCGAGCGCATCGTCGAGATGCACCGGCCACTCGCCATGGAGATCGCCCGGCGATACCGCTACCGCGGCGAGCCGTTGGAGGATCTCCTCCAAGCCGCGTATGTTGGCCTGATGAAAGCCGTCAACGGCTTCGATCCCACCCTCGGGCACGCGTTCAGGGGCTACGCCGTCGTGACGATGACCGGCGAGGTCAAGCGCCACTTCCGGGACCGCACGTGGGCGATCCGGGTGCCACGCCTCTACCAGGAGCGCCGCTCGGAGCTCAACCGGCTGGTCGCCGACCTCAGCCAGGACCTCGGCAGGTCGCCCACCGTGGCCGAGCTGGCCGCCAAGATGAACATCAGCGAAGAGGACGTCCTGCTGACGCTCGACGCCTCCGCCGCGTACAGCACCCTGTCGCTCGACGCGCCGCTCGGCACCGACGACGACGCCGCCTCGCTCGGCGACGTCATCCCCGAGGTCGACGACACGCTGAGCACCATGGTCGACAGGGAGGCCGTCAAGCCGCTCATCGACGCGCTCCCCTCCCGGGAGAAGCACATCCTGCTGCTACGGTTCTTCGGCAACATGACGCAGGCCGAGATCGCGGCCGAGTTCGGGATCTCCCAGATGCACGTCTCACGTATCCTCCGCAAGGTCCTCGACCAGCTGCGCAGCGAGCTGGTCGGCTGAGAAGAGAGTCTGCCGGGTGAACGAGGACACAGAGCCTCAGTCGGGCTACACGAGCCCGCCGCCCGGCGCGCCCGTGAAAGAGCTGCCCTTCGGGCTGCCGGACCTGCCACAGGTCCGGCAGTTCGCCGAGGAGGAGGCCCGCTGCGCCGGCATGCCGGAGGAGGCGGTCGGAGACTTCGTCATCGCGGTCAACGAGGTGGCGACCAACGCCGTCACTCACGGGGCGGACCGGGCTCTGCTGCGTACCTGGCTGGTCAACGGCGACCTGGTCGTGGAGGTGCACGACGACGGCATGTGGAAACCGGGGCCTCTGCCGGGGGCCGTGGGGGGAATGGGGCTCTGGGTGGCCCGTCTGCTGGCGTCCGATCTGACGCTGCGGGTCGGGAACGACGACGGCAGCACCGTCACCATGCGCTTCCCCGGCAAGGAGTGACGCTCAGCCTGCACCTTTTCGCTGCCCGGCCTTTGCCTTTCGGCTTCGCGGGAGACCGCATCACCTGCGACCTCCCGCTCCCGTCCGACCTGTCTGGAGTTATCAGGCTATTGGCTGACTCGTCCGCTTACCGGCGGGCTCGTCCGCGCCAGTTCCCGTATCCGCTGCGGATGCTGGCCGTACCGACGCCTGCCTGATGCAGGGCCAGCAGCGTCAGACCCAGCAGCGCGAACGTCATGCCGGAGAACCCGCCGGGAATCCTCACGTTGACCAGGTCGAGCAGGAATCCCAGTCCGAAGATGATCGCTGCGACTACCGCGAGCATGTCATGTCACCTCCTCCCGGAAAGGGTGAGCAGGCTCTCCAGGACGCTCCTGTACTCGCGCAGCGCCAGGCGTAGCTGCTCGGTGTCGGTGGAGTCGGCGTCCTTCCAGCGGTCACGCAGGGAGTCCGTACGACTGGTGAGGCTGTTGGTGAGGGCCTCCACCACCTCGCCGACCAGGCCGTCGGCACGCCGCACGGCCTCGCCGGGATCGTCGACGAACGCCGTCTGCAGCTCGCGCCAGCGGGCCTGCACCTGGTCGGGGTCCTGGTCGAACAGGACGACCTCCTCGGGGGCGGCGGCGTGCGCGGGGGCTTCCCCGGCCGCCACCGGGTCCGCGTCCGGCATATCGCCGCTGCCGGTTCCCGCGTACGGCTCGCGGTACGGGACGTCGCGCTCGTCCTCGGGGGCGGTCACGGCACCGGGCCCGGCCGCCGCATACTCGTCATCGTCGGCACGCGGATCACGCGCCACCAGCTTGTCATCGTCGGCGCGTGAACCGGCCGCCTCCAACTCGTCGTCGGCCGCGACACGGGGAGTGTCATCGCCGGCGAGAGAGCGCTCGTCGTCCTTCGAACGATCGTGGGGATAATCGTGGCGCGTGTGCTCCTCGCCACCACTGCTGGGAATGGGGGTGCTCATGATCTTCTTCACCGTCCTCGCGCGGTCTCATGCAGCAACTCCTCGAACAGCGCGCGGTAGTGCACCATGGCCTGCCGCAGCTCCTCCGTCGAGGCCTCCTTCCTGGCCGCCCGCCCGCTGACCTCGTGAGCCGTCCTGTAGTGGTCGAGGGTGGCCGCGTGTCCCACCGACAGGGTGGACAGCCGCTCCTCGAAGTCCTGCGTCGGGTAACCCCGTTCCGCCATGACGGACGTGACCAGCTGATCGGCCTCGGTCACCGCGAACCCGGGGGCGTCCACGAAGCGCTCCTGCACCTCGGTCCACCGGTTCGCGTAGGTCTCGCGGGACTCCTCCGTGAGGGGGCGGATGTCGAGCTCGGCATGCCGACGCTCCCTGTCGAGCAGCTCCTCCTCGGCCTCGCGGCGGTTGTCGTGCTCCGCGATCGTGCGCTCGTACTCCGGGCCGAACTGTTCACGGAGGTGGCTGCGCCGCTGCTGCTGCCGCAGCACGAGATATGCGACTGCGGCGAGCGCCACCACCGCGACCACGACGGCCACCCAGATTGAGGTGGTCATGATCTTCGCCTCCGGTCTCTGTGTTGAGACCAGCGACTGCCCTCGAACAGGCATGTCGAAACTTGCCGCCTCAGCGGGTTTCGAGTGCCTTCCTCGCCGCGGCCAGCACCGCCGCAACATGTGAGCCGCCTGGTGGAGCGGGGACCTCACTGAACCCTTCAGTCGCGTCGTACCGCACGTCGAGCCCCGCGTCCACGAGCCGCTGAGCCCACCGCAGAGCCGTGTTCAACCGCTCGTCCGCGGGCGGCTTCCCCTGCGCGGCCGCCGACAGGTTACGCAGATTGGTGGCGGGCCCGGACTGGGCATGCACGCGGGCCAGCTTCCACGGCACGGCGCGGCTGTGGTCGAGCATCGGCTTGGCCAGCCCGGCGGCCCGCTTGGCCTGCAGCACCCCGGACTCGCTCACCCCGAAGTGCGCGGCCAGCTCCTGCACGCTCATCCCCTCGGCAACCAGCCTGGCCAGCTCCCGCCGATCGATGCTCGGCTTCCGCCCCACCCGACCTCCGCTCCCCAGCTCTTCCGTGTACGCGTGTACCTCCGATGTGCGCTAAGGTTATGACGTCCCGCTCCGAAGGGAGCGACGGACACGACCGGGACGTAGCGCAGCTTGGTAGCGCACTTGACTGGGGGTCAAGGGGTCGCAGGTTCAAATCCTGTCGTCCCGACTTGCTAGAAACCGCAGGTTAGAGGCCGTTTCTGAGAAATCAGAAACGGCCTCTTCGCGTACTTCTGGGTTTGCCTGCCGAAGGGCTAATCGCCGAGCGCTACGGCCTGTTCACGATCATTCTGCTCAGTGAGAGCGTCCTGGCTGCGAGCCGAGGCGCTGGAACGGGCGAGATCAGGGCCCCTTCATCGTCGCCGGAGTATCCCCCAGCGCCCGCAGAGCGCCACACGGCCTGGATCCACATCACGGAAACGGAGCCATCGAACAAAGGGCACTCAACTTGGAGGAGTGTGATTCGGGTCAAACTCCCTGGTGTGTATGTCCGCGCCGGTAGCCGCCCGGTGGGACGCCGAACTCGCGCTTGAACGCCTTGCCGAACGCGAACTCGGAGGTGTAGCCGACGCACTCGGCCACGGCCCGGAGTGGGATGTCCGACTCGCGAAGCATGCGGCCCGCGCTGGTCATTCGCCACCAGGTCAGGTAGGCCATCGGCGGTAGTCCCACCAGCGCGGTGAAACGCTGGGCGAACACCGACCGGGACAGGCCGCCGCGCGCCGCCAGTTGCTCGACCGTCCAGGGATGCGCGGGACGGGCATGAATGTCGTGCAGGGCCTGGCCGATCGCCGTGTCGGCGAGCGCCCCCGCCCACCCGGACGGGGCCGCGTCGCTCCGCTCGTCCAGCCAGGCCCGCAGGATGTAGAGAAGCATCGCGTCGACCAGCGGGGGCACGATGCCGTCCCTGCCCGGACGTCGCAGGTCGAGTTCGGTGGCGAGCAGGTCGACCAGATGCCCAAGCTCGGCGCGTCTGGCCGGCCGGGCGGGCAGGTGGACGAGCTCGGGCAGTTCCCGCATCAGCGGATGCGACCGCGTCCGATCGAGCTGGTAGGCGCCGCAGAGAAGGATCGCCTCCGCGCCCGGCCCGTCCACGCGCACATGACCGATGGGCGACGACGGGTCCTCGCGTTCCGGAGCGAAGTCGATCAATGGCGTCTCCGGGGTGTCGGCCAGGCCGTGCTCGCTCCCCTCCCGGAGGAAGACGACGTCCCCCGGCCCCAGTCCGACCGGGTCTCCGCCGTCGGCGGGCAGCAGCCAGCAGGCGCCTTGGAGCACGACGTGAAAGGTCGTCCCGGTCACCGCTGGGAACCGCAGCCCCCACGGTGCCCGCACGCTCGTGCGCACCGAACGGGTCCGCCCAGTGCGCAGCGCGCCCAGCGCGTCCGAAAGCACGTCCATACCCGTACTCTACCTCCGGATATCGCGGATGATGAGACATGAATTCCGGACTTTCGAGCATTCATCATCCGGCCAGTCAGTCGTATCTTCGAGTCATCGGACAAAGGAGAAAGACAATGACCGTTCTGGTGATCGGAGCGACCGGGAAGACCGGCAGACCGGTGGTCGAGGCACTCACGGCGCGCGGCGTCAAGACGCGTGCGGCGAGCCGCAACCCCGGTGCGAACGGGGTCACGTTCGACTGGGCCAACCGCGATACCTGGGCGCCTGCGCTCGAAGGCGTCGAGGGGCTGTACCTGGTCCCGCCATACGCGGTGCCCGACGGGGCCGGGCTCGTTCGCGACCTGCTCGCCGCCGCGCACGACGCCCGCCGGGTGGTGCTGTTGTCGCTGCTGGGCGTTGACCTGCTGCCGGATGTGATCCCGATGGCCGTGTGGGAGGACGAAGTGCGTTCCTCGCGCAAGGAGTGGACCATCCTACGGCCGAACTGGTTCCAGCAGAACTTCGGCGAAGGCTTCGCCCCGGCCCTGCATGAGGGCGGAGTGCTGGAACTCCCCGCCGCCGACGCCGCCGTGGCGTTCGTCGACACCCGCGACATCGCCGACGTCGCCGCTGCCGCGCTCACCGAACAGGGCCATGCCCGAAACGTGTACGTTCTGACCGGTCCCCGCGCCCTGTCTCACGCGGAAGCCCTTCGAGTCCTGGGCGAGGCGGTGGACCGGAAGCTGACCTACACCGCGCTGGAGCCCGGCGCGTTCGCCGACGGCATGCGGAAGGCCGGTGCCGACGACCGTTCGGTGACGTGGCAGCGAGGTCTGTTCGCGCTCATCCGCGATGGTGAGAACGCGGTCGTGACCGACACGGTGGAACGTGTCACGGGCCACCCCGCACGCCCCCTTGAGTCCTACGCCCAGGAGAATGCCTCCATCTGGCGCGATCAATAAGGAGACCACCATGGCCAGCGGCATCTATCCGATCATCGGCTACCAGGACGCTCCCGCCATGATCGAGTGGCTCACCCGTGTCTTCGGATTCCGGCGGCACACCGTGATCGAGGGGGAGAACGGTCTGATCGCGCACGCCGAGCTCACCCTCGGTCCCGACGCGATCGTCATGCTCGGCTCGATCCAGAACGACACGTTCGGCCTGCGCGTTCCACGCGAGATCGGCGCGATGACGGGCGGCGTCTACGTCGCAGTCGGCGACGCGCGGACGCACTACGAGCACGCCAGGTCCGAGGGCGCCGAGATCATTCAGGAGCTCACCGACAACGGCTTCGGCCTCCGCTACACCGCGCTCGACCCCGAAGGCCAGCTTTGGGGGTTCGGCGACTACCGCCCGGCGCCGTAAGTACCTGTGTCACAACCAATGAGTTGTCGTGATCATTCGGTCGGCCAGCCGAAGGTTTTTCGCTGCGCGTTGTCTGGCTGTGCCAAGGATGATGACCCGCGCCCCCGACGGACGCGAATGTCGGGGGCGGAGTCCCTCGTGGGTTCGAAGATGAGGGAGGGCTGGGGCGATCTGCGCGGTGGGTAGCCCGGACCCTCAGCAGTAGCTCAGCGTGCTCGAGCCTCGATCAGATTACGGAGCCGCTGGGTCCCAGGTCGGCCTGGTACGGCGGCAGGCCACCGACTGTACCCTGCGCCCGTCGTCCCCTGCACTGCGCGCCGGAGCGCTGGTGTCGGACGCGCCGGCCCACCGATTACTTCGGCAAACAGCACTCGGCCTCGGCGTGGATGCCTTCTTGGACCTGCAGGCCGATCGCCTTGAAGATGCCGGTCAGGTCGACGTGGTGTTCGACGTGATCGGCGGTGACATCCTGGACCGCTCGGCCGCGCTGGTCCGCGCCGGCGGCACGCTCGTCACCATCGTCTCGCCGCCCACGGTCCGGCCCCGTGACGGGCAGGCGATCTTCTTCGTCGTCGAGTCCGATCGTGCCCGGCTCGCGGACCTGGCACAGCGGGTCCGGGACGGACGGCTCCGCCCGATCGTCGGAGCCGCACGGACGCTCGCCGAGGCGCCCTCCGCGTTCGCGCCCGCCCGGCGCACCCCCGGCAAGACGATCACCCGCGTCGCGGAAGGCTGGTAGCCGGCAGGCCGGCTCAGTCGTCGGCGACGTCGTGTCGGCTCGGCGGCACTTGAGCAGACCATCACCAAGGCTTGAGTTCGCCCGTGGTCAAGCGCGGAAATGCCTTCCTCCTGACCGAGACCCGTCCCCAGGTGAATCACTTCGGCTGTGCGGGGACGTAATCCGGGACCCCTCGCGATCACCCGGTGCGCCTGAAAGGTGCGAGCAGGATAGGAGAGCTGTCATGACCAGCGTACGGTTTGCCAGTGGCCTGCTGGCTGCCGGCATGGTGGCCGCGTCCGTCGCATGCGCGCCCACAGCACAGCGTGCGATCGGCCAGGTGCCGGTGGCCGCCACGGTTTCGCAGCCACCGTCCGAGACGCTGTCGACTCTCTTGGAACAGGCTCTTCCCAATGTCAAGGGCAAGACGTTCACCTCGATGATCGTGAGCTTCCCGCCCGCCGCCCGCGCGGCGCCGCATCGGCATGGCAAGGCTTTCGTCTACGCGTACGTGCTCGAGGGCACTGTGCGCAGCCAACTCAGTGGACAGTCAGTGCGTACGTACCACCAAGGCGAGAACTGGGTCGAGCCGCCGGGCGCCCACCATGTGCTCACGGAGAACACCAGCCGGACGCAACCGGCGAAGCTGCTGGTCATCTTCGTCTCCAACACCGGAGACAAGCTCAAGGTCGATGATCCGCCAAGGTAGGGCTGTCGGCTGGGCGCAACGGCGTGGATTTGATCAGCGCGACCCCCGCATCGGATACCACCGTCGGCATGCGGCCAAGGTCGGACGTCGAGACCTCACGACCAGATGAAAGCCGAAACCATGTTTCCGGAGACTCCCGCCGCCGCGGCGGCGCTGTCGGTGGCCACCCGTTTCTACTCGCCCGCCCTGTTCAACCACTGCGTCCGCTCCTACCTGTGGGGAACGGCGTACGGCACAGCGCACGGGATCGCCTTCGATGACGAGCTTTACTACGTTGCGGCGCTGCTCCACGACATGGGGCTGACGGAGGCTTTCGACAGCCATAGGTTGCCGTTCGAGGCGGCGGGAGGGCAGCTGGCCTGGGTCTTCGGCGTGGCGGCCGGCTGGCCCGCGGAGCGGGCCGCCAGGGTCACTGAGATCATCACGCTGCACATGCGCGACGACGTGTCCCCGGACACCGACCCCGAGTCCCACGTACTGCAGGTCGCCACAAGCTGGGAGGTGGTCGGACGGCGGGCGGAGGAGTTCTCGCCGGACGCCAGGGCGGAGATGCTCGCCCGCTATCCTCGGCTGGGATTCGGCGCGGAGTTCCTGGCGTGCTTCGAGGACCAGGCGAAGCGCAAGCCGGACAGCGCCGCCGCCGCATCGGTCAGGAACGACGTCGCAGGGCGGATCGCCGCCAACCCTCTCGAAGACCGCCCACCCGCGTGACCTCCAAGGCCGCGAACTTCGCCGGTCAGCACTCGGCAGGTCCGCCGAGGCCCGAGGCTGCACACCGCCTTCCTGACCATCGCGAGCTCGGCGCGGCGCGTGGGTGACCCCGTCCGGTCCTGGCTAGGGCTGCTTCTCGGTCAGCAGCAGTACCGCGCCGATCAGCATGACCACGGCGGCGCTGACATGGATGGTGAGGGCCTGCACGAGCGTGCCGCCGTGGGTGACCACCGCGTACGCGTCACCGAGCGGCATCAACGTCGCGATCAAGATGGCGATGCCCAGCGTGCGACGGTGGCCCCGCAGGAGAAGTGTCAGAGCGGTGAGTGCCACCGTCAGGTCACGGACGCCTTTGACGATGAAGTAGCCCTCGGCACCGCCCTCGGGCCACGGGGTGATGCCGAAGCCTGAGGCGGCACCGGGCCCGTTGAACAGGAAGTTGAGTCCGAAGATGAATGGGGCCAGCACGACGAGGAGGGCCATTGCGGTGCCGATGCGCCTTCTGAGCATGAGGGTGCCTCCCAAGAGGGTTAGCATTGCTAGATACACGAGCGACACTATCGCTCTTGCTGGTCATTGTCTAGCGTCGCTAGAATCGCTATCGCGGCTATAACGAGCGGCAGGAACAGGAGCGGGTCGCGCGCCGCCGGCTGATCGTCGACGCCGCTCCTGAGTCGGCCGAGGTGGAGGGCTGAGACCGGCTCGCGTCGGTGGGCATGGAGGGCATCGACAGCTCCAGGTGCGGGCCTGACCGCGCTACCTGCACCCCTAGCAGGCTAAGGTGGTCGAGGCAGTTGGCGACGCCCCGGCTGGACTGCATGGGCAGTTGAGCCGGCCCGGGCGTGCTGTGGGCAGTAGCACTGAGACCGCCGCCCAACTGCTGGTCACCGCTGGGCACAATCCGACCGGCTGCACAACGAGGCGGCCTTCGCCCACATGTACGGCGTCGCACCGATCCCAGCCTCCAGCGGCCAGACCCGCCTCTTCCGCCTGAACCGGGCTGGCGACCGCGACGCCAACCGCGCCCTTACGTGATCGCCCTCAAACGCCTGGCCCATGACGAACGCACTCGCGCTTACGCCGCCCGTCGCACCAGCGACGGCTTGTCGAAGAAAGACATCCTGCGCTGCCTCAAGCGTTACATCGCCCGCGACTTCTATCGCATCCTCACCCGCGGCAACGCACCCGCAACCAAGCCCACCACCGGCTCTTTCAGGACATGAGAGCTTCCTCTTTGCCCCTACGCATGCCATGGCCATCCCGCAACGGGCGCTATCCGTCACGACTGAAGACTCCAGGCATTCAACCTGGGCGACTTCTGTCTATTCGTTACCTCTCAAATATACTTTGACATTGAACCGCAGTTCGTCCCTTGCGGCAGATTGGATGCTCATTGCCGCGATGCGGCCGGTGTTGGTGATCATGCACAAGGTCTTGGCGCGCTGCAACAAGGTGTACTCAAAGCTTGAAGTTCGGTAGCCCTGGAGATGGAAGCAGGTGTTGTAGTCGGCAGCGTCGTTCGACGTCGCCCATCGAGCGCCATAGTTAGGCTCGATCATCCCCTCATTATTATATCCAGGCCTGCCCAGATAGATATCGTATCCACTGCCCTCCCACCGCGGATTGTCAGAGGGGACGTCAAGGTCCGCTGCATTACCCGCAACAAGCAATAACGACCCCTCATGACGGATGCCGGGCTCGGTCGGGCTGGGATTTACCGACCCGCTATCATCGGTGGAGGGCGACGAGCGGGTGGCACCAGACGATCGCTGACTGCCGGGCGAGCTCCCTACGCTATCTCCGCCGGCGCCCTGGCTTGTTGTGGCCAACCTGTCTGGTGGCTTTGGACTGAAGATCTCGCTGCCCACCGCCCCGAGGATGACCGCCAATACCAGGAGAGCAGCACCGCCCGAGATCCAATACGGTCGGGCTGGAGTATCAGGAATCGCTGGTATGGCGACGACCACAGCCGCGATGGCAGCAATGAGCGCTGCCCACTCAGCAAAACTCATTCATACATCGTCTCAGTAAGTCTAGATCGTTCTTGATGCCGTTGCCGAATTGTGCCCATGGTGGTGGAGTCCGGCTTATCCATGGCGCAGGTGTGGCGACTTCCACATCTGACTCGGTCCGCTGGTGCAGCCTCCCCATGACCCTCGTCGCTCAACGCGCCCTCAACCTCAAACGTTCACGATCTTGAGCGGTGGACGACCGATATATCGCCGATCTTCATGGCGGTACTGACGGGGGACCGCAGAGATCACCAATGGTCTGACCTGGTCAGTTGGTTCTTGCCTTGGATCATTCGAGTCGTGCGCCGGCTTCCGATGTCGCCGACCGGCTGGCTGGGGCCTTCGAAGATCATCTCACTCCATCGGTCCGGAAGACGCGCCTCAGGAGAGAGCCCGCTCGATGCGGCAGAACGGCACTCGTGGCCGTCGGGCGTGCAGCCTCACATCCGGGATCTCAGCACGTCGACCTCGCAGCCTGGCGAGAACGCGTCGAAGCCGTGCTCGACCAGCCAGCGGATCGCCAGCAGGCTTCGCAGCGACCACCACGCGCGGATCACGTCGACGTCGACGTCCATGCCGTAGCCGGCGAGGACGTCGCCAAGGCGCTCCTCGTGGCCGAGCGTCAAGATGGCGAGGTCGAACATGGCATCGCCCTGGCTCGCCTCGGACCAGTCGATCACACCGGTGACCTCGTCACCGTCGACGAACACATGGGTGATCTGCAGGTCGCCGTGCGTGAACACCGGTGTCCACGGCCGGAGCGCAGCCTCGGCAACCCGGCGGTTGCGCGTGACCAGGTCGGCGGGAAGGACGCCGTTCGTGACGAGCCACGCGCATTCGCCGTCGAGGCGCGATGCGATCTCGTCGAGGCTCCGACCGGGCCATGGCGGCAGTGGCGCGTTGTGCAGCGTCCGTGCGGCGGCACCCGCCGCGGCCCACGCCGCCGACGACGCGGTCGACGGCTCGCCGAGGCGGCCAAGTGCCGTGCCTGGGAGGGCCGCGAGCGCGAGCACGGGCGGCTTCCGCCACAGGACCTCCGGAGTCGGGATCGGCGCCATAGCCATCGCCTCGACCTCGACGTCGGTGTTCGTCTGATCAGCGTCGATCTTCAGGAACACGTCACCGACGCGCAAGGTGGCGCGCTCGTTATGGGCGACGACGACCTCAACCTCTTCCACGTCGGCCATTGTCGTGGGGTGGTCACCGGCATCGCCACGGGTTTATCGCGTGCGACTGCACGTTCGTCAGGCGCATCCTGGCACTGTCGATACTAGGGAGACCGCTCCGCTCCTCAGCCATCGAAGCCGCAGGCATGGTGGGGGTGTGGCCGTCCAAGGCCCATCCGAACGAGGAAGAGCGGTGATCACGCGATGAAGGCGGTCCGGTTCCACGAGTACGGCGGGATCGATGTCCTACGGGTGGAGGAGGTGGAACGTCCGGCGCCGGGCCCCGGGCAGGTGCTGGTCGAGGTCCGCGCGGCCGGGATCCAGCCCGGCGAGGTGATGATCCGGGAGGGCGCGCGGCATGACCGCTGGCCGGCGACGTTCCCCTCCGGGCAGGGCAGCGATCTGGCCGGCGTCGTGGTGGAGGTCGGTCCGCAGGTGCGCGGCTTCTCGGTGGGCGACGAGGTGCTCGGTTTCACCCACAACAGGGCGAGCCACGCGGAGTTCGTCGTGGTCGACGACGTGAATCTGATCTCGCGTCCGGAGGGGCTGTCCTGGGACGTGGCCGGGTCGTTGTACGTGGCCGGCACGACCGCGTACGCCACCGTGTTCGCGGTCGACCCCGGTCCGGCGGACACTGTCGTCGTATCCGGTGCGGCGGGCGGCGTGGGGTCCCTCGCCGTGCAACTCGCGCGGCGGTGCGGCGCCACGGTGATCGGGCTGGCCAGCGAGCCGAACCACGCCTGGTTGAAGGATCGCGGCGTTGTCCCGGTCGAGTACGGCGAGGGTGTGGCCGAGCGGATCCGGCAGGCCGGCGGCGGGGACGTCGACGCGTTCATCGACACGTTCGGCGACGGCTACGTGGAGCTGGCAGCAGTGGAGCTGGGCGTGCGGCCCGAGCGGATCGACACGATCCGCGACTGGCAGGCCGCGGCCAAGTTCGGTGCGCGGACCTACGGAGAAGGCGCGGCGGCGTGCGCGGTCGTTCTCGGGCAGCTGGCCCGGCTCGCCGCACGCGGGGAGCTCGAGGTGCCGATCGCCCGCACCTACCCGCTGGAGCAGGTGCGGGACGCCTTCCGCGAGCTGGAGCAGGGGCACACCCACGGCAAGATCGTGCTCCGGCCCTAGGCCTGTACGGAGTTGAGCTCGCCTCCGCCGTGTCACTCCTTCTTGGCGCGGGCCTCCGCCTCGGCCGCGTCCATGGCCGCCGCCTCCTCCGGTGTCGGGGCGGTGCCGCCGAGGTGGGCGGGCTGCCACCAGACGCCCGGCGGGATCTCCGGGTAGGTGCGCTGCGCCCGGTCCACCAGCCCCGACAGCCGCGTGTGCAGGTCGGCCGCGTGGTCGTTGACGTTCTCGCCGCGCTTGGGGTGCATGGGCTCCCCCACCAGGATGGTGAGCGGAATGTGCCGTTGCATGAGGTTGCGCGGCCGGCCCTTGGTCCACATGCGCTGGCCGCCCCAGAGCGCGACCGGGATGACGGGCGTGTTCGTGGCCTGGGCCATGCGGATGGCGCCGCTCTTGATCTCCTTGACGGTGAAGGACCGGCTGATGGTGGCCTCCGCGAAGACGCCCACGACCTCCCCCGCCTTGAGCATGCGCAGGGCCGTGGCGTACGAGCCCGCACCCGCGCCGCGGTCGACGGGGATGTGGTGCATGCCGCGCATCAGCGGCCCCGAGATCCGGTGGTCGAACACGTCCTGCTTGGCCATGAACCGCACCAGCCGGCGAGAGGGCAGGGCGGCGAACCCGGCGAAGATGAAGTCGAGGTAGCTGATGTGGTTGCTCACCAGCACCGCTCCCCCGGTCCTCGGCACGTGCTCCGTACCCTCCATGTGGAAGCGGACGTCGAGCACGCGAAACAGGGTCCGCGCAGCGGCGATCACCGGCGGGTACACGATCTCAGCCATGACAGGAAGGTAGCCTACTCAGGCAGGTGTCACGGCCGTCGGGAGCCTGATCACGCCCCTGACGTTGCCGTGCGAGGTGCGCCGGATGCCGTCCTGGTCGATCTCGTACGAAGGGGAGACGGCCTTCGTCAGCTCCTCCAGCGCCACCCTCGCCTCGAGCCTGGCCAGCGGGCCGCCGAGGCAGTAGTGGCGGCCGACGCCGAAGCTGATGGCCTTCGAGGTATCCCTGCGCAGATCGTAGACGTCGGGATCAGGGAAGACCGACTCGTCCCGGTTGGCCGAGCCGATCAGGACCCACACCTTGGCATCGGCGGGGACGAGGACGCCGTACCACTCGGTGGGCTCGGTGAGGCGGCGGGCGAGGCCGTGCGCGGGAGTGTCGTAGCGCAACGACTCCTCCGCCCACTCTCTGATGGCCCCACCGAAGGCGACAGCGCGCTGGTCAGGGTTGCGCCACGCCCAGTACCAGGCAGCGCTGAGCAGGTGGGTGGTGGTCTCCGAGCCCGCCCCGACCAGCAGGAACAGGAACGCCACGATCTCCTCGACGCTCAGCCCGCCGTCGGCGACGAGCGCCGAGACGAGGTCGTCGCGGGGGGTGGCCCGGCGGTCGGCGACGATCGAGGCGTAGTAGTCGCCGAGGGACAGGACGGTCCTGATTCCCTCCTCCGCCATCTTCCCGTCCGGGTCGGAGTGGACCAGCGCGTCGGACCGGTGGCGTACGTCGGCCCGGTGTGACGGCGGCACGCCCAGAAGCTCGGAGATCACGTCGAGGGGCAGCTTGGCCGCGAAGTCGCGGGCGAAGTCGAACGTCCCGCGCTCGAGACCCTCCGCGATGTAGCCGCGGGCGATCTGCCGGATCATGGGCTCGAGCGCGGCCACCCGGCGCGGGGTGAAGGCCCGCGAGACGATGGCCCGCATGCGGGTGTGCTCCGGCGGGTCCATGGCCACGAACGACAGGTACGTACTGGCCTGCGGCCCCCACGCGCCCGGGTCGAGCATCGGGCCGTGGTCGCTGGACAGCAGGGCGCTGTCGCCGAGCGCGGCGGACACGTCAGCGTGCCGCGACAGGGCCCAGAAGCCGAGTTCGGCGTTGTGATAGATCGGCGCCTGCTCGCGCAACCGGGCGTAGACGGGGTACGGGTCGCCGTTGACTGCCGGATCATAGGGGTTGTAGACGACATCCACCCCGACCACGCTACGACGCTTGCGCCCTCGTGAAAATGGGCAGATCTTCTGACCATGAAGAAGCTCATCAACACGGCCGACTCCGTCGTTGACGACGCACTGAACGGCATGGCCGCGGCCCATCCCTCGCTGCGGGTGCGCGACCGGGTGGTCTACCGGGCCGAGGGCCCCCGGGCCGGGAAGGTCGGCCTGGTCTCGGGCGGGGGCTCGGGGCACGAGCCGCTGCACGCCGGTTTCGTCGGGTACGGCATGCTCGACGCCGCCTGCCCGGGTGAGATCTTCACCTCGCCGGTCCCCGACCAGATCATCGACGCGACCCGGGCGGTCGACGGCGGCGCGGGGGTCCTGCACATCGTCAAGAACTACACCGGAGACGTGCTGAACTTCGAGATGGCCGCCGAGCTCGTCGAGGACGTCGAGGTGGTGAGCGTGCTGGTCGACGACGACGTGGCCGTGCAGGACTCCCTCTACACGGCGGGCCGCCGCGGCACCGGGGCGACGGTGTTCGTGGAGAAGATGGCGGGCGCGCTGGCCGAGCAGGGCGCGCCGCTGGCCCAGGTCGCGCTGGTGGCGGGCGAGGTCGACGAGCGCAGCAGGTCGTTCGGCATCGCGCTGACGTCGTGCACGACGCCGCACGCGGGCAAGCCGACGTTCGACCTGCCGGAGACGGACGTGGAGCTGGGCATCGGCATCCACGGCGAGCCGGGCCGGGCCCGGGTGCCGATGGTGTCGGCGCGCGAGCTGGCGGGGATCGCCATGGAGGCGATCCACGGCGACCTGCCGCTCCGCGGCGACCTGCTGGTCATGGTGAACGGCATGGGCTCGACCCCCCTCATGGAGCTGTACGTGGTCTTCGCGGAGGTGGCGGCGTTCGTCAAGGGCAAGGGAGCCCGGGTGACGCGCTCGCTGGTGGGCAACTACGTGACGAGCCTGGACATGCAGGGCTTCTCCGTATCGATCTGCCTGCTCGACGACACCCTGACCCGCCTGTGGGACGCGCCGGTCGAGACGCCGGGGCTGCGCTGGGGGCGCTGATGAACGCCGACGTGTTCGTGGCCTGGTTCGAGGAGGCGGCCAGGCTGGTCCGCAGGGACCGCGAGCGGCTCACGCAGCTGGACGCGGCGATCGGCGACGCCGACCACGGCACGAACCTCGACCGCGGCCTCACCGAGGTCCGCGCCGCGCTGGCCGGGTCGCCGCCCGAGACTCCGGCGCAGGTGCTGGCCCTGGCGGGCGCGACGCTGATCCGCCGTATCGGGGGCGCTTCCGGTCCGCTGTACGGGTCGGTGTTCCGGCAGATGGGCAAGTCGCTGGAGTCGCCGGTGACGCTGGCCGGGTTCGCGGCGGCCTTCGAGTCCGGGGTGGTGGCGCTCGAACGGCTGGGCAAGGCCGCGCTGGGCGACAAGACCATGGTGGACGCGCTGGCTCCGGCCTCGCGGGCGCTCGCCCTGGCCGTACGCGACGGGGTGGGCGTGCGGGAGGCGTTCGAGCAGGCGGCCAAGGCGGCCGAGGAGGGCGCGAAGGCCACGATCCCGATGCAGGCGCGTAAGGGGCGGGCCAGCTACCTGGGCGAGCGCAGCATCGGGCACGAGGATCCGGGGGCGGCGTCGGCGGCCCTGTTCATGGCGGCCCTGGCCGCCGTGGTGACGTGATGGAGGCCCCTCTCGAGGCCCCTGTCGAGGCTGGGCTTGTCGAGGCTGGAGGCGGGTGATGGTGGGCTTGGTGCTCGTGGCGCACAGTGCCGGGCTGGCGGCCGAGGCGGCGGCGCTGGCGCGCGGCATCGCCGGTGCGGACACGCCGGTGGCGGCCGCCGGCGGCACCGAGGACGGCGGGCTCGGCACGAGCGTGGACCTCATCGAGGCGGCGCTGCGCAGCGTCGACCAGGGGGACGGCGTGGTGCTGATCCCCGATCTGGGCAGCTCGGTGCTGACCGCCCGCCTGCTGGAGGAGGACGGGCGGGTGGTGGTGGCGGACGTGCCGTTCGTGGAGGGGGCCATCGCGGCGGCGGTGGCGGCGGGCGCGGGCGTGCCGCTCTCCGACGTGCTGGAGGCGGCCGAGGAGGCCCGCGCCTACCGCAAGCTGTGACCCCACCCCTGGACGGCTCCATGTCCGGCGCGAGCTCCTGAACTGCCCTGGAGCGGCGCCTGAGGTCAGTGGCCCTTGAAGGCCTCCTCGAGCCACCAGGAGCCGTGCTCCCCCGTGACCTTGGCGTGCACCATGAGCGGCCGGTCGCGCGGCCCGTTCAGCCATGCGGCCACGCCCGCCAGGTCGGACGGCTCGGTGACCGTCACGGCGGCGAGGCCGTGGCCCCGGGCGATGGCGGCGAGGTCGGCGGGCGGGAACGTGACCGTGCCGAGCGGGTGCCCGTGCGGCCCGAAATGGTGGACTTCCGCCCCGTACGCCTCGTCGTCGTAGACCACGATCACCATCGGGAGGCCGACCCGGACGACGGTCTCGAGCTCCGCGATGCCCATGAGGGCGCCGCCGTCGCCGAGCGCGGCCACCGGCAGCCGGTCCGGCCGGGCCAGCGCGGCGCCGATCGCCGTCGCCAGCCCCAGCCCGATCGACTGGAACGCCTGGGTGAAGCAGAACCCACCCTCATCCGGGACATCCATCCACATCGACGGATATCCCATGAAATTTCCGGAATCTATGGCGACGATGCGCTCCCGCGGCAGGAGGTCGTCCAGCCCGATGGTGAGTGTCCTGGGGTCGATCCGCCCGCCGCCGCTCTCGTCCTCGTACGGCACGTCCCGCCAGCGCCCCTCGGCCCGGACGCGCCGCGCGATCTCGTCCGACCGGTACCCCCGGCGCGGGGTGAGACGGGCGGCCAGCGCCTCGGCGACGGCGGCCACGTCGCCCTGCACGCCCAGGTCGGCGGGCACATGGGCGTTGAAGGCCGCCGGGTCGAGATCCACCTTGACCACCGTGGCGCCGGGCCCGATCAGCGTGCCGTGGCGGGTGGTCCACATGTTCAGGGCGCATCCCCAGGCGACGACCAGGTCGGCGTCGCGGATCAGCTCGGCGGCGAGAGGCGTCGCGAAGCCGCCGCTCACGTCGAGGTCCCACGGGCTGCCGCGGAACAGGCCCTTCGCGACCGCCGAGGTGGCCAGCAGCGCGCCCGCGCGGCCCGCGAGCTCCTCCAGCTCCCGCCGCGCGTGCCGGGCGCCGCGCCCGGCGATGAACACCGGCCGCCGGGCCTCGCCGAGCAGCCGCGCCAGCTCCGCCGGCCCGCCCTCACCGGCCGACGCCGGAGCGCCTTCGGGCGAGGGCACGGTGCCGGTCGCTCCAGGAAGACGCGACGACGCGTCGAAGGGGGCGGCCTGGACGTCGAGGGGGAGGTTCAGCAGGACCGTACGCCGCTCCTCCACGGCCACCCGGTACGCCTCCGCCGCCCGCGACACCGCCTCCCCCGGCGAGGCGACCCGCATCGGCACCGCCCCCACCGCCGTGGCCAGCGCCGCCTGGTCGATGTGGAAGTTGGACTGCACCTCCGTGGCCTCTCCGGCGAGCACGATCAGCGGCGTGCGGCTCTTGGCGGCCTCGGTGAGCCCGGTCAGGGCATTGGTGAGCCCCGGCCCCTGGTGCACCGACACGACGCCGACCCGGCCGCTCATGCGCGCGTACGCGTCGGCCATCGTGGCGGCCCCGCCCTCGTGGCGGGCGGCGACATAGCGCACGCCGCCGGCCACGAGGGCGTTGGTGACGTGGAAGTTGCCGCTGCCGACCACCCCGAACGCGGTCTCGACGCCGCAGGCGGCCAGGGCCCGGCCCACGGCCTCCGCGACGATCAACGCTCGACCAGGGCCAGCACGCGTACGGGGCTGCCGGAGCCGCCCACGATGGGCAGCGGCGGAGCGACCACGACGGCGCCGGTCGCGGGGAGCAGGTCGAGGTTGCGCAGCTGGGTGAGGCCGTACTTGTCCGCCCCCAGCAGGTAGGAGTGGCACGGGAAGGCCGGGTCGAAGGAGTGGGCGGCGCCCGCGTCGGTGCCGACGGTCTCGACGCCGAGGCCGGCGATGGGCGTGGAGGTAGCCAGCCAGGAGGCGCACTCCACCGAGATGCCGGGCGTGTGGGGGCCGGTGGCGTCGGCGTTCAGGAAGGCGGCCTGGTCGCCGGACCTGGTGTCCCAGCCGGTCCGGTAGAGCAGCCAGCCGCCGTCGGGCAGCGGCCCGTTGGCGCGCTCCCACTCCTTGACGTGGTCGATCTGGAGGAGGAAGTCGGGGTCCTTGGCGGCCTCGGCGGAGAAGTCGAGCACGACGGCGGGCGCGATGAGGCGGCGCGCGGGGACCTGGGAGACGTCCTGGCCGTCGCGGCCGGTGACCCAGTGGATGGGGGCGTCGAAGTGGGTGCCGGTGTGCTCGCCGGTGTGGATGTCGTTCCAGTACCAGGCGGGGCCGCGGTCGTCGTACCGGCTGATCTCCTCCAGTCGGAACGGGATGGTGTTGCCGAACGGCTCGGGCAACTGGAGGACCGGCGTCTCGGACGAGAGGGGCGCGGTGAGGTCGATCACCTCGATCGCTCCGCTGCGCACACTGTCCACGAAACTCTGCAACACCGACATGGCGTCCTCCTTGCTGGGCTGGCTGTGCGCATCCTCCTATCCCGCGGTCAGCCCTTCAAGCCGCTGAAGCTCATCGTGGCCACGAAGTGACGCTGCGCCAGCACGAACGCGGCCACCAGCGGCAGCACGGCGACCACGTTCCCGGCCATCAGCGCCGACCACTCGGTGTGCCGGGCGCCGGCGAACGTGGCGAGCCCGAGCTGGAGCGTGTAGCGCGACTCGGAGGAGATCGCGATGAGCGGCCAGATGAGGTCGTTCCAGGCGCCGAGCAGCGTGAAGACCACCAGCGTGGCCAGCGCGGGCCGGGCCAGCGGGAGCACCACCCGGAAGAACACCCCCAGCCTGGAACAGCCGTCGATGACGGCGGCCTCCTCCAGCTCCTTGGGCAGCGACAGGAAGAACTGCCGCATGAGGAACACCCCGAACGCCGACGCCAGCCACGGCACGATGGCCGCGCCCAGCGTGTCGATCAATTCCATGTTCTTGAACAGCAGGAACGTCGGGATCATCAGCACCTGGGCGGGCACCATGATGGTCGCCATGACGGCGGCGAAGGCGAGCCCGCGGCCGCGGAACTCGATCCGGGCGAAGCCGTAGCCTGCCAGGGAGCAGAGCACCACGTGCCCGAGCACCGCCGATCCGGCCACGACGACCGTGTTGGCCAGCCAGAGCGGGTACTCGTCGTCGGTGAGGATGCGCTCGAACCCCGTCAGCGTGAAGTGCTCGGGCCAGAGCTTGGGCGGGTAGGTGTTGATGTCGGCGTCCGGCATGAAGGCGGTCAGCACCATCCACACCAGCGGCGCCACGAACAGCAGCGCGAGCGGCATCAGGAAGAGATGGGCGAGGCTGCGGCGCTTCATCGCGCACTCCTCCACAGGACGGCGCCCGACACGGCGAGCGTCACGAGGAACAGGACGTAGGCGATGGCCGTGCCGTAGCCGGAGTGGAAGAGCTGGAACGCCTGCCGGTAGAGGTAGAACACGATCGTCGTCGTGGAGTCGAGCGGCTGGCCCTTCGTGGTGGTGTAGACGAGGTCGAACAGCTGCAGCGCGGTGATCGTCTGCCAGATCACCAGGAAGACCGTGGCGGGCCGCAGCTGCGGCAGCACGACGTGGTGCAGGACGTGCCGCCCGGAGCCGCCGTCCACCCTGGCCGCCTCGATCAGCTCGCGCGGGATGTCCTGCAGGGCGGCCAGGTAGACCACGGCGGGCATGCCCACGCCGCCCCAGAGCGAGATCACGACCAGCGTGAGCATCGCCTGGCCGGGGTCCTGCAGGAACGCCATCGGGGGCAGCCCGAGCGCCTTCAGCCCGGCGTTGACGATGCCGGAGTCCGGGTCGAAGACGAAGTTCGCGAGGATGCCCGTGGCCGCGGCCGAGACGACGTACGGGACGAAGAAGCAGGTGCGGTAGAACCCGATGAGGCGGATCTTGAGGTTCAGCGCCAGAGCGAGCGCGAGGCCGAGCACCACCGAGCCGGGCACGAACAGCACGGTGTAGACGAGCGTGTGCCCGGCCGCGGCGGCCAGCGCGGCGTCGCCCAGCATGTCGCGGTAGTTCTGGAGCCCGACGTACTCGCCGCCGGTGAGCAGGTCGCCGTCGCGCAGCGAGAGCAGCAGCGCCCACACCGCGGGGAACAGGCTGAGCCCGACGATCACCAGCGTCGCGGGGAGCACGAATCCCCACCCGGTCAGCTGGGGCACCCACCGGCGCCGCCGCGCCTGATGCGTGCCCACCCGGGCCGCAAGAGCGGTCATCGCGAGCGCCCCAGCACCGTGTCGGCCTCGATGGCCGCCTTGGCGAGGGCATCCCGCGCGGGCGTGCCGCCGACCATGGCCTGGGCGATCGCGTCGCCCACCTTCTCGGAGAACTCCGGGTACGCGGGCAGGTGCGGCCTGGCCTGCTTGGCGTTGTCGAGGTTCGCGGTGAAGACGTCGATGTCGGGGAAGTCCTTGACGAACTTCTGGTACGCCGGCAGCGCGGTCGTAGCCCTGCGGATGGGCAGGTTGCCCAGGCCGAGCGACCACCGGGCGTCCTGCTCCGGCTTGGTGAGCCAGGCGAGGAAGTCGGCGGCGGCCTTGGCCCGGCGCGAACCGTTGTCGAACACGACCCAGTTGTCGGGACCCGCGACCGTCTCGTGGTTGCCGTTGTAGCCGGGCAGCACCTGCACGCCGTAGGGGATCTTGTGGTCGATGAAGTCCAGCAGCGCGTACGGCCCCGCGATGACCATCCCGATCTTGCCGCTCTGGAACAGCGGCAGGAACTTCTCCCCATTCTGATCGAGATATACGGACTTGTCCTGGCGAGCCATGGCGCTCCACAGGTCGAGCGCCTGCACCGCCTGCGGCGTGTTGAACGCCGACTTCTTGCCGTCCGGCGCCGCGATCGAGCCGCCCTGCTGCCAGATCATCGGCCAGAACCGCCACACGGTGTCCTCGGCCCCGGTCACGGGGTACGCGGTGCCGTACACGCCGCCGCCGGTCAGCTTCTTCGCCGCGGCGCGGAAGTCGTCCCAGGTCCAGTCCTTGGCGGGGTACGCCAGCCCGGCCGCGTCGAACAGCTTCTTGTTGTAGATCACGGCCAGGTTGTCGACCAGGGCCGGGACGCCGATGACCTTGCCGTCCACCTCCGACACGGCCCGCTCCGCCGGCCAGAAGTCGTCCCAGCCGAATCCGGGGGCCTTCACGGTGGCGGTCAGGTCGTACACCTTGGGGGTGCGCGCCAGGTGCGGCATCCACGTACCGTACATGTACGCGATGTCGGGCGCCTTGCCGCCGGCCAGGACCGCCTGGACCTTCTGCAGCATCTCGTCCACGTTCGTGGAGCCGACCGCGGGCGTGATCTTCACATCCGGGTGGGCCTTGCCGTATTCGGCGGCCAGCTCCTCGATGACCTTGGCCTGCAGCTCCGTCTGGCCGTGCCACCAGGTGATCTCGACCGGGCCGCCGGCCTCCTCGGACGAGGAGCCGCAGCCCGTCAGCAGCCCGGCGACCAGGACGAGCGCCGCCACGCCCCTCATGACCCACTCCTGAGGGACTCCGGCATCAGGTCGCCGTGGGCCTCGAGGAGCGCGCCGCACAGCGAGTCGATCTGCTCGACGGTGAGCGTGGCGGCCGTGTTCGGGTCCGCCATCATGGCGTGCCGCACGTGCTCGGGCCGCCCCTCGGTGACGGCGCGTACGGTCAGCTCGTTGACGTTGACGTACGCGCGGTTGAGCGCCGCGCACTGCGCGGGCAGGTCGCCGACGGCGACCGGGTGGACGCCGAGCGCGTCGGCCACGCACGGCACCTCCACCACACATCCGCCGGGCAGGTTCCCGACCAGTCCCCTGTTCTGGACGTTCCCGTAGACGACCCGGCTCGTGCCGGTGGCGATGCTGTGGATGATCTGCGGGGCGTACTCCATGGTCCCCTCCGCGGTGATCGGCCGGCCCGCTTTCAGCGCGTCGCGGGTGGCCTCGTACTGGCGCACGTTCTCCTCGCTGATGCCGAGGTACGCGCCCACGGGGATCCGCAGGCGCTCGACCTCGGTCTCGTCGTGCAGGTACCAGGGCACGTACTCGGCCGAGTGCTCGCTGGTCTCGGTCGGGTAGTAGCCGAGCCTGCGGTACATGTCCACGCGGACCCGGCGTAACAGGCCGGGGTCGCGGGCGATGGCCTCGTCCAGCCGCGGGTACAGGTCCTCTCCCCCGCTCTCGAACCGCAGCATCCACGACTGGTGGTTGACGCCCGCCGCCAGGTACGACACCTTCTCGTACGGCACCCCGACGAGCTCCGCCAGGTCGTGGGCGGTCCAGTAGATGGAGTGGCAGAGCCCCACCACGTTGCGCACGGGGGTGGCGGCGGCCAGGTACCACACGTTCATGGCCATCGGGTTGGTGTAGTTGAGCAGCCACGCGTCCGCGCACACCTCGGCCATGGCCCGGCCGATCCTGTCCAGCGCCGGGAAGGTGCGCAGGGCCCGGAAGATGCCGCCCACGCCGATGGTGTCGGCGATGGTCTGGCGCAGCCCGTACCGGGCGGGCAGCTCGAAGTCGACACGGGTGGCGTCGATCATGCCGACCTGGATCATGTTGATCGCGAAGTCGGCCCCTTCGAGCGCCTGCCGCAGGCCGAGGTGCGCGGAGATCTTGACGGGCCGCCCGGCGGCGATGAGGCGCGCGGCGGCCTCCGCGGTCTCGAGCCGCTCGGGGTGGATGTCGTGCAGCGCCACCTCGAACTCCCCCATGTCGGGGAGGGCGACCAGGTCCGCGAGCAGGCCCTGGGTGAACTCGACGCTTCCCGCGCCGAGAAAGACGATCTTCACAGCTCCTCCCAGGTGGGCTGGGCCGCGGTGCCGCCGGCGGCTCGGGTCGAAAGGGAACCGCAGCTCACGGCCGCCTCCAGGCATTTGCGCAGGCTCATCCCGCGCAGCATGGCGGCGATGAACCCGGCGTCGAAGCTGTCACCGGCGCCGACGGTGTCCACCGGCTCGACGGGCACGGCGGCGGCCCGGGCCAGCGCGCCCGACCGCCACACCAGCGCGCCGTCGCCGCCGTCCTTGACGGCCACGGCGGGCCCCAGCGCGCCCAGCCGCGCCGCGGTGGCCTCGAGGCTCTCCTGACCGGTGCCGAACAGCCGGCCGGCGACGGCGCGGGCCTCCGAGGCGTTCGGGAGGAAGACGTCCACCTCGCGCAGCACGTCCTCGAGCCCGTTCCACGTTCCGGCGGGGTCGTCGTTGGTGTCCAGCGAGGTGGTCGCGCCGCCCCGCCGTTCCTCCGCCAGGAAGCCCGGCAACCCGGACGCGAGCCCCGGTTGCAGGAAATATGACGACACGTGGACATGCCTGGCGACGCCGCGCGGCACGTCGTCCACCGTCAGGTACGGCAGGCAGCCCAGCGAGGTGAGGATGGCCCGGTCCGCCCCGTCGGCCAGCACCACGGTCATGGCCGTGGACCGGGAGTCGATCACGCAGTGGGAGACGTCCACCCCGCGGTCGGCCAGGGCGCCCAGCACGAAGCGCCCGGCCGCGTCGTCGCCCACGCGCCCGGCGAACGCGGTCCGCAGGCCCAGCCGGGCCGCCCCGCACGCGGTGATCGCGCCGGACCCGCCGAGCACCAGGTCGCCGCCGGAGACGAGCTGTTCACGCTGGCCGTACGCCAACCCGCGCGGCGCTCCGGAGAGCACCACGTCAGGGTTGGCGTCACCGACGACCAGCAGGTCGAAGTCATACCCCACGACAGGCCACGCGGTAGGCGTCGAGCTCGTACTTCTTCTTCAGCGAGTTGAAGTTCTGGGCGTTGGACTTGGCGCAGAACTTCGAGGTGGCCAGGTTGTACTCGACGTTGAACACGGCCTTGCCCGCCTTGACGAACTGGTCGTAGCCGTAGCCGCCGTTCTGGGCGGTGGTGCACTCGGACTGCTCCCAGCACTCCTCGTTCAGCGCCCAGTCGAAGTACGGCAGCAGCTGCGGGATCTGCTCCACGTCGTTCTTGAGCCCGACCGACATGCCCCGCTTGTGGGCCTCGTTGGCGAACCAGCCGTTGTAGGCGAGCTGGTCGGCCGCCTTGAGCGGGAAGCCGCTGTCGTTGCTGTAGCCGTCGATGTTGTCGGGCTCCACGGCGTCAAACCCGGCCGCCTTGCACATGTCGAGCCGGGCCTTCATGATCTCGCCGAGCTTGCCGGTGTACTTGCGGATGTCGAGCCAGCGCTCGCCCGGCCAGTCCTCCAGCGGCTTGCCGAGCACCTCGGCGGGGAACTGGCCGGCGTCCGGGCGCCAGTCCTCGTACGTGCCCGCGCTGATGTAGCAGACGACGCCGCGGCCCGGCTTGTCGACCTTGAGCGACTTGACGATCGCGCCGTCCTTGGCGGCGAAGCCGTCGATGTCGTACATCTGCACGTTCAGGTACGGCTTCTGCGGCAGGGAGGAGAGCTGCCACTGCCAGGACGTGTTCAGCGCGGGCTTCCAGCAGCCGGCGCAGGACACGGGAGCCGGCAGGGCGGCCGCAGATCGGGCGGCGGCGGACTGGGCGGGGACGAGCACGGTGGCGGCGGCGAGCGCGGCCAGGGAGACGAGCGCGGATGGTCGCATGTCACTCCTCGCGAACGATCATGGTTCGGGATTAGTGGCGATGCGCGCTGTTCCGCACTCTCCGCACCGCGTCCGTGCCAGGGACGCCGGAGTGGCGTGGTCCATAACCGCAGGACTCACGCCAGCACGCCGGAGCGTGTCTCCTTCCTCGTTTGCCGCACAGAATTGCGCATTCCTGCTCTCTTGTCCAGAGTTCAGCGCACAAAAGTGTAAGGGTATGAACCGTTCCTCATATTTGCTAGGAAACCCTCAAGTCCTGACATGATCCCTTGCCGGGCTTGCTGAGGGTTGGCGGCAGTCGAAGGGTGATCCGCAGCGTGGAGTCGCGCGGCCCCGGAGCGGGGCCCCTGTATGTGGTCGGAGTGCAGGTGCGGGCATTCGCCCGCAGTGAGCTGAGGCGAGCGAGCGCTGTCCGGCGGAGTCTTATCGCTCAAACGTTCTATCCCATGGCGCAAACTTTTGGTAGCGTGACGGTCACGCATCGTACGGGAGGCGGGTGGGCGGAGTGCAGCATGTGCGGCGTACGCATCGATGCCGCCTCCTGGCAGGGGGCGGTGCATGAGCACACTGACCGCGACCGCTCCCTGCACCGCGCATGGCGCGATGGTGGAAACGACTGGTGAGATCGTCTCCCAGGAGTTGCTGGCGCGGCGGGTCGGCTGGCTGACTGCTCTGGCGCGGGATCTGACTGCCCGCCTGGTAGCGGCCCGGTGGACTGCGGCGGATCTGGACGCGCTGGCCTGCGGGGCGGGGCTGGACGGGCGGGCGTTGCCGTCCAAGGGCTGGATGGCCCTGCGCAGGCTGGGCTGGGCCATGGCCCCGGAGCCGGGGGTGTACGTGTGTGATCGGGTGCTGCGATGCGCGCAGGAGCAGGCCGCCCGCGCCTTGCGGCTGACGCTGCACCGCCGCACGCTGGTGGCGGCGATCGTGGCCACCTGGCCGCAGAATGCGAGCGCGCGGACCGACGCCGAATGGCAGGCGCTGCGCGCGCTGCTACCGGACGGGGTGAACTCGGCAGAGATCCGTAACCGGACCCGGCAGATCCGCGCCTACAGGGACGAGCATGATGGGTTCCCGGCCGACCTGACCGAACTGGAGGAACCCCCGAACGTTGCGGCGCAGATCGTGCTGGCCGCAGCCGACCGGCAACTGGCCACCCTGGAACGCACCGGCCCCCGCAGCGCCCGCCTGCGGGTACGGCTCCCCCTGGTCGCCTCCCCGGCCTCGCGCAGAGACTGGGCCTGGCACGTGCTGCCGCTCACCCTGCCGCCGACCGTGCCGCCGCAGTCGACACTGTGCACCCCTACCCTGCGCGTGCACCACGGCCGGGTACGCCTCGATCTGCCGTTCCAGACCCTGATCGAGGTCGCGCCCGCCACTGGCCATACGATTGGATGCGGGTTCGACTGGGGCCTCAACACACTCCTGACCGGTGTGGCTGGACGCCTGACCGGCGGGCGGGTCCTGTCGGATGGGCGGCCGCTGACCTACGACGCCAGCGGGGTCTCCGCCAAGCTGCACCGGTTGCGGGCCCAGCGCGAGCGCTTGGCCGCCAAACACCGCCACCAGGAACGGCTCCTGGCCGGGATCACCGCCGCCGATCCCAGATTCGCCAAGCTGAGCACGGCCTATGAGGTCATCGGGGTCGAGCATGAGCGCGTGTGTGCGCGCATCCGCAACCTGAACAAGGCGCTGGCCTGGTCGGCGGCACGCTGGGCGGTCGACCAGGCCATCGCCGCCGGGGCGACGGTGATCTATCTGGAGGACCTGGCCACTCTGGAAGCGCGCGGGCGCCGGGGCAGCGCGAACGCGCGCCTGTCGGGGCAGGTGCGCGGGCAGATCGTCGAGGCGATCCGGCACTTGGCGGCCAAGCACACCATCGCCGTGGTCACCGTCCCCGCCCGCGGCACCTCGAAATACTGTCCCCGCTGCGGGGACGGCACGTCGCTGCTGCGGCACTGCCCGGCCCCCGACCGACTCACCGAGCGGGGCTGGACGTGGGCCTACTGCCCCACCTGCGGTCTTTCCTGTGACCGGGACTGGGCGGCGGCCGAACGGATCGTCGCGCGCGGCCTGCTCGGCCAGAACGCCACCCGCACCCACCGCGCCACCGGCGCCCGCACCATCGCGAAGGTCGTGGAGGGCAACGTCGCCCGCGCCCGCTCGGCCCGCAGACCGACCAGGGCAGCCCGGCGCGCCCGCCGCACCCGAACCGACCTGCACCCCCGCCCGGCAGCACGCGACAGATCCAAGAACCGTCCCACCCCGAAACGACCGGCCCGCACCACAAGGAATGTGACAAATGCGGCGGCCACGTTGATGACCTCCAGCCGTGTGCCCGACCGGCGCACGGTGCCCGCCCCACTCCCCGCAAAGAGTGGACAGCGTCCGGCGGGCCATGCACCCCAGCCGGGACGGCACCAGCCCTCCCGGACAGGGCATGCCAGGAATTCTCACCACCGGACCGGCTTCCACCACGCCCAAGCCACCCCCGTACTCGCACTCACCGAGCACCGAGGCGGCCAAGCTAGGCCACGCCCGTCCGAGTTGCCTGATTCCTTTAGGGAACTACAGCGAATTCAAGACGCTTTGGTCCACTCCGCGCATCCGCCGGACACGAACGCCTTGTCCGTGGCCTCGATGGTGACGCTGGCCGGCCCCTTCGGCATGCCGGTCGCGGCGATGTCGCCGGTCGCGCTCCGCATCCTGGCCCAGTAGCACATGGTGGACCCCGTGATCGGGCCGGTCGTGCGGTAGGTGCCCGGCTGGATGTCCTTGCCCACGATGAGCGTGCGCACAGAGGCGGGGTTGATGGCGGGCCCGCTGCTGGGCCCACTGCTGGGGCCACTGCTGGGGCCGGCGCCGGGCCCGCCCGTCTGCCCCGGCTGAGGCTGACCGGGCTGGCTGTTCTGAGTCGGGCCGGATTGCGTCTGCCCCGGCTGCGGCTGGCCGGACAGTGTCTGGTCGGGCACGGCCTGGCCGGTCTGGGGCGGCGACGACCCGGTGGAGGACGTGGCCCCGGGGTCCACGGGCGGGCTGTCCTCGACGGTGACCGTGACGCGGGCATCGGGCTCCTCGGACGAGGACGACGTCTCAGAAGACGCGCCGAACCCCACGAACACGCCCAGCAGGAACCCGAGCAGCGCGGCGAGCCCGGCGACCAGCACGATGATCGGCGGACTGCTCGTCGCGCGCGGATATTCAGGAGGAGGCCCGTACATCACGGACCAAGCGTGCCATCTCTGTCAACGGTGGAGATAGTCGACGAGCGACGCCTTCTCCGTCTCCAGCTCCTCGATCGCGCTCTTCACCACGTCGCCGATGCTCACGATGCCCACGAGCCGGCCGTTCTCGACCACGGGCATGTGCCTGAACCGGTGCGTGGTCATGGTCTGCCGCAACGAGTCGACGTTCTCGCCGGGCCCCACCGTGCGCACCTCCGCCGTCATGATCGCCGACACCGGGCCGTCCAGGATCGCGGAACCGCGATCGTGGAGGCGACGTACGACGTCGCGCTCGGACACGATGCCCTCGATGGTGGAGCCGTCCGTGGAGACCACCACGGCTCCGATATTGCGCTCCGCAAGCATGGCCAGCAACTCGCGCACCGTGGCACCCGGTGTCACGGTCGCCACGTCACTGCCCTTGGCGCGGAGGATCGTCCCGACCAGCATCTGCACCACCTCTGCCCTCAGTCTTCCAAGCCTGTGTCCAGGCAAACAACCCCGCGGGGGCGGAGTCAAGGGGATACGAGTGTAACGGGTCGGTCACGTTTCGTACTTGGCTGACAAGATGTGACCTGCGTCTCATACCTTTCGCGCAAATTCCCACGAAGTCATCGACTCCCAGATAACCCCTCAGTAGGGTTGCCACTCATCCGTAGGCGGCGGAGGTGGTCATGGCGGTAATGCGCGCGCGGACGGGCGGCCGATGACCCTGTCCGGATACGTCGGACGCCGGGCCGGGTCGGCGCTCGGCCAGATCGGCGAGCTGTTCGTCATCGTCCTGGAGGGGTTACGCAGGACCTGGGACATCAGGCGCTGGTGGTGGGAGTTCGTCGAGCAGTGCTGGTTCCTCGCCCGTGTCACCAGCGTGCCCGTGCTGCTCGTGGCCCTGCCACTGGGCGCCACCGTGGCGCTGCAGGTGGGCGAGCTGGCCAGGCAGCTCGGCGCGAGCTCCGCCACGGGCAGCGCGGTCTTCGTCGGGCTCATCCGTGAGGTGGCGCCGCTGGCCAGCGCGCTGCTGATCTCCGGGGCCGGCGGCAGCGCGATGACCTCCGACATCGGCGCGCGCCACATCCGCGACGAGCTGAGCGCGATGGAGGTCATGTCGGTCAACCCGATCCACCGCCTGGTCACGCCGCGCATGTGGGCGGCCAGCACGATCGCGGTGTGCCTGTGCCCGCTGGTCATCCTGGCCGGCGCGGCCGGCGGCTACTTCTTCAACGTTGTCGTGCAGGGCGTCACCCCGGGCGCGTACTTCGACGGCGCGTTCTCCCTGGTCGTCGCGTCCGACCTGTACGTGACGCTGTTCAAGGCGTGGATCTTCGGGTTCATCGCCGCGGCGGTCGCCTGCTACAAGGGCATGACCTGCGCGACGAGCCCGGTCGGCGTGGGGCGGGCGGTCAACCAGGCAACCGTGGTCACGTTCATGCTGGTGTTCGCGTTCAACTACGTGATCTCGGCCGTCTACTTCCTGGCCTATCCGCCGAGGTCCCTCTGATGGTCACGCGGACGGCCGGTCTCAGGATCGCCCTGCGGGGGCGGGACGTCGCGGAGCGGTTCGCGACGCTGGCCGACTGGCCGCTGTTCGTGTGGAAGGTGCTGTTCTACTGCGTTCGCGACGTCGTCCTGCGGCTCAAGTACGTCAAGGTCGTCCTCAGGCAGGTCAGCGACGTCGTGGTGGGCGTCGGGGCGACCGTCATCGGCGGCGGCATGGTCTTCGTGGTGTTCACGATGGCGTTCGTCGTGGGCGCGACCGTGGGCCTGCAGGGTTACCAGGGGCTGCAGGCGATCGGCGCGGAGTCGTTCATGGGCCTGGTGGGCAGCTTCGCCAACGTCCGGGAGATCACCCCGATCATCGCGGCCACGGCGCTGGCGGCGCAGGTCGGCTCGTCGTTCACGGCGGAGCTGGGCGCGATGCGGATCTCGGAGGAGATCGACGCGCTGGAGGTGATGGGCATCAACGCCTTCACCTACCTGGTCTGCACCCGGGTCGTGGCCGCGCTGCTGGCGCTGGTCCCCATCTACCTGATCGCGCTCTTCGCCAGCTTCTTCGCCACCCGGCTGATGTGCACGGTCCTGTTCGGCCTGGCGCCCGGGGTCTATGACTACTACTTCTACCTGTACCTGCCGGTCACCGACATCGTGTTCAGCGTCTCCAAGGTCGCCGTCTTCGCCTTCGCGGTCATCGTCATCCACTGCTATCACGGCTTCCACGCCACCGGCGGCCCGGTGGGCGTGGGCGTGGCGGCGGGCCGCGCCATCCGCCAGTCGATCGTCACGATCGTGCTGCTCAACCTGCTGCTGTCGTACCTGTTCTGGGGCAGCGGCGGCAACATACCGCTGACGGGGTGAGCCGGTGACCCGATTCCAACTTCCCCTCGCCGCCCGGGTGGGCATCGCTTTCGCCGTGCTCGTGGTCCTGGCCGCGGCCACCCTGTACGTGGTCCGCACCGCCGCCGAGATCAGCGGGACCAGGATCGACGCCGTGTTCGCCCGCGCCGGGCAGGGCATGGACCCCGGCTCCCCCGTCAAGATCCGCGGCATCAGGGTCGGCGAGGTGGCCGGCGTGTCGCTCGACGCCAAGGGCAGGGCCGTGGTCACCATGCACGTCGACCCCGGCGTCAGGGTGCCGCAGTCCACGGTCGCGGCGGTCGAGCCGGCGTCGGTGTTCGGCCCCAAGTTCCTCAACCTGAAGCCCGGCTCCGGCGAGACCACCGGCCCCTACCTGTCCAGCGGCGCCGTCATCACGTCCACCGAGGGCCCGCTGGACCTGTCCGACACCCTCGGCGACGCCTACCGCGGCCTGGACGCCGTCGATCCCAGCGAGGTCACGGTCATCGTGCACACCCTGGCCAAGGGCCTGGACGGCGAGGGCGGGAACCTGCGCGAGCTGATCGGCGACGCCGGCACGCTCGTCGGCGTCGCGCACCGGCAGCGCGGGCGGGCCAGGCAGTTCCTGCACGACGCCGCCCTGCTCGGCACGGCCCTGCAGGACAAGGGCGACGACCTCGTCGCGATCTCCTCCGACGTCAACGTCATCACCCCCGACCTGCTCGCGCGGGCCGACAAGGTACGCGCCCTGCTCCAGGAGGTCACCTCGATCTCCGAGCTCGGCGCGCACGGGCTGGCCAAGCACCGGCAGGACCTGCGGGCCGGCGTCCACTCCGGCGAGCGGGTGGCCGCGCTCATCTACGCCCAGCTCGGCCTGGCCGGCGACGGCGTGCGCGGCCTGAACCGGCTGGTGGGCCTGCTCAACGAGCTGATCGAGGCGCCGGGCCCGGGCAACAGCCGCCAGCTGCAGGTGGAGGCGTTCGTCGCGACCGACCTCTGCGAGCTGGTCGTCGGCGCGTGCGGCCCGACCGACGGGAGGCGCTGATGCGGCGCGCCTGGACGTTCGCCCGGTTCCTGCTCTTCGTCGGCCTGTGCGCGACGCTGATCGTGGTGATCGCCATCCAGATCGCCCGGGTGAACACGGACGGCGGCTACCGCCTGGTCGCCGTGTTCGACGACGTGTCGGGGCTGGTCGAGGGCGACCAGGTGAAGATCGCCGGAGCGCCCGTCGGCCAGGTGGACACGATCAAGGTGGTGGACGGCCGGGCCGAGGTGGCCATGGAGGTGCAGCAGGGGGTCACCGTCCCGGCGGACACCGAGGCCGCCATCCGCTGGCGCAACGCCGTCGGCCAGCGCGTGGTCTACCTGATGCCCGGCACCGCGCCCGCCAAGCTCCTGCCTGGCTCGCGCATCACCCGTACCTCCTCCGTCGTGGACATCGGCCAGCTGGTCAGCGACCTCGGCCCGCTCACCCGCAGCCTCGACCCCGACCAGATCAACCAGCTCCTCACCGCCGCCGCCAAGTCGCTCAAGGGCAACGAGCAGAACATCCCGAGGCTGTTCGACAACGTCAACGCCATCACGACCACGGTCAACGAGCGCAAGAAGACCATCGAGCAGCTGCTGAAGGACTACGCCACCGTCACCGGCGTGGTCGCCCGGCGCGACAAGCAGATCGAGCAGCTCGTCGACAACCTCGTCACGCTCTCCGAGGCGTTCGCCGACAACCGGGAGCTGATCGACCAGGCGCTGGTGGAGCTGTCGACGACCGTCCACACCTCCAACGAGGTGCTCGGCAAGAACGCCGACGAGCTCGGCCGCCTGGTCGACAACCTGTCCGGGCTGACCGGCGGCATCAGGCGGCACGTGGGCGAGATCGACAAGACGGTCAGCACGTTCCAGCCGCTGTTCGCGCGGGCGTACCAGACCGTGGACCGCGGCCACTACTTCGTCACCGCGGTCCCGTGCGTGGCGCTGAACGCCGCGCCCTGCCCGTACGGGATGCAGACGCCGCCGCCGCTGCGCAACACCAGGATCCAGAGCACGAAGGACCTGCAGAAACTCATGGTGGGCGAGTGATGGCGGTCAAATCCTTCCGCGACCGCAACAGGATCGCCGTGGGCCTGGTGTCGCTGGTCACGCTGGCCGCGATCCTCGTCGCCACGTTCCTGGTCGGCAACCTGGGGCTGCTGGAGGGCGGCTACCTCATGTCCGGCGTGTTCGTGGACTCCGGCGGGCTGCGCACGGGCAACGACGTCAGGGTCGCCGGGGTGCGCGTCGGCAAGGTCACCGAGGTGCGCGCCGACTACACGCAGGGGAACGTGATCGTCACCTGGAAGGTGGACGACGGCGTGCGGCTCGGTCGCGGCACCCGGGCCGACATCGCCCTGTCGAACCTGCTGGGCGGCCGGTACGTCAAGCTCACCGGCGCCGTCTCGGCCCCGTACATGGACCAGCTGCCCGAGGGCCAGCGGCGCATCCCCGTGACGCGGACCGGCGTGCCCACCCTCATCAACGACGCCATCAAGGACGCGACCCGGCTGGTCGAGCGCCTGGACACCGACGCCGTGGACGACCTGCTCACCGAGCTCGACAAGGTGGATCTCGGCAAGCGCGGCCGCATCACCCGCCTGCTGCGCAACATCGGCGACCTGTCGGACACGATCAGCAAGAGCCAGCCGCAGCTGCAGCGGCTCGTCGACAACGGCACCCGGATCATGAACGTCCTGGAGAAGAAGGACAGGCAGCTCGGGCGGCTCATCGACGCCATCGAGGTCATGCTGGCCGAGCTGCGCGCGCGCCGCAACGAGCTGCGCACGCTGCTGGGCGACGGCAGCGACCTCGTACGCAGCACGACCCGGCTGATCAACGAGCACGAGAAGACCCTCATCCAGGTGCTCGACGACAACGCGGCCATCACGACGCGGCTGAGCGGCAGCAACAAGCGGCTCAACTCGCTCCTGGCGTGGGCCGGCCCGACGTTCTCCGGGCTGTCCACGATGGGCGGCCAGGGCCCGTGGCTCGAGGCCATAGCCGCGGGCCTCGGCCCCATCAACCCGGAGGTGCTCGGCGTCATCAAGAAGGACAGGAAGAGCGCCAGATGAGACAACCCGTGAGACGACTGATGGCGGTGCTGCTGCTCGGGGCGTTCCTGACGTCGGGGTGCACGGTGCTGGGCGAGGAGCCGTACCGGCTGGTGGCGATCTTCCGCAAGGCGCCCTCCCTGTACGAGCAGGCGCGGGTGAAGGTCATGGGCCTCGACGCCGGATATGTCGACAAAATCAGCATCGATGGGGACAAGGTGCGCGTTGACCTGCTGGTCGATCGGCAGGTGCCGCTTCCGGCCGGCGTGAAGGCCGTGGTCGCGCCCCAGAACACGCTCGGCGAGCGGAACGTCGTCCTCTATCCCCCGTGGAAGCCCGGTGACCAGAAGGTCACCCCCGGGACCACGATCCCGCTGGAGCGCACCGATCTGCCGGTCGAGATCGACGACGCGCTCGACGCGTTCACCAAGCTCACCGACGCGCTCGACGACAAGAAGCTCGGCTCCGTGGCGAGCACCCTGGCCGACGGGGTGAGGGGGCGCGGCAAGACCATCAACAACGCCATCGCCGACACCTCCGAGCTGACCGGCACCCTGGCCAAGCAGGACCAGCAGCTCGTCAATCTGGCCAAGGGGCTGAACCGGCTGGCCACCAGCCTCAACAGGCGGGAGCGCCAGGTGACGGGGGCGATCGACTCCTTCGCCGAGGCCAGCTCGATCCTGGCGGAGGAGCGGCAGCGGCTGCGCACGTTCGTGTCGGGCATGGCGACCTTCGTGCGGCGCGGTGACGTGATCATCGAGCAGTACTCCGAACGGCTCCCGCAGGCCGCGAGCACGCTGGCCGAGCTGGTGCTGACGGTACGGGCCAACAGCGCCTCCATGGCGCGGGCAGTCAAGGGCGCGGCCGACTTCGCCGACGTGCTCATCGACTCCTGGGACAGGAAGCAGCACGTACTGAAGATCCGCGTGGTGCTCAACGCGATGACCCGGGCGTGGCTGACGCCGCTGTTCGACGCGCTGAACCTGGGCGACGTGCCCTGCCTGCCGGCCAAGCTGAGCAACTGCCCCTTCGAGCGGCAGGGGAGGCAGCGATGAGGTCCCGCATCCTGGCCGCCGTCCTGGCCCTCGCGACGTCGCTCTCCGGGACCGCGTCGTGCTCGCTGCAGACGCTCGGCGCGACCACCGGGGACATGACCCTGTACGCGGTCTTCGACGACGTGCAGAGCCTGGTGGCCGGGCACAGCGTGCAGATCTCCGACGTACGGGTGGGCACGGTCACCGGCATCCGCCTGGACGGCTACCGAGCCAGGGTGACGATGTCGGTCCAGTCGGCGCACCGGGTGCCCCAGGGCAGCACCGCCACCGTGGCCAAGACGTCGGTGCTGGGCGAGAACTACGTCCTGCTCACGCCGCCCGCGGGCAAGGACCTGGCCACGGGGCCGTACCTGAAGGACGGCGCCACCATCGCCGAGACGTCGGTCGAGCCGGACATCGAGCAGGTCACCGCTAAGGCGGGGCCGCTCATCGAGGCGCTCGGCGCCCAGGACGTGAACGCGATCCTCGACGCCGCCTCCACCGGGTTCGGCGGGCGGGGCGAGGACGTCAACAAGCTGATCAAGCAGACGGCCGAGGTGACCGACGCCTACGCCGCAGCCCGCAGGGACATCGGCACCAGCATCGACGCGCTGGCCAGGCTGGGCGACGACCTCGCCAAGGGCAGCGGCGAGCTGGACCGGCTGCCGGGGACGCTGGCCTCGGCCACCGCTCGCATCGCGCACGGGCGCAAGCACGTGAAGAAGGCGATCGTCGCGCTGACGAAGCTGGCCAAGGAGGCGAACCTCACCGTCTACCCGCGGCACGCCGCCCGGCTCAGGAAGCTGCTCCTGGAACTGGAGGCCATCTCGTCGGCCATGCAGCGGGGCAAGGAGGACCTGAAGACGCTGGTGGCGAGGCTCCAGAAGTTCATCGACGCGCCGCCGATCACCGTCAACGGGCAGGTGCTGATCTATCTCTGGCTGAAGGGCGTGCTGATGCCCAAGAAATCGTCCGGGAACGACCGGGCGCTGCCGAACCGGGTCGAGGACTTCCGCCTGCTGCTGGAGCCGCTGCGATGAGGAACCGGATTTATCTGAATTTAGGGTTCTTTGTCGCCCTGGGGATCGTCATGACCGTCTGGGCGTTCAGCACGATCATCCGGCTCGACGCCATCGAGCGGCCGTACCGGGTGTCGGCCGAGTTCATCTCGTCGCCCGGCCTCATCCGGGGATTCGACGTCGCGTACCTGGGGGTCCGGGTCGGCAAGATCGGCGACGTGCGGCTGGCGCCCGGCAGGATCGTCGTGGGTCTCGACATCGACAGGGGTGTCCGGCTGCCGAAGGGCGCCACGGCGGAGGTGCGGCGCAAGTCCGCCATCGGGGAGCCGTACGTGGAGCTCTCGCCCCCAGCCACCGGCGTGAACGGGCCCACGCTCGCCGCCGGCGACACGATCCCGCTGGCCAAGACCTCGGTGCCGCTCGACTACAAGAAGCTGTTCGAGGGCGTGGGCAAGCTGCTGAACGCGGTGCCGCCGCGGGACGCCAAGACGATCACCCACGAGCTGGCCGTGGCCCTGGACGGGCGGGCCCCCGCGATCAGGAACATCATCGAGGACGCCCACTCGCTGACCGGCACGCTGGCGGACAACGCCGACACGCTCGACTCCCTGTCGGTGCAGCTCACCCACCTGACCCACACGCTCGCCGGGAAGCGGGGCGAGCTCGCCGCCGGCATCACGGACCTCCGCACGGTCACGGGGACGCTGCGCGACTCCCGAGCCGACCTGAACACCTTCCTCGACCGGGGGCCAGGCGTCTTCGCCCGGCTCGACACGGCGATCAAGAAGTCGCGGCCGGGGTTCTCGTGCCTGCTGACGGCGGCGGGGCTGCCGCACCAGCCGGTGTTCTCGCCGGCGACCGAGCGGAACGTGCACCACCTGCTCAGCATCATGCCCACCGCGCTCAGCCTGGCGAACGACATCAGCGACCAGACCGGCGACACCGTCTACGGGCGGGCGGCGTTCATCTTCAGCGTGCCGGGCGGGCCGACGCCCGCCGAGGAGTACGCCGGCACCGTCGGGCCGCCCTCCGTGCCCGCGCTGCGCTCCTGCCCCGCACCCTCCCGCTCCGGGGACACCGGCGATTCCGAAGACCCGGACGATTCCCGTACGCATGATCGCCAGGATGCCGCCGCACCGGCGGACACTCCCTCTTCCGCCGCCTCCGCCCGCCCGGTGGCGAAGGACACCGAGAAACCGGACAAGAGCCCGGAGGCCACCGCGTCGCCCAGCGGCGTGGCCGCCACCGGCCCCGCATCCCCCGTCCCGCTGAACACCACCCCGCTGATTGCCGGGATATTTCTCGCAGTGGTGGCCATCGGTGGGATTGTGGGCTGGACCGCGACGGGCCGGGCCGCCCGCCGCCGTGAGGAGTCATGATGACCGCCAAGCAGGACCTCGCCGAGGAGACCCGCGCAGAGGAGGCCCAGCCCGAGGAATCCGCCGGCACGGCTCGCGACGAGACCGGCGCCTCCACCACGACGGACGCGCCTTCTGAGGACGAGCGGGCGACCGTGGCGGGTTCGACGTCCGGCGAAGAGGCGTCCGGCGAGCGGGCGTCCGGCGAACGAGCGAGCGGCGAAGGGGCGAGCGGCGTCAAGGGCGGGCGGCGTGTCACGCGGGCCAGGATCCTCGGCATGCTGGCGGCGATGCTGGTGGCCGCGCTCGCCGCCACCGCCGTCCTGCAGTGGATCTCCGCCTCCCAGGCCGAGGACGCGCGGGCTCGGCTCGAGGCCGAGCGGTCGCTGCGGCTGGAGGTGTCCGGAGCGGCGACCGCGTTCAGCAAGGCCCTGCTCAGCTACGACTACCGCAACCTGCAGAGCACCCGGTCCACCCTCGCCGCCCAGGCCACGGGCGACTTCCTGGCCACGTACGACGCGGCGTTCGGCGGCGCGATGGCGCAGGTGATCGTGAAGCTCAAGGCCACCTCGCAGGCCACGGTACGCGAGGTCTACCTGGCCGACGTGGACGAGGCCACCGCGCACGCCATCGTCGTCGTCGACCAGCAGGTGAACACTTCCGAGGCGATCCGCTCCGTCAAGGACTCGCACCTTAAGATCAGCCTTGTGAAGGAGAAGGGGGTCTGGAAGATCCATGACGTGACCGTGCTCGGCGCGGCCTCGGAGGACCAGTACAACCTCACCGGCGACAAGAAGAAGGAATGACCATCGGCCCCTTAGCGATGGGCGGCCGCCCCGACGAGGTGCGCGCCCCGGAGGACTGGCTCACCGAGGTGGAGATGGACCGGGCCGGGCGGTTCCGGTTCGAGGCGGATCGAGCGAGTTACGTCGCCGCCCACCTCCTCGTACGGCTCTGCGCCGCCGCCGCGCTCGGCGCCGAGCCGTACGAGCTGACCCTGCGGCAGCGCTGCGAGCTGCACGGTCCCGGGCACGGCAAGCCGTACATCGAGGAGGCGCCCGAGCTCGGCGTGAGCTTCAGCCACACGCGCGGCTACGTGTGCGCGGGGGCCGGCCCCGGCAAGGTCGGCGTGGACGCCGAGCACGTGCCGCCCGGGCCGCTCGACCTGGCACTCGCCGACCGGGTCTGCACCCCGCGCGAGCGCGCGCTGATCGCCGGCAACGACGAGCTGATCAGGCACTGGACCCGCAAGGAGGCGCTGATCAAGCGCGGCGAGCTGACGCTCGACAACCTCCACGCGGGCGGCGACGACCTGGCGGGCCGCCACCTGCTGGAGTGGAGCGCCGGTCCTGACATCCGGGTGGCCGTGGTCACGGACTCCCCTGCCAGAAGGGTGCCGATCCCCTAGAGGCCCCTAGGTCGTGTTTCATAAGGCATTGAGCCACTGGTTGATCGCAGCGATGATGACGACGGCTTCGTAGCGTACGGCGAGCTTGTCGTAACGGGTCGCCATGCCGCGGTTGCCTTTGAGCAGGTTGATGCCGCACTCCACAGCGTGACGCAGCCGGTAGAACGCGGGGTCGAAGGCGGGCGGGCGACCTCCCTTCGATCCCTTGGCTCGCCGGTGAGCGTCCTGGTCGGCCTTGCTCGGAATGCACGCCTTGATCCCACGCCGGCGCAGATGAGTCCGGTTGGCCTTGCTGGTGTAGGCCTTGTCGGCCAGGACCCGGTCCGGGCGGGTCCTGGGACGGCCACCGCCGAGGCGGGCCACCCGGATCTTGCCGAGCACCGGTATGAACTGCGGGCTGTCGCCCCGCTGCCCGGCGGTCACCACCGCAGCCAGCAGCTTGCGGCCCTGCTCGCAAGCCAGATGGGTCTTGGTGGTCAGCCCGCCGCGCGAGCGCCCCAGGCCATGATCGGCCGGCTCGCTGTGCACCCCGCCGGGTGGTTCCTTTTGCAGGTGACCGTCCCGGCGTGCTCCGGCCGCGTGCTGGTGAGCCCGGGTGATGGTGGAGTCCACGCTCACCGTCCAATCGATCTTCCCGGCGGCGTCCGCACACGCCTGCAAGGCCGCCAGGATCCGCGCCCAGATCCCCTCCCGCTGCCAGCGCCGGAACAAGCCATACACGGTGAACCAGTGGCCGTAGCAGGCAGGAACGTCCCGCCACGGCGCCCCGGTCCGGATCCGCCACCGGATCCCGTCGATCAACTGACGCTTGCTCCACTTCGGCGGACGCCCCTTGCCCGATGCGGCAGGCAGATGCGGCTCCAGCGCCGCCCACTGCGCATCAGTGAGGTCGTGCCGCCTCGTCACCACTACGCTGGTCACGAGGTCTCCGGTATTTCGTTCTTCTTGGTCGTTGAACCACCTACCGGAGACCTCTTCGTTCAACGATCACCGACACGCATGACACGTGATCTTTCGAAACACGGCCTAGAGGCCCCTCGCCCGTGAGCGCCCCGGCCACGAGAACGCCGCCGCCACGAGGTCAGCGGCGGCGGGTCGGGGTGGGGTCGAGGAAGACCTGGCTGACCCCCGGGAAGCGCTCCCGCAGCCGCTGGTCCACCTCGTCGCAGGCGATCTCCACACCCGCCGCACTCGCCTCGTCCCGGAAGTCGATCTTCGCGGCCACCAGGATGGAGCCCGGCCCGATCATCATGGTGAGCAGCTCGACCACGTCCTCCACCTCAGGCTGGGACAGCAGCACGGCCCGGATGCCGTTCTCGATCCTCGCGGGCGCGGCCTGGCCGATGAGCAGCGACAGGTTCGACCTGATCAGGGTGACCGCCACCACCACCAGGAGCAGGCCGATCGCGATCGACGCCGCGCCGTCCCAGAGCGCCGAGCCCGTCATCTGCGACCCGGCCAGCCCCGCGGCCGCGATGATCAGGCCCACCAGGGCGGCCGCGTCCTCGAACAGCACGGCCTTCAACGCGGTGTCCGAGGTCACCCGCACGAGCCGTACCGGATGGACCCGGTAACGCTCGGCCTGACTGCGCAGCTGCGAGTACGCCTTGGCGAACGAGACGGCCTCCATGCCGAACGCGACGGCCAGCACGATGTACGAGGGGAGGAGGTTGGACAGCTCCTCGCCATGGCTGATCTCGTGCAGGCCGTGCGTGATCGAGAACCCGGCCCCGCCCACCAGCGTCGCCACGGCCGCCGTCATCGCCCAGAAGAACCCGGCCTTGCCGTGCCCGAACGGATGCCGCCGGTCGGCGGGCCGCTCGGCGCCGCGCACCGCCACCAGCAGCAGGAGCTCCGTCACGGTGTCGGCGGCCGAGTGGGCCGCCTCCGACAGCATGGCCGCCGAACCGCCGATCAGGCCCGCGACGAGCTTGGCCAGCGCGATCGTCAAGTTGGCCGCGCCCGCGACCAGGACAGTCCTCAGGCTCTCCCCCGACTCCCGCTGTTCCATAGGGGATTACTTTACGTGCGCTACATTGGAGATCATGAGGGCGCCTCGCTGGCTTTCACCCGCCGAACAGCGTGCCTGGCGCACGCATCTGGCGCTGCACAAGCTGCTCATGCACCGGCTCGACCGCGAGCTGCAGGTGCACCACCTCTCGTTGAACGACTACGAGATCCTCGTCAACCTCTCCGAGAGCCAGGACCGGCGCATGCGGATGAGCGACCTGGCGGACGCGACGATCCAGTCGCGCAGCCGGCTGTCGCACCAGATCTCCCGCATGGAGGCCAAGGGCCTGGTGACGAGGGAGGACTGCCGCGACGACCGGCGCGGCACGTTCGCGGTGCTGACCGACGAGGGCTGGGACACGATCCAGAAGGTCGCGCCGGACCACGTGGCGGGCGTGCGCGAGCACTTCGTCGACCGCCTCAGCGACGAGCAGCTCAAAGCGCTCGAGGCGGCCTACGAGCCGATCGTGGAGCATCTGAAGAAGCTGCGCTGACACCCAACCGATATCCGCGACGGCTCACGGACGTTCCCAAGCGCTCGCTACGATCCGCTCATGGTCCGAAAGCTTCTGATCGTGGCGGTTCTCGCGCTGGTCTCGGCATGCTCGTCGGGCGGCGGCGACGCGCTGCCCGCCGGTCCCGACCTGATGAAGAAGGCCGCCGAGGCCATGAAGGGGGTCAAGTCGGCCAGCTTCTCGATCGCGACGGAGGGCAAGCCGAAGGTGCCGGTCAAGAAGGCCGACGGCAGGCTCACGGCCGCCGGTGACGCCGACGGGACGATCACGATCGACGTGCTCGGGTCCCTGCAGGAGATCAGTTTCGCCCTGATCGGGGACACCGTGCACTTCAAGGGGCCGACGGGCGGCTTCCAGAAGATGACGCGGCAGCAGCTCGCGCAGTTCTACGACCCCTCGGTGATCCTCGAGCCGAGCAAGGGCATCGCCCAACTCCTCGCCTCCGCCACGGATCCCAAGGTGGAGGCGTTGGAGGGTGACTCGTACCGGGTGGCCACGACGTTCCCCGGGCAGGTGCTCGGCCAGATCGTCCCCGGCGTCACGCAGGGTGTCAACGGCAAGGTCTGGCTCGACAAGGCCAGCAGCCGGCTCACCAAGGCCAGCCTGCCGTTGCAGGACGGCACGGTGACGGTGTCGTTCAGCGACTACGACGCGCCGGTCACGATCACGCCGCCCGCCGCCGGATGAGAGGCGCCCGCCGGGTCGTGCTCGGCGCCGGGGGCGCGGTGGTGCTGCTGGCCGCGCTCGACGCGTACGTGGTGGTGACGATCCTCGTCGACCTCGCCGAGGACGTGGGCATCCCGCTGAACCACCTGGAGCGGGCCACGCCGATCGTCACGGGGTTCCTGCTCGGGTACGTCGCCGCGATGCCCCTGCTCGGCCAGCTCTCCGACCGGTACGGCCGGCGGCCGCTGATCCACGCCTGCCTGGCCGCCTTCGCGCTCGGCTCGGTGCTGACGGCCCTGGCCGCCGGCGAGGTGATGGTGGTGGCCGGGCGTACCGTCCAGGGGGTGGCCGGCGGGGCGCTGCTGCCGATCACGATGGCCCTCATCGGCGACCTGTGGGACGAGCACGAGCGGCCGGTGGCGCTGGGCGCCGTGGGCGCGGCGCAGGAGCTCGGCAGCGCCCTCGGGCCCCTGTACGGCGGGCTGCTGGCGGGGCTCCCGGCCACCGCGGTGGCGGGGGTGGAGCTGGGCGGCTGGCACGCCATCTTCTGGATCAACGTCCCGCTCGCCGCCCTGGCCGCCGTCGCGGTGCACTTCACGGTCCCGTCCGGTACGGCGGGCCGTACGGACGTCGCGGAGGACCACCCGACCGGCCCCTCGACTGCCACCGCCGCCGCGGAAGGCATCCGCTCCGACGCCGCCACAGGTCAGAGGGCGACCGGCACGGGCGGCGTGGCAGCGCGGACGGCAGGCGCGGTGTCGCCCGTTCCGGCCGACGCCATGAGCGCGTCCAAGCCGCCGGTGGGGCAGGTCGACGTGGTCGGCGGGGCGCTGCTGGCCTTGGCGCTCGGGCTGCTCGTCGTGGGCCTCTACAACCCCGACCCGGCCAGAGCCGTGCTGCCGCCGTGGGGCCTCGCCGCCATCCCGGCCGGGGCGGTGGCGGCCGGGGTGTTCGTGTGGTGGGAGATCCGCTCCCCCGTACGCCTCCTCGATCTCTCCGCCACCCGCAAGCGCCCTCTGCTCGCCACCCTGGCCGTGAGCTTCCTGGCCGGGGCCGCGCTCCTGGTGACCATGGTGTTCGTCCAGCTCACCGCCCAGACCCTGCTCGGGTTGGACGCGCTGGACGCGTCGCTGGTCCTCGCCAGGTTCCTGGCGGCGCTCACCGTCGGAGCCCTGCTGGGCGGCCTCCTGGGCCGCAGGCTGGGCGAGCGGGCCGTGGCCGTGGCGGGCATGGCGCTGGGGGCGGCGGGCTACTGGCTGATGAGCCGGTGGCCGCTCGACCTGGCGAACGCGGGCCTCGTCGTGGACCTCGACCTGGTGGTGGCCGGTCTGGGCCTGGGCCTGGTCATCGCCCCGGTCTCGTCGGCGGTGCTGCGCGTGAGCCCGGCGGCCCAGCACGGCGTGGCGTCGGCGGCGGTCGTGGTGGCCCGGATGATGGGCATGCTGATCGGCATCGCGGCGGTGTCGGCGTGGGGGTTCTACCGGTTCCAGTCGCTCACCGCCCACCTGGACACGCCGCTCCCGTTCGGTGTGGACGCGGTGACGTACCAGCGGCGGCTGGCCGAGTACACCGCGAAGGTGCAGGCGGCGCTGCACACCGAGTACACGGAGATGTTCCTGGTCACGGCGTTCGTCTGCCTGCTCGGCGCGGCCGTCGCGCTGCTGCTGCCCCGCTCCCGGCGCTCCCAGGGTGGTTCTCCCGAACCCGGATAAGCCCGTCTCGATCCGGCCATCAGGCACGCCACCGGCCGAATGGCTGAAGCCAGGGTCCGCGCCCTGAATCTCCGATCGCAGGTGGACGGCGGATTCACGGGCCGGCCGGTCCACCGGCGCGCCGGGTGATCGCCAGGATCGCCATGTCGTCGTCGCGCGGCCCACCGGTCCAGCGCTCGACATCACGTACCAGGGCCTCGACCACCTCGTCCGGCTGCCGGAACGGGCCCCGGCCGCCGAGCCGGCTCGCCGGTTCGTAGAAGGTCCCGGTGCGGTCCCGGGCCTCCGTCACACCGTCGGTGACCAGCAGGAGCGTGCTCCCGGCCGGGAACGGCCAGCTCTCGGGCCCTGCCTGCGGCCCGCCCAGACTGCCCATGCCCAGGGGAAGGCCAGGCTCGCCCGGATCGAGCGGGGACACCGCGTCGCCCTCGAGGAGATACGGCGAGGGATGGCCGCGGTTCAGCAGCCGCACGCGGTCCGCGCCCGGTGTGATCTCACCGAGCACCGCCGTGACGAACCCCTCCATCCGGATGTCCTCCTCGCGCGACGAGGCCGCTTTGACCAGGGCGCGCTCCATCCGGTCGGCCAGCACCGCAAGGTCGGGCGTCTGGTCGGCCGCCTCCCGGAATGCTCCCAGCAGCACCGACACCGTGCCGACCGCGCCCAGGCCCTTGCCCCGCACGTCTGCGATGAGCAGCCTGGTGCCGTACGGCGTGTCCTGCACGGCGTACGCGTCTCCGCCGATCAACGCCTCGATCTGCGCGGTCCTGTAGACGGCGGCGATGGCCAGCGGGCCGACACAGGCCGGCGGTGCGGGCAGCACGGCCTGCTGGGCCGCCTCCGCGACGGAACGCGCCGCTTCCAGCCGGCGCCCATGGCGGGCGACCACGCGGTTCACCCCGAGGCCGACGAGCGCGGTGAACACCGCGTTGATCAGTGAGAACGTGCCGGGAGCATGACCGAAGTACCCGTCCTTGATCAACAGTGCCAGCTCGGCCAGGACGAGGGCCGCGGCGACCGCGATCGTGTGCCGTAGCGAGAGCAGTGCTCCGGCCAGCACGACCGCGGCCCCCAGCTGGTAGTCGCCCCAATAGTCCCGCGGAGACAGGAGGTTCACGAAGATCCCGCTGGCGATCAGGGCGGCCGGGATGAACGAGCCGTACCAGGGCCACCGTGTGGAGAGTCGGTTCATCCGCGCCCCGATTCCACGTCATCCCGTCAGGTCCTGGCTCTGCTCCTTTCTATTGAATGGGGGAATTGCGTGTCGAGGCGACACTCCCAGGGCCTAGGGCGAAAGGCGGTGCAGGTCGCGCGGGAAGGCGGTGGTCTGGCGGATGTTGGCGGCGCCCGTCAGCCGGGCCGTCCACCGTTCCAGCCCCAGCGCGAACCCACCGTGCGGCGGCATCCCGTACCGGAAGGCCTGCAAGTACCCTTCATACGCCTCCGGCCCTTCCCCCCGGGCGGCCAGCGCCGCCAGGTAGTCCGCGTGGAGGTGCAGCCGCTGACCGCCCGTCACCAGCTCCAGCCCCCGGAACAGCAGGTCGAACCCGTTGGAGTAGCCGGGCCGCGCCGGGTCGGGGTGGGTGTAGAAGGGCCGCTTGGACATCGGGTAGCCGGTGACGAACAGGAACTCCGACCCGTGCTCCCGCACCGCCCACTCACACAGCCACCGCTCCTGCGCGGGCGACAGGTCCGGCTCCGCCGAGCCCGTCAGCTCCTGCGCCTCGGTGAAGTGGATGGCCGGGATCTCGGCGGGCACCTCGGGCAGCACGGCCCCGAGGAGCTCGACGGCGGCGGAGGCGCGGAGCCGTACCGACTCCAGCATGCCGGCCACCGCCTCCCGCAGCACCGCCATCACGTCCCGGTGGTCCCGGATGAAGGCCAGTTCGGCGTCGAGGCTGGTGTACTGGGCGAGGTGGCGTACGGTGTCGTGCGGCTCGGCGCGGAAGACGGGGCCGACCTCGTACACCCGCTCGAACACCCCTGCCATCGCCTGCTTGTAGAACTGCGGCGACTGCGCGAGGTAGGCGGGCCTGCCGAAGTAGTCGATGCCGAAGACGTTCGCGCCCGACTCGGTGGCCGAGGCGACGATCTTCGGGGTGTGGACCTCGGTGAACCCGAGCCCGTCGAGCGCCTCCCGGAAGCCTGCCACGCTCGCCGCCGAGATCTCCAGCGGCGCCCTGAGCAGCGGGTGCCGCAGCGCGACGGGCGCGTGGTCGAGGACCGTCGCCAGCCCGGCGGAGACGACGGGCCGGTACAGGTCGAACGGCGGCGCCGCGCACGGCTCCGACACCACCGTGATCTCCGGCTCCACCAGCTCGACGCCGCCGGGCGCCTGCGGGCTGGCCTGGACGGTGCCGGTGACCTCGACGACGCTCTCCTCGCCAGGGAGCTCGCGCGCGGCCACCACCTGGGAGAGGCCGGTACGGTCCCTGACGACGAGGAAGGACACGGATTTCAGCTGCCGGCGGCGATGGACCCAGCCGGCGATCGTCACTCGTTGACCGGCGTGCTCAGCGAGCTCCGCCGACATGACACGAGAGATCATTACAGCTCCTCATGAGGAAGTGCATGACCCCTTGGGAGTGCGGGGGAGAAGGGAGCTCCCGGTGCCACCGCACTTTCGCCGCCTCGAGAGGAGACGGCCTCGACGACCCGATGACGGGGGTCAGACCGGCGGGGCATTTCCTCCCCGCACTCAGGAGTGTCTTCGCCAGCGGGGCACGGGACCGCCTTCGCAGCTACCGGCGGCTCTCTGGACCCCTGCGGGCCCGCTGGTTACTCGTCTCCGTCAACGCGTTGCCGTAGATCCTACGATCCCGCCCGGGCGACCGGCAAAGCCATTACTTCTCCTTCTTGGCCCGCTTTTCCCGAATCTTCATCGTGACCTCGATCGGCGACCCCGCGAACCCGAACTCCTCGCGGATCCGCCGCTCGATGAAGCGCCGATATGTGTCCTCGAGCCACCCGGAGGTGAACAGCACGAACTTCGGCGGCTCGATCGAGGCCTGCGTGGCGAAGAGGATCTTGGGCTGCTTCCCGCCCCGCACCGGCGGCGGCGTCTGCTGCACCAGCTCCGTCAGGAACGCGTTGAGCCGCGCCGTCGGGACCCGGGTGGACCACGAGTCGAGCGCCTTCTCCAGAGCGGGCACCAGCCGGTCGACGTGCCGCCCGGTCTTGGCGGAGATGTTGACCCGCAGCGCCCACGGGGTGCGGACGAGCTGCCGGTCGATCTCCTTCTCCAGGTAGTAGCGGCGGTCCCCGTCGACGAGGTCCCACTTGTTGAACGCCACCACCATCGCCCGCCCCGACTCGATGACCAGGCCGATGATGCGCAGGTCCTGCTCGGTGAGCTGCTCGCTGGCGTCGATCAGCACGATGGCCACCTCGGTGCGCTCCAGCGCCGCCCGGGTGCGCATGGCCGCGTAGTAGTCGGCCCCCTGCAGCTCGCGGTCGCGCCGCCGGATGCCGGCCGTGTCGACGAAGCGCCAGGTGCGCCCGCCCAGCTCGATCAGCTCGTCCACGGGGTCGCGGGTGGTGCCGGCCATGGGGTCGACCAGCACCCGCTCCTCCCCGGCGAGCTTGTTGAGCAGCGAGGACTTGCCGACGTTGGGCTTGCCGAGCAGCGCGACGCGGGCCGGGCCGCGCTCGCCCCCGAAGGTGACGGCGGGCGTCTCGGGCAACGCGTCGAGCACCACGTCGAGCAGGTCGCCGCTGGAGCGCCCGTGCAGGGCCGAGACGGGGTACGGCTCGCCGAGCCCGAGCGACCACAGCGCGGCGGCCTCCAGCTCGAGCTGCTGGTTGTCGACCTTGTTGGCGGTCAGGATGACCGGCTTGCCGGACTGCCGCAGCACCGAGCCCACGATCTCGTCGGCGTCGGTCGCGCCCACGGTGGCGTCCACGACGAACACGATCACGTCGGCCAGCTCGACGGCGACCTGGGCCTGCTCGGCGATGCGCAGGTTCATCCCGGTGGCGTCCGGGTCCCATCCGCCGGTGTCGACGACGGTGAAGCGGCGGCCGCGCCAGTTGGCGTCGTAGGTGACCCGGTCGCGGGTGACGCCGGGCACGTCCTCCACGACGGCCTCGCGGCGGCCGATGATGCGGTTGACGAGCGTGGACTTGCCGACGTTCGGCCGCCCCACGATGGCGACGACCGGCAGCGGCGCTGTGTCACCGTGCTCGGTGATCTCAAGAGCGTCGAGGTCGGCCTCGACCCAGTCCCCCGTTGTCACGATGGAATTCCTTAATGTGAGTACCGCACCTGAAATCCTCAGGTGCGCTCTTTGACCAGCCTCAACACCTCGCCGATCACCTCTTCGAGAGAGAGCGGGGTGGTGTCGAGCTCGACGGCGCCATCCGCCATCGAGAGTGGGTCCGTCTTACGTGTCGAGTCCAGGGTGTCACGCCTGGCCATGGCCTCCTGCTGCGCCTCCACCGTCGAGCCGGCCAGCTCGGCGCTGCGCCGCCTGGCACGGGCCTCGGGGCTGGCCGTCAGGTAGACCTTGACGGCTGCTTCGGGCCAGACGGCCGTGCCGATGTCGCGGCCCTCGACCACGATGTCACCGGCGCCGATGATCTCCCGCTGGAGCGCGACCAGGCGCGCCCGCACCTCGGGAACGGCGGCCACGACGGAGACGGAGCCCGTGACCTCGGCCTCCCTGATCGGCCCCGCCACGTCGAGGCCGTCGACGTGGATCGTGGGACCGTCGGGATCGGTGCCGACGTCGATGCGCGGCCCGCCGCAACGGGCCGCCACGGCGGCGGGGTCGGCGAGGTCGACCTCCTGCTGGAGCATCCACCAGGTCATCGCGCGGTACATCGCCCCGGTGTCGAGATAGCGCAGGCCCAGCGCCCTGGCGACGCCGCGCGACACGCTCGACTTACCCGACCCCGAAGGGCCGTCCATGGCGACGACCAGACCGGTCACGGCCTCTCCCTCTTCACGAGCCTGCCAGCGGACACCAGGTCCTCGCCGTACGGATGGACCAGGCCGGATGCGTCGATCCCGTCAGCGCACCACCAAGAGAGAGTACCGTGTCCCGCTCAATGTCCGGCTCAATCGGCGTCCGGCTCAATCGGCGATCCAGCTGCCGTGGAAGCCGAGCGGCACCCTGGCGGGCAGGTGGACGGTCGCGACCGGCTCGCCGGTGAAGTCCTGCGCCGACAGGATCACCAGGTCGGCCGCTCCCCTGGCCTCGTTGTTGACGTAGGCGAGCACGTATCCGTCGTCCTCGGCCTCCCCCGAGGCCACGAACACCGGCTCGCCCACGTACGCGCCGCGCCCGAACTGGCGCGACTGCGCCGTCCCCCGCTCCAGGTCGTGCTTGATGAGCGTGTTGTCGAACGCCTCGTCGGGCAGGTCCTCCAGCTCGGTGTCGGTCCGCCTGAGCACGTCGTCGAGATCGACGGCGGCCGCGGTGTAGCCGTAGCGGTACGGCCGGCCGGTGCGGCGCTCGTCCATGCGCGGGAACTCCTGCGACCGGTCGTCCAGCCGCGTCTCGCGGACCTTGCCGGCGGCCGGGTCGATCCGCCACCGGTCGAGCGTCGGCAGGCCACCCTGATCGAGCCGGGCGTCCACGAACCGCTTGGGGTAGCGGACCACGTCCACCACCACCTCGTCGCCGTCGTCGTAGGCGTTCAGCGTGTGGAAGACCCAGCACGGATCGATGTCCACCCACCGCACGTCGCCGCTCTCGCGCGACATGAGCCCGAGCCGGGCGCCATGGGCGTCGTTCCAGGCGTACGGCAGCTGCCGGCCCTGCTCCGCGTGGCCCATGCTGAACGTGACCGGCAGGTCGTAGATCACCACGTACCGCTCGGTGAGGGCGAAGTCGTGCAGCATCGGGGCGTCGGCGATCGGGATGTTCCTGACCTGGGTGACCGTGCCCTCGAGGTCGATCACGATGTGCTGGTGGTGGTCCCAGCCGAAGAAGTAGGCCAGCGCGTGCAGCTCGCCGTTGACCGGGTCGAGGTGGGTGTGCGCGGCGTACCCGCCGGGCAGGCCCCCGCCGAAGTCGCACCTGCCGATCGTGTCGAGCTCGTAACTCAGCTCGTACGGCAGGGCGCCCGCCTCGACGAGCGCGAACGTGCGCCCGGCCAGCCCGATGACATGGGTGTTGGCGGCGAAGTCCATCCCCTCGTGCACGGGTCCGGGCCTGGGCGGCTCGCCGAGCCGGGCGGCGACGTCGTTGCTGCGTACCCACCGGTTGCGGTACCACTCGGCGCGGCCGTCGCGCAGCCGCACGCCGTGGACCATGCCCTCGCCGGTGAAGAGATGGCTCGCCCTCGGGTCGTCGAGGTTGAGCGGGTTGGGCCCGTTACGCAGATAGCGGCCGTTGAGCTCGGCCGGGATGCGTCCGGTGACCTCCAGGTCGAAGGCGGTGATCTCCTCGGTCACGGGGGTGAAGCCGCCGGTGTACGGGGTGGTCATGATGCGTTCCTCTCATCGGGCCTGTCATCGGGCCTGTCATCGGGCCTGCCATCGGGCCTGTCATCGGAGGCCAGGAAGGGGGCGAGCACCGAGTCGCAGAGCAGCGGGTAGCGCCGCGACGCCGTGGGTTCGTCGAAATGGCCGAGGATCTCCAGGCTCACGGCGCCGTGGATGGCCATCCACAGCACGTCGGCGATCTCCTCGGCCTCTCCCCCGCGCAGCGCGCCAGCCTCCAGGCACGTCCCCACGGCCTGCACGAGCAGGCCGAACGTGCGCTTCGCCGACCCCACGGCCTCGTCGCCCGGCTGGAACCCGGCCATGGCCCCCAGGAACATGACCCGGTAGTAGTCGGGCTCGGCCAGCGCGTAGGCACGGTAGGCGTCCAAGCCCCTGCGCAGCCTGGCCAGGGGATCGCTCCCGCCGCCGCCCTCCTCCAGCAGCCACCGCTCGAACCTCGCGAACCCCTCCAGCCAGAGCGCCTCGCTGAGCCCGTCCTTGCCGCCGAAGAGGGTGTAGATCACCTTGGTCGAGCAGCCGACCTCGCCGGCGATCCGCCGCACGGTCAGCGCCGCCGGCCCTTCGGTGACGAGCAGGTGGGTGGCGGCGTCGAGGATGGCGGCCCGGACGACGTGCTGCCCTTCCTGCTGGGCCTGCTGGTACGCGCTGGTCACGGTAACGCCGTTTCTTCTCGGTAACGTTGTTACCCACTCTTTGTACGCCCGTCCGGGAGGAGACGTCAAGGACTAAGAGCGGCCCTCGCGGTAAGTGGCCCGATGTGAAAGAAGCGCGTGTCACCGTCGTGGTGGCCAGCAAGGACCGGCTGCGTGCGCTGACCCGTACGCTTCCCATGCACCCGCGCCCCGTGATCCTCGTCGACAACGGCTCGACCGACGGGACCGCGGGGTTCGTACGGCGCCACTTCCCGGACGTCCACCTGGTCGAGGCGGGCACGAACCTGGGGGCGCCCGCCCGCAACATCGGCGTCCGGCTGGCGGAGACGCCCTACGTGGCCTTCGCCGACGACGACTCCTGGTGGGCTCCCAAAGCGCTGGAGCGGGCCGCCGACGTGCTGGACGTCCATCCGCGCCTGGCCGTCCTGGGCGCGCGCGTGCTGGTGGGCCCCGAGGAGCGGCTGGACACGGTGTCGGAGCTGATGCGCGACTCGCCGCTCGGCACGGAGCCGGACCTGCCGGGGCCGAGCGTGCTGGGGTTCCTGGCGTGCGGGGCGGTGGTGCGCAAGGAGGCGTTCCTGGAGGCGGGCGGGTTCGACGACGTGATCTTCTTCTTCGGCGAGGAGGAGCGGCTGGCGGTGGACCTGGCCGCGCGGGGGTGGGGGCTGGCGTACGTGGACGACGTCGTGGCCCACCACCACCCCTCGCCCGCCAGGGACCCGCGCGGGAGGCAGGTGCTGGCCGCCCGCAACGCCGTGCTGACCGCGGTGCTGCGCCGCCCGTGGCGGGTGGTGGCGCGGCGGTCGTTCGACGCCCTGCGGGGCGGGCCCGCGGGCTGGGCGGGGCTGCGCAGCGCCGTACCGAGGCTGCCGCGGGCGCTGGCCGAGCGGCGGGAGCTGCCGCTCGCGGTGGAGACGGCGCGGCGGAGACTGGAGCGCTCCGATGGCTGATCCGCGCGTGGGCGCCGTGGGGCTGGGTAACACGCTCTGGTTCACGTGGCTGCGGCGCCCGCTCGGGGCGGCGCTGCGACGCACCGTGCACCTGGCGACGACCGTGCCGCACGACCGCGTCTCGGCGCTCGCCGCCCTGGACGCACTGCGCGGCCTGCCCTGGGTGCTGGCCGAACGGCGACGTGTCCCGCCGCAGGTCGAGGCGCGACTGGCGAGTCTGGAGGCATCTCAAGAGAACTCTCGCGCCCGACGTTACGTCTCGTGAGCGGAGGGAAGCAGAGAGTCATGAAGACAACAATCAACCCGATCGAGCTGCAGAAGCACCTCGGTGGCGTCGACTACCCGGCCAGCAAGCAGGAGCTCGTCAGAGCGGCCCGCGAGCACAACGCGAGCCAGGAGATCATCAAGGCCCTGGAATCCATGCCCGACCGCGAGTACGACGGCCCTAACGCCGTCAGCGAGGCGGTCACCAAGCGCTGACCGTGGGGAGTGCGCCGGGCGGGGCCTCATCGGCCCCGCCCGGTGTGCTGTTCAGCCGGGCCCGGCGCGCGGACTGTCGTCCGGCCGGCCTAGGGAACCTGCCAGCCGCGCTCGCGCAGGGCGTCGATGAGCGTCGAGACCGCGTCGGGCTGCACCGACAGCTCGGCGATGCCCAGGGGCAGCCCGGGGGCGTGCTCCAGGCGCACGTCCTCGACGTTGACTCCGACCTCGTCGCACACCAGGAAGAGGCGGGCCAGCTGGCCGGGGCGGTCGCCGATGACGACCTGGACGACGGCGTAGGAGGAGGCCGGGCCGCCGTGCTTGCCGGGGATGCGGTCGTGGCCCGCGACGCCGCGCTTGAGCAGCTGGGTGATCTCCCCGGTGGCGGTGCCGTCGCCCTCGGCCAGCGCGCGCAGGGCGCCGGCGGCCTCGGCGAGGTCGGCGGCGACGGCCTCGAGCACCTCGGCGACCGGGGCGGCGTTGCCTGACAGGATGCCGAGCCAGAGGCCGGGGTCGCTGCCCGCGATCCTGGTGACGTCGCGTACGCCCTGGCCGGCCAGCCCGAGCGCGACGTCGGTGGCGTCGGCCAGGCGGGCGGCCACGGCGGAGGCGGCGACGTGGGGCGCGTGGGAGACGACCGCGACCGCGCGGTCGTGGTCGGCCGCGCTCACCTCGACGGCGTTGGCCCCGCACAGCTCGATCAGCCGCAGCACGGCCGCCTTCGCCTCGGCGCCGGACGCCTCGGTGGGGCACAGCGCCCACGGCCGGCCCAGGAACAGATCGGCCCTGGCCGCACCCGGGCCCGACTTCTCGCGCCCCGCGAGGGGGTGGGAGGCCACGTAGGTGGCCAGGTCGCAGCCGAGCTGCGCGGCCCGGTCGAGGGGCTCGACCTTCACGCTGGCGACATCGGTGTAGAACCTGGCCGCGTCGATCCGCTGCAGCTCCAGCAGCTCGGTCGCCACGTGGGCGGGAGGCACGGCGATGACCGCCAGGTCCACCTGTTCGGCAGACCCCTCGCCGGTCTGCCACTCCTCACCGGCACCGAGCTCTCGCGCCAGCCGTACGGCGCCCTGGTCACGGTCGGCGAGCAGCACGCGTACGCCGCGCTTGCGCAGCGCCAGGGCCGCGGAAGTGCCGATGAGACCGGTGCCGACGACGAGCACGGTACGAAGTTCCATGTCGGTGTCCTGATTTATCCGGCTATTGGAGTTTTGAGTCTCGCGTGGTGCGCTTTTTAGCTGCTTACTGCGCGATATCCTGCCGCAACGCCACCGCGCCACGCAGGTAAACGTGCTGGATCTCCGACCGCGGGCGGTCGGTCTCGACGTGGGCCATGAGGCGCACCACGCGGGGCAGCGCCCCCGGCACGGCGATCTCGGTGCAGCAGATCAGCGGCACCTCGTGAAAACCCAGCTTACGCGCCGCGAGCGCCGGGAACTCGGCCGTCAGGTCGGGCGTGGCCGTGAACAGCACACTGATCACGTCGTCCGTGGTCAGCTGGTTACGCTCCATGATCGCAGCGACCAGCTCGGTCGTGCCCACGATGATCGAGTCGCGGTCGTCGGCGTCCACCTGGATCGCCCCACGGATCGCGCGCACCATGTGGTTCGTCCCCTTCCATAGCGGGAGAGCCCGTGCGGAGGTTCGCACGGGCTCCTGCGTCCAGCCAGATTACAGCTTCACGGCAGCGTAAAGTTCGCCGACCTCCGTCAAGGTCAGCGCCCTGACGGTCCCCGGCTTGGTGCGGCCCAGCTTCACCGGGCCGAACTCGATCCTGGCCAGGTCGATCACCCGGTGCCCCGCCTCCTCCAGCATGCGTCGTACGACGTGCTTGCGGCCCTCATGCAGGACGACCTCGACCAGCGCCTGCTGGCCGTGCTCCTGCACGATCGAGAAGTCGTCGGCCCTGGCGATGCCGTCCTCCAGCTCGATGCCCTGCTTGAGCCGGCGCCCCAGGTCCCGCGGGATCGGGCCCGGCACCTTGGCCCAGTACTTCTTCTGCACGCCGTAGCTGGGATGCGTCAGCCTGTTGGCCAGCTCGCCGTCGTTGGTGAGCAGCAGCAGGCCCTCGGTCTCGGTGTCCAGCCTGCCCACGTGGAACAGCCGCGGCGCCAGCTCCTCGACGTAGTCGGCCAGGCACGGACGGCCCTGCGGGTCGTTCATGGTGGAGACGACGCCGATGGGCTTGTTCATGGCGTAGTAGACGAGGTCGGGGGCCGTGGGGATGCGCTTGCCGTCCACGTGGATGACCTGCGTCGCCGGGTCGACCTTGGCGCCGAAGCGCCGCACGACCTGGCCGTTCACGGTGACCCTGCCCTCGCCGATCATCTCCTCGCACGCCCTGCGGCTGGCCACGCCCGCCTGGGCGAGCACCTTCTGCAGCCGCACCCCGTTGGGGACCTCGGTGGTGTCGCGCTCGTCGGTGTAGTCGTCGTCGTAGAAGTCGCGGTCACGGAGAGGCTGGCGCGCGGCCTTCACCCGGTCGTGCTGGGGGCTGCCGCTTCCGACGGGCCGGCGGTCACGCTGAGGGCCGCCGCTTCCGGTGGTCCGGCGGTCACGCTGGGGGCTGCCGCCTCCGATGGTCTGTACGTCGTCGCGCCGGGTCGTACGCGGGGCCCGCTCGGGCCGGGCGTCGGCGTCGCGCTTGCCGTACCTGGAGCGCGTGGCGGCCGGGGCGGCGTCTTCCCTGCGCCCGCTCCGATCGGCCCGGAACCCGCCACGGTCCTCACTGCGCCCGGCACCGTAGCCGCCGCGCTCCTGACTGCGCCCGGCACCGTAGCCGCCGCGTTCCTGGCTCCGCCCAGCGCCGTAGTCGCCGCCACGCTCGTCACGTCGGCCGGCACCGTAGCCGCCGCGTTCCTGGCTCCGCCCAGCGCCGTAGCCACCGCCACGCTCGTCACGTCGGCCGGCACCGTAGCCACCGCGCTCCTCACGACGGCCGGCGCCGTAGCCACCGCCGCGCTCGTCGTCACGGCGCTCGGTGCGGTACCCCGGACGGCCTTCGCGACCACCGGGACGGCCCTCACGACCTCCGGAACGGGTCTCGCGACCGCCAGGACGGGTCTCACGGTCACCGGGGCGGGTCTCGCGGTCACCGTAACGGGCCTCGCGGTCGCCGTAACGGCTGCCACGGTCGTCGCGACGCGGCTCGCGGTCGTCGCGGCGGTAACGGTCGTCGCGCTCGCCGCGCGAGGCGCCCTGCTCACGCGCGCCAGACCCGTACCGGGCACGCGATCCACTGCGGTCGGCGCGAAGGGAGTCACGCGATCCGCCGCGGGAGTCGTCACGCCGGCCCCCACCGCGGGAGTCGCCACGTGCGTCGTTGGAACGGAAACCCGAACCGGAGTCGGAACGGAAGGCGGGACGCCCGCCACGGCCCTGGTCGGAGCCGCCGGTACGTCCACGACCGCGTCCATCACCGGACGGGGTGCTTCGCCTGTTGATCACTTTGTTGTCTCCTCGAGGTTCTCCACGTCGTCGGGGAGGAAGGGCGCGAGCTCGGGGAGCTCGCTGAGGTCCCGAAGTCCCAGACGTTCAAGGAAGTATGAGCTTGTCCGGTAGAGCATTGCCTGGCTCTCCGGGTCGGTGCCGGCCTCCTCGACCAGCCCTCTTGCGACGAGCGTCCGCATGACGCCGTCGCTGTTGACGCCGCGTACCGCGGCTACGCGAGCCCGGCTCACCGGTTGCCGGTAAGCCACGACCGCGAGTGTTTCAAGCGCGGCTTGAGTCAGCCGCGTCTGCTGGCCGTCGCGGACGAACCGCTCGACCAAAGGCGCGCAGTCGGCCCGCGTGTAGAACCGCCAACCGCCCGCGACTTCTCGCAAGTCAAAACCCCGGCCGGCAGCGGTGTATTCCGCCGACAGCCTTCGCAGCGCCGCAGCGACCTCATGGGTGGGCCGCTCCAGCACCTGAGCCAGTGTCACCTCGGCGACGGGCTCGTCAACGACCAGCAGGATAGCCTCCAACGCCGCCTCCAGCGTCGGCCCACCGCCTTCCTGCCCAGAACCTTCCTCGCCGCCTTCCCGGTCCGAGTCCGGCTCACTGCCACCCTGCGCCGTCCCTTCCACGGCCTCCGGGTGGCCCCTCTCGTCGAACGCGCGCGTCGCGGCGGGCTTCGCCACACCGCGGCCCGCCGACCCGGCGTCTGAAGGATCCGCGCCTGGAGCAGCGCCCACGTGACCCGCCACGCCACCTGCATCCGCTTGACCCGCTACCTCGGCGGCACCCGCCTGAGTCGCCACCTCATCGCCGTCCGGAGCACCGGCCACCCGTGCGCCGCCCGGTGCACCATCGTCGGCAGTGGGCGGCGCGGCGTCGGCAAGGGCGGCGGTCGGAGGGGCGGGCGTCTCGTCAGAGGGCAGCAGGACGGCGTCCGACGGCGCATGGACCGACGGCACGTCGTCCTCAGAAGTCTCGTCGGAGGGCGACGGCACGTCGTCCTCAGGCGTCTCATCGGAGGGTGAGGAGTCGTCAGGCGTCTCGTCGGAGGGAGAGGAGTCGTCCTCACCCGCCTCGTCGGAAGGCGGCGAAACGCCGTCCTCCGACACCTCACCGTCCTCCACCGCCGGGGCGGACGGTTGGACGAGGGAGCCTGGGAGGGTCATCCAGGCGGGCAGTGGCGGTTCGGAGTCCGGGGAGCGGCGGGGGGTGGGCAGTGGGTTGTCAGTCATTGCGTGCTTTCTCCGCGGATTCCTCGTAATCGTCACCCACCGCGACGTCGCCGTCGTCAGCGCCCGTCCAGGTGATGTGCAGATCCCCCAGCGGCTCGACCTGCTCGAACGTCACCGCCGACTCCCTGAACAGCTCCAGGGCCGCCAGGAACCGGGCGATGACCTCGAAGGTGCCGTCGCAGTCGGCCACCAGCGCGCGGAAGGTGGCGCGCCGGAGCCGGCGCAGGTGCATGACCAGGATGGCCGCCTGCTCCTTGACGCTCGCGAGGGGCTGGTAGATGTGCCCGACGTTGACGGTGGGCGGCAGCTTGGGGGTGAACGCCTTGGCGGCGATCTTCGCGAGCTGCTCGGGACCGATGCCCAGGATGAGCTCGGGCAGCAGGTTGGCGAACTGCGCCTCCATCGGAGCCGTACGGGGGAAGCGCAGCGCCTCCTCCGCCATCCGCCCCGCGAAGAGCTTCGCCACCTCCTTGTACGCCTTGTACTGCAGCAACCGTGCGAACAGCAGGTCCCTGGCCTCCAGCAGCGCCAGGTCCTCCTCGTCCTCCACCTCGCCTGAAGGCAGCAGCCTGGCCGCCTTCAGGTCCAGCAGGGTAGCCGCGACCAGCAGGAAGTGGCTGGTCTGGTCGAGATCCCACTCGGGCCCGCGCGAGCGGATGTAGGAGATGAACTCGTCCGTGACCTTGGAGAGCGAGACCTCGGTGATGTCCAGCTTGTGCTTGGCGATGAGCCCGAGCAGCAGATCGAAGGGGCCCTCGAAGACGTCCAGGTGGACCTGGAACCCTTGAGGAGTCTGCTCGGAGTCGGTCACCTGGCCATTGTGGCAGGCGCCGGCCAGCGCGACAGCACTTCGCGGGCCAGCTCACGGTAGGCGCTCGCGCCCAGCGAGGAAGGATCGAAGGTGGTGATGGGCTCGCCGGCGACCGTCGCGTCAGGGAAGCGGACCGTACGGTTGATCACCGTGTGGAACACCTTGTCGCCGAACGCCTCGACCACGCGGGCCAGCACCTCGCGCCCGTGCAGGGTGCGGGCGTCGTACATGGTGGCCAGCAGCCCCTCGATCTCGAGGTCCTCGTTGAGCCGCTCCTGGACCTTGGAGATCGTGTCCATGAGCAGCGCCACGCCGCGCAGCGCGAAGAACTCGCACTCCAGGGGCACCATCACACCGTGGGCGCAGGTCAGCGCGTTGATCGTGAGCAGGCCCAGCGAGGGCTGGCAGTCGATGAGACAAACGTCGTAGTGCGGCAGCAGCGGCTTGATCACCCGGCCGAGCACCTGCTCGCGCGCGACCTCGGTGACGAGCTGGACTTCGGCGGCCGACAGGTCGATGTTGCTCGGCAGCAGGTCGAGCCCCTCGACGCCGGTCTCGAGGAGCACGTCCTCGGCGGTGACGCCCCGCTCCATCAGCAGGTTGTAGACGGTCAGGTCGAGCTGGAGCGGGTTGATGCCCAGGCCGACCGAGAGCGCGCCCTGGGGGTCGAAGTCGACCAGCAGCACCTTGAGGCCGTATTCGACGAGCGCGGCCCCCAGGTTGATGGTCGTCGTGGTCTTGCCGACGCCGCCCTTCTGGTTGACCATCGCCACCACGCGCGCCGGGCCGTGCACCGCGGGCGGCACCGGCTCGGGGAACACGGGTCTGGGCCGCTGCGTGGGCCCCAGGTTGACGCCGTTGGAAGGCGCGTTGGTCTTCGTGTCGCCCCAGGGGTTGTCGGGGGTCCCCGGGGTCGAACCCTTGGTCGTCACAGTCACCAGCTCGAACCTCCCTGACGATCCCGAACCGGACCGTCCGGACGGACACTATGGCGTCGGCACTTTATGCGGCAAGGCGGCACGCCGACGGTGCCGCACGTCGGAAACGACTATAGATCACTGCCGGGCACGCGGATGCGCGGCGGCATAGACCTCGCGGAGCTTGTCGACCGTGACCAGCGTGTAGACCTGCGTGGTCGTCACGGAGGCGTGGCCGAGCAGTTCCTGGACCACCCTAACGTCAGCGCCGCCGTCCAAAAGGTGGGTTGCGAATGAATGGCGGAGAACGTGGGGACTTATCCGGGCGAGTCCGGCGCGTTCGGCGGCGGCCTGGAGCACCTCCCACGCTCCCTGCCTGGTCAGACGGCCTCCCCTGGCGTTCAGGAACACGGCGGGGGTGCCGCGCCCGTGCGCGAGCAGCCCAGGACGGGCCCGTACGAGGTACGCGTCGAGCGCGGAGCGGGCATAGCGGCCCAAGGGCACGACGCGGGTGCGGCCGCCTTTTCCGCGCAGGCGTACCTGGTCGTCCTCGAGGTCGTCCACGGCCAGCCCGACGGCCTCGGAGATGCGGGCGCCGGTGCCGTACAGGACCTCCAGCAGCGCGCGGTTGCGCAGCGTGAGAGGCGCGCCGTCGGGGCCGGAGGCGGCGATGAGCCGCTCGACCTCGTCCACGGCGATGGCCTTGGGGAGCCTGCGGAGCTGGCGCGGCGGGCGTACCTCGTGGGCGGGGTCGTGGGCCGTGACGCCTTCGCGCAGAGCGAAACGGTGCAGCCCGCGCACGGCGGAGACGGCGCGGGCGGCCGAGCTGGCGACGAGCGCGGGGTGCTCGCCGTCACCCTCGCGCAAGGAGGCGAGGAAGGCCAGTACGTCGGCCTCCCCCACCTCGTCCAGCTCCGCCCGGCCGCGCGCGTGCAGATGGGCGACGTATCGCCGCAGGTCACGACGGTAGGACGCGAGCGTGTTGGCAGCGAGGCCCCGCTCCACCGCCAGATGGGCGAGGTAGCTGGAGAGCACCGCCTCCACGAGCTGGTCCTTCCGTCACGCCTCAGGGGCGTCGGCGGGGCGCAACAGGGCGAACCCCTCAACCGAAGCCGCGTACGCGGCGAGGATACCGGCCACGGCCGGGGAATTGTGGATCATTCCCATGAGCGCCTTCTCGACCGCGTCCGCCAGCGGTACCCATTCGACCGGCATGTCGATCTCCTCGTGCCGGTGGACGAAGTCGGTCTCGACCTTGGTCAGGTCACGGGCGAGGAACACCCTGATCCGTTCGTCGCTCATGCCGGGCGAGGTGCGCAGGTCGACCAGCGTGTACCAGGTGTCGGCGCGGTAGCCCGCCTCCTCCTCGAGCTCGCGGGCGGCGCCGGCGAGCAGCGACTCGCCCTCGACGTCGCGGATGCCGGCGGGCAGCTCCCACATCAGCATGCGGGTGGGGTGGCGGTACTGCCTGATCAGCAGCACCCGGTCACGGTCGTCGAGCGCGAGCACGGCGACCGCGCCGGGATGCACCACGTAGTCGCGGTCGGCGACCTCGTCGCGGGGCATCTTCACCGTGTCCGTGACCACCTTGACGACGTGGCCCTGGAAGCGCTCCTTGGAGTCGAGGACGTCCCAGCCCTCGGGCGTGTCTTCTATTTTCACTTGCCGACCTTCGCGCCGACCCTGGCGTCCGCGTACTCCAGGGATGCGGTGATGAGGCCCTTGAACATCGGGTTGGCCCGCGTGGGGCGCGAGCGGAACTCGGGGTGCGCCTGCGTGCCGATGAAGAACGGGTGGATGTCGGTGGGCAGCTCGGTGTACTCGACCAGCCGGCCGTCGGGCGACAGGCCGGAGAAGACCAGGCCGACCTTCTCGAGCTGCTCGCGGTAGGCGTTGTTGACCTCGTAGCGGTGGCGGTGGCGCTCGTCGGCCTTGGCCTTGCCGCCGTACAGCTGCCTGGCCAGGGTGCCCTCGCCGAGCTTGGCGGTGTAGCTGCCCAGCCGCATGGTGCCGCCCATGTCGCGCTCGCCGGCGACGACGTCCTCCTGGTCGGCCATGGTGGAGATGACCGGGTGCTTGGTGTCGGGGTCGAACTCGGCGGAGTTGGCGTCCTCGATGCCGGCCATGTTGCGGGCGGCCTCGATGACCATGCCCTGCATGCCGAGGCAGATGCCGAGCAGCGGGATCTTGCCCTCACGGGCGTGGCGGATCGCGCCGATCTTGCCCTCGATGCCGCGTACGCCGAACCCGCCGGGGATCAGCACGCCGTCCACGCCGTCGAGCTCGCGCTCGGCGCCCTCGGGGGTCTCGCAGTCGTCGCTCTTGACCCACCGGATGTTGACGCGCGCGTCGTTGGCGAACCCGCCGGCCCGCAGGGCCTCGGTGACCGAGAGGTACGCGTCCGGCAGGTCGATGTACTTGCCGACCAGCGCGATCGTGACCTCCTTGGCCGGCCGGTGCACCCGGCGCAGGAGCTGCTCCCACTCCTTCCAGTCGACGTCCCTGAACGGCAGGCCGAGCCGGCGCACCACGTACGCGTCGAGCCCTTCGGAGTGGAGCACCTTGGGGATGTCGTAGATCGAGGCCGCGTCCACGGCGGAGACGACGGCGTCCTCGTCCACGTCGCACATCAGGCTGATCTTGCGCTTGATCGCCGTCTGCACGGGCCGGTCGGAGCGCAGGACGATCGCGTCCGGCTGGATGCCGATGCTGCGCAGCGCGGCGACGCTGTGCTGGGTCGGCTTGGTCTTGAGCTCGCCCGAGGGGCCGATGTACGGCAGCAGCGACACGTGCAGGAAGAACACGTTGTCGCGGCCGACCTCGTGCCTGATCTGCCGCACGGCCTCGAGGAACGGCAGCGACTCGATGTCGCCGACCGTGCCCCCGACCTCGGTGATGACCACGTCCACCTCAGGACCGGCCATGCCCCTGATGCGGTCCTTGATCTCGTTGGTGATGTGCGGGATGACCTGGACGGTGTCGCCCAGGTATTCGCCCCGCCGCTCCTTGGCGATGACGTTGGAGTAGATCTGCCCGGTGGTCACGTTGGCCGAGCCGTGCAGATGGGTGTCGAGGAACCGCTCGTAGTGGCCGACGTCGAGGTCGGTCTCCGCACCGTCGTCGGTGACGAACACCTCGCCGTGCTGGAAGGGGTTCATGGTCCCGGGGTCGACGTTCAGGTACGGGTCGAGCTTCTGCATGGTGACCCTGAGACCGCGTGCCTTGAGCAGGCGACCGAGGCTGGAGGCCGTGAGCCCCTTGCCGAGACTGGAGGCGACACCGCCGGTGACGAACAGATGCTTGGTTTGCGATGCGCTGCGCAAAGGGGCTCCCGTGGCTCGAGGTGTGGTCGAACTGTCCACGGGCTCTCAGGATATCAAACAACGCCCCCGACATGCCCGAACGGGTTGACCTAGCGGTAACTTTGGTCCCTATGTCATTAGTACGGCGGGCAGTGGGCACGCTGATTCACCGTGCCTACGGGGCGATCCGCCGCGCCGGCGCCATCTCCCCGTTGAGCCCCGCGGGCTACCGGTTCCGCCGGCTGGGCGACGGAGTCAGCATCGCGTTCCCCCCGGGCGCGATCTTCGGCGAGCAGTGGATCGAGATCGGCGACCACACGCTCATCGGCGAACGCGTGTCGCTCTCGTGCGGCATGATGCCGGGGGTGGACCTCGGGCCCGACTCGATCCTCCGCGTCGGCCACGGCTGCTCGATCGGCCGCGGCTCGCACATCGTGGCCCACCAGTCGGTCGACATCGGAGACGACGTCTTCACCGGCCCGTACGTCTACATCACCGACCAGAACCACGTCTACGACGACCCTGACGTCCCGATCGGGCGCCAGTGGCCCCGCAACAGCCCGGTCTCGATCGGCTCCGGCTCGTGGCTGGGAGCCGGAGCGATCATCCTCCCGGGCACGACGCTGGGCCGCCAGTGCGTGGTGGCGGCCGGGGCGGTGGTCCGCGGCACGTTCCCGGACCACAGCGTGGTCGCCGGCGTCCCGGCCAGGCTGGTACGCGGCTACTCGCCGGAACTCGGCTGGCACGCCCCACCCATCCCTCTCCCCCTGGACCGCCGCGCCACCGCCTCCTGACCCCACACCCGACATGGCCCCTTGCCACCGCCGACCGGCGCCGGGTCGGCGAGACGTGGGGCGGCGCAGCCGAGTGAACAGGGATGGACCGAACAAGCTTCTGCCGGATAGCGTCGAACCATGCGGACCGCCATCTGTGAGCGCCTGGGCATCGAGTTCCCGTTGTTCGCCTTCAGCCACTGCCGCGACGTGGTGGCCGCCGTCACCAACGCGGGCGGGTTCGGCGTGCTGGGCGCCATCGCGTACTCGCCCGAACAGCTCGACACCGAACTGACCTGGATCGACGGGCAGGTGAACGGCCGGCCGTACGGCGTGGACGTGCTCGTGCCCGGCAAGCTGGACGCCTCCGCGCTCGACCGGCAGGCGCACCTCATGGACTTCGTCCCCGACCGCCACCGCGACTTCGTCACCCATTTGCTGTCCAAGTACGGCGTGAGCACCCCCGTACAGCCGCTGACGGCGGTGGCGGACGAGCTCGGCAGGCGGGTGACGGCGACCGGGGCGACGGGGCTGATCGACGTGGCGCTCAAGCACCCGATCGGGCTCATCGCCAGCGCCCTGGGGCCGCCTCCGCCCGAGATGGTCGCCAAGGCCAGGGAGGCGGGCGTGCCGGTGGCGGCGCTGGTCGGCACGGTCGAGCACGCCCGCAGGCAGGTGGCGGCGGGCGCGGACCTCATCGTGGCGCAGGGCACCGAGGCGGGCGGGCACACCGGCGAGGTCTCCACGATGGTGCTGGTGCCGCAGGTCGTGGACGCGGTGGCCCCGACCCCCGTGCTGGCGGCGGGCGGCATCGCGTCAGGCAGGCAGATGGCGGCGGCCATGGCGCTCGGCGCGCAGGGCGTGTGGTGCGGCTCGGTCTGGCTGACCACGGAGGAGGCCGAGACGAGTCCGGCGGTCAAGCGGAAGTTCCTGGCCGCCTCGTCGCTGGACACGGTCCGGTCCAGGTCCCGTACGGGTAAGCCGGCCCGCCAGCTCAAGTCCGCCTGGACGGAGGAGTGGGACTCCGGCCAGGAGAGCCCGGGGCCGCTGGGGATGCCGCTGCAGCTGCTGGTGGCCGAGGGCGCGATGGCCCGCATCGGGGCGGCGGCCGAGAAGGGCGAGCCGGGAGCGCTGGAGCTGGTCAACTACTTCGTGGGCCAGGTGGTGGGCCAGCTCGACCAGATCAGACCGGCCCGCGAGGTGGTCTACGACATGATCAGCGAGTTCGGGGAGGCGGTGGAGCGGCTTCAGCGCCTGTCCGGCTCCGACTAGCCGCGAAGACGTACAGATACGGGTGGTGCGGCCGGACCTCACCACCCGCCGCGGCCCTGGCCAGGGCGAGCGCCCCGTCCGCCGAAGAGCCACGCGGCGGAGCGAACCTGGCCCCGGGCAGCAGGGCCCGTACGGTGCTCTGGAACGGCTCCGTCAGCAGGTCGGCAGCGTCGAACAGGCGCCCGCCCCAGGAGAAGACCGGGTCGAGCCCGGTCGCGGCGGCCACGGCGGTCTGGCCGAGCTGCCGCCCCGCCTCGGCCCAGATGTCCCGTGCGACCGGGTCACCCGCACGGGCCGCGTCGGCCACGGACGGCGCGAACGACGCCAGGTGGTGCGCCGGCGAGGCCGACTCGTAGACGAGCGCCACCAGGTCGAGGGGGTGGCCGAAGCGGGCGGTCAGGCGTTCGAGCAGGGGCGGTGAGCCGCCGGCCCGGCCGTCGTGGGCGCGCAGGGCGGCCTGGAGGCCGTGCATCCCCACCCAGGCGCCGCCGCCGTGGTCGCCGAGGAGGTGGCCCCATCCGTCGGACTGGTTCCATACGCCGTCCAGATCGGTGCCGAGGGTGATGACACCGGTTCCGGCGGCGACGACCACCCCCGGCTGGAACCCGAGCGCGCCCACGTGCGTGGTCACCATGTCGCCCGCCACCACGAGCGCCCCGAGCCCGAACCGCTCCCCCAGCGCGCGCCAGAGCGTCTCAGGGTCCCTGACCAGCCCGGGCAGCCCGGTCACCCCGACGGCCATCCCCGCGAACCGCTCGGGGACCGCCGGGACCGAGGGCCGGACCGCGTCCTCGACGACCGCCGCGATCCGGGCGGCGAGCCGTTCGAGGTCCACGCGGCCCCCGTCCCGGGGCACCGGGGCCGCGTCCTCCCCGTACGCGCTCTCCCCTCCGCTCTCGACCCGGACCCTGATCCCCCCGCCTCCGACGTCCACGCCCGCGAAGCCGCCGCTCATCCGGCCTGCCCGCCGAGCGCGGCGACGGCGGCGCGGACGCCCGGATGCGCGGCGAGCGCGGCCCGCGCCTGGTCGGGCGGGCAGCCGGTGAGGAGGCGCACGAGTGCCTCGGGGATCCGGCCGCCGCACTCCTCCAGGGCGGCGCGGCAGTCCTCCTTGGAGAGGCCGGTCGCCTCCGCGAGCAGGCTCACGGCCCGCTCGCGGAGCTTGGCGTTGGTGGCGACCAGCCCGACCATGAGATTCGAGTACGTCCGCCCGGCCTTGATCATGAGAGCCGTCGAGAACGCGTTCAGCAGCACCTTGGTCGCCGTACCTGCCTTGAGCCGCGTGGACCCGGTGAGCGCCTCGGGCCCGGTGTCCGCGACGACGAGGATGTCGGCCCGCTCCCGCAGGGGCGCCAGCGGGTTGCAGGTGATCAGCACGGTGAGCGCGCCGGCGGCCCGGGCGGCGCGCAGCGCGCCGGCCACGTACGGGGTGGACCCGGACGCCGTGATGCCGACCGCCACGTCGCGCTCGCCGAGGACCTGCGCGTCGGCGGCCCCGAGCTCCTCGGCGTCCTCCTGGTCGACGGACGAGTCCGTGAGCGCGGCGGCCCCGCCCGCGAAGTGCGCGGTGAAGAGCCCGCGCTCCACCCCGAACGTCGGCGTGATCTCCGTGGCGTCCAGCACCGCCAGCCGCCCCGACGCGCCGGCGCCGAAGTAGTGGACGCCTCCGCCCCCGGTCAGCCGGAGGTGCGCCTCGTCCACCGCGCGGGCGAGCGGACCGGTCGCGGCGCGCGCGGCCTCGACCGCCCTGGCGTCCTCGTCCAGCAGCAGCCGGAGGACGTCTCCCGACTCCAGCGTGTCTATGCCGGCGGTGCGCGGGTTGCGGCGTTCGGTCGGTGGTGCCACCTGGGCCATCGTGCTCCTCATCGTTCGTTCGGCTCGAATGCGCTCGCGTGGGCGGTGAACAGCCGGCGTGACTCCGCCGCCAGGTCGCCGAGGTCGCGCGGCGCCGGCGCCGGGCCCTCACGCAGGAACACCTCGGCGCGTTCACGGAGCCGTTCCCGCAGCTCCGCTTCGGAGGCGGTGGAGGCGTCGGGCGCGGCGAGCGCGCGGTCGAGGCCGCTCGCCCACAGCGCCCAGCGGTCGCGGTAGTAGCCGCCGACGAGCCCGCTCCAGTGCCGGCCGGCGTAGTCGTCGAGCAGGGGGCTGTCCGAGGTGCCCCACACCGTGATGATGCGGCGGGCGTTGTCGGCCAGCACGTCGCGGTCCGCGGTGTCGGCGGCCCACGACAGCGCCTTCGACTCCCAGTGCCGGAAGGTGTACTCGGGGCGGCAGGCCAGCACCCGGTCCAGGTCATCGAAGACCCGCAGGAACCGGTCGAGGCCGGGCGCGCTCGCCGCTCCCAGTCGTACCGACTCCTCCACGGCGTCGAGGTGATAGCGGTCGGCGACCCTGGCCATGAAGGCCACGCCCACCTCGACGAGATCGTGCCCCAGCGGACCGGCCTGCAGGGCGGGATCGTGCTCGGCCACCTCGATCATCCGCTCCCACGCCCGCGCCAGCACGGCCGGCTCGTACCAGAGGACGCGGGCGGCCTCGTCGCGGAGCTCGGCCACGCCGTCGGGGATCCGCGCGTACGAGGGGTTGGTGGTGAGCACGCCCTGGAACTGGTCGGGGGCGATCCGCACGCCCCGGGCGGCGTAGACGGTGTCCAGGAGCCCGCGCCAGGCCGCCCGCAGCTCGTCCGTCCACCGGTCCCCAGTGCCGTGACCCGTGCCGTAGCGGCGGGTCACGAAGGCGTCGAGCCAGGCGTCCAGGTCGGGGACCTCGTCCCAGATCTGGTCCGCGACGAGCTCGAAGAAGACGGGGTTGTTGCGGGTGGCCTCCATGGACAGGCCGAGGCCGGCGGGCGGGCCCGCCGCGGCCAGGGCCGCGTCGATCCCGGCCGGGACTCCGCGCAGGTCGGCGCCCGGGTCGGTGCGGCCGCCGAAATTGAGCAGCGCGCACCACAGCCAGGGTTTCCCGGAGAACTCCCGGAAGCGGCCCCACAGCGGATCGTGCTCCGCCCACAGGTCCGCCACGATCATCCGGTCGTCGGGGATCGCGTCGAGGAAGGCGTTGACGCGCTCCTCGGTCCAGAAGTCCCGCTGGTAGGAGAACGGCCAGGCCTGCATGAGCCAGACCGCGTCCGGGTCGGCGGCCCGCAGGCCGGCCAGCGTCGCCGCCGCCACGGCCCCGGGGAAGGCCGGGTCGGCGTCGATGGGGATCATCTCGATGAACGGGTCGGCGGCGTACACGTGGTCGGTGCCGAAGAGCTTGATCTGGGCGCGGGCGATCTCGGCGCCGATCCGCTCGTACAGCGGGTCGGCCGGGTCCAGGACCCAGGTCTCGAACCCCTGCCAGTGCCGGCGGCCGGCCCGCGCCGTCGAGGCGATCTCGTAGGGGACGTGCCCGGTGAAGGCCGGCAGCACAGGGGTCATGCCGAAGGCGCGCTCGCGGTCGAGGACGCGCGCCCCGAGCTCGCGATGGCTCTCGATCCACGAGGAGGGCAGCGGACCGGCGAAGCCGTCCAGGCAGCCCATGAACTGGAACGGCAGATAGCCCGGCCCGCCCAGGAAGCTCCGGATCCGCTGGTCGTCGAGGCCGAGGAGGGAGTAGGCGGCGTGCAGCGCGGCCTCGTGGCCGGTGACCGCGAGCGGCATCGTGATGCCGTGCAGGGCCATCCAGTCGATCTCGCGTTCCCAGTCGGCCCAGTCCCAGTACGGCATCGTGTAGCTGAAGGTGCAGAAGTTGAAGTAGTAGCCCTCGCGCACCCGCGCCGAGCCTTCGCGGAGCGGGGCGTCGGGCAGCGACGTCAGCCCCAGCGGCAGGACCGTGTCCCAGCCCACGGAGGCGCCGCAGCGGTCACGGAGATAGTGGTGGAGCGCGACCGAGGCGCTCACCCCGTCGGTCGCGGCGATGGTGAGCACGCCGCGCGCCGCCTCGTAGGCGTACTCGCGCCCGCCGCCGTCGCGGGCGGCGAACCGTACCGACTCGGCCACGGGCCCCAGCACGCGGTGGGCCAGGCCGCGGACAGTGTCCGCCCAGAGTGGGCCGTCACCGGACGACATCGCAGGTCACACCCCTCGACTAATTAGTTCCGTACGGTCCATAATTAATATGCTAGCGTACCGGCAACCGATGACAGGGAGAGGGCATGGAGCAGGTCGTGGCCGCCGGCACACAGTTCATGCGAGAGGTCAACACCGCCGCCGTCCTGCGGAAGCTGCGGGCCGAGTCCAGCATGAGCGTGTCCGCCCTGGCCAAGGCCGTGGGGCTCTCCCGCCAGGCGGTCACCCGTTCGCTCAACGCGCTGGCCACCGAGGGGCTCGTCGAGTTCGGTCCCCTCGACCGCGACTCCACCCGCGCGGGCCGGCCGGCGCAACTGGTGCGTTTCCGGGCGGAGGCGGGCCACGTGCTGGGCCTGTCGATCAGCCCGCAGGACGCGCGCGTGGCGGTGGCGGACCTGGCCGGGACGGTCACGGTGACCGACATGGTGCAGCTCGGCGCCGGTCGCGGCGGCGAGCAGGTGGTGGAGACGCTCCTGTCCACGGTGGACCGGGCGTTGCGCAGGGCCGGCATCACGACCGGCGACCTCTGGTTCGCCTCGGTGGGCACCCCCGGCATCGTCGACCCCTCCTGCGGGGTCATCAAGCTCATCCCGAGCATGCCCGGCCTGACCGGCGACCTCCTCGCGCGCCGGCTGAAGGAGACGCTCGGCTGCCCGGTCTACCTGGACAACGACGTCAAGCTGGCCACACAGGGCGAGCGGTGGCGGGACGCCGAACAGCGCGAGGACTCGCTGGTGATGATTCACTGGGGTGAGCGGGTCGGCGCCGGGATCGTGCTCAACGGCGAGCTCTACCGCGGCGCCTCCAACGACGCCGGCGACGTCGGCTTCCTCGACCTGTTCACCGAGGAGCCCGCCGGGTCCCGCCATCCGCAGGGCCTCGGCCCGTTCGAGGACCGGGTCGGCGGCACGGAGATCGTGCGGCTGGCCGCGGCTGCGGCCGGACGCGCCGGCGACGGCGCGCTCCTGGCCCGGATCGAGGCCGCGGGAGAGCAGGCGCTCGAGGCCGTGCTGGACGCCGTCGTCGACGGCAGCCCGGCGGCGCTGGAGGCCATCGACGTGGTGGCCCGCCGCTTCGCCAAGGGCATCGCCGTGATCAGGGCGATCCTCGACCCGCGGCTCATGGTCATCGGCGGGCCCCTGGCCAGATGCGGCGAGCCGCTGCTGGCGGCGCTCCGGCGGCATCTGTCCGGCCAGCCGTTGGAGCAGCCGGCCCTGGAGGTCTCCGCGCTCCAGGAGGACGCGGTCGTCCACGGGGCGCTGCTCCACTCGCTGGACGAGATCGAGCGAACCAGGTTCGGCCTGGTGAGAAGCGGTCGCCTTGAGGGCCGTTGAAGACACGACGCCACCCCCCTGATTGAGAAAGGTCATACGCATGACGAGACCAGCCCGGCGCGCGGCGGTCGCGGCGCTCAGCGTCACGACGGCGTTCGCTCTGACGGCCTGCGCCGGCACCAGCGGCTCCGGCGGAAATACGGCGACCAAGGTCGACGTATCGACCACCATTCCCAACGACCCGGTGACGCTCACCCTGGCCTACACGAACGACCCGCCCACCAAGGCGCTCATCGACGGCTTCACCCAGAAGCATCCGAACGTCACCATCAAGCCCCAGATGACGCCGTTCAACGACTACATCAAGTCCATCAAACTGGCGATGTCGGGGGACGCGGCACCCGACATCGCCCAGTACAACCCGGGCGCGATGAACTCCCTGGTCCCGGCCGGCCTCATCCTCGACCTGAGCCCGTGGTCCAAGGCGTACGGCTGGACCACCAAGTTCCCGCCGGCCAGCCTCGAGGTCCTCAGCTCCGACAAGTCGGCCAAGCAGTTCGGGACCGGCAGCCTGTACGCCGTCCCCGGCGGGCTCTCCGTGCTCGGCGTCTTCTACAACAAGAAGATCGTTAAAGAGGCGCCGAAGACGCTGGCCGACTTCGAGGCCGCGATGCAGAAGGCCAAGGACGCCGGCCAGACGCCGCTGAGCAACGGCGCGCTCCAGGTCGGCGGTTTCCACCTCTGGAACGCGCTGCTCAACGTCACCGGCGACGTCAACGACTACCGGTCGTGGGTGTACGGCAAGCCGGGCGCGACGATCGAGAACCCGGCCGCGCTGAAGGCCACCCAGACGCTGACCGACTGGGCGAAGAAGGGCTACATCTCCAGCGGGGCGAGCGCCACGGCGGACCCCGACGCGCTGGCGAGCTTCGCGAAGGGCAAGAGCGCGTTCCTGATCACCGGTAACTGGGGCGCCTCCGCGCTGGAGACGGAGATGAAGGACGACGTGGGCTTCTTCCTCATGCCCACTCCGTCGGGCGAGCCTGCGAAGGTCGCCTCGGGGGCGAGCGTGGCGTACGCCATCTCGTCGAAGTCCAAGAACCCGAACGTCGCCGCGGCCTTCCTCGACTACCTGAGCTCGCCGGAGGCGGCGAAGATCGAGTTCGAGGGCGGGTTCATGCCGGTCGACACCAAGGCCGAGCTGGGCGCCACGGGGCTGCGCGGCGACATCGCGAGCGCCTTCGCTCCGGTGGCGCAGGGCAACGGGATCGTGCCGTTCCCCGACTTCGCCTCCCCCGGCATGATCGACAAGCTGACTCCGGGCATCCAGGGTCTCATCAGCGGCAAGATGGCCCCCGACGCCTTCCTGAAGTCCCTGCAGGAGTCGTGGGACGGACATCATGGCTCGTGATCTGAGCCCGGCTGTCTCCCCGCCGCGGGCCGCTCAGGCCCGCGGCGGGGGGCGGGTGACCGACGGGCCGGCCCCGCCGCCACGACGGCCGGGGCGGCGGGCGCGCGGCTGGCTGTACGTGCTGCCCGCGGTCGCGGTGTACCTGGGCTTCGCCATCTGGCCGGCGCTGAACACGCTCCGCCTGTCCCTCCTGACCTGGGACGGGATCCTGCCGGCGGAGTGGGCGGGCCTGTCCAACTACGTCAAGATTTTCCGTGATTCGCAGCTGTACGAGGCCATCCTGCACAGCCTCGCGCTGATCATCTTCTTCTCGGTCATCCCCATCGGCGTCGGGCTGCTCATGACGGCGCTCCTGATGGGCAAGGTGCGGCGGGGAATGACGTTCTTCCGGATCGTCTTCTTCCTCCCCCAGGTGCTGCCGCTCGTCGCCGTCGGCATCACCTGGCGGTGGCTCTACAGCGAGTCCGGAGTCGTCAACCAGTTCCTCGACCTGGTGGGGCTCGGGTCGATCACCCGCGCCTGGCTGGGCGACTACGGCCTGGCGCTGGTTGCGCTCGGCCTGATCGGGACCTGGGTGATGAGCGGGCTGTGCATGATGCTCTTCCTGGCCGGTGCGCAGAAGATCGACCCGTCCCTGTACGAAGCCGCCAGGCTCGACGGAGCGGGGGCGTTCCGGCAGTTCCGGCACGTCACCGTGCCCGGGGTGCGCAGGGAGATCACGGTCGCCGGCGTCATCACCACCATCTCGGCGCTGGCCAGCTTCGACCTCGTCTTCGTCACCACGAACGGCGGTCCGGCGGGCCAGACCAACGTGCCCGGCCTGCTCGTCTACCGGCTGGCCTTCAACGAGGGCGACATCGGCGGCGCCAGCGCGCTGGCCGTCGTGCTGACCGTGATCGTGGTCGCCGTCGTCAGCGCCGTCCGATACTTCACCAGGGATGATGAGAGTTGAGCATGCGCGGCGGTGTCAGTGTCCGGTACGGAGTCCTCGTCCTGCTGGCGGTCATGGTGCTGGTGCCCTTCGCCGGCATCGTCCTGGCCGCCCTGCATCCCTCGGGCGCGCAGCTCGACGGGCTGAGCATCCCGGACCGGTGGTCGTGGGAGACCTTCGCGCTCGCGTGGGAGCGGGGGAACTTCACGAACCTCATGCGTTCGAGCGTGCTGATCGCGGTCTTCGTGGTGCCGCTCGCGGTGGCGATGGCCACGCTCGCCGGCTACGGGCTGGCGATACTCAAGGTGTGGGGGCACCGGACGCTGTCGTTCGGGTTCGTGATGGGGCTGACGCTGCCGATCGAGGTCATCGTGGTGGCGCTCTACTTCAACCTGCGCGAGGTCGGCCTCACCAACTCCTACCTCGGCGTCATCCTGGCCGAGGCGGCGCTGTTCATGCCGTTCGGGGTGTACTGGATGCAGACGCACTTCTCGAACGTGCCCGACGAACTCGTCGAGGCGGCGCGCATCGACGGCGCCAGGGACCTCGTGGTGCTGGTGCGGGTGCTGCTGCCCATCTCGTGGCCCGCGGTGACCACGCTGTCAGTGCTGTACTTCATGTGGTCGTGGAACCAGTTCATGCTGGTGCTGGTCATGATGCAGGACCCGGACCGGCGCACGGCTCCGAGCGGCCTGGGACTCTTCGTCGGCCAGTACACGACGGACATCCCGTTGCTGGCGGCGGCCTGCCTGATCGTCATCGCCCCGATCGTCGTCGTGTACCTCGTCTTCCAGCGCAGCTTCGTCAGCGGCATCACGCAGGGCGCCATCAAGGGCTGACCCACCGCCCCCCGGTCGGCGGGATGAATCGGATCCGGCCTTACGGACATCATGGACGCGACAGCGCGGGCAGACTAGGGACATGTTCGCCGCATTGACCGGCCTGGGGCTGTCCACGGCCGCCGGGCTGAACGCCTACATCCCACTCCTGGTCGTGGGCGTCCTGGCCAATCTCACGGACGCCGTGAAGCTCCCCGACGGCTACTCCTGGCTGTCCAACTGGGGCGTGCTCGCCGTGATCGCCGTCCTGCTGGTGGCCGAGTTCGTCCTGGACAAGGTGCCCGCCGTGGACAGCGTCAACGACACCATCCAGACCGTGGTCCGCCCGGCGGCTGGCGGCGTGGTCTTCTCCGCCACGAGCGCCGCGGCCGAGCTGGACCACTCCACCTGGATGACCGAGCACCCATGGGCCGGCTGGCTGCTGGGCATCGTGATGGCGCTGGCCGTACACGCGATCAAGGCCACCGCCCGTCCGATGATCAACGTCGGTACGGCGGGCGTGGGCGCCCCGGTGGTGAGCACGATTGAGGACGCGGGCTCGTTCGGCATGAGCGTGGTCGCCGTCTTCGCCCCCGTGCTGGTGATCGTCGCGCTGCTCGCGCTCGCCGTGCTGGCGTGGTGGGCGATCAGACGGGTACGCCGCTTCCGCGCCCGCAGGCAGGCGGCACGCCGTCAGCTCTGAGCGCCCAGCCACTCCTCCACCAGGTCCACGAACTCGCCGGGGCGCTCCTCGTGCAGCCGGTGGCTGGCGCCCTCCCAGCACACGACCTTGGACGCGGGGTCCTTGAGCAGACCCGACTCCCAGCTCGCCTGTTCCTGGTCCGACCAGATCGACAGCACGGGGCAGCGCCTGCGCGCCAGGTAGTCGTCGCTGGCCGGGCGTACGCCGATGGCGTCGGGAGCCGTGAACATGGCCTCGAACGCCTGCGCCAGCACGTGCGGCGGCATGCCGTACAGCCTGCGCTTGTGCCAGCGCCTGATGACCGGGGGCGTGCCGGCGTTCGTGCACCACTTGTCGATCCGCTCGGCAGCGGCGTGGGGGTGCTCGCCGCGCAGGCCCGCGATCGTCTTCGGGAAGCGGGAGGCGACCCTGTCCGTCATGCCGTAGCCGGGATCGACGGCGACGAGGCCGCGCACGAGCTCGGGGTGCTCGACGGCGAGGATGGACACGACCTGGGCGCCCATCGAGTGCCCGACGGCGACCACCTGGGGGACGCCGAGGATGCCCAGGAGAACGCTCAGGTCCTCGGCCATCATGCGCGGGGTGTTGCCGTCATCCGGGACGGACGAGTAGCCGTGCCCGCGCAGGTCGACGGCGACCACCCGGTGGGCGGCGGCCAGCGCGTCGATGTGCCAGGACCACTGGTGGGAGTCGGCGCCCCACCCGTGGACGAGCAGCAACGGCGGCCCTTCCCCGTCATCGGTGTAGAAGAGCCGGATATCTCCACCCACGTCCGCGTACGGCATCTCCCTCGCCCTCCTCCCTGAGCACTGAAGCACAGCCCGACCACTCCAATCAAGTGCTTGCTTGGTACGTCGTCGCGCCATACCCGCCCCGGCGCACTATCCTCAAATCATCAACACCGACGGGGGGTGACGAAGATCAGCGAGTTGGTTGTCGTCGTACTGGTGATCCTGATGTTCCTCCTGCTGCTGGGAGGCGCGGGCATCTATCTCCTGGTCAAGCTCGGCAGGAAGGCGGCGGTCAAGGCCAAGCAGGCCACGACGCGGCTCACCACGCAGGTCAACGCCATGGGCACGGGCGACGCCGCCGAGGTCGAGCGCCTCCGGCTCGACCTGCGCCGCGAGGTGTCCCTCACCCGCCAGGCCGTCGAGCACGCCCAACGCCAGGGCTGGGGCCTCGGCGACCTGCCCCGCCTCATGGCCGACCTGTCGGCGCAGGCGGACGTCCACGACGGCCAGCTCGGCATGTACGCCCAGCAGCGCCGCATGTCGCCGTACGTCGACCACGCCACGCTCGGCCGGCTCAGGGAGCACCAGGCCAAGCTGACGGCCATGTGCGCCCGCATCCGCGCCGACCTCCTGGGCGACCAGGTCCGGCACACGGCCACGGGCATCGCCGACCTCAGCTCACGCACCGATCTGGAGATCGAGGCCCGCCGGCACGCCCCTGACCCGCTGGACCAGATCGACGAGCTCTACCGCCGCTCGATGGAGGAACGCAAAGACTCCCCTTGAAGACTACAGAACGTGGCACAATGGATGCGCCGCGTAAGATCACTGAGGAGGCAGCTCGATGACCACGGCCTTTCCTGAGTGGTTCTACCCCGGCCCACCCGGCGGCTGGACCGCCGACATGCTCGATCACCTTCCCCCCGACGCGCCCCGGCACGTCGAACTGATCGATGGGTCGCTCATCATGATGTCGCCGCAGACCGCCTTCCATATGTATGCGGTTCGCCTGTTCGAGAATCAACTCAATCCTCCGGAGGATCTCGCAGTCGTTCGCGAGATGACGGTGACTCTCGGACTGCGCCAGCGGCCCGAACCGGATGTCCTCCTGGTCAGAAGGTCTGCGATCGGCGATGAGACAACCTCCTATAAACCGGAGGACGTGCATCTGGTGGTCGAAGTGACATCAGCCGAGTCGCTGGAGAGAGACCGGACCACCAAACCAATCAAATACTCGAATGCCGGCATCAGGTACTTCTGGCGCGTGGAAAAGGAAGGCGGCCTGCCAGTGGTGTACACATTCGAGCTCGAGCCGGCAGTCAAGGCCTACGTTCCCACTGGCATCCATCACAAGCGGCTTCGGACCGACATCGGGTTCGAGGTGGACATCGACCTCTATCTGGAATGGCCGCCTCGCAGCGGTCAGTAATCTCCCCACTCGCTGTAGATGAGCGCGGCGAGCTCCGCCTCCGTGGCGCCGCTGTTGGCCAGGGCCTTGGTGGCCTGGGCCTGGGCTATGGTGGGGAGGCGGCCCTCGAGGAGGATGGGCAGCGACAGCCGCCGCAGCAGCACCTCGGACTCCGAGATCCCTTTCCCGTACGGCCTGCGCGTCACGGCCACGTTCACCCGCAGCGCGTGCTCGTTGCCCGGCGGAACGGCGGGGCGGTCGATCTCGATGGCGGAGTAGCGGAAGCCGTTCGCCAGATCGCAGGGGACGCACCCGGCCGGGCCCCGGCTGAGCCGGCCGCCGCATTCGGGGCAGGTCAGCCGGTCGTAGGCGGCGTCCACCACGCGCCACGGGTGCTTGTCGGGCTCGTCGGCGACCATCTCGGCGATGACGCGCTCGTCGGCCGGCCGGGACGTGCCGAACTCACGCTCCAGGAACTCCCGCCAGCCCTCCTCGACGATCTCGTCCACCAGTCCCGCGCACCGCGCGCATCCATGGGCGCCGGCGGGCTCCCAGTGGTCGCATTCAGGGCAACGTCGCATGTCCCGCACCGTACAAGCCAGGCCGGGGCCGCCGCACCGCATTTACGCCGGGCCATAAATGGGTTGCGGGCCCTCGCGCGGCCCCGGCATACTCAGGCGCGTTGATCGCTGAGCCTTGGCGCGAAGGGAGGATGAGACCGTGATGACGACTGTTCGCGTGCCGTTTTCCGCGTCCCCATTCCCTCCCACCGGGCGTCCGCCACTGATCTGATCGGCGCACCGGTGGGCTCACACCTGGAGCAATCCCACCGTGCCGAAGCACTCGCAACACCGCACCCGTGGCAAGAACGCCCTCGACGCCGACGACATCGAGTGGCTGGAGAACACCCCCGAGACCGACGACGGGCCGCCCGAGGGTGACCGCTGGTCCACCTGGGACCAGAGCACACCGACGGAGAAGGGGCCCAGGCCGTACCCCGGCTGGCTGGTCACCGAGCTGGCCGCCGTCGACACCGAGTACGGCGTGCTCAAGACCGGCAAGGAAGCCGACGTCCACCTGATCTCCCGGGGCGTGCCCGGCACGGACCGGGTCTGCCTGCTGGCCGCCAAGCGCTACCGTTCTTCCGACCACCGGCTCTTCCACCGCGACTCCGGCTACCTGGAGGGCCGCAGGACCCGCGAGAGCCGCATGAACCGCGCCATGGCCAACCGCACGGCGTTCGGCAAGCAGGTGATCGCCGCCCAGTGGGCGGTGGCCGAGTTCTCGGCCCTGTGCCGGCTGTGGGAGCTGGGGGTTCCCGTGCCGTACCCGGTGCAGATCGTCGAGACCGAGATCCTGCAGGAGTTCATCGGGACGGACGACGGGTACGCGGCGCCGCGGCTGGCCCAGGTGTCCGAGGGCCTGGACGATCTATGGGAGCAGCTCGTGGCGGCCATGGTCACGCTGGCCAGGGAGGGGCTGGCCCATGGCGACCTGTCGCCGTACAACCTGCTGGTCCATGACGGGAGGCTGGTGATCATCGACCTGCCGCAGATCGTGGACGTGATCGCGCACCCGACCGGCCCGTCCTTCCTCGATCGGGATGCGAACAACGTCGCCACCTGGTTCGCCGCCAAGGGCGTCCCGACCGCGGACCCGGACTCCCTCGCCGCCCTCCTCCGCAAGGAGGCCGGGCTGACCCCGTGATCGCGCCGCGCGACGGCCTTGCCCGGTCGCGGAATTCGGCGAGCAGTCATCCACTCTCCGCCCGACGTCGAAGAGATGATGGAAACCGCCGATCGACAGGGGACTCACATGCGTGCTGCCATCAGGTTCGTCGTCATGCTCGCCGTGGCGCTGGCCGCCGCCGCGGCCATGCAGGCCGCGGCCTCCGCCGCCACAGCCATCGAGTACGGGCTCCTCTAGACCTCTTCAGGCCTGGTCGCGGGACCGGGATCGCCTCGGGGAGTCCGGGCTGCCACGGCCGGGGAGCACGGCTGAAGAACGGACGTCGGAGGAGGTGGGACGGCAAGCTCACGGCTCCTCGGGGTAGGGTCCGCTGTCTTGAAGTGCTCAAGCGAGTCGATGTGGAGGAGACCCCATGCACGATGCCATCGTTCACCCCAACGGCGCCCGCATACGCTGGGTCGAGCTGCCAGGGGCCGATCCGGCGCGGGTCTACGTTCACGGGCTCGGCGCCACCTCGGCCCCCTACTACGCGGAGGTCGCCACCCACCCGCTCCTCCCCCGGAAGCGTTCCCTCCTGATCGACCTGCTCGGCTTCGGCATCAGTGACCGGCCGGGCGACTTCCCCTACACCCTCGAGGCCCACTCCGACACCCTGGCCGAGGCGTTGCGCAAGGCCGGGGTCGCCGGATCGTCGATGATCGCCCACAGCATGGGCGGCGCGGTGGCGATCGTCCTGGCCGCACGCCATCCGGAGCTGGTCGCGAACCTGGTCCTCGTGGACGCCAACCTCGACCCGTATCCGCCCTCCGTCGTCCAGCCGGGCAGCAGCGGGATCGCGAGCTACACCGAGGAGGAGTTCGTGTCGCAGGGGTGGAAGGAGGTACGCGACCGCGTGGGCCCCCACTGGTGGTCGACGATGCGGCTCGCGGACCTGCGCGGACTCCACCGCACGGCGGTCAGCCTGGCCGCCGGCACCACGCCCACCATGCGCGAAATCCTCAAGACGCTCCCCATCCCCCGCGCCTTCCTCCATCCGGAGAGCGACCCGCCCAGGGACGCCGAGGGCCTGCGGGCGAGCGGCGTCCAGGTCGCCGCGATCCCGGAGTCGGGGCACAACATCATGCTCGACAACCCCGAAGCCTTCGTCCGCACCCTGGCCACCCTCCTTCCCTAGCCGAGGCCGGTCGTCCCGCGGCCCGCGTGTTGCCACGCGAATGCCGCGAGGGATATTCTAAAATTCCTTAGAGTTTAAGAGGAGATGGCATGTCCTACCCCGAGCCTCGTTACCTGGGAGAGTCCGGCGAACACAGCGGCGTCCTGCGCACGGTCGACACCCCGCCCGACCTGTCGATGGCCAGCGGCACGCAGGTGCACTACCTCGGCACGGGCGGCTCGACGAACGGCGCGTTCGGCCTGTACCGATGGGAGATGGGCCCGCGCCCGGGCGGCCCTGGCGCGCACTTCCACCGCACGATGACCGAATCGTTCTACGTGCTGTCCGGCACCATCCGGCTCTACAACGGCGAGAAGTGGACCGACGCCAGGCCCGGCGACTTCCTGTACGTGCCCGAGGGCGGCGTGCACGCCTTCCGCAACGAATCGGGCGAACCCGCCTCGATGCTGATCCTCTTTACCCCCGGCGCGCCCCGCGAGGCGTACTTCGAGGAGCTCGCCGACATCGCCGGCACCGGCCGCGAGCTCACCCCCGAGGAGTGGACGGAGCTGTATCTGCGCCACGACCAGTACATGGTCTGATGTCCGAGTTCCCGGAGGAGCCGATCTACCAGCAGCTGGCCCGTGTCGGCAAGGCCCTGGCCAGCCCGGTGCGGTTGCGCCTGCTGGACGTGCTCGACCAGCGTGAGAGCACGGTCGAGGAACTGGCCCACGCGGCGGGAGTCGCGCTCAAGAACACGTCGGCCCAGCTCCAGCACCTGCGTGCCGCCCGCCTGGTGACCAGCAGGAAAGAGGGCACCAGGGTCTACTACCGGCTGGCGGACGAGCGGGTGTCGCGCTTCCTGGGAGAACTGCAGGAGTTCGCGGACGAGCGGCTGGCCGATCTGCGCGAGACCGTACGGGCGCGACTCGGCTCTCTGGATGGCGTGACCGCAGACGAGCTGGCCTCCCGTCTGACCGATCCCGGCACGGTGGTCGTGGACGTGCGCCCCGCCACCGACTACGCGGCGGGGCACCTGCCAGGGGCGATCTCACTGCCCCTGGCAGAGCTGCGCGAACGCCTGGACGAGCTGCCAGGACAGGCGCGGATCGTGGCGTACTGCGGCGGGCCGTACTGCGCGGTGTCCTCAGAGGCCGTACGCATCCTGAGCGAACACGGCTACGACGCCGGCACCCTCGATGGCGGCTATCTCGGCTGGCGACGCCGCGAAAGACCACTGGAACGGTGAGCCGCCACCTGCTTGAGACCCTCTGCTGACCTTCGGCGTCACGCGCCCGGCGTCACTTCACCCCCGCCTCGCGCATGTCGCGCAGCTCGCGCTTGAGCTCCTTGATCTCGTCGCGCAACCGGGCCGCCACCTCGAACTGCAGGTCGGCGGCCGACTGGTGCATCTGCTCGGTCAGCGACTCGATCAGGGACTCCATCTGCGCCCGCGGCATCTCGCCCGCGATCGCCTTGGCGTGCTGGCCGGCCTGCCGGGGACCGAAGCCGGGCACCGGGGCCTTGCCGCGCGACTGCTGCCGGCCGCCGCCGAGCAGGCGGTCGGTGTCGGCGTCCTCGCGCTGCAGCGAGTCGAGGATGTCGGCGATCTTCTTGCGCAGCGGCTGCGGGTCGATGCCGTTGGCCTGGTTGTAGGCGATCTGCTTGGCCCGCCGCCGGTTGGTCTCGTCGATCGCCCGCTCCATGGAGGGCGTGACCTTGTCGGCGTACATGTGGACCTGGCCGGACACGTTACGGGCGGCGCGGCCGATGGTCTGGATCAGCGACGTCTCCGAGCGCAGGAAGCCCTCCTTGTCGGCGTCGAGGATGGCCACCAGCGACACCTCGGGCAGGTCGAGGCCCTCGCGGAGCAGGTTGATGCCGACGAGCACGTCGAACTCGCCCGTGCGCAGCTCCCGCAGCAGCTCGATGCGGCGCAGCGTGTCGACCTCGCTGTGCAGGTAGCGCACCCGGATGCCGAGCTCCAGGAGGTAGTCGGTCAGGTCTTCGGCCATCTTCTTGGTCAGCGTCGTGACCAGCACGCGCTCGTCGCGCTCGGCCCGCTCGCGGATCTCGTGGACCAGGTCGTCGATCTGCCCCTTGGTCGGCTTGACCACGATCTCGGGGTCGACCAGGCCGGTCGGGCGGATGACCTGCTCGACGACCTCGCCCTTGACCCGCCCCAGCTCGTACGGCCCCGGCGTGGCCGACAGGTAGACCGTCTGCCCGATGCGCTCGAGGAACTCCTCCCACTTCAGCGGCCGGTTGTCGAGCGCCGACGGCAACCGGAACCCGTGGTCGACCAGCGTGCGCTTGCGCGAGGCGTCGCCTTCGTACATGGCGCCGATCTGCGGCACGGTCTGGTGGGACTCGTCGAGGACGAGGAGGAAGTCCTCGGGGAAGTAGTCGAGCAGCGTGTTGGGCGCGCTGCCGGGCTCGCGCCCGTCCATGTGGCGCGAGTAGTTCTCGATGCCGGAACAGGTGCCGATCTGCCGCATCATCTCGATGTCGTACGTCGTGCGCATCCGCAGCCGCTGCGCCTCCAGCAGCTTGCCCTGGCGCTCCAGCTCCTCCAGCCGCCCGGCGAGCTCCGCCTCGATGCCCGCCACGGCGGCGGCCATGCGCGCCTCGCCCGCGACGTAGTGGGAGGCGGGGAAGATGTAGAGCTCCTCGTCCTCCGTGATGACCTCGCCGGTCAGCGGATGCATGGTCGAGAGCTTCTCGATCTCGTCGCCGAACATCTCGATGCGCACGGCCAGCTCTTCGTACTTCGGGATGATCTCGATCGTGTCGCCCCGAACCCGGAACGTGCCCCGCGTGAAGGCCAGGTCGTTACGCGTGTACTGCATGTCGACCAGGCGGCGCAGGAGCTGGTCGCGGTCGATGTCCATGCCGACGCGGAGCCTGGCCATGCGGTCGACGTATTCCTGCGGCGTGCCCAGGCCGTAGATGCACGACACGGAGGCGACCACGATGGTGTCACGGCGGGTGAGCAGCGAGTTGGTCGCCGAGTGGCGCAGCCGCTCGACCTCGTCGTTGATCGAGGAGTCCTTCTCGATGTACGTGTCGCTCTGCGGGACGTACGCCTCCGGCTGGTAATAATCGTAATAAGAAACGAAATATTCGACCGCGTTGTTGGGCAGCATCTCCCGCAGCTCGTTGGCGAACTGCGCGGCGAGCGTCTTGTTGGGCTGCATGACCAGGGCGGGCCGCTGCAGCCGCTCGATGAGCCACGCGATGGAGGCCGTCTTGCCGGTGCCGGTGGCGCCCAGCAGCACGCTGTCCTTCTCCCCGGCCTTGACGCGGCGCTCCAGCTCGGCGATGGCCGTCGGCTGGTCGCCGGAGGGAGTCATCTCGGTGACGACTTCGAACGGCGCCACCTTCCGCTGCAAATCTGTGACCGGTCGCATGTTGCCACTGTAGGCCGCCCCACCGACAGAAACGTCACCCGCAGGGGAAGGGGTAAAGGTCAGGCCGAGCGCTCGCCTATGCGCGGGAACGGGGTGGTGGAGAAGACGACCTCCACCGGCACCTCGAAGTACTCCGCTATCCGCAGCGCCAGGTGGAGGCTCGGGCTGTATTCGCCGCGCTCCAGGTAGCCGACGGTCTGGTAGTGCACGCCCAGAGCGTCGGAGAGCTGCCTGCGGGTGACGCCGCGTTCGGCGCGCAGCAGCGCGATGCGGTTGTAGACGGTCTCACTCATCGACGCACATCTTCTCAGCTGACGCAGCATCTCCCGCTGACGGCGTGCCGCTTTGCGCTCATCGCCTCTTCAGATAGTAGGACTACTACACCAATAGCATACCTACTACGAGAAGCAGAAGACATATGACATCCCGTTGCAAGCGAACAGTAAGTCACACCCGATACGGTCGGATTCGCCTGTAGTGGAAAAGGAAGGTTCGATGTCACGACCCAGAGAGGCACTGATCCAGGCAGGGCAGGGCATGGCCCAAGCGGTTGCCCAAGGGGGTGACGTACGGCAGGCGATGGGGCAGGCAGTGGGCCAGTTCGTCGACCAGGCCGGGCAGCTGGCCGGCCAGGCCCGGGGCTTCGCGCTGAACCCGCACGACTTCGCCGCGGCCCGTGACGGCGGCGTGTCCGTCGGCACCGTCATCGAGGCCAGAACGGCGTCGCTGAACGAGGCCGGCGAGATCGTCAACCGCAGCTTCACCGAGAACGGCATGCACGTCATCTCACCCGTGGTGATCCCCAAGGGCACCACCGCGAAGGTGATCGTGCCGCTGGGCATCCTGGTGGTGCTCGGCCTGATCGGCGCGCTCGGCAACGTCATCCCCAACACCGATCTCATCTTCGGGCCGCACTACTGGGTGGTGCTGGTCCTGGCGGCCGCGTTCCTGTGGTGGCGGCGCAGCGTGGTGATGGTGCCCGAGGGCTGCAAGGCGCTGATCACCAAGTTCGGCAAGCTGGTGCACATCGCGGACCCGGGCCGGGTGACGCTGTTCAACCCGTGGAAGCGGGTCAGCTACATCGTCAACACCACCCGCGAGTACCCGTTCAACGCCCCGATCAGCGAGGCCCCGACCCAGCAGGGCGTCAAGGCGAGCGTGGACCTGTTCCTGCAGTTCAGGATCGAGAACCCGGCGGAGTTCATCTTCGTGCTCGGCTCGGTCAGCGGCTTCCAGTCCAAGCTCCAGAACGCCATCAGCGAGGTCACCCGCTCCCTCATCTACGCCCAGCGGGCCGAGGAGATCTACGACCTGGTCGGCGAGAGCACGGTCGGCATGCTGGACAGCCTCAACCAGCAGTTCCTGCCCGCCGTACGGCTCACCGACGTGAACATCACGCACGCCGAGCCGTCCAGCCAGGAGTACCGGATGGACCTGGCCGCCCCCGAGATGGTCCGCGTCGCCAAGGAGGCCTACACCTACGAGTACGAGCTCCAGCTGCGCAAGGAGCAGAACGAGGGCGACCTGGTCAAGGAGCTGGCCGGGCTGCAGGAGACGCTGAGCGCCATCCAGGCGGAGATCGCCGGCTACCAGGCCCGCATGGACACCGCGCTCGAACGCGCCAGCCACCAGGCCACCGCACAGGCCAGGCAGCGCCTGGTCGAGGCCGAGTCCACGGCCAACGCCAACGCCGCGCTCCTGGAGGCGCAGGCGCTGGACATCCGGGCGCTGTCGGCCGCCGAGGCGCCCGAGATCCTCGACTACCGCTTCCAGCAGGACCTGCTGAACAAGCTGGAGTCGGTCGCCACCAGGCTGCCGCAGGTGGTGCAGGTGGGCGAGCAGACCGACATCGACTTCCTGGCCCTGGCACAGCAGCTCGTGGGCGGCAAGGGCGCCGCGCTGTTCTCCGCCGACGACATGGCCGCGATCCGCGCCAGGCTCGACGACATCGGCGAGCGGGTACGCGGCCGCGAGCACGAGATCGCCGCCCTGCTCAAGAAGGCCGCCGCCGACGTGAGCGAGCCCCAGGCCCCGCCGGAGCCGGACGCGGAGCTGGAGCGGACCGTCGAACGCCTGCTGCCCGGGAAGGGGGAGATCTGACATGACACGCGAGTTCTCCAAGATCAAGGAGTCGCTGGCCTCCTGGAGCGACATCCGTCAGCTGCTGCGCGGCGGCGAGCAGGGCCAGCTCGTGCCCGTCGTGATCCCCAAGGACCGGCGCGGCTTCGCGTGGATGGCGCTGGTGTTCCTGGCGGTCTACTTCGCCGGGATGGCGATCCTGACGGACCTCACCGTCATCGCCGCGCTGGCGGCGCTGTTCTTCCTGGCCGTGGCGCTGGTCACGATGTGGCGCAAGGCCATCATCGAGATCGAGGAGGGCACCACCGGCGTACGCAGCCGCTGGGGCGCCATCACCGGCGTCCTCCCGCCGGGCCGCCACTACCTCTGGCTGCCGTGGGACCGGGTGGACGCGGTCGTCGACACCTCCACCGAGATCCCGTACTCGGCGCCGATCGTGGCCTGCCCGACCGCCGAGAACGTGCCGCTGAAGTCGATCGAGTTCTTCCTCAAGTTCCGCATCGTGGACCCGGTCGCGTTCGTCCGCACGATCGGCGCCGGCAACTTCGACCTGGTGCTCTCCAGCGCGGTCCAGGACGCGATCAGGCAACGTAGCCGCAGGGTCAACACCGAGCGCGCGTACGACCTGCGCGGCTCCGACGTCGGCGACATGCAGGACGCGCTCAACCGCCAGCTCGGCCGGTACGGCGTGCGCATCACGGGCGCGAACATCCCCGACGTCCAGCTGCCCGACCAGTACCAGCAGCATCTGGCCACCCGCGAGAAGGTGGCCAAGGAGCTCTCGGCCTACGAGCGCGAGTGGGAGCTGACCCGCAAGCGCCGTATCGACACCCTGCTGATGGAGATCGAGCGCTCCAAGAAGACCCGTGACGCCCGCGTCGTCGAGGTCAAGGCCGCCCACAACAAGGCGCGCAAGGACGTGGCGCGCATGCTGGAGGAGCAGGAGACCGAGGCGCAGCGGGTGACGTGGGAGATCGAGGCGCGCGGCCGGGCCGAGCTGACCGCCGCCGAGAACGAGGCCAAGGCGCTGCGCCGGCTGGCCGAGTCGTACCGGGACAACCGGGCCGTGCTGCAGTACGAGCTGGCCCGCAAGCGCCTCGACGTGGGCGCCAAACTCGCGGAGAACGCCCCCCAGCCGCTGGTCGTACGGACGCAGCAGGGCCAGGCGGACTCCGCGCTGTCGACCCTCCTCCTCGCCCAGTTGCTCCCCCGCATCTCGGGCACGGGTACCGGCCACGTGAACGGCCACACACCTTCCGCATAGGAGAACCCCATGGTGTTCCGCAAGTTAATGGCCGCGTTCGGCGCGGGCGTCGAAGTCGACACGGTGCTGACCAACACCGGCGTGCGCCCCGGCGAGCTCCTGCGCGGCGTCGTCCACTTCCGTGGCGGCAACTCCGACTACAAGGTCGAGGGCATCTACATCGACCTGACCGCCGTGGTGGAGGTCGAGTCGGGCGACAACGAGTACAAGACGACCTACAGCTTCCTGCGCCAGCAGGTCGCGGGGACGTTCCAGCTGGCCGCGGGCGCGCAGCACCAGCAGCCGTTCGAGATCGCGATCCCGTGGGAGACGCCGATCAGCGCCATCGCCGGGCACCCGCTGCACGGCATGAAGCTGGGCGTCCAGACGGAGCTGGCGCTGGCGGGCGCGCTCGACAAGGGCGACCTCGACCCGCTGTTCGTCAGCCCGCTGCCGGCGCAGGACCACGTGATCGGCGCGCTCGACCGGCTGGGCTTCCAGTTCAAGAAGGCCGACCTGGAGCGCGGCACGCTGTACGGCTCGACGATGCCGTTCTTCCAGGAGATCGAGTACTACGCGGGCGGGCAGTGGCGGCGCCACTTCAACGAGCTGGAGCTGACGTTCATCGCCGGGCCGCGGCAGATGGACGTCATCCTGGAGGCCGACAAGCGGGGCGGCTTCCTGACCTCGAGCCACGACGCCTACAACCGCTTCACCGTGCGCTACGACGACCCGCCGCACGCGGCGGACGCGGCGCTGCAGCACGGCCTGGAGGCGATGGCCCGCCACCGCGGCTGGTTCTGACCTTCCCCATGGCCGTCACGGCCGCCCCGCCGCGTGCCGGTGAGGCGGCCGTGACGGCTAGGTGATCGCTCCTTTGCGTGCCCTGGCAGTCGCATGACGCGGTCGTTACGATGATTTCGGGGACTGATCGTCGGACGGCGGGGCGGGGCGGGGCGATGGCACGGTTCATGGCGGCGGTGAAGCGGGTCGTCCCCTGGGCGGCCCAGAACGCCGACGGCGCGATCGCGCTCCTGCTCGCCATCGTGATCGGTGTCGTCGGCATCATGCCCAACGAGATCGTCCCGACCGAGGTGCAGACCCAGCTGGTCAACGCCGCCACGCTGGTCATCATGGCGCTGGTGGCCACCGCGCTGCTGCGCGACCGCGTACGCCAGGCGCCGGTGGAGGAGACGATCACCTCGGGCGCGCTGGCCGAGCTGCCCGTGCGCCTGGCGCGCCTGGAGGAGATCGAGACGCTGGTCGGCAGCACCCGCAAGGCACTCGACTCCCTGCAGCTTGTCCGGGTGCTGGGCAGCAAGGAGGAGATCGCCCAGTCCCACGCCGAGGCGCGCAAGGACACCTCCAGGTGGAGCTTCAAGGGCGGCACCGGCACCTACCTGCGCGCGGTCACCCTGCCCGCGTGCGTCGCGGCGGCCCGCAGGGACAAGCGCCACCTCACGGTCAGGGTCGAGGTGATCGACCCGTCCAACCTCGAGGTGTGCGAGACGTACGCGCACTACCGCCGCTCCCTGTCCGACGCCCCCGACGGCACCGGCGAGATGTGGACGGCCGACCGGGCCAGGAAGGAGTCGTACGCGACGATCCTGGCCGCCTTCTGGCACCGCCAGCGCTACGGCCTGCTCGACATCGCGGTGGGCCTGTCGTCGACGATGACCACGTTCCGCTGGGACGTGTCGGCCACCCGCCTCATCATGACGGTCGAAGACCCCAACAAGGCGATGACCGCGCTGGCCGGCACCTTCTACTACGAGAACTGCGACACCGAGCTGCGGCTCAGCTTCGAGCAGGCGCGGCGGGTGCCGCTGGAGATGTACAAGAAGGTGCCGCTGAGCGACGAGCCCACCATCGAGGAGGTGCAGGAGCTGTTCGAACGCATCGGGGTGCCCCTGCCCAAGTCCTACAACGGCCGCGACGTCGTCGACATCGCCCGCAAAGCGTTACGCGCGGTCGATCCCTATGGCGAGCCGCGTCCAGCGGCTCGCCAACGAGACGGACGTGAGTATGGTGAGCCGCTGCCGGCCGGTCACCCACGAGAGCCATGAGCCATCACGCCGTCCAGCAGCGGGTGCTCGGGGGCGAGGCCAGGTCGTGGGCCCTCGAGGCGCTCTCGGCCGGCCGTCTGACCGCGGTGCGCCACCCGCTCGGATTCGTCTGCCTGCCGCTGGAGCGCGACGGCGGCGAAGGGGTATGCATCCACCTGTGGTCCGACTCGCTCGCGCACGCCGAGAGCACCACCTCGCAGATCCACTGCCACAGCTGGGACCTGGTGAGCCACGTCCTCTACGGCCAGGTCCGCAACGTGCACGTCCTGGTCACCGACACCGTGACGGACGCCACGCACCGGGTGTTCGAGGTGGTCAGCGGCCCCGGCGGCGACCGCATCTCGCCGACCGGGCGCACGGTCCGGCACGCGACGGGCCTGGTGGAGGTGTTCGGGCCCGGCGAGACGTACACGCTGGCCGCCGGCCGCTTCCACAGCAGCGTCGTGCCCGAGGGCGGCGAGGCCGCCACGATCGCGCTCGGTCGCGGCCGCCCCGGCAGCCGCGACCTGTCGCTCGGCCCGCTCGGCGGCGGGCCGCACCACGTGTCCAGGCAGCCGCTGGACGCCCGCGAGACCGAGCTGGCCGTACGCCTGATCACCGCGCACCTGACCTGAGAGGCACCCGATGGACCTGGATCACGCCCGCACGGTCGCCGTCCAAGCCGCCGAGGCCGCGGGAGCGCTCCTCCTGGAGGGCACGCGGGGCACGGTCGGCGTCCAGGCCAAGGGGGATGCCGGCGACGTGGTGACCGATCTCGACCTGGCCTCGGAGAAGCTGCTGCTGGAGCGCATCCTGACGGCGTACCCGTCGCACACGGTGATCGCCGAGGAGTCGGGGCTGGTCGGGGCCGCGGGCGGCGAGTGGACGTGGCTGGTCGACCCGCTCGACGGCACCAACAACGTGGCGATCGGCCTGCCCGCTTATGTGGTGGGCGTGGCGCTGTGCCAGGGCGGGCGTCCCGTGCTCGGAGTGGTGCACGACCCGGTCTCCGCGCACACGTGGTCGGCGATCCGCGGGCGCGGCGCCCTGTCCGCTCCGGCGGGATCGCCCTCAGGGGTACGGCTGGCGCCCCCGTACGCGCCGAGCCCGCACGGGCCGCTGCTGGCCTGGACCCAGGGCTACGACGTGTCGAGGGGCGACGTGGCGGCGCATGCGCTGAAGTCGGCGCTGGAGCTGAACGCGCGCAGGGTGCTGCAGCTGTGGGCGCCGCTGCTGTCGTGGGCGATGCTGGCGCGCGGCGACATCGACGGCATCGTGGGCTACCGGGCCGAGGCGGTGGACCTGCCGGCGGGCGCGCTGCTGGCCAGGGAGGCGGGCATCGAGATCAGGGCGCTGGACGGCGGGCCGTTCGAGGAGTGCTTCGACGGCACGCCCGAGGACCGCAGCTTCGTCGCCGCCCACCCGCGGGCCATGCCCCGGCTGCTCTCCCTCCTCGAATGAGGAGAAATCCACAGAGGATGTGTGTCTTTTGTCGATGAGTTCCGCCGTCGTTCGAGGTCTATTCAGAGGGAACGGCACAAGGGGAGGAGCCCGACATGATGACCACTACCGAGCTGGCGCAGGTGCTCTTCGCGACCGCTCTGCAGCCGTCCGACCGGCTGTCCCCGTACCAGATCCGCGCGGCCGTGGACGAGCGGCTGTGCGCGTGCGGCGGCGACCCGGACTGGTGCGCGGCGTACGTGGCGCAGGAGGCCGGCGACCACCCCGAGAGGTACGTCGTGCGGATGCGCTGGGCGCTCGACGCGGTCGCCGGCGCCTACGCGCCGGCCGCCGCCTGATCGCTGCCTCGGCTCAGCCGAAGTGCACCAGCGCCCACACCGTGGCGAGCAGGCCCACCACGGCCAGGCCCGTGCCGGTGAGCAAGAAGCGGCCCATCGGCACCTTGACCTCGTGCCGGCGGCACGACTCGAACCACAGCAGCGTGGCCAGCGACGCCCACGGCGTGATGACCGGGCCCACGTTGGTGCCCGCCAGCAGGGCCAGCAACTGGTCCTGACTCGTGGGCGGGATGACGGTCTCGACGGCCTTGTACGCGGGCAGGTTGTTGATCGTGTTGGAGAGCCCGGCCCCGACGGCGGCCGTGCGGTACGGGTCGCCCTCCGTGCCGATCATCCACGTCATCAGGTCGGACAGGCCGTGCCTGCTGAGCGTGGGCACCACGAGGAACAGCCCGGTGACGAAGATGACGAGCTGCCACGGGATGAGGCTCAACGTCAGGCGCTTGCGGGCGCGTACCAGGAAGGCCGCCACGACGATCACGGCCGCTGCCGTGGCGGCGACGGCCACGTGCGCCTTGAGCAGCAGCAGGACGATGAAGAGCAGGCAGCCCGCCGACGCGGCCCCGAACAGCACGCGGTCGGCCACCGGCTCCAGCAGCGGCGGCGTGTAGCGCAGGTCGCGCCGCTCGCCGCGGCGCCAGTAGAACGCCCACAGGAACGCCATCGTCACCGCGATCGAGGCGAGCTGCGGCGCCCACATGCGCGCGGCGAACTCCTGGGCGTCCAGGCCGATCTTCTCCATGCCCAGGAGGTTCGTCAGGTTGGAGACGGGGAGCAGCAGGCTCGCGGTGTTGGCCAGCCAGATCGTGGTCATGGCCAGAGGGAGGGCGGCGATGCGGGCCTTGGGGGCCAGGGCGAGCATGACGGGGGTGAGCAGCACCGCCGTCGTGTCCAAGTTCAGAAATATCGTGATAAATGACGCAAAAGCGGTGCAAAGAAAGAAGAGCGCGGCGTAGTTGCCACGCCCGAGCACCGCCATTCTCGCCGCGATGGCGTCGAAGACCTGAGCCTCCTTGGTGAGCTCGGCCAGCACGATGATCGCCACCAGGAAGATCAGCAGCGGCCAGATCTCGTCCAGGCTGTCGGCCGCCGCCTTCCACGGCAGCAGCCCGGTCGGCACGGCCACCACACCGAGACCGAGGAGCCCGATCCTGATCCTGTCGAGCACGCCAAGACGCCGCCACACCCGTCGAATCCTATGGGGTGCACGGTCCGATCGCGGAAAACCCTTGTCCCTGCTTATGGCCTCACTGCGTGAGGCGGCTCGGTCGCTCAGATCCGTCGCCTTCCCTCGTCGCTCTGGTCGCTGCGCTCCCGACGCTCCTCAGTCCAGGCGACGGCGCTCCCTCGCGGGGGGATACTGTCGGCATGGCACGTGACGGCAGGCCGACCGAGATCTTCGTCAGCTACTCCCCGGCCGACACGGCCTGGGCCACCTGGATCGCATGGGAGCTCGAGGCGGCGGGCTACCGGACGATGATCCAGGCGTGGGACTTCGTGCCGGGCACCAACTTCATCGACTTCATGGACCGCGGCGTCAGCGAGGCGCAACTGGTCGTCGCGGTGCTCTCGCGCAACTACCTGACCTCGCGCTACGGCCGGATGGAGTGGCAGGCGGCGCTGCGGGCCGACCCGGACAACCCCTCCAACAAGCTCGTCACGATCAGGCTGGAGGACGTCCGGCTCGAGGGCCTGCTGTCCACGATCACCTGGGTCGATCTGCTCGGCGTCACCGACCCGGGGCAGGCCAGGGCGCTGCTGCTGGGCAGGGTGCGGGAGGCGCTGGCGGGCCGGGCCAAGCCGGAGGCGGCGCCCGCGTTCCCCGACGGCTCCGGCGTGCCGGCGCCCGCGCCGACGCTGCCCGAGCCGGGCGAGCGGGCCAGGGCGCGGCGCACGCCCGTGACGGCGCCGAAGTTCCCTCCGGCGGCCAAGGCCGACCAGGCGCGCGGGTCGATCAGCGTGCTGCACATCGGCGGCCCCAGATTCGGCAGGGCGCTGCCCGATCCCGGCGAGCCGTTCACGCCGGAGGACATGCAGGCGCGGATCTGGGCGGATCTGACCGCCATGTACGACCGGGGCATGCCGCGTCCCGACCTCATGGTGGTCAGCGGCGACCTGACCGAGTCGGGCAGTCTAGGGCAGTTCGGGCAGGCTACGCGGTTCGTGACCGACCTGCGGCTGCTGATCGGGCTGGAGCCGCACCGGCTGGTGCTGCTGCCCGGGCCGCGCGACGTGACCAAGGCCGCGGCCAGCGCGTACTTCATGACCTGCGAGGCCGACGACGTGAGCCCGCAGCCTCCCTACTGGCCCAAGTGGCGGCATTTCGCGGGGCTGTTCGGCGAGGTGTACCAGGGGCTGGACGACCGGGTGTTCGACGGCGGGCAGCCGTGGACGCTGTTCGAGGTGCCCGATCTGAAGGTGGTCGTGGCGGGGCTCAACTCGACGATGGCGATGAGCCATCTGGAGCGCGACGCGTACGCGCAGCTCGGCGAGGCGCAGGCGGCCTGGTTCGCCGAGCGGCTGCGGCCGTACGAGGAGGGCGCGTGGCTGCGGCTGGGCGCGATCGGGCATCCGCCGGGCGAGCTGCGGGACGCGCCGGCGTTCGAGCGGCTGCTGGCACACCGGCTCAACCTGCTCTTCCACGGGGGCGCGGCCGAGGCACCGAGTGATGGGAACGGGGGCCGGATCGCGGCCCCGCGCTCCGGGCGGCACCACGTCGTCGAGATCACCCCTGACGGGCTGCGTACCTGGCTGCCCCACGGGGGCGAGCCCGAGCTGGTCCCGCACCGGTGGAGGGCCGTGCAGGCCACGTTCACCGGGGAGAGCCCGTCGGCCGAGCCGCCCGCGCCCAAGCCGGACGAGCGCGCGCCCAGCCCGGTCGAGCTGCTGCTCGACCGCATCGCGGAGGTCTGTGAGGCCAGGCACGAGCGGGCCAGGATCCGCAGGTTCGACTCGCATCTGGTGGTCACCCACCCCGAGGACGGTTTCGTCCGGCAGACGCTGATCGGCGCGCATGTGGGCGAGCTGACCGAGAGCGCCGCCGACGGGTTCGTCCGGCAGGCGCACGCCACCGGGCTGACCGCCGAGCTGGTCTTCCAGGGCCCGCCCGCCCCCCGGGCGCTCCGCGACGACCTGATGCGCAAGGGGGTGCGGCTGCGCAGCTTCGCCGAGTTCCAGGGCCTGCTCGACCTGACCGGCTACGTCACCGAGCAGACGGCCCGGCTCACCACTGACCGCCGCTACCCGCCCGGCCTGTACGTGCCGCAGCGCTACCGCGAGCTCGACCGCCCGGGAAACCAGATCAAGCAAGGACTGACCGACGAGCTCATGCGGCTGCTGGCCACCGACCACGGCCGTTTCCTGCTGCTGCTCGGCGACTTCGGCCACGGCAAGACGTTCGCGCTGCGCGAGCTGGCCCGGCGCATCCCGGCCGAGCTGCCGCACCTGACGCCGATCCTGATCGAGCTGCGCGCCCTGGACAAGTCACACTCGGTGGACGCGCTGGTGGCGGCCCACCTGGCGAGCCACGGCGAGGAGTTCATCGACCTGAAGGCGTTCCGCTACCTGCTCAGGCAGGGGCGGATCGTGCTGCTGTTCGACGGGTTCGACGAGCTGGTGACCCGGCTGACGTTCGACCGGGCGGCCGATCACCTGGCCACGCTGCTGGCGGCGGCCGATGACAAGGCGAAGATCGTGGTCGCCAGCCGTACGCAGCACTTCAAGTCGCACAGCCAGGTGCTGACCTCGCTCGGCGAGATGGTCGGGGTGCTGCCGCAGCGGCGGGTGCTCAGCGTCGAGGACTTCACGCACGACCAGATCCGCTCCTACCTGGCCAACCGCTTCGACGACGGCGACGAGGCCAGGGCGCGCATGTCGCTGATGAGCGAGATCGCGGACCTGCTCGCGCTGGCGCAGAACCCGCGCATGCTGACCTTCATCGCCGACCTCGACGCCGACCGCCTGCGTACGGTGGCCGGCGCCCGCCACACGATCAGCCCCGCCCTGCTGTACGACGAGATCCTCAGCTCCTGGCTGGCCTTCGAGGAACGGCGGGCCAGGGTCCCCGGTTCGGCCGCCGCGCTGACCGTCGAGGAGCTGTGGCGGGTGGTCACCGTGCTGGCGGTGCGGCTGTGGGGCACCGGCGAGTCGCTACTGGGCGTGGACGAGCTGACCGAGATCGGCGAGACGCTGACCGACCTGTCCGACGGGCAGCTGTCGGCGGCGCACGCGGCGTACCGGATGGGCTCGGGCAGCCTGCTGGTGCGGACCGAGGAGGGGATGTTCGGGTTCATCCACGCGTCGGTGATGGAGTGGCTGATCGCCCGCCACATCGCCCTAGACAACCTCGCCCTGCTGTCACGCAGGCCGCTGTCGGCGCTGACCGTGGAGTTCCTGTGCGACCTGGCCGACGTGCGGGCGCTGCGCGCGTGGGTCGCCGACCCGCCCGGCGACGACGTGTCCAGGGCCAACGCGGTCAAGATCGCGGCCAGGCTGCGCACGCCCGCCCGCGCCGACCTGCGCGGCGCCAACCTGAAGGGCGAGGACCTGTCGGCCAGGGACCTGCGCGAGGTGGATCTCACCGGCGCCGACCTGTCCGAGGCCACCCTGGCGGGCACGAACCTGTCCAGGGCCACCCTGCGCGAGGCCAGGCTGGTCGGTGCGCGGCTCGACGGCGCGACGCTGACCGGCGCCGACCTGACCGGCGCCGACCTGTCGGGGGCGCGACTGGCTCAGGTGGACCTGAGCGACGCGGCGGTCGAGGGCGCCCGCTGGCACCGGGCCTCGCTGATCAACGTGACCGGCACGCTGCCCCACCTGCCCGGCGCGGCGGTGGTGCCGGGACAGCCGGTGGAGGTGGAGTTCGCGCCGGCCGGCATCGGCGTCCCGTACGGCTACCACTTCCGGACCAGCCGCCTGCCCGAGCCCATCGCCTACAGCCCCGACGGCGCCACGATCGCGATCGGCAACGAGGACGGCGGCGTGCTGCTCTGCGTCGGCGGCGCACCCGTGCGCACCCTGCAGGGGCACCACGGCCGCGTCTTCGCGGTCACGTTCGCGGGCGACCTGCTGGCCACGGGCGCGAGCGACGGCACCCTGGTGCTGTGGGACGCGCTCACCGGCGAGCGCCTGCGCCGGCTGACCGGCCACGCCGACGGCGTCTGGCCGGTGCGCCTCAGCCCTTCGGGCCACCTGGTGGCCGCAGGAGGCGGCGACGGCGTCGTACGGGTGTGGGAGACCGCCACCGGCCGGCTCGCGCACGAGCTGGGCGGGCACCGGGCGCCGATCTACACGGCGTCGTTCGGCCGCTCCACGCTGGTGACGGGCGACGCGGCCGGCGTGGTGCGGGTCTGGGACCTGGCCTCGGGGCAGGTGAAGGAGACGCTCGAGGGCCACCGCGGCAGCGTCTACCGCGTCGTGCACAGCCCGGACGGCCGCCTGCTGGCCAGCGGCGACGAGGCGGGCACCGTACGCCTCTGGGACACCGCCACGTGGACGCCGCTCCACGTGCTGAGCGGGCACGCGGGCAGCGTCTACTGCGTGACGTTCTCCCCCGACGGCTCGCGGCTGGCCACGGGGGACACGGCGGGCGGCGTACGCGTGTGGGAGGCGTCGGGCGAGTCCCTGGGCGTGCACACCACGCACGCGGCGGCCGTCTATCAGGTGACGTTCAGCCCTGACGGGCAGACGGTGGCCAGCGGCGACTCCGGCGGCGTGGTCCGGCTCCAGCGGGTCGGCGGCGGGCAGCGGGTCGAGCTGACGGGGCACCGCAGCTCGGTCTGGCCGTTCGCGTTCCGGCCCGACGGGCAGCAGCTCGCCACCAGCAGCAACGACGGCACCGTACGCCTGTGGGACCCCGAGTCGGGCAAGTGCCAGCGGGTGCTGCGCGGGCACGGGCGGCGCATCTCGTCCGTCAGGTTCAGCGCCGACGGGTCGATGCTGGCGACCAGCGGCAACGACGGCGTCGTACGCGTGTGGGAGCCGCGCACCGCGCGGCGGCTGCGGGAGTTCACCGGCACGGCCGACCGGCTCATCTCGGCCCTGTTCTCCCCCGCCGGGCCGGTGCTGGCCACCTCCAGCAACGACGGCGGCGTGCACTTCTGGAACGCCACCACCGGCGACTACGAGCGCGAGCTCCACGCCGAGACCGACCACGTCTGGGCCGAGGCGTTCAGCCCCGACGGCAACCTGCTGGCCACGGCCAACGACGACGACAGCGTCAGGATCTGGTACCGCCCGACCGGGCGGCTGTCGGTCAACCTGGCCGACCACCGCGGGCGGGTCCGCTCGATCGCGTTCAGCCCCGACGGCGAGTACGTGGCCACCGGCTGCGACGACAAGCTCGTACGCCTGTGGCACGTGGCCTCCGGCGGCCGGGTGGCCACCCTCGAGGGGCACACCGACCGGGTCTACTCGGTGGCCTTCTCCCCCGACGGCCGCCATCTGGCCAGCGCCGGCAACGACGGCCGGGCCATGCTGTGGGAGCTGCGCCCCGGCCAGGCCTGGCAGCCCCGGCTGCTGCGCGAGCTGCGGCACGAGGGGCGGCTGTGGAGCCTGGCGTTCGACGCCTCGGGCGACCGGCTGGCCACCGGCGGCGACGACCTGGTGGTGCGGGTCTGGGAGACCGCGACCGGGCGGACGCTGCACGAGCTGGCCGGGCACGCCCGCCGGGTGTGGTCGGTCGCCTTCAGCCCCGTCTCCGACCTGCTGGCCAGCGCGGGCGACGACGGCGTGGTGATCCTCTGGGAGGGCGGCGAACGGCGGGCGACCCTGCTCGGGCTGGCCGAGGGGTGGGCGGCGCTGGCTCCCGACGGGCGATACAAGGTGCAAGGGGAGCCCGCGGGGCAGTTCTGGCACGTCATCGGGATGTCGCGGTTCGAGCTGGGCGAGCTCGACCCGTACCTGCCGGGGGTGCGGCAGGTGCCCCTCGACTCACCCTTCTGAGGCCGGAAGCAGCGGGCTCAGCCGCGGGCGGCGCGCCTGGTCAGCTCCTCCCAGACCTCGTCCACCCGGGCGTCCAGCTCGTCGAGCGTGCCCTCGTTGGAGATCACGATGTCGGCCACGGCCAGCCGGTCCTCGCGGCTCGCCTGGGCGGCGATGCGGGCCTCGGCGTCGGCCGCCGGCATGCCGCGGTGCTCGGCCAGGCGCCTGATGCGGGTCTCGTCGGACGCGTCGACGACGATGACCACGTCGTACATGGGGGCCAGGTTGTTCTCGGCGAGCAGCGGCACGTCGTACACGGTGATCGCGTCGTCGGCCGCCCCGCTCTGCAGCTCCGCCACCCGCTCGCCCACCAGCGGGTGGACGATCGCGTTGAGCGCGGCGAGCCGCTCGGAGTCGGCGAAGACGATGGAGCCGAGCTTCTCCCTGTTGAGCGACCCGTCCGGGCGGAGCACCTCGTCACCGAACACGCCCACCACCCTGGCCAGCCCCGGCGTGCCCGGCTCGACCACCTCGCGCGCGATCCTGTCGGCGTCGATCACGACGGCGCCCCTGGCGGCGAGCCGTTTCGACACCTCGCTTTTGCCGGATCCGATCCCGCCCGTGAGCCCTGTTTTCAACACGGGAAAAGCCTACGGGGTCATCATCGAAGGTATGACGTCCACGATCGTACGGGCCGCGCATGAGCAGGCCGCGGCCGTGGGAGACGACTGGGTGGGGCCGCCGCACGTCGTCCTCGCCCTGCTGTCGGGCGACTCCGTGGCCGCGCGGGTGCTGGCCGGGGCGGGGCTGGACCGCGACCGCGCGCTCGAGTGCCTCCCGCAGCACGCCAAGCCCGCGCACCGGGCGGGCGGCTTCGCCAACCCGCACTTCTACAAGCTGTACGGCATCGCGACCGGCCTGGCCCTCGAGGCGGGCCACCGGACGCCGTCGCCGGAACACTGGCTCCTCGCCCTGGCCTACGACGCCGAGGTGGACCGGGACCCGACCACGCTGCACCTGTTCGGGCTGGATCCGGCGGCGGTGGTCGAGGCGCTGCGCGAGCACGGGGTGCAGGCGCCGCCGATCGCGCCGTCCGTGTACGTGCCGTGGCGGGGCCGCCACCAGATCGTCGTGCCCGTCTCCGCGCTCCAGCCCGTCCTCGACCGGCTGAACACCGAGCACCCCGCGGGCTCGGAGTGGCGGTGGGGGTGGAACTGGGTGGACGACGACATGGGCCGCGCCGTGATCACCGCTGAGGAGGGGATCGATCTGGCTCTCTACGCAGGTGGACCAGCGTCAGGTGATCATCCATCCGCTCCCGGTGGGTCTCCCGGTAGCCGAGACGGCGGTAGAGCTTGAGGTTGGTCTCGGACAGGTGCCCCGTGTACAGGTCGAACGCCTCCGCCTGCGGCACCGCCTCGTGCAGGGCCGTCAGCAGGGCCGTGCCGAGGCCCTGACCCTGGCGGTCGGGCGCGACGACCAGGCGGCCGACCAGGCAGGTCGTGCCGGACACCTGCCCGCGCACGGCCCCGACGACCCGGCCGGTGTCGAGCGCCTTGAGCACGACGGCGCTCTCGATGACCTTGCGGACCTGCTCGAGCGACTCGACGAGCGGCGGGATGTACGGGTCGCCGTACAGCTGGGCCTCGCTCACGTAGGCCGCTCGCTGCACGGTGAGGATCTCGCCCGCGTCCGCCGCCACCGCCCGTTCGATCAGCACGCGCAGCACACTACCGCCACTGGTCACGAATACATGCCCGCACTCAGCTCTTTGGGGCAGAAGGTGTCCTTCTCCGGCAGAACGCCGTTGACGAGGTAGTCGTGCACATGGGTCCGCAGGCAGGTCGCGCGGAGCTTGTCCACCCCCTGGAGCAGGTACGCGCCGGGCCCGTCGCCGTGCCACAGCACCCGCGCCCCGGGGATCTCCCCGGGGGGCTGGGCGGAGGGGTCCAGCCGCCCGGCGCCGACCAGCACCGGCCGGCCGTTGCGCACGTCCGGCACGTGCGGAGGCCAGCTCGGGGCGCCCTGCCGCGGTATGCCCAGGCAGCGCGCGACCTCGTACCGGCCGGCCATCCACCCGACCCGCGGCGCCACCTCGCGCAGCCGTGACTCCATGGCGAGGAAGCGCCGGTAGCTCGGCACGGCGGGCATGAAGTCGTGGCAGAACATGGAGCCCGTCACCGTCCCCGGCGGCGTCGGCGCGGTCACGGTGGCCATCGCGGCCAGTGTGCTCGCGTCGCCCTCCCTGGCCGCGGACAGGGCCCGGGCCAGCTCCGGCCAGTGCTGCGGGGCGAGCCCGGCGTTGACGGCGGCCAGCAGCCGCCTGATCTTCACCGTGTGCCCGGGTCCGGCGCTGAGCGGCGTGCTGCGGCGCAGTGCGTCGAGGACCGACACGGCGTCGTCGTCGTGGAGCGAGCAGACCAGGCTGCTCCTGCACCAGTCGCGGAAGGCGATGAGCCGCCGCTCGTCCGCCCGCGCCTCGGCGGTCAGCCGACGCTCCAGGCCGGGCTCGGTGTGGTCGAACCCGCCCTCGAGGTACATCCGGCCGGCCCGGTGCGGGAACAGCTCCAGGTACGCCTGCCCGTACACGGCCCCGTAGGAGGAGCCGAAGTAGCGCAGCCGCGGCTCGCCGAGCGCTTCGCGCAGGGCGTCGAGGTCGTGGGCCACCTGCCAGGACGTGAGGCCCACGTAGCCGGGCCCGGCGGCGTCCCTGCAGCTTCTGTCATAGGCGGCGTTGTCGCGGGCGTAGGAGCGCCATGCGGCCTTCCCAGGGGCGAGGAGCAGGCGCAGCGGGTCGGGCTGGGCCACGGAGCAGCGCACCATGGCCGCGCTCCCCCGGTCCCCGAGCCCGCGCGGCTCGACGAGCACCACGTCGAACCACCTGGTCAGCTCGCTGACCGTGTCGGGCTGGGCGCGGACCGCCTCGATGGTGGGGCCGTAGCCGGTGTTCACCACCAGGGCGCCGAAGCTGTGCGCCGGGTCCTGCGCGGGCATCAGGGCGAGGTCGATCTCGGTACGGGCCGCGTGCGGCCTGGCCCAGTCGACCGGCACGGACAGCTTCGCGCACCGCAACCCGTCGCCGCAGTCCTGCCACTGGGGAAGGGCCGCGGCGGCCCCGCCCGTCGCCGCCTGCGAGACGGCGGCCGCGGCCGCCAGAACGGCCGTCACCAGGATGGTCACCCGCTGAGCCTTGCCCACCGCATTGCCCCTGAGCGTCGTAGGTGTCGACAGCGCAGGTCAGTCTGGCAGCGCCGGGCCCGGAGGGCGGCGGGCTCGCCGGGACCTCCAGGTAAAATCTGCGACCCGCTCAGCGGATCGCCCGGAAAAAGGCTCGTATGCCCGCCACCAGGCTGTCCGGCGCCGCCATGGCGACCATGTGGCTGGGGCTGCGGGCGTCGCCCCAGTAGACGATGTCGTTGTCCCGCTCGGCGATCCGCCGCATCAGCGCGGACCCGCCGTGCGTCACGCCGGTCGGCACCACGCTCTGGTGGATCGGCAGCCCGGCGGCGCCCTCGTAGTACGTCCACGACGACGACGCGCCCGTGTTCGTCAGCCAGTAGAGGGTCGCGTTGGTGAGCACCAGGTCCCGCGCGATCGGCTCGGCGCCCGAACCCCACCCGTCGAACTCCTTGAACCTCTCCACCAGGTACGCGAGCTGCGCCACGGGCGAGTCCGCGAACCCGTGCGCGAGCGTCTGCGGCCTGGCGGCCAGGTAGGGCCCGTACCCGCTGCCTCCGGTCATCCAGGCGGACATCTCCTGGAGCTCGTCCAGCTCCTCTTTGCCCAGCCCTTCGAGCTCCGCGGGATCCCCGGTGGGGATGCCGAGCCCGGCCGTGATGAGCGAGCCGACGACGTGCTCGCTGTCCAGCGCGGCCAGCTGCGGCGTGACCAGCGCCCCCGCGTCGTTGCCGTGGGCGCCGTACCGCTCGTACCCGAGTCTGCGCATGAGCTCGGCCCACGTGCGGGCCACCCGCTCGATGCTCCACGGCCGCTCATCGGCCGGCTCGGGGAACTGTGAGAAGCCGAAGCCCGGGAGGGAGGGCGCGACGACGTGGAAGGCGACGTCGGGGTCGAGCCCGTGCCCTCGGGGGTCGGTGAGCGGGCCGATGACGTCGAGGAACTCGGCGACGGAGTTCGGCCAGCTGTGCGTGATGATCAGTGGCAGCGCCCCGGGCTCGGGCGAGCGGACGTGCAGGAAATGGCTGGTCTGCCCATCGATGTCGGTGGTGAACTGCGGGAACGCGTTCAGCCTGGCCTCCTGCGCCCGCCAGTCGAACCCGTCGGCCCAGTACTCGGTCAGCTCCCGCAGGTACGCCACGGGCACGCCTCGGCTCCACCCGCCGGGCAACTGGCGCGCCCACCTGGTACGCCGCAGCCGCGCCCTCAGGTCGTCGAGGTCTTGCTGGGGAACGGCGATGCGGAACGGCTTGATCTCTTCCATGCCGACCACCATAGGAACCAATGCGGCAAGGTAGATTCCGCGTTCCCCGAGGCACTTGGAGAGAACGCGGAAGGCCCCGCACCACAGTCGGTGCGGGGCCTTCCGGAAACGGGTCAGTCAGACCAGATCGTCAGCTCTGGCCGCCGGCGAGCTTCTCACGCAGAGCCGCGAGGGCCTCGTCGGAGGCGAGGGCGCCACCGGCCGGGGCCGACGAGGAACCGCCCGAGGGAGCCTGCGTCTCGCCGCTGTAGGAGGAGGGAGCAGCCTCGCCCGCCTCCGCCTCGGCCTTGCGGGCCTCCTCGATCTGCTTCCTGTGCGCCTCGAAACGCGTCTGGGCCTCGGCGTACTGCCGCTCCCACTCCTCGCGCTGCTTGTCGAAGCCCTCGAGCCACTCACCGGTCTCGGGGTCGAAGCCCTCGGGATAGATGTAGTTGCCCTGGTCGTCATAGGTGGCGGCCATGCCGTACAGGGTCGGGTCGAACTCGACCTCGGTGCCGACACCCTCGTTCGCCTGCTTCAGCGAGAGGCTGATGCGGCGACGGTCGAGGTCGATGTCGATGATCTTGACGAAGATCTCGTCGCCGACCTGGACGACCTGCTCCGGGATCTCCACGTGACGCTCGGCCAGCTCGGAGATGTGGACCAGGCCCTCGATGCCCTCCTCGACCCGGACGAACGCACCGAACGGCACCAGCTTGGTGACGCGGCCCGGCACGACCTGGCCGATCTGGTGGGTGCGGGCGAACTGCTGCCACGGGTCTTCCTGGGTGGCCTTGAGCGACAGGGAGACGCGCTCGCGCTCCATGTCGACGTCGAGGACCTCGACCGTGACCTCCTGGCCGACCTCGACAACCTCGGACGGGTGGTCGATGTGCTTCCAGGACAGCTCGGACACGTGGACCAGGCCGTCGACCCCACCGAGGTCGACGAAGGCGCCGAAGTTGACGATCGAGGAGACGACGCCCTTGCGGACCTGACCCTTCTGGAGGGTGTTGAGGAACGTCTGGCGGACCTCGGACTGCGTCTGCTCGAGCCAGGCGCGGCGCGACAGAACCACGTTGTTGCGGTTCTTGTCGAGCTCAATGATCTTGGCCTCGAGCTCACGGCCGACGTACGGCTGCAGGTCGCGGACACGGCGCATCTCGACCAGGGAGGCCGGGAGGAAGCCACGGAGGCCGATGTCGAGGATGAGACCACCCTTGACGACCTCGATGACGGTGCCGGTGACGATGCCGTCCTCGTCCTTGATCTTCTCGATCGTGCCCCAGGCGCGCTCGTACTGGGCGCGCTTCTTGGACAGGATCAGGCGGCCCTCTTTGTCCTCCTTCTGGAGAACCAGGGCTTCGACGTGCTCTCCGACTTCCACGACGTCAGCTGGGTCGACATCGTGCTTGATCGAAAGCTCGCGCGAGGGGATGACACCCTCGGTCTTGTAGCCGATATCGAGAAGAACCTCGTCTCGATCGACCTTGACGACGGTGCCCTCGACGATGTCGCCGTCGTTGAAGTACTTGATGGTCTCGTCGATCGCCGCGAGGAAGGCTTCCTCGGACCCGATGTCGTTGACCGCTACCTGCGGGGTGCTCGAGGTGGCCTCAGTGCTGGACGTCATGTGTGGAATTGCTCCGAACGCGGACAGGATGTCGATGTGGCGGATGCGCGGCAGGCCCTCTTCCGCATCAAGCCGAGGAATTACGACATCGACGTGACCGAGCGCGAGCCCGCTCCGTCTGAGGCGCGCGCGAGCCCACAGCGCAGCGATCAGCATATGAGACCATCGCCATGCGGTCAATCCGGGGAGCCATCAGTAGGCGATGACCTGGAGCCCTCGCTTGGCGACGATATTACCTCGTAGTTTCTCCGGTATGGAGATTCGCTCCGGGTCGCCGTCGGAGACGTAGCGCTCGCCAGGGTGCTTGTTCAGCCATTCCAGCCAGTACTGCGAGCACCACTTGCGGCACTCGCCCTTCTTGCCGTTGCTCTGGATCCGCTGGATCGCTCCCCGGTCGAATTTTTTCGCGTAGGGCGAAAGCGACGGCTCGGCTCCGGCGAGGAACACGCCGGCGAAATCATAGCGGGTGCCGTCCCATGACCCGGTGCGGGCGAGCTTCTTCGGCCGCGGGATCGAGCCGTACGGTAATGCCATGGTCGTGGACGGCGGCGCGCCGAGCTTCTTCAGCAGGCGCTCGATCCGCACGATCTGCTCGCGGACCTTCTTCTTCCCGAGCGCGCGCAGGTTGGGGTGACGCCAGGTGTGGTTGGCCACCTCGTAGCCGTGGTCGACCAGCCACTTCACCGCGGCCGCCTGGGCGTCCTGGTCGACCAGCCCGAACGGCTCCCGGTTGATCCAGAACGTGGCGACCGGCCGGAACGACGGGTATTTCCTGGCCACCTCCTGGATGATGCCCACCGCCGTGTCGGGCTTGGGGTTGCCGCTCGCGTCGAGCGCGAAGTGGCTGGGGTGCCCGTCGTCGAAGGTGAGCACGACGGGGAACTTCCCCGCCGGCACCCTGATGTCGCCGGCGGCGAACTCCCTGGCCGTGATCGGCACGTAGCCCTGCTTGGCGAGCGCCTCCAGCTCCTTCCTGAGCTGGTCGGGCGTCCGGTCGATCGAGGCCAGCCGCTTGGCGAGGATCCGGTGGTACATGAGCACCGGCACCAGCCCGGCCTCGTTGGCGTGCACCTGGCGGGCGAAGTCGGGGGTGGCCACCACCCCCGGCGGCTCGCCCGCCGGGGAGGGGCTCGGCGGCTCGACGCTGCCCTGGACCTTGACCATGGCCCTGGCCTCGGCGTGCGGACGTTTCTCGCCCGGTAACAGGCTCAGGCCGATGACGGCCACCGTGACCACCACGATGTTCGCGATGCCGATGATCCGCGTGAGGGGCGCTGAGATCTGCACAGAACTCCCGACCAATCGGTGAAATTACGTTCAGGTTAGTGCAGCCCTACCCCAAAAAATCAGTGTCCTGCATCCTCCCAGGTCCGCCCCACGCCCACGGAGACCTCCAGCGGGACGCGCAGGTGGTAGGCGGCGTTCATCTGGTCGCAGACGAGCTGCCTGAGCTGCTCCAGCTCCCCTGAGGCCACCTCGAACACGAGCTCGTCGTGGACCTGCAGGAGCATCCTGGAGGTCAGCCCCTCCTCGCGGATGGCCTGGTGGACGTGGAGCATGGCGACCTTGATGATGTCGGCGGCCGAGCCCTGGATGGGGGCGTTGAGCGCCATCCGCTCGGCCATCTCGCGCCGCTGGCGGTTGTCGCTGGTGAGGTCGGGCAGGTAGCGGCGGCGGCCCATGATCGTCTCGGTGTAGCCGTCGGAGCGCGCCTGCTGGACGATGGCCTGCAGGAAGTCGCGTACGCCGCCGAACTCCTCGAAGTACTCCTCCTTCAGCGCCCGCGCCTCCGCCACCGGGATGTTGAGCTGCCCGGCCAGCCCGAAGTCGGACAGGCCGTAGGCCAGGCCGTAGTTCATGGCCTTGATGCGGGCCCGCAGCTCGCCGTCGATCTGCTCGGGCGGCAGGTCGAACACGCGCGCGGCGGTGGCCTGGTGGAAGTCGTGGCCCGACTCGAAGGCCGCGATCAGCGACTCGTCGCCCGACAGGTGGGCCATGATGCGCAGCTCGATCTGGCTGTAGTCGGCCGTCAGCAGCGTCTCGTAACCTTCGCCGACCACGAAGCCCTGGCGGATCCGACGGCCCTCGGCGGTGCGGATCGGGATGTTCTGGAGGTTGGGCTTCTCCGACGACAGCCGGCCCGTGGCGGCGATGATCTGGTTGTAGGTGGTGTGGATGCGCCCGTCGTCGGCGATCTCCTTGATCAGACCCTCGACGGTGGTGCGTAGCTTCTGCTGGTCGCGGTGGCGCAGCATGATCGTCGGCAGCTCGTGGTCGGTCTGCGTGGCCAGCCACGCGAGCTGGTCGGCGTCGGTGCTCCAGCCGGTCTTGATCTTCTTCGTCTTGGGGAGGTTGAGCCTGACGAAGAGGATCTCCTGCAGCTGCTTGGGCGAGCCCAGGTTGAACTGCTCGCCGACGGAGCGGTGCGCCTCCTCCACGGCGTGCTTGACCGCGGCCCCGAACTCGGCCTCCAGCCCGGCGAAGTATTCGCCGTCGACCGCGATGCCCGCCCGCTCCAGCTCGGCCAGCACGGCCAGCAGCGGCAGCTCGACGTCGGTCATCAACTGGGTGCCGCCGCGCCCGGCCAGGAAGCGCTCCAGCGCCTCGGCCAGCTCGCGCACGGCGTGGGCGCGCAGCGCGAGGTCCTTGGCCGGGGCGTCCTCGTCGTCGCCGAACAGCGCGGCCTGCCCCGTGGACTCCTCCTCGGCCCGCAGGTCGCGGTTGAGGTAGCGCCTGGCCAGGTCCTCGAGCGCGAACGTGCGCTGGCCCGGCATCGCCAGGTAGGCGGCGAGCGCGGTGTCGCAGCTCAGGCCGCGCAGCTCCATGCCCTGCGCCCAGAGCGCCAGGATGGGCCCCTTGGCGTCGTGCACGGCCTTGGGCTTGGCGTCGTCGGCCAGCCAGGCCCGCAGGGCCGCCTCGTCGGCCTCGGTGAGCTTGACGGGGTCGATGTGGGCGGCGGTGCCGTCGGGCGAGGCGATGGCGATGCCGTCGACGCGGCCGGTGCCGCTGCCGTAGGCGCCCTTGAAGGCCAGCCCGGCCCGGCCCTCGGGCAGCGCGGCCAGCCAGCCCGCCACCCGGTCGGGGCCGAGCAGCACGGTCTCGACCTCGAAGCCCTGGTCGGGCTCCTGCTCTCCGGAGCCGAACACCTTGAACACCCGCTCGCGCAGCTCGCCGCGGAACTGCAGGCTGTCGAAGAGCTTGTTGATCTCCTCGCGCTCCCAGGTGCCCTGCGTGAGGTCGCCCAGCTCGACGTCGAGCGAGACGTCGCGGAGCAGCTCGGTCAGCCGCCGGTTCATCAGCACCTGGGCGACGTGCTCGCGCAGCTTGTCGCCGACCTTGCCCTTGACCTCGTCGACCCGGTCGACCAATGCGGTCAGGGAGCCGAACTCGCGCACCCACTTGGCGGCGGTCTTCTCCCCCACGCTCGGGATGCTCAGCAGGTTGTCGCTGGGGTCGCCGCGCAGGGCGGCGAAGTCGGGGTACTGCGCCGGGGTCAGGCCGTACTTCTCCATGACCGCCTCGGGCGTGAACCTCGTCATGTCGCTGATGCCGCGCCGCGTCATCAGGACGGTGATGTGCTCGTTGACCAGCTGCAGCGCGTCGCGGTCGCCGGTCACGATCAGGACGTTCATGCCCTGCTCGGCGGCGCGGGTGGCGAGGGTGGCGATGAGGTCGTCGGCCTCGAAGCCGGCCTTGGACAGCCGCGGGATGCGGAACGTGTCGAGCAACTCGAAGATGAGCTGCATCTGACCGCGGAAGTCCTCGGGTGTCTCGCTCCGGTTGGCCTTGTAGTCGGAGTACGCCTCATGGCGGAAGGTCGGCTCCGACCGGTCGAAGGCCACCGCCACATGGGTGGGCTGCTCGTCGCGCAGGACGTTGGTCAGCATCGAGGTGAACCCGTAGACCGCCTCGGTGTGCTGACCGTCGGTGGTCATCAGGTTGGCGTCCTTCAGCGCGAAGAACGCGCGGTAGGCCAGGGAATGCCCGTCAAGCAGCAGCAGGCACGGGCGGCTGGGGGTCACTTCACTCTTCGGCACACACGCAGCCTAGTCTGCGTGTGCGACAGAAAACCCGAGCTCGGAAGAGTGGAGACGTCCCTTTGACGCAGACCAACCCCATGGACTTCTCGGCGTACGGCGCCGCGCACGAGGGCACGCTCCCCGACCGCATGGGCATCGAGTTCATCGAGGCAGGTCCCGAGCGGGTCGTGGGCCGGATGCCGGTCGAGGGCAACACCCAGCCCTACGGCCTGCTGCACGGCGGGGCCTCGGCGGTGCTGGCCGAGACGCTCGGCTCGGTGGCGGCCGCCATCCACGCGGGTCCCGAACGCATCGCGGTGGGCATCGAGATCAACGCCACCCACCACCGCGCGGCGAGCTCGGGATACGTCACGGGGGTCGCGACCAGGCTGCACGGCGGCCGGACGCTGGCGACGTACGGGATCGAGGTCACCGACGAGCGGGGAAAGCTCATCTGCACCTCCCGCCTCACCTGCATGCTTCGCGACAGGTGAAACCCCCGTCTCTTTGCGCACCACACCCGCGGGTCGCTACGGTGGTCCGAACGCGAGCCCGCGGGAAGGCCCAGTAGATAACGTGTACGGCCGGGGAAGCCTTACACGGCCCCAAAAGCCGACCCGCGGGCTCGTCCAGCTTTCCCGCCGATCGTTATCCGTTCGTATCCGCCGAGCGCCAGGCGTCTACCCCGATTTAGCCCCTGACCTGGCTCGTTGTTTCCTCACATGAGTGACACACACATGTCACTAATTGGTGACGAACGATAGTGAACCGGGCGGCACCAGAATAAGCTCCCGCCACAGCATCCCAGTTGTGCCTGCGATGCGCGCGTGTCGAGACGGAGGGGTCACAACCCCTTCTTGACCTACTTGAGGGAGCACCATTGCGCAGAGCCGTGATCGCGTTCACGGCCTTTCTGGGTGGACTCATCTTCCTGCTGGCAGGACCCGCCCATGCGGGGACGGCCGACTGCCAGGGGCTGAAGGGGACACTCAAACTCCAAGGCCAGCCAGTGAACGGCGCCAAAATCGCCGTGACCACCGAGAGCGGACAACCCGTCAAGGAGGTCACAAGCAACGCACAGGGCACGTGGGACGTTCAGGTCGACAAGCCAGGTAAATACAAGGTCACCCTGGATGTCAGCAGCCTTCCGAAGAATGCCGATGTGCGGGGCGGGAACAACGTCCGCACGCCGACCGTCTACGAGGGCAACTGCTCGACGGTCCTGTTCGCTCTCCAGCCCAAGGGCGCCCCCGGGCAGCAGCCGGCGGACACCGACGGGGAGATCACGTTCTGGGAGCAGGCCGCCCAGCTGACCTTCGAAGGGCTCAACCTCGGGTTGATCATCGCTCTGGCGGCGCTCGGCCTCTCGCTCATCTACGGCACGACCGGCCTGACCAACTTCGCCCACGGTGAGCTGGTCACGCTGGGCGCGATCCTCGCCTACGCGTTCAACGTGGGCTTCGGGCTGCATCTCATCCCCGCCGCGGTGATCGCCGTCGCGGTCGCCGGCGTACTGGGGTACCTGCAGGACCGCTTCTTCTGGGGCGTGCTGCGCAAGCGCGGCACCGGCACCATCGCCATGATGATCATCTCGATCGGCGTGGCGCTCCTGCTCCGCTACGTGTTCCTGATCTTCTTCGGCGGCCAGAACGAGGCCTACGCGCAGTACACCGCGCAGCCGGGCGTCGAGATCGGCCCCATCACGGCGGCCCCGAAGAACTTCGTCGCCATGGGCATCGAGCTCACGGTCCTCATCATCGTCGGCATCGCGCTGCTGCGCACCCGCACCGGCAAGGCGGCCCGCGCCGTGGCCGACAACCCCGCGCTCGCGGCCTCGTCCGGCATCAACGTCGACCGGGTCATCCGGATCATCTGGGCATCGGGCGGCGCCATCGCCGCGCTGGCGGGCATCATGCTCGGCCTGTCGCAGAGCCTCAAGTACACGATGGGCCAGGACGTCCTGCTGCTCATCTTCGCCGGCGTGACGCTCGGCGGGCTCGGCACCGCGTTCGGCGCGCTGGTGGGCTCGCTCGTGGTCGGCCTGTTCGTCCAGGTCTCCACCCTGTGGGTGCCGCCGGAGCTCAAGTCCGTCGGCGCGCTCGTCGTACTCATCATCGTGCTCCTCGTCCGGCCGCAGGGCATCCTCGGCCGCCGCGAGCGGATCGGCTGATCGGGGGAGGATCAGAATGGACTGGATCACGATCATCAGCACGACGCTCAAGGCCGCGGTCGGCGTCGAGACTGTGCTGTACGGAATCGCCGCCATCGGCGTCAACATCCACTTCGGCTACACGGGCCTGCTCAACTTCGGCCAGGCCGCCTTCATGGGCGTGGCCGGCTACGGCCTGGCGGTCACCGTCACCGTCCTGGGCCTGCCGTTCTGGGTCGGCATCGCCGTCGGCCTGGTCGCCGCCGTGCTCCTGGCGATCCTGCTGGGCATACCGACCCTGCAGCTGCGCGCCGACTATCTCGCCATCGTCACCATCGCGGCCGCCGAGATCGTCCGGCTCATCTTCCGCTCGGTGGCGTTCAAGAACGTCTTCGGCGGCTCCGACGGCCAGCGCGGCTTCTCCGACGGCTTCTACGCGCTCAACCCCTTCTCCGAAGGGCAGTACGGCTTCAACCTCGGCCCGGTGCCGCTGTTCTTCAACAACCGGCAGCTGTGGGTCATCCTCGTCGGCTGGGTGCTCATCGCCCTGGCCTGCACCATGGTCTACCTGCTCATGAAGAGCCCCTGGGGCCGGGTGCTCAAGGCCATCCGCGAGGACGAGGACGCCGTGCGCAGCCTCGGCAAGAGCGTCTTCTCGTACAAGATGCAGTCGCTCATCCTGGGCGGCGTCATCGGCTCTCTCGGCGGCTTCCTCTACGGCCTGGCCTACGCCTCGGTGCAGCCCGACGTGTTCGGCACCGAGACCACGTTCTACATGTACACGATGGTCATCCTCGGCGGCGCCGCCCGCGTGCTGGGCCCCGTCATCGGATCGATGATCTTCTGGGGGCTGCTGGTCCTCATCTACGGCGTGCTCTCCGAGGCGGTCGGCGCGGGGTACATCACCTTCATGGACACCAACCAGGTCGGCGCCCTGCGCTGGATCCTGGTCGGCCTCGGCTTGATCCTGTTGCTCATCTTCCGGCCACAGGGCATCTTCGGTGACAAGAGGGAGATAGCAATCGATGCACGCTGAAACCCACGCTCAGGCAGGAACCTCCGAGCGCAAGGCCGCTGCCCTGGCGGCGTTCAAGGACCTGGCGCGCGATCCCGGCGTGCCCAAGCCCGACCCCATCCTCGTGGTGGACAACGTGGTGCGCCGCTTCGGCGGCCTGACCGCCGTCGAGGTGGGCCACGTCGAGGTCCAGCGGGGCTCCATCACCGCGCTGATCGGCCCCAACGGCGCCGGCAAGACCACGTTCTTCAACCAGCTCACCGGGTTCGACACGGCCGACTCCGGCTCGTGGACGTTCAACGGGCGGGCCATGAACGGCGTGCCCGCGCACAAGGTCGCCCGCAGCGGCATGGTGCGCACGTTCCAGCTCACCAAGGCGCTGTCCAAGCTGACGGTCATGGAGAACATGCGCCTGGGCGCCCAGCAGCAGAAGGGCGAGAACTTCTTCCGCGCGCTGGTGCCGAGCTTGTGGCGCGGCCAGGAGGACGAGATCACCGAGCGGGCCGAGGACCTGCTCACCCGCTTCAAGCTCGACGCCAAGCGCGACGACTTCGCCGGGTCGCTCTCCGGCGGCCAGCGCAAGCTGCTGGAGATGGCCCGCGCGCTCATGGTCCAGCCCGAGCTGGTCATGCTCGACGAGCCCATGGCCGGCGTCAACCCGGCGCTGACGCAGTCGCTGCTCGGCCACGTCAAGGACCTGCGCGAGCAGGGCATGACGGTGCTGTTCGTCGAGCACGACATGGACATGGTCCGCGACATCAGCGACTGGGTGATCGTCATGGCCCAGGGCGCCGTCATCGCGGAGGGCCCGCCCGGGACGATCATGTCCGACGAGCGCGTGATCGACGCCTACCTCGGCGCCCACCACGACGCGCCCCTGTCGGAGAGCGAACTGACGGCCCAGCTCCACGAGGCGGAGGCGGCGCTGGAGGCCGAGATCGAAGAGGAGACGCAGAAATGACCGTCCCCGAGTCGGCCCAGTCCAAGGCGGCCGTCACCGACCGCAGCGCCCACCTGGAGGGCGCCAAGGACGCCGTGCTGCGCTGCGACGAGCTGATCGCCGGCTACCTGCCGGGCGTCAACATCCTCAACGGCTCCGACCTCTACGTCAAAGAGGGCGAGCTGATCGGCATCATCGGCCCCAACGGCGCCGGCAAGTCGACGCTGCTCAAGGCCATGTTCGGGCTGGTCAACATCCGCAGCGGCACGGTGCTGCTCAAGGGTGAGGACATCACGAACATGAAGGCCCACTCCCTGGTCTCCCGCGGCGTCGGCTACGTGCCGCAGACCAACAACGTCTTCCCCAGCCTCACCATCGAGGAGAACCTCGAGATGGGCGCCTTCCAGGTGCCGGGGAAGTTCAAGGAGCGCTTCGAGTTCGTCGCCGAGCTCTTCCCCGCGCTCAAGGAGCGGCGCAAGCAGCGCGCCGGGTCCCTGTCCGGCGGTGAGCGGCAGATGGTGGCGATGGCCAGGGCCCTCATGACCGAGCCGTCCGTGCTGCTGCTCGACGAGCCGTCGGCCGGCCTGTCGCCCAAGCTGCAGGACCTGGTGTTCATCCAGGCCCAGCAGATCAACAAGGCCGGCGTCACGGTCATCATGGTCGAGCAGAACGCGCGCCGCTGCCTGCAGATCTGCCACCGCGGCTACGTCCTCGACCAGGGCCGCAACGCCTACACCGGCACCGGGCGGCAGCTCGCCAACGACCCCAAGGTCATCGAGCTGTACCTCGGCACGCTGGCCAAGGCATAAATCCCGATCAAGACGGCGGAGGGGCTGTTATCAGCCCCTCCGCCGTTCTTTAATGAGCGCTGTGAAACGTTTTGCGACAGTCGCGCTCATGCTTCCCGTCCTGCTCGTCGGCTGCCAGGACAACGCCTCGTCCGCCTCCAAGTACAGCACCGGCGGCGATCCCACCGACAGCCCGTGCGCCCGCGTGGTCTCCGCCATCGGGTACGCCAACCTCATGCTGAAGCCCAAGGGCCAGGAGGACCAGCAGTACTTCGAGGACGCCGTGATCGGCCGCCTGGCCGAGCTGCGCGGGATCACCATGGAATTCGGCGACCGGCTGCCCGACTCGCTCAAGGGGGCCGTACAGACGGTCAGGACCACGACCGCGGGGCTGGCCAGGAACGACGTGCCCCGCAAGCGGCAGGTGGCGCTGCTCAAGCAGTACCGCGTGGCCGCCGACGAGATCATGGCGGGATGCAGATAGCAAGAAGGGCCCGGCCGTGGCGGCCGGGCCCTTCTACGTGAGGCGGCGGTACTAGCCGGCGATGTTGCCGGTGCGGTACTCCAGCGCCTTGGTGGCGTACTTGTTGTTCGCGCCGTACTGGTAGATGCCGATGGTGGCGACGGCCGGGTCACCGGCCTCGTTGAACTCGACCGGGCCGCTGACGCCCTCGTAGTCGATGTCCTTGCCGGCCTTCAGCAGGTCCACGCACTCCTTGAAGCTCTTGCACTTCTCGCCGCCCTTGCTCACCTCGGCCAGCTTGGCCGCGATGTCCACGCCGGCGTCGCTCTTGGCGGCCTCGGCGGCCAGCGCGAGCAGGTTGGCCGCGTCGTACGACTCGGGGGCGTAGCTGAAGTCCTGCAGCTTGGGGTCGATCTCCTTCAGCTTGCTCTGGAACTCCTCGGGAGCCGCGGCGCCGGGGATCGTGCCCTTCACGCCGTCGAGCGTGCCCTTGGGCATCTTCACGTAGTTCGTGTTGGACGTGTTGCCGTCCACCATGTACCACTTGTGCTTGTCCGCGGGCAGGCCCTGCTTGACCAGCTCGGCGATGACCTTCGCCGTCTCCTCGAACCCGATCAGCACGATGCCCTTCGGGTTCTTCGCCTTGATCTTGGCCACGTCGGCGGAGAAGTCGGCCGCCTTCGGGTCGTAGTCGACGCGCTCGACGACCTCGGCGCCACCGTCGGTGACGGTCTTCTGCACCTGGTCGGCCAGGCCGGTGCCGTACGAGTCCTGCATCGCGAGGATGCCGACCGTGTCGTTGCCGTCGGCGACCACGAGGTCGCCCAGCACACGGCCCTGCAGCTTGTCCGGCGGCGAGGTACGGAAGTACAGGCCCTTGTCGTTGATCGTGGTGAACTTGTCGGAGGTGTTGGCCGGCGAGAACTGGATCACGCCCGCACCCGTGATCTTGTCGATCACCGACTCCGACACCGACGACGACGCGGCGCCGATGATGGCGTCGGCCTTCTGCGCCAGCAGCTTGTCCACCGACTGCGAGGCGATGTTGGTGGTCGTGTCACCCGAGTCCGTGTCGTACTTGGTGACCGGCTTGCCCAGCACGCCACCGGCCTCGTTGATCTCCTTGACGGCGAGGTTGACTCCCGCGATCTCGGGCGGGCCGAGGAAGGCCAGCGAACCCGTCTGCGGCAGCAGCGTGCCGAGGGTCAGCGTGCCGTCGCCCTTGGCCGCTGCGGGCGCCGACGAGGATGGCGCGGCAGACGTGGAAGTCTGCGTGGCGGTGTTGCCTCCGCCACCGCCGCAGGCTGTCAGGGCGAGGCTGGTGGCAGCCACGACAGCCAGCGCCCGACCCACGGGAGCAATGCGGACCATGAAGTGTCTCCTTCATTTCCAGAGGCCGGGATCCGCCAGCTGCGCCGAGCGTTCCCGAACGAATGCTGGAAACGTACAAAACCGCAGCGTGCTCCCGACAGATGCACTGAGGAACTGTCGGCACTTGGATGCGGAGTCGTAATCACTCCTCAACTTACGGACCTGCGCAAGGACGCTTAATCTGCACTGAGTGAAGCGCTTTACGGTTCTCCTCGTGACGGCGATGCTCCTCACCGGTTGCGGCTCCTCCGAGCCCTCTCCCCCGCCTTCCGCGAAGCCTCCCGGCGGCGTATCCGTCTCACTGGCGCAGTGGCGTTCGGACGAGCCCGTGCACGCGATCGAGGTGGCCGTCCGCAATACCACCGACACACCCGTCTATTTCGCCGATATCCAGCTTGTCACGCCCTCGTTCAGGACGCTCCCGCCGCAGCGGATCGACAGCGCCATCAAGAAGACCGAGCGCACGGACCTGCGCATCACGTACGGCCCCGCCAACTGCACCCCCAAGGGCCTGCCCGAGGTGCGGCCCGCCACGGTCGTGGCGCATCTCAGCACCGGCTCGGAGCCGCCGCGCAAGGTGGTGTTCGACGTGCCGCATCCCGACCCGCTGCTGGCCAGGCTGCTGCGGGACGAGTGCTCCGAGTTCCTGATCAAGGAGGCGGCGGACATCGAGTTCGGCCCGGAGTGGAAGGAGTCGGGCAAGGCCATGCGGGGCGAACTGGTGGTCACCCGGCGCGGCCAGGGCGCTGTCACGCTGAACGACATGGGCGGGACCACCCACTTCATCGTCACGCCCGGCCACCGGCCCCTGGGCGTGCTGGCGGCCGGGCAGCAGCGGATGGAGGTGCCGATCGCGCTCGCCCCCGGCCGCTGCGACCCGCACGCGTTCGCCGAGGCCAAGAAGGCGTTCCTGTTCCCCGTGCGGGCCAGCATCGACGGGGGCCAGGAACGCGTGGTCATCGTGGTGCCGCCCAAGCCGCTGCAGGACCGCCTCATCACGTACGCGCTGAGGACGTGCGGCTTGGGCCGATGAGAAACCTGCTAAATGGACTGCCGCTGCGACACCCGCCAGGCACGATGCTGGGGCGGCAGACCGATGAGCAGGTTTCTTGTCGGCAGGCCCCTAACCCTCGATCTTGCCGGTGCGGTACTCCAGCGCCTTGCCGGGGTACTTGTTGTCGTCGCCGTACTGGTAGACGCCGATCGTCGCCACCGACGGGTCACCGGCGTCGTCGAACTCCACCGGGCCGCTGAGACCGTCGTAGTCGATGTCCTTGCCGGCCTTGAGCAGGTCGACGCACTCCTTGAAGCTCTTGCACTTCTCGCCGCCCTTGCTCACCTCGGGCAGCTTGGCCGCGATGGCCTGGCCGGTGTCGTCCTTGGCGGCCTCGGCGGCCAGCGCGATCAGGTTCGCCGCGTCGTACGACTCCGCGGCGTAGGTGTAGTCCTTGAGCTTGGGGTCGAGCTCCAGGAGCTTCTTCCTGAACTCGTCGGGCGCCTCGGCGCCGGGGATGGTCCCCTTGACGCCCTTGAGCGTGCCCTTGGGCATCTTCTGGTAGTTGGTGTTCGACATGTTGCCGTCCACCATGTACCACTTGTACTTGTCGGCCGTCAGGCCCTGCTTGACCAGCTCCGCCACGACCTTGGCGCCCTCCTCGAACCCGATCAGCACGATCGCCTTCGGGTTCTTCGCCTTGATCTTGGCCACGTCGGCGGAGAAGTCGGCCGCCTTCGGGTCGTAGTCCACGCGCTCCACGACGCTCGAGCCGGCGTCCTCGGCGGTCTTGGTGATCTGGTCTGCCAGACCGGAGCCGTACGAGTCCTGCATGGCCAGGATGCCGACGGTGTCGTTGCCGTCGGCGGCGACCAGGTCACCCAGCACGCGGCCCTGCAACTTGTCCGGCGGCGCCGTGCGGAAGTACAGGCCCTTGTCGTTGATCGTGGTGAACTTGTCAGAGGTGTTGGCCGGCGAGAACTGCACCACGCCCGCACCCGTGATCTTGTCAATGATCGACTCCGACACCGACGACGACGCGGCGCCGATGATGGCGTCGGCCTTCTGCGCCAGCAGCTTGTCCACCGACTGCGAGGCGATGTTGGTCGTCGTGTCACCCGAGTCGGTGTGGACCTTGGTGACCGGCTTGCCGAGCACGCCACCGGCCTCGTTGATCTCCTTGACGGCCTGGTCCACGCCGGCGAACTCGGGCGGGCCGAGGAAGGCCAGCGAACCCGTCTGCGGCAGCACCGTGCCGAGCGTCAGCGTGCCGTCACCCTTGGCCGCGGGAGCCGAGGAGGCCGCCGCGGACGGGGCCGCCGAGTCGGACTGCTTCGCGGCCGTGTCACCACCGCCTCCACCACAGGCCGTCAGAGCCAGGCTCGCCGCTGCGGCGACGGCCAGTGCGCGTCCTGCTGGAGCAATGCGGATCATAAAAGAGACTCCCCCTATCTCAACGAAGGAACGATCACCTTCGCTGTGTTTTCCGAGCTCAGCATGCCTGTTCGGGAAGGGGGTGGGGAGTTCTTACGCCGCTTTTATGCGGATTCGTAATGTCCCAAACACGCCCGGCGTCCACCAGGTTCGCCGTGATGGCCACCCCCGAGTCGTCCCCGGCCACCTCGGCGGCCAGCGCCACCAGCGTCACGGCGTCGTACGACTCCGCCGCATACGTGAACTGCCTCGGTGACGCTCTTCTGCACCTGGTCGGCCAGGCCCGTGCCGTACGAGTCCTGCATCGCAGGATCCCCACGGTGTCATTTCCGTCGGACGCCAAGTCGCCGAGTCACCCGAGTCCGTGTCGACCTTGGAGACGGGCCTGCCCATGACCCCGCCCGCCTCGTCCGCCTCCCGCAGCGCCAGATCGACGCCCGCGAACATCGGCGGACCCAGATAAGCCAGCGAACCCGTCTGCGGCAGCACCGTGCCGCTGGCCAGCCTGCCGTCCCCTCTCCCCGCCGAAGCCGAGGAGGACGGTCCGGACCTCGCAGCCGTCGTGCTCGAACACGCCGCCAGCACCAGGCACCCCGCGGCGAGAAGGGCCGGCCCTCGGGAAGCCGTGCGAACCGGCGCGCAAATGGAGCGGATCATCGAAAGCGTCTCCGTTCGAGATGAGCGAACCTGCCGTCCACCCATCAGTTACGCGCCGGAACACCTCCCACGAAAGCGCCCGAAGCCGGTTGGGTGCCCACTCGTGACCACACCACAACCCACCGGCCCGAACCACCTGATATTGGGCCTTATCAGCTCCGCCCGGCCGCGTCGTCGATAACGATCTGAGCAACCTCACGCATGCTCAACCGCCGATCCATCGACGCCTTCTGAATCCACCGGAACGCCTGAGGCTCACTCCAACCGTGCTGCGTCATCAACAGCCCCTTGGCGCGCTCCACCAGCTTCCGCGTCTCCAGCCGCTCCGACAGGCTCGACACCTCGGCCGCCAGCGCCACCATCTCCTCGTGCCTGCTGACCGCCATCTCGATCGCCGGCACCAGATCCGCCTTCGTGAACGGCTTCACCAGATAGGCCATCGCCCCCGCGTCCCTGGCCCGCTCAACCAGGTCACGCTGGGAGAACGCGGTCAGAATCAGGCACGGGGCGATCCGCTCCGCCACGATCCGCTCAGCCGCCGAGATACCGTCGAGCACCGGCATCTTCACATCGAGGATGACGAGGTCGGGCTTATGCTCGGCGGCCAGCCGGATCGCCTGCTCACCGTCCCCGGCCTCGCCGACGACGACGTAGCCGTCCTCCTGGAGCATCTCCTTGAGGTCGAGGCGGATCAGGGCCTCGTCTTCCGCGATCACTACTCGCCGCTGCGTACTCACGAGCAGAAGAGTACCGATGTCCGGTACATTAGAGCCACGCTGGCGCCCTCTCGTTGATCGACTTCGGCAGTAGGGCGTGGCTTTTGTCCGGACAAATCCGGATAAATCCGCCGGAATGATGGAATGGCAGACATGGACGCCTCAAAAGCGTCTGCTCGAAAGGGCGTGCGGGTTCGAATCCCGCTTCCGGCACCTGTAGCGCAGCAGAAACTGTCAGTGATGGTTGCCACACTGGTCTCATGCACCCCCGCGAGACCGTGGATCGCGCCCTGCGCCTCTCGGCACAAGGCCTGTTCGACCGGCAGGTAGCCGAGCTGTGTGGCGTCTCCATTGGAGCGATCCAGAAGTGGCGGACCGGCGCCCGCCGCTCTAACAAGGACCAAGATCTTCGATGCCACAACAACTGTCCCCGCTGCCATGGCCGCGAGCTTGACGACGCGGCTTATGCCTACCTCCTAGGGCTCTATCTGGGCGACGGGCACATCGTCCGATGCCGTAAGGATGTCTACCAGCTCTCGCTTTTCTGCAGTGACGCCTGGCCCGGTCTGATCGACGAAGCCGAGCGGGCAATGGCCCTTACGATGCCCACCTCGTCCGTGAGCCGCCGACGACGCCAGGGCTGTACGGAGGTGAAGAGCTACTCCAAGCACTGGCTGTGCCTGTTCCCGCAGCATGGCCCAGGGATGAAGCACACTCGCGAGATCAAGCTGGCCACCTGGCAGCAGGAAATCATGGAGAAGCACCCGGGGCGCTTCGCCCGAGGGCTGATCCACTCCGATGGCTGCCGGGGTGTCAATCGGGTCCGTCGTGTCCTCTCCAGCGGTGTCCGGTGGTACGAATACCCCCGCTACCACTTCAAGAACGAGTCCCGCGACATCCTGGCTCTCTGCTGCGAGGCGCTCGACCTGCTCGGCGTGGCCTGGCGGTTCAACAACCGCAACGAGCTCTCGGTCGCCAGGCGAGAGGCCGTGGAGCTGCTCGACCTTCACGTCGGCCCGAAATACTGACCGGCACCAGGGGTCCCGTCGTCGTAGAACCCGCCTGTCGAGCCGTCGGGCCGAGGGTAGCGAGCTTGATGACGATGGCGGCGCCTTCCGCGAGTCTGAACCGCAGGTCCGCCGTCTTCACAAGGTCGCAAAGCCGTGCTGATGAGCTTTTCGGGACCGCTCACACCGGGAATACCGTCTCAAGATCGATGAAGACGGGGGTGGGGCGGGATGCCGTTGAGCGTGGCGGAGCGGGAGGCGTTCCTGGCGGAGGCGTACATCGCGAGCCTGGCCGTGGAGGCGGGTGACGGGCGGGCGCCGCTGGCCGTGCCCGTCTGGTACGACTACGTTCCCGGTGGCGACATCAGGTTCCTGACGGACGGCGACTCGCGCAAGGCCCAGCTGATCGCGAAGGCGGGCAGGTTCTCGATGCTGGTGCAGCGGGTCAGCCCGACCTATCGGTACGTGTCCGTCGAGGGGCCTGTCACCAGCTCCGGGCACACGACGCTGGAGGACCTCACCCGCATCGCCTCCCGCTACCTGCCGCCCGACGCGCTGGACGGATACGTACAGGGCTCCGACCTGCACGCGCTCGTGACGTTCAGGATGCGGCCGGAACACTGGCTCTCCGCCGACCTGGGCGCCCTCGGCTGACCCGCGAACGGTATTTTTGGGCTCGTGACTGCTACTGATCCCACCTCTACCGGCGCTTTCGGCGTCGGGCTCGCGACCATCGCCGCCGACGGCACCGTACTCGACACCTGGTTCCCCGCCCCCGAGCTGGGCGACGCGCCCGTGACGGGCACCGAGCGGCTCTCCGCCGGCGAGGCGGCCGGCGACCTGGCCGAGCTGATGGAGCTCGCGGGTCCCGACGCGGCGCGGGGCGTGGAGGTGGTGGCGGTACGCACCGGCATCGCCAAGCTCTCCGAGGCGCCCGTGGACGCGCACGACGTCTACCTGCGGCTGCACCTGATCTCCACGCGCCTGGTCAGGCCGCACGGGGTGAACCTGGAGGGCATCTTCGGCCTGCTCGCCAACGTCGTCTGGACCAACTTCGGCCCGTGCCCGGTGCCGGGCTTCGAGCGGACGCGCCTGCGGCTGCGGGCCAGGGGCGCGGTGACGGTGTACGGGGTGGACAAGTTCCCGCGGATGGTGGACTACGTGCTGCCCTCCGGCGTGCGGATCGCCGACGCCGACCGGGTACGCCTGGGCGCCCACCTGGCCGAAGGCACCACGGTCATGCACGAGGGCTTCGTGAACTTCAACGCCGGCACGCTGGGCGCCTCCATGGTCGAGGGCCGCATCTCGGCCGGTGTGGTGGTCGGCGACGGCTCCGACGTGGGCGGCGGCGCCTCGATCATGGGCACGCTGTCGGGCGGCGGCAAGCAGGTCATCTCGATCGGCGAGCGCTGCCTACTGGGCGCCAACGCGGGGATCGGCATCTCGCTGGGCGACGACTGCGTGGTCGAGGCGGGCCTCTACGTGACGGCGGGCACGAAGGTCGCCCTCCCGGACGGCACGGTGGTGAAGGCGGCCGAGCTGTCCGGCTCCAACGGGATCCTGCTGCGCCGCAACTCGCAGTCGGGCGCGGTCGAGGCGGTGCCCCGCACGGGCCAGGGCATCGAGCTCAACGCCGCCCTGCACGCCAACTGACGCTTCCCTGTCTGCGCGGGCGGCGCTTCACACCCTGTCGCCCGCGCACAGGCGCCACCGTGGTGCGCAACCGCAGTGCCCTTCTCCACGGTGGAAGGGCACTCGCCGTCTTGGCCGCTCGACCCGGCTCGTCGGCGTGGCGGATCGAGCGGGAGCCACGCGGGCGCCCCGCCGGTGCCTGGAGGGCCCTCAGCCGCGGTCAGCGGAAGGGCCCGCCACGACGGAATCAGTGCGCGTGGGAAACGGCCGAGCCGATGGTGTGGACACGGAGGGCGTTGGTCGAGCCCGGCGTGCCGGGAGGCGAGCCGGCGACGATGACGACCTTGTCGCCCTTCTCCAGCCGCCCCGACGACAGCAGCGACGCCTCCACCTGCCGCACCATGTCGTCCGTGTGGTGCACGAACGGCACGTGGAAGGTCTCCACGCCCCACGTCACCGACAGCTGTCCCCGCACGTGGGGCGAGGACGTGAAGGCCAGGAGCGGGATCGGTGAGCGGTAGCGGGCCAGGCGGCGAGCGGTCTCGCCCGACATGGTGAAGGCCACCAGCGCCTTGGCCCCGACGACGGCCCCCACCTCGGCGGCGGCGCGCGCGATGGCGCCGCCGGTGGTCTCCGGCATGCGCTCGAGCTTGTGGGTGGCGTGCAGGGACGTCTCCTCGGCGGCGCAGGCGATGCGGTCCATCGTGGAGACGGACTCGATCGGGTAGTTGCCGACCGACGTCTCGCCCGACAGCATGACCGCGTCGGCGCCGTCCATGACCGCGTAAGCCACGTCGGAGGCCTCGGCGCGGGTGGGCCGCGGGGCGTTCATCATCGAGTCGAGCATCTGGGTGGCGACGATGACCGGGTGGGCCTTCTCGCGGCAGAGCTCGATGATGCGCCGCTGCACGATCGGCACCTGCTCCAGCGGCAGCTCGACGCCGAGGTCGCCGCGGGCCACCATGATGCCGTCGAAGGCGTCGACGATCTCGGGGAGGCGGTCGACGGCCTGCGGCTTCTCGATCTTGGCGATCAGCGGCAGGCGTACGGCCTCCTGCTCCATGATGTTGCGCACCACGTCGGCGTCGGACGGGCGGCGCACGAAGGACAGGGCGATCATGTCGAAGCCGGTGCGGAGCGCCCAGCGCAGGTCGGCCTCGTCCTTGTCGGTCAGCGCGGGGGCGCTGACGTTGACGCCGGGCAGGTTGAGGCCCTTGTTGTCGGAGATCATGCCGCCGATGACGACGCGGGTGATGACGCGGTCGCCGTCGACGCGGGTGGCCTCGAGCACGAGGCGGCCGTCGTCGACCAGGATCGTGTCACCGGGGCGTACGTCGTTGGGGAGCCCCTTGTAGGTGGTGGAGACCTGCTCGCGGTCGCCCGGCACGTCTTCGGTGGTGATGGTGAAGACGTCGCCGAAGCCCAGCCTGACGGGGCCCTCCTCGAACGTCCCGACGCGGATCTTGGGGCCCTGCAGGTCGGCGAGCAGGCCTACACCGCGGCCCAGGTCGGCCGCCACCTCCCTGACGCGGTCGTAGACCTCTCTGTGCATGTCATGGTTGCCATGGCTGAGGTTGAACCGTGCCACGTCCATGCCGGCGGCGATCAGCTCGCGCAGGCGTTCCTTGGACGATGTGGCGGGGCCTAGAGTGCAGACGATTTTCGCGCGACGAGTCACGAGTCCTACCTTAATTGGTACAGACCACTTGGCAGTCACTGACGACGGAGAACGTAGCCCACGTTGGAGAACAGAACGAGAACGGCGACCCCCAGTCGCGTCAAGTTCGTGTACTTCTCGGGGTGAACGTCGAGGTCACGCCCAGGCTGCGACCGCCAGACGTCCCCATATCGTACGCCTCCCCCACCACCGCCCACGACTCGGCGGCAGATCACGGCTCGGCGGTGGCGGCTTTCCAGGCGTCCACGACGCCGTGTCCGTAGAAGCCGTTGTCGGCCGTGTCGCCCTGGCATTCCTGCGTCACGGTCTGGCCGTAGGTCTTGTACACGTACTGGCGGGGCGTCGGGCACGCCTTCGGGGTCGCCGTCTTGTACAGCAGGTCCTCGACCGTGGCGGGAGAGAGCTCGAGCCCGCCCTTGCCGGGCTTGCCGAAGCGGCTGACGAGGATCGCCGCGACGCCCGTGGCGTGGGGGGCGGCCATGGAGGTGCCGTCGAGGTACTGGTAGTAGGAGCAGGGGCCGGCCGTGCAGTCCTTGACGACGTCCGCGCCCTTGGGCTCGCCCTTGGCGTCGATGCGGCCGGCGGCCCGCAGCACGCGCTCGGGCGCGGCGGCCAGGATCGACCTGGTGGCCTTGGCGCCCTCGCCGTCCACCGCGTCGCCGCCGGGCGCGGCGAGGTCGGTCTGCTCGGTGCCGTAGTCGCTGTAGATCGCCTTGCGGCCGGAGGGTCCGAGCGCGGAGACGGAGATGACGCCGTTCGACTCGGCCGGCACGTCGATGCAGGAGTTGTCGATCCGGCGGACCTTCTTCTCGCCCGCCGGGTAGCCGGGGCTCTCCTTGTCGACCTTGGGGTTGCCGAGGTCGACGGATTCGTTGCCGAGGGCGGAGATGAGCGTGACGTTGTGCTGGCGGGCGTAGTCGAGCGCGCGCTGCATGCCGGTGATGATGGCCTGCTGTTCGAGCTGCTGCTTCTTGGTGTCGGCCGGGTTGGCCGTGCAGTTGAACAGCCAGGGGTCGACGTAGTAGCTCATGTTCACGACGTCCACGCCGATGTCGGCGGCGTAGGTGAGCGCGTCGAGGCTGGGCTTGAGGAAGAAGTACCCGGAGTCCTGCCCGGCCCGGATGTTCACGATCTGGACGTTCGGGGCCACGCCCGCGATGCCGATGCCGTTGATGGGCGAGGCGATCGTGCTGGCCACGTGGGTGCCGTGGCCGTCGTCGTCCTCGTCCACGGGGTCCTTGCAGCCGCTGACCTCGCAGGGGCCGTCGAGCGTGTCGCCGTCCTCGTCCTTGGGCTTGTCGGTGACGAAGTTGCGGCTGAGCTCGCGGTTGAAGTTGGGGGCGATGTCGGGGTGCTTGCCGTCCACGCCGGTGTCGATGACGCCGACCAGCACCTGCCTGCTGCCGGGAACCTTGGCGTTGGCGCGGTCGGCGCCGATCATCCGCATGTCCCACTGGCGGCCCGCCAGCGGCTCTCCCGAGCGGCTCCTGGTGAACGATCCCGCGTCGGGGAAGGCCGCTGACCGCGCCGTCACACCCGCCCCGGCGTGGTTGGTGGCGAAGCCGATGCTCCGGTCGGGGGACACTCCGACGACGGCCCGGTCGGCGCCCACCTGCTCCACGAATCCGCCGCTGCCCGAGGCCATGAGGTAGCCGAGCCTGGCGTCCCCTCCCACCGTGGTCCCGCCTGCCCGCTCGACGGCCTCCTGCGCCTGGCGCTGCTGTCCTTGGGCGTAGAAGACGAGGTATTCGGGGCCCGTGGGGGCAGCGGGTTTGCGCGGGGCCGTGGCCGGGGTGGAGGCGGAACAGGCGGTGAACGCGGCCATGGCGGCAAGCGCCATCAAGCCAGAGGCGACTCGCCGCATGCTTCCCCCATCCACCCAGTGCCGCAGATTCTGCATCTTCCCGACAGTCATCAGCTGATGCAACTTCGTAGTGAAATTTCGGACGGTAAGGAGCGAAGCGGACCCGAGGCATGGGATCCGCTTCACCTCAGGTCAGGCCGGCGTACCCGGCGCGGGCTCCACCTTGGCCCCGGTTTGGGCCGCGGGCTCGGACGCGTGCTCCAGGCGCATCCACCGACATAAAAGCGCCCGCCGTACAGGGCGGGCGCTTTCTGCGGAGCATCGGTCAGCGGGCGAGGTCGATCTTGACGCCGCCCAGCATGACCTGGCGAGGCATGGGGCGGCTCAGGAACTCGTGCGGGAACCCCAGGTCCACCCTGCTGGCCTCCTCCAGCGTGGCCAGGTGGCTCTCGCTGAAACGCACCTCCAGGGCCGCCAGGTTGTCCTCCAGCTGCCGCAGCGTGCGTGCCCCCACAATGGGCGCGGTCACGCCAGGGTTGAGCGTCGTCCAGGCCAGCGCGACCTGCGACGGCGTCACGCCCAGGTCGGAGGCCACCTGCTTGACCACGTCGGCGATGTCCAGGGCGCGCTCGGTCAGGGACCCGTTGGCCGCCGCGACGTTCTTGCGCGTGCCGGACGGATCGGCGGAGACCTCCTGGTCGAGGTCGGCGCGGCTGTACTTGCCGGTCAGCACCCCGCTGGCCAGCGGCGACCATGGGACGACCCCGAGCCCCATCTCGCGGGCCATCGGGATGAGATCGCGCTCGACGGTCCGCTCGACCAGGCTGTACTCGATCTGCAGCGCGATCAGCGGGGCCCACCCGCGCAGGTCGGCGATGGCCTGCATGCGGGAGACCTGCCAGGCGGGCGTGTCGGAGATGCCGGCGTAGAGCACCTTGCCCGACCTGACGAGGTCGTCCAGGCCGCGCAGGATCTCCTCCACCGGGGTGGTGAAGTCCCAGGCGTGCAGGTAGAGCAGGTCGATGTAGTTGGTGTTCAGCCGGCGCAGGCTCGACTCCACCGACTGGACCATGCTCTTGCGGTGGTTGCCGCCGGAGTTCGGGTCGCCCGGCCGCCTGGCCAGGGTGTACTTCGTGGCCAGCACCAGCTGCTCGCGCCGCCCCGACGCGAACTCGCCGACCAGGGTCTCCGAGGTACCCTCCGTGTACTGGTTGGCGGTGTCGATGAAGTTGCCGCCCCGGTCCACGTAGGCGTCGAAGATCCGCCGCGACTCGTCCTTGTCCGAGCCCCAGCCCCAGTCCGTGCCGAACGTCATGGTCCCCAGCGCCAGCGGCGAGACCCGCAGACCGGACCGGCCGAGCAGGCGGTAAGTGTCAAGAGTCGTCATGCCGTCAAGGCTGCTCCGGCGGTCGGCGGGGCGGAAGGGAAGGCTCTTCCTGGGAAGACCGGTCCTAGGCAGGCGCGTCGTAGGATCGAGGAGATGAACACCGTGGATCAGACCCGGGAGCTCGCGGCCTTCCTGCGCACCCGGCGCGAGCGGCTGACCCCCGGCGAGGTCTCCCTGCCCGCCCGCCGCGCCCAGCGGCGCACCCCGGGCCTGCGCAGGGAGGAGGTCGCCGAGCTGGCCGGCGTCAGCGTCGACTACGTGATCCGCCTGGAGCAGGGCCGCGGGCTGCGTCCCTCCCCCGAGGTGCTGGAGGCGCTGGCCGAGGCGCTGCGGCTGAGCGAGGACGAGCGGGCCTACCTGTTCGACCTGGCCCAGCAGCGGCCCACCAGGCATGCTCCGCCGGCGGAGGAGGCGGGTCCGCTGGCGCGGCTGGTGCTGGACCTGTCGCCGCTGCCCACCATGCTGATCAACCACCGCTTCGACATCCTGGCGTGGAACCCGGAGATGGCGGCCCTGTTCTCGATGGACCTGGCCACGCTGCCCCCGCCGCAGCGCAACACGCTCTGGCTGTGCATGCTCCACCCGGGCCTGCGCGGCTTCTTCCGTGACAGGGAGCGGGCGCTGCGCGAGAGCATCGCCGACCTGCGGGCCTCATGGGCGGCCCACCCCGACGACAAGGCGCTGACGGAGCTGATCGACGAGCTCACCACCGGCAGCGAGGAGGTCGCCCGCCTGTGGGCGCTGCGCGACGTGCGGGTCAACGGCCGGGGCCAGAAGCTGCTGCGGCACAGCACGAAGGGCCCGCTGACCGTCGACTACGAGGTGCTGGCCCCGCTCCAGACGCCCGAGCAGCGGCTGATCATCTACCGCGCCGCCGACCCGGCCTCGCAGGGCGTCCTCGACGCCATCGCCCGCGACTGCACGTGAAAGGCCCGGGGCCGAAGCCCCGGGCCTGAGGTCACACCAGCGGCCGAGCCGTCGGCAGGATCGGGTACGGCAGCGCCGTCTCCCCGGTCAGATACCGGTCCACGCCCGAGGCGGCGGCCCGCCCCTCGGCGATGGCCCACACGATGAGCGACTGCCCGCGCCCCATGTCACCGGCCACGAAGACGCCGTCCACCTTGGACATGTACGTCTTGTCGCGCGAGACGTTCCCCCGCGCGTCGTAGAAGCCGTCACCGGCGACCTCGGCGAAGTCCTGCAGCAGCGCGCCCTTCTCCGGCCCGAGGAAGCCCATGGACAGCGTCACCAGCTCGGCCGGGATCTCCCGCTCGGTGCCCGGGATCGGCTTGAAGCCGTTCTGCGGCCCCTCGACCTCGACCAGCCGCAGCGCCCGCACGTTGCCCTCGGCGTCGCCGACGAACTCCGTGGTGGAGACCGCGTAGACCCGCTCTCCCCCGCCGTCGGCCAGCTCCTCGTGGGCGCTCTCCATCTTGAACAGGATGGGGAACGTCGGCCACGGCTGGCTGCCGGGCCGGCTCGCCGGCGGCTGGGGCATGATCTCGAGCTGGGTGACGGACTTGGCGCCCTGCCGGATCGCCGTGCCGATGCAGTCGGCGCCGGTGTCGCCGCCGCCGATCACCACCACGTGCTTGCCCTCGGCCGAGATCGGCGACTTCTCGAAGTCGCCCTCCTGGACCTTGTTGGACAGCGGCAGGTACTCCATCGCCTGGTAGACGCCCTTGAGCTCGCGTCCGGCCGCCGGCAGATCGCGCCACTGGGTGGCCCCGCCCGACAGCACCACGGCGTCGAACTGCTCACGCAGCTCGGCGGCGGTGATGTCGACGCCGACGTTCACGCCGGTGCGGAACTCGGTGCCCTCGGCCCGCATCTGCTCCAGGCGGCGCTCGATGTGCCGCTTCTCCATCTTGAACTCGGGGATGCCGTACCGCAGCAGGCCGCCGATCCGGTCGGCCCGCTCGAACACGACCACGTCATGCCCGGCCCTGGTGAGCTGCTGCGCCGCGGCCAGCCCCGCCGGGCCCGAGCCGACGACCGCGACCTTCTTGCCGGTCTTGACGGCCGGGGGCTGCGGGGTCACCCAGCCCTCGGCGAACGCCCGGTCGATGATCTCGACCTCGACCCGCTTGATCGCCACGGGGTCGGAGTTGATGCCGAGCACGCACGCCGCCTCGCACGGGGCCGGGCAGAGCCGGCCCGTGAACTCGGGGAAGTTGTTCGTGGCGTGCAGCCGCTCGATCGCCTCGCGCCAGTCGGTGCGGTAGACGAGGTCGTTCCACTCGGGGATGAGATTCCCGAGCGGGCAGCCGTTGTGGCAGAACGGGATGCCGCAGTCCATGCAGCGGGCCGCCTGCTTGGTCAGCTTCTCCTGCGAGAAGTCCTGGTAGACCTCGCGCCAGTCGCTGATGCGGACGTCCACGGGGCGGCGCGCCGGCAGCTCCCGGTCGTGCGTGAGAAAACCCTTCGGGTCAGCCATTCGGTTACGCCTCCCTTAGCTTTGCACGGTGGTTGACAGGCACAGCCCGCCATGGCGGCCCGGCTCATTACGGCGGGTCATGACTGCACCGCGGCCGCCATGACGGCCTCGTCGATGTCCCGGCCTTCGATGCGGGCGGCCTCGGCGGCGGCCATCACCCGCTTGTAGTCGGTCGGCATGATCTTGCCGAACCGGGCGAGCGCCGAGTCCCAGTCGGCCAGCAGCTCCTTGGCGACCGGCGAGCCGGTCTCCGCGAAGTGCTTCTCGACCGTCTCCTTGAGGAACTCGCCGTCCTCCTCGGTGAGCGTCTCGATGGCGACCATCTCGCGGTTGACCCGCTCGGGCTTCAGGTCGAGCAGGTACGCGATGCCGCCCGACATGCCGGCCGCGAAGTTGCGCCCGGTCGCGCCGAGCACGACGGCCCGGCCACCGGTCATGTACTCGCAGCCGTGGTCGCCCACGCCCTCGACGACCGCCGTGGCGCCGGAGTTGCGGACGCAGAACCGCTCGCCGACGACGCCGCGGACGAACACCTCGCCGGACGTGGCGCCGTACAGGGCGACGTTTCCGGAGATGATGTGGCCGTCGAGCGGGGCCTCCTCGTGCGGCCGGACGGTGATCCGCCCGCCGGACAGGCCCTTGCCGAGGTAGTCGTTGGCGTCACCGGTCAGCCTCAGCGTGACCCCGCGCGGCAGGAACGCGCCGAACGAGTTGCCCGCGGAGCCGGTGAACGAGATGTCGATCGTGTTGTCGGGCAGGCCCTTGCCACCGTACCGCTTGGTCACCTGGTAGCCGAGCATGGTGCCGACCGTGCGGTTGACGTTGCGGATGGGCAGCTCCAGCGTGACCGGGGTGCCCTCGGCGAGCGCGCCCTCGGCGAGCTGGATCAGCGTGTTGTCGAGCGCGTGCTGCAGCCCGTGGTCCTGCTCGATGACGCGGCGCAGCGCCGTGCCGGCGGGCAGCTCGGGCTTGTGCAGGATCGGGGCCAGGTCGAGCCCACTGGCCTTCCAGTGGTTCTCGGCCGCCGACATGTCGAGCAGCTCGACGTGGCCGATCGCCTCGTCGAGCGAGCGGAAGCCCAGCTCGGCCAGGTATTCGCGGATCTCCTCGGCGATGAACTCGAAGAAGTTGACCACGAACTCCGGCTTGCCGCTGAAGCGCTTGCGCAGCTCGGGGTTCTGCGTGGCGACGCCCACGGGGCAGGTGTCGAGGTGGCAGACCCGCATCATGACGCAGCCGCTGACGACGAGGGGCGCGGTGGCGAAACCGTACTCCTCGGCGCCGAGCAGCGCGGCGATGACGACGTCACGGCCGGTCTTGAGCTGGCCGTCGACCTGAACGACGATGCGGTCGCGCAGGCCGTTCAGCAGGAGCGTCTGCTGGGTCTCGGCCAGGCCGAGCTCCCACGGCGCGCCCGCGTGCTTGAGCGACGTGAGCGGCGAGGCGCCGGTGCCGCCGTCGTGCCCGGAGATGAGCACCACGTCGGCGTGCGCCTTCGACACACCCGCGGCGACCGTGCCGACGCCGACCTCGGCGACCAGCTTCACGTGGACCCTCGCCTCCGGGTTGGAGTTCTTCAGGTCGTGGATGAGCTGGGCCAGGTCCTCGATCGAGTAGATGTCGTGGTGCGGCGGCGGCGAGATGAGGCCGACGCCCGGCGTGGAGTGCCTGGTCTTGGCGATCCACGGGTAGACCTTGTGGCCGGGCAGCTGGCCGCCCTCGCCGGGCTTGGCGCCCTGGGCCATCTTGATCTGCAGGTCGGCCGCGTTCACCAGGTATTCGCTGGTGACGCCGAACCGGCCGGAGGCGACCTGCTTGATCGCGGACCTGCGGGTGGCGTCGTAGAGCCGCTCGGGGTCCTCGCCGCCCTCGCCGGTGTTGGACTTGCCGCCGAGCCGGTTCATCGCGATGGCGAGCGTCTCGTGCGCCTCCATCGAGATGGAGCCGTACGACATCGCGCCCGTGGAGAACCGCTTGACGATCTCCGAGACCGGCTCGACCTCCTCGATCGGGATCGGGTTGCCCTTGCGCAGCTTGAACAGGCCGCGCAGGGTCATCAGCCGCTCCGACTGGGAGTCGACGAGGTTCGTGTACTCCTTGAAGATCTCGTAGCGGCGGGTCCTCGTGGCGTGCTGCAGCTTGAAGACGGTCTCGGGGTTGAACAGGTGCGGCTCGCCCTCGCGCCGCCACTGGTACTCGCCGCCGACCTGGAGCTTGCGGTGGGCGTTCTCCGCCCGCGGGTAGGCGTGGCGGTGACGCTGCTCGACCTCCTTGGCCAGCACGTCGAACCCGACGCCGCCCAGGCGCGAGGTGGTGCCGGCGAAGCAGGAGTCGATGACCTCCTGGCTCAGGCCGAGCGCCTCGAAGATCTGCGCGCCGGTGTAGGAGGCCACCGTGGACACGCCCATCTTGGACATGACCTTGATGACGCCCTTGCCGTACGCCTTGATCAGGTTGCGCACGGCCTTGCGCTTGTCCATCTGGAGCACACCGGTGTCGACCAGGTCCTCGATGGTCTCGATCGCGAGGTACGGGTTGATCGCGCCGGCGCCGTACCCGATGAGCAGTGCCATGTGGTGGCACTCGCGGGCCTCGCCGGTCTCGATCACCAGGCCGATCTTGGTGCGGGTCTTCTCCTGGATCAGGTGGTGGTGCACCGCGCCGGTCAGCAGCAGCGCCGGGATCGGCGCCAGCGTGTCGGAGGAGCCGCGGTCGCTCAGCACGATGATCCGGGCGCCGTTCGCGATCGCCTGGGACGCCTCGGCCCTGATCTCTTCCAGGCGGCGCAGCAGCGCCTCGCCGCCGCCGGCGACCTCGTACAGGCCGCTGATGACGTACGGGTGGAAGCCCGGCAGGTCGTGCTCGTCGTTGATGTGGATGATCTTGGCGAGCTCGTCGTTGTCGATCACTGGGTACGGCAGCACGAGCTGGCGGCACGACGAAGGACCCGGGTCGAGCAGGTTGCCCTCGGGGCCGATGGTGCTGGCCAGCGAGGTGACCAGCTCTTCACGGATGGCGTCCAGCGGCGGGTTCGTGACCTGCGCGAACAGCTGCGTGAAGTAGTCGAACAGCAGGCGCGGCTTCTCGCTCAGCACGGCGACGGGCGTGTCGGTGCCCATGGAGCCGATCGGCTCCTGGCCGGCCTTGGCCATCGGCGACAGGATGATGCGCAGCTCTTCCTCGGTGTAGCCGAAGGTCTGCTGCCGCTTGATCAGCGCCTCGTGCGTGGGGATCTCCCGCTGCCGCGCGGGCAGCTCCTCGAAGCGGACGAGCCCCGCGTGCAGCCAGTCCTCGTACGGGAGCTCGGCGGCCAGCTCGGCCTTGATCTCGTCGTCCTCGATGATCTTGCCGCGGGCGGTGTCGATGAGGAACATGCGGCCCGGCTGGAGGCGGCCCTTCCTGACCACGTCCTCCGGCCTGAAGTCCAGCACGCCGGCCTCGGAGGCCAGCACGACCAGGCCGTCGGCGGTCACCCAGAAGCGGCCCGGGCGCAGGCCGTTGCGGTCGAGCACGGCGCCGGCCAGGGTGCCGTCGGTGAACGTGATCGACGCGGGGCCGTCCCACGCCTCCATCATCGAGGAGTGGAACTCGTAGAAGGCCCGGCGCGCGTCGTCCATCTCGGTGTGGTTCTCCCACGCCTCCGGGATCATCATCAGCACGGCGTGGGGCAGGCTGCGGCCGCCGATGTGCAGCAGCTCGAGGACCTCGTCGAAGCTGGCGGTGTCGCTGCCATCTGGATCACAGATGGGGAAAAGTCGTGAAATTTCGCCCGGGATGTGGGCGGACTCCAGCATCGCCTCGCGGGCCCGCATCCAGTTGCGGTTGCCCTTGACCGTGTTGATCTCGCCGTTGTGGGCGATGTAGCGGTAGGGGTGCGCCAGCGGCCAGCTCGGGAACGTGTTGGTGGAGAAGCGCGAGTGGACCAGCGCGATCGCCGTCTCGTAACGCTCGTCGCTCAGGTCGGGGAAGAACGGCTCGACCTGGTCGGGCGTGAGCATGCCCTTGTAGACGATCGTCCTGGCGGACAGCGAGGGGAAGTAGACGTGGGCCTCGTGCTCGGCCCGCTTGCGCAGGCAGTACGCGAGCCTGTCGAGCTCCAGCCCCTCCCGGCCCTCCGGGTCGGCGACGAACAGCTGGGCGAAGTGCGGCATGACGGCCCTGGCGCTCGGCCCGGGCAGCTCGCGGTCGACCGGCAGCTCCCGCCAGCCGAGCACGGTGAGGCCCTCTTCGGCGGCGATCTCCTCGATCAGGCCGGTGGCGACGCTCCTGGCCTGCTCGTCGAACGGCAGGAAAGCGATGCCGGTGGCGTACGCGCCGGCAGAGGGAAGCGCGAACGGCACACTCGCGCGGTAGAACCCATCGGGAATCTGCGTCAGGATCCCGGCTCCGTCGCCGGTGTCCGGCTCGCTACCCTTGGCCCCCCGATGATCGAGATTGCAGAGAGCCGTCAGCGCCTTGACCACGATCCCGTGCCCCCGGCGCCCGGCGACGTCGGCAACCATGGCGACACCGCAGGCATCATGCTCGTTGGCGGGGTGGTACAGGCCCTGGGGCTCGGGGAACCCGAGGTGGGCAGCAGGCATTTAATCCCTCCCGTCGTCATCGTCTGTCGTGAACTGCTCGTACAGGCGGGGACGACGTTGGCCCTGCTGCATATCGTGGGTAGAGATTACCGCACGCTGCCGGAATGGTGCCCAGCACGTCCGCATTGCGAACATTCGGCCCTGTCCCAGCATCCGAACTCTCTATCCCAAAGCGCGGACCGGCCCGCCAAAATTCCCGCCGGCCACGCGGGTTTTCGCCATGGGAGCGACTCTCTACCCACCCGCCGCCCCACCTGCCCCATCCGCTGCCGGTTTCAAACCCCATGAGCCGCACAGGGCGCTTCGGCACCCTCCCTCTCACGAGTCGCTGAAGGCACAGCACCGGGGCCGGCGAAGCGTCGTACCCGGCAAGGGGCGCGACGTGGCCGGCGTGCGGGCGGATCAGCGGTCGGACAACCCCCGATAGGGTTGCCCTCATGGAGCGTGACGGCGTGGAGCGCCTGCTCAGCGAGGCCGGGGCGGACAGCAGGCGGCTGAGGCACGCCCTGACCCTCCTGTGCGACGCCCGGTGGTGGACGCTGGCCGACCTCGTCAGGGAGACCGCCACGTCCAGGCGCACGATCGAGGCCCTGCTGCGCGAGCTCACCCTGGAGCGGAGGGACGACACCTTCCGGGTGCCGCTGACCCACGTCCCCGACTACCAGGACCTCATCGCCCTGGCCCCGCCGCCGGAGGACCCGGTGGCCCACCTGCTCCCCCACTACACGCACGAGCTGGACCGGCTCAAGGACCTCGTCGCCAGGGCCCCGCGCGCCCGCCACGTGCTCGACCACGTCTCGGCCACGCCGGAGACGGTGCTGCGGCGGGCGCTGCTGCTGGGCGCCCGGTTCTGGCTGCCCGGCACGCGCCTGCTGTGCGTGGGCGACCACGACCTGACCTCGCTGGCCGTCAAACTGGTCCATCCGGAGACCGACGTCACGGTGGTCGACATCGACGAGCGCATCCTGGCGTACATCGACGACCAGCGGCTGGGCGTCCGCACCCGCTGGGCCGACCTGCGCCTCGGCCTGCCCGCCTCCGCCCGGGACCACGACCTGGCGCTCACCGACCCGCCGTACACGCCGGAGGGCACGGGCCTGTTCGTGGCGCGCGCCGCCGAGGCCGTGAAGGACGACGGCCGCATCCTGCTCGCGTACGGCGCCAGCGAGCGCACCCCGATGCTGGCCTTCAAGGTCCAGCAGGCCCTGGCGGACCTCAACCTCGCCTACGAGGCCATTTATCCCGACTTCAACCGATACTTCGGGGCAGAGGCCATCGGTTCCGCCGCCGACCTGTACATCCTCCGCCCCACCACCAAGACCCGCCCGGCCGTGACGTCCCGTCTGAGCCGTCAAACCACCGCCATCTACACACAAGGCCCGCAAGCGGTCGAAAGCGCCCAGAGCGCCCTCTCAGCGCCGGTGGAGGCCCTTCAGGGCTTCGACCCCGAGCTGCTGATCGGCGACTGGCCCAAGGAGCTCACCACCCCACGGGCCCGGCTCTCGACCTGGCTCTCCAAGCCGCACGCCGCCGCCCCGGACCGCGTGGCCGTGGCCCTGCCGCCCGGCCTCGAGGCCGTCCTTCCGCGCCTTCTCCTGGCGACCCGCGCGTCCCACGTCCGCGTCGTGGGGTCCGGCCTTCCGTCCCTGCCTGACGTGCTGTCCACCGTCTACAAGCTGAGCGCCGCCGGCGGCGTCCTCGATGCCGTACGCCTGCCGCAGCCGGACGGCGAGGCGGCCTCGGTGCTGCGCAGGATCCTGGACAACGGGCACGCCAAGCTGGCCAACACCTGGCGCGAGGCCCTCATCGCGGTGGCCCGCGCCCAAGGGGCGAGCCTGACCAAGAACGAGGCCCGCGCCCTCATCGGCGAGGCGGCCCCGTGGGCGGAGGGCCTGACCCCGCTGGAGGCCCCACTCCACCGCCTGTCCAGCCTGCCGGAGGCCGTCACCGAGACCGTCACCGCCCTGACGAGGACCACCTGACCTCACACCCGGAACGGGCCTGCCCGGCAACCGCTGGGCCAGGACCGCCGGTGAGAGCCAGGCGACGCCGGGTCAGGCCCTTGCCGGGTCAGGCCCTCGCCAGGGTCAGACCGTCGCCGAGACCAGACGGCGCCGAGACCAGACGGCGCTGAGACCAGACCGTTGCCGATGTCGGCCGGCCGCCGAATTAAGGCCGTTGCCGAGCTCGCTCAGGTCGCGGCCACAACCCGGTTCTGGACCACCCGTCCGAGCCCGTCGAGCGCCACCAGGGCAGTGATCAGGTCCTGGTCGGACGCCGTCCCTCCGACCCAGCTCACGGTCACGTAGTGGCCCATGGCCCGCGCCTGGGCCCGGCTGCGAGCGACCTCGAACACGGCGTCCTGCCGTACGAACCCGTCCTTGTCCAGCGCCGACACCAGCGCGTCTGCCGCCCGCCCGTCGCTCATGTTGAAGATGACGAACTGGCCCGACACCGTGCTCCCCTTGTACGTGGCCTGCAGCGCCTGCGTGCACCCCGCGGCGGAGGTGCCCCAGAGGACCTCGTCACAGTCGGCGAGCTGCCGCGTGGAGCCCAGGCGCATGGCGCCGAGGGCCTGGGTGGCAGGGGTGAAGACCTCGTTCAGGGTCAGAGGCGCGGCGTCGTGCTGGCGGGTGTCGATGGCGGTGTAGAAGGCGGAGGTGCGCTCGGCGTGGAAGCTGGCGGGCCGGGGCTCGTCGCGGCGCAGCCACAACCAGCCGCCTACGGCGATGACGGCCACGCCGACGACCACGGCGGTGATGACGACACGACGCGACATCAGCGGACCACCCCCACGGCGGGAACCGGCCCGCGCGCCCCGGTGATCGGGGGCAGGTGGCGTGACCTGGCGATCGGAATCAGATGGCTTGGTGTCAAGAGGATGGTCCTGTGATCGAGACGACGCGGCGGTACACGGCCTTCTCCGCCCCGCGCAGCGCCAGCGTGAGGGAGACGTAGTCGTCCTTGGGGCCGGGCTCGGCGCCGTCGACCCTTCCGAGCCACACCAGGCCGACGTAGTGGCCGAGCGCGTAGCCGCCCGCCTCGGAGTAGCCGCCCGCGGGGAAGGCGGCCTTGGGGGATTCCAGGGGACGCATCCACCCGCCCCGGTAGAGGGTCTTCAGCGACTCGACCAGTTCGGCGGCGGACTTGCCGTCCTTAAGGTTGATCAACGTGTACTGGCCCACGTAGCGGCCGTCGGAGCTGACGTAGAGGCCGCGGGCGGCCTGGGTGCATCCGGCGTCCGACACCTGCTCGAGCAGGGTCCCGCCCCACAGCGCCGCGGAGCAGTCGGTGTCGAGTTTCTTGGCGACGAGCTTGAGCTTGAGCTTCTTGGAGACGGCGAGCTCGTTCTGGCCGAACACCTCTTTCTCGGTGAGCGCCCGCTGATCTTTGGCTCGGTCCGTGACGGCGTCGAACAGCTTGGGCGAGCTCCAGCCCCTGAAGATGTGCGGCAGCGCCGTGTCGGGCCCGGCCACGGCGGCGCCGGGCTGACGTTCCGGGGTGTAGTTGCCGAGGGAGCCGATGACGGCCACCAGCCCGCCCAGGGCCGCCAGCACGGCCACGACCGAGACGACGATCACGAGCAGCCGCTGCTGCTTCGGCCGCAGCCCCCAGTCGGTGAGCAGGGGGAGCTGCCAGTCAGAGGGCGGAGTACGCCGCCGCTTACGCGACGACTGCCCCGACTGTCCGACATCGACCTCACCAGCGGACGCCCCACCAGCGACGCCAACACCCGAAGGGACAGCCCCGTCAGCCGACTCCCAGCCATGGACCTCATCTGCGGGATCGCCACCGCTTGCTCGACCGGCCGCGCGCCGACCACGTGACCCGGCAGCCGAACGTCTCCCCTTTGCCGCATCGGCCGAGAGACGCCCATCAACGCCGACAGGCGAAGGCCCGTCGGCGGGACCACGACCATGGGACCCACCAGCTGAAACGCCATCGGCCGCGCCACGACCATGCGTCCCAGCAGCCGAAACGCCATCGGCCGCGCCACGACCATGCTGCGCATCACCGGGAACGCCACCATCGGCGCCCCACCCGCCGCCATGGGCGTCGTCTGCCGAGCGAGCGCGACGCGTGCGAGCAGCCCTCCGGCCACCACGGGACCCCGCCGAGCGGCCGCCATCGTCGGCGCCCGCCGCGGACCGGCCGACCGCCGAGCGGCCGCCATCGTCAGCGCCCGCCACCGACCGGCCACCGTCGCCCGACTCCCAGCCGCCGTCCGCGCCGACAGCCGGCCAGCTGCCGGAGGCCCGGCCACCGGCACCGTTACCCGTGCCCACCCCGGACCAGCCGGCGCCGTCGGCACCCTGCGCGGACCAACCGGAGCTGTCGTTCCGCTGCGCTAACCAGCCACCGCTGTCCGCACCACGGCCCGGCCGGGCGCCACCGTCGGCATCCCGCCCGGACCAGCTCCCGCCATCCGCACCGTGCGCGGACCAGCTCCCGCCGTCCGGCCCGTGCCCGGGCCAGCTTCCCGCATCCGGCCCTTGCCCGGGTGTGTGGTGGGTGCCCCGCGAGCGTCCCGCGCTGTCAGGGCTCGAAGAAGGTCTGCCGTGCGACCCGGAGCCGCTTCGTCTGCGGGCCATCACACGCCCGCCGCGCCGATGAGGTTGCCGACGCCGAACGTGACCGCCGCCGCGACCCCGCCCACCGCGAGCTGCCGCAGCCCCGAGAACCACCAGCTGCGCGCCGTCACGGCCGAGACCAGCGCGCCCGCCGCGAACAGCGCCAGGCAGGACACCACCGCGGAGACCACCAGCTCCCGCGCTCCGAGCACGTACGGCAGCAGCGGCAGGACCGCCCCCACGCTGAACGACAGGAACGACGACACCGCTGCCACCACCGGCGAAGGCAGCTCGCCGGGGGCGACGCCCAGCTCGTTGCGGGCGTGGACCTCCAGCGCGCGGTCGGGGTTGCGGGAGATCTGCCTGGCCACCTCGGCGGCCAGGTCAGGGGCCACGCCCTTGTCGACGAAGGTGTCCGCCAGCTCCGCCTGCTCGTCGTCGGGGTGGCGGGCCAGCTCGCGCCGCTCCACGGCGATCTCCGCCTGGGCCAGCTCGCGCTGGCTGCCGACCGAGACGTACTCGCCGCCCGCCATGGACAGCGCCCCGGCCGCGAGCCCGGCCACGCCCCCGAGGGCGATGACCTTCGTGTTGGTCGTGCCGCCCGCGACACCCGCGATGAGCGCGAAGTTCGACACCAGGCCGTCCATCGCGCCGAACACCGAGGGCCGCAACCAGCCCCCGGTGACGTCGCGATGCTGGTGGTGGATCTCCGCGCGACCACTCATCGAGGGTTCTTCTCCTTCGTCACGACTTCGCCGTCAGAGTCGGAGGCCTCCGCAGTGACCTCGCCCTCGGAGGCGTCCGTCGCCGCGTCGTCCGTTGCGGAGGAGGCGTCCTTCTCAGGAGCCTTCGAGGGCTCGGTCTCGGAGGCGGGCTCCGATGTCGCGCCGTCGGGCGTGCCGTCGGGCGTGTCGTCCTCCGCGGGCCGTTCGTCCTCCGACCCATCCTCCTCCGACCGATCGGCAGCCGAGACGCCGGCCTCCGCATCGCCGTCCTCCGGCGTACCGGCCGCCTCGCCGGCCTGCTCGGCGGAGAGCACGACCTCCGCGCTGTCCCGGTTCCTGGCCAGCCAGAAGTACGCCAGCGCCGCCACGAACACCACGATCGACGTCCACTGGTTGAGCCGCAGCCCGAGGAGTGTCACCGCGTGGTCCACCCCGCCGACCGGGTCGATGCGCAGCCCCTCGATCCAGAAGCGGCCCAGCGTGTAGCCCGCGACGTAGAGGGCGAACAGCCGCCCGTGGTGCAGCGCGAAGCGCCGCCCCGCGAACAGGAGCGCGAAACCGAGCGCCACGTCCCACAGGGACTCGTACAGGAAGGTCGGGTGGTAGAGGACCCCCGGCTCGCCCCCGTGGTTGACGTCGATCTCCAGGCCCCACGGCAGCGTGGTGGGCGAGCCGTACAGCTCCTGGTTGAACCAGTTTCCCCACCGGCCGATGGCCTGGGCGAAGGCGATGCCGGGCGCCACCGTGTCGGCGACGGCGCCCATGGAGATGCCGCGCCGGCGCACATACCACCAGACGCCGAGCGCGCCGAGCGAGATCGCGCCCCAGATGCCGAGGCCGCCCTCCCAGATGTACAGCGCCTGGATGGGCTCCTTGATCGCGCGACTGCCGAAGTAGGTCTGCCAGTCGGTGATGACGTGGTAGAGGCGGCCGCCGATCAGCCCGAAGATGACTGCGGGGACCGCGATGTCGACGATCGTCCCCTTCTGGCCACCGCGAGCGCGCCAGCGCCGCTCGCTCAGCCAGACGGCGACGATGACGCCGAGCACGATGCATAGCGCATAAGCCCGGATCGGGATTATTCCGAGATACCAGACCCCCTGAGAAGGGCTGGGAATCGAGGCAAGGGGCATGTCAGGTGAGGGTAGCGGAAGAGAGCCTACTTGGCGGCCTCGGTAATCGCCTGGCGCAGTTCTTGCGGGCTGAAGAGTGCGGAATTGTCGATTTCCGAGCCGTTCAGTTTCACCGTCGGCGTATGGTTGATCTTCTGCGCGTCGATGATCTTCTTGCTGAACGAGAGCTGGGTGTCCGCGTTCTTCTCCGAGGTGACGCACTGGTCGAAGCCCTGCGCGGTCACTCCGGCCTCCTTGCCCCAGTTCTTCAGCTGATCGGGGGTGAAGCCCGCCTCGGTCTCCGAGGGCTGGTTCTGGTAGAGCAGGTCGTGGAAGGCCATCCACTGCTTGCCGTCCGCGATGCACCGGGCGGCGCTGCCCGCGCGCACGGAGTTGGACTTGGTGGGCTCCTGCGAGAAGATCGTGATCGGGTGGTAGACGACCTTGGCCTTGCCTTCGGCGGCGAGGTTCTTGAACGTCTGGCCGCTGACCCGTTCGAGCTCTTTGCAGGCCGGGCACTGGAAGTCCTCGTAGACGTCGACCACGGGCGCGGTGACGCCCTGCTTGGCCATCACGACCGACCCGTCGGCCTGCACGGTGATCGGCGCGAGGGCGGCCGCGGCCTCCTCCGGCTGCGAATTGCTGGCCGCATACCACCAGCCGAGCCCGACCGCCGCCACGGCGACCACACCGGCGGTCACGTAGGTGGTGAGCCGCTTGCGCTTGTCACGGGCGCGTGCGGCCGCCTGCTGCTCCTTGATCTTCTCGCGCGCTGTCTTGGCACTGGTGCGCTCAGCCTTGTTCATCGTCGTACTCCCCCTCATTACGATTGTCGCCCCCCAGGCCCAGGGCTCCGTCGAGCGCATAGCGGCCTGGCGCGAAACGCGTGATCCAGCCGCCGAGCAGCACGAGCCCGAAGTCGCGCAGGATGTCGAGCAGGTATGCCGGCTCCTGTCCCACTCCCAGCTGGCCGCCGCCGCCGAAGCAGCCGCAGTCGATCCGCAGGCCGTGCGCCCAGGCCCAGGCGATGCCGAACACGAACGCGAACATGAGCAGCCCACCGATCACCGCGGCCACTCTCGTCAGCAATCCGACGACCAGCAGCAAGCCGACGACGATCTCCAGGATCGGCAGGGCGTAGCCCACCGTGACGGCGATCGACTCGGGCAGCAGCTGGTACGCCTTGACCGCCACGACCGAGTCGGCCGGGTTGCCGATCTTGAGCGCGCCCGCCGCGATCAGCACCCCGCCCAGGACCAGCCGGGCGACGGTCGTCACCCAGGGTATCGCTGAAAAGGCGCTGCGTGACGATAGTGACGCGTCCACAGGTCATCTCCTCTTTCTCTGTGCCGGGTTGAGCCATCGCGGGCCGGGATGGGCACAGTACCGGGATCCCATATGACCACGCGGCAGATAAGCACCGACTAAGCATGGGGTTTCTTGCATGGAATTACTCAGCCGAGTTAATATTTACTCATGCCAGTAACAGTCACGGGCTCCGCCAGGCGCGCGCAGATCGTCGACGCGACCATCGCGACGATCGCCGAGCTCGGCTTCCAGCAGGCGTCGTTCGCCCGGATCGCCGAGCGCGCCGGGCTCAGCAGCACGCGCCTGATCTCGTACCACTTCGACGGCAAGGACGAGCTGATCGGCCAGGTCATCGGCACGATCTACGGGAAGCTGTCGGCGTTCATGAGCGAGCGGGTGAGCGCTCAGCACACGCCCGGCGCGGCGCTGGAGACGTACATCCGCTCGCTGGTGGCGTACATCAGCGAGCACCGCGCGGAGATGCGCGTGGCCACGGAGATCTTCCTCAACTTCCACCCGGAGGGCGGCTCGTCGGCGCGGGAGGCGGCCATCGACCTGTCGGTGCTCTCCCACGTCGAACGGCTGCTGGCCTGGGGGCAGGAGACCGGCGAGTTCGGCGCGTTCAACGTGCGGGTGACCGCGATGGCGATCCAGCGCTCGCTCGACGGGCTGCCGTTCCTGCTGGAGGCCGACCCGGACGCCGACCTGCCCGAGTACGCCGACGAGCTGGCCGGGCTGTTCGCCCGCGCCGTCAAGGCATGAGCGCCCGGCTCAGGGGCCTGCTCACCATCGCGGTGGACATCGGGCTCCCCATCGGCCTCTATTACGTGCTGCGCGCCTTAGGCACCGGCTACCAGACCGCGCTGCTGATCAGCTCGCTCATCCCGGGCATGAGTGTCGTGTCCGACCTCGTACGCCGACGCCGCCCCGACCGCCTGGGCATGTTCATGACGGCCATGATGCTGACCAGCGCCCTGGTCTCCCTGCTCGTCCACGACACGCGGTTCCTGCTGGCCAAGGACGGCTGGTTCATGGCGGTGGCCGGCGTGTGGTTCCTGGCCGGCGCGCGCGGCGAGCGCCCGCTGGCGTTCGTGTTCACCCGTTTCCTGCTGGAGGGCCGGGTCGGGCCGGACCGCGAGTCGTGGGACGTGCTGTGGGAGCGGCTGCCGGCCTTCCGCAGGATCTGGCGGGTGGTCACGGTCATCTACGGCACGGGCCTGCTGGTGGACGCCGCCGTGCGGGTCGTCATGGCCTACACGCTGCCGGTGGACGTCGTCCCGGGGCTCAGCGGCGTGCAGTACGGCGTCTGGCTGGCGCTGATGCAGGTCGTCGTCAACGTCTACCTGGTGCCCACCGGCCTCTACAACCGCTACTCCCAGCTCTACGCCGGGCTCCGTGACGACCTCAGCCGCACCTGAACCTGGCCTCACCCCAATCCGCGTGGTCGTTGCCGTTGCCGTCGCCGCCGTCACCGGCCACGAGGTCCACGAACCGGGTGCCGGACACGTCGGCGCTCAGCTCGTACGCCTCGTCGGCGGCCCTCAGCACGGGGCTGTGCGCCTTCTCCACACCGTCGGCCACCACGCTGAACTGCACGGACCCCCGCGTGGCCTGCACATCGTCAACCCCCACGAACGCCGTGAAGCCCGTACACGCGCCCCTCAGGTAGAAACGCACTTTCGCGGGCGCATGCGTGCCGAGCCCCTTGGCGAACGTCCGCCCGCCGATGACGATCGGCCCGCCGTCCGCCTCCCCGGTGTCGCCGTTGGACCGGTCGCGCTCGACCGGCCCCCAGCCGTTGTCGGCGACGACCCACTGCAGGTCGCTCGCGAAGGCGTCCGCTGTGGGCGGCGGGGGCAGCGTGCGCACGGTGGCGGAGGCGGTGAGCCGCTTGGCCGCTCCCCCGGCGGTGTACGTCACGGCGGCGGTCACCTGATAGGAGCCGTACGCGGCGTCCGCGGGCGGCGTGACCTGCCAGGTGGTGGCCAGCTTCCCGCCGGGCTCGACCGTGCCGGTCCCGTCGCCGCTGACCGCCCACCCGTCCGGTACGCCCAACGTCACGCGGACGTCGCCGGCCGCCACGTCCTCGAGGTTCGTGAACGTGGTGACGACCTCGTTGGCCGCCCCCTGCTCGAGAACGGCGGCGGGCGCCACCTCCAAGGTCCCGCAGGCCGCGGCGTCCTGCGCCGGGCCGAGGTAGGTCACGGAGAAGTCGTCGAGGATGAAGTCGGCCCCGGCCTGCTCGGGCTTGAGCGAGCGCAGGCCGACCCACACGTCGCCGCACCCGCCTGTCACACGTTCGGTGAAGGTGGCGGTGGCGCGCCGCTCGGGGATCGGCGTGCGCCGCGTCTCGACGCCGGAGCCGCCCTTGTCGTAGCCGGTCACCCACTCGTAAGTGTCCGGCTGCGCGTTCTGGTAGCGGAAGGACACCTTGTACGCGTGCCCCGCCTCGAACCGCGCCGTCCACGGCAGCGTGCGGTAGATCAGCCCCTGCCGCTCCTCGTGCGCCTTCAGCGACCAGTTCCCCTCCAGCACGTCGTCGACCGCCTTGCCGTTCCACCCGGCCTGCGTGTACGGCTCGTGCCGCTCCGACAGGTGCGTGCGCGCGTCGAACGACCCGCCCGCGTCGCCCTTCACGAACGGCCCCCAGCCGGGCTCGGCCGACTCGAACGTCTCCACCGCTCCCTCCGGCTCCCGCCGGAACAGCCGCACGTCGTCCACCCGCACGTCCCCGTCGGCGGCGGCGGCCGTGATCCGCAGCGTGGCCGACCCGCCCGGCGCGGTGAACGTCACCTTGGCCCGCTGGAAGAAGGTGTCGTGCTTCTCGTCGGAGGCGATGTAGTTCCTGGCCGTGGACCGGCTGACGGTCACCGACCGCCCGGCCACCTCCAGGGTGGTCTCGCGGGTCTTCCCCGGCTGGACCTCGACGAACGCGGAGGCGGTGTACGTACGGCCCGGCTCCAGGCCCCTCAGCCGCTGCTCGAGCCGCGCCCGCGCCCCGCCGCCGAGCAGCGCCACCCGCTGGCCCAGGTCGTTCTTCTGGACGCTCACCGGGCCCGTGACGCTCCACCCGGCGAGCCGGTCGCCGTTGAAGCCGGGGTCGCGCACGCCGCTGCCCTGCCCCCAGTCCGGATCGGCCTGCTCGGGCGCTCTGCCGGGGTAGAGCACGTACGGCACGCCCGCCTCCGCGCGTAACGTGATCCTGCCGTTGACCGGGGTGACCGTGCCCGTCTTGACGCGGCCCTGGTCGGTGAGCCTGTAGACGGTCATCGGCCGGTCGGCGTCCCAGGTGGTGTCCCCTCCGGCCGGGTTGAAGTGGTAGTACTTGCCCTGCCACGGCAGCAGGTACGTGGCCCCGTCGAGCACCTTGTGCCCGCCGGCGAACAGCTCGCGCCTCCCGTTCCGGTACGTGCCGCGCACGCCGCCGGTGAAGACGATCTCGTCCGCGTTCCAGTCCATGATCTTGTAGTGCTGCAGGTACTTGACCGGCAGGTTGTGCTCCCAGATGTTGCGGTAGAACGCGGTGAAGTCGTTCTTCGCCTGCCAGCCCTCGAACTCGACGATGCGGGCGTTGCCGAGGATCGGGTCGGCGTTCCAGACGTCCTTCTCGTCGTTGCGGATGAACCGGATGATCTGCGAGTTCAGTCCCTTGTTGGTGACTCCGCCGTAGTTGAGGTCGTTGGCCCAGTGTGACCAGAGCGACGAGCGTTCCAGCTTGTCCGACCACTCGGTGGTCACCTGCCAGCCCTGCCTGCGCAGCTCGGCCAGCGTGCGGTCGGCGACCCAGCCGTACGGCCTGAAGACGTCCACGTACAGCACCGCGAGGTTCCTGTCCGCCTCCGCGCGCAGCCGCGCGAGCCGCCGGGCGAGGGTGCCTCTGGTCAGGTCGCCGCGCTGGTCGATCAGGTACGCCTGGTCGAGCCAGTTCCAGCCCTTGGCGTCCTTGTTGACGAGCTGCTCGCTGAAGCTCCTGGCCTCGGGGTAGGACTCGGTGGCGTTGACGTGCACGCCGAACGTGGCGTTCCAGCCCTTCCCGGCCTTGAGCAGCGTGTTCAGGTCCTTCAGCCCCCCGGCGCGCCGGTTGTAGTTGCCGCCGTAGTCGGGGTGGGCCGAGTCGTGGCCCTCCGACTGGTAGCCCTTGAGCAGCGCGAGCTGGCCGAGGCCGTCGGTGGCCAGCGAGATGCGCTTGACGTCGTCGAGCGTGCGCAGGAACGGGTGCGTGGCCTGGCTGGAGAAGTTGAACGGGATGTGCGTGACCACGCGGTCCCTGGTCTGCTCGGCGCCGGGGGGTTCGACGGCGATGTCCCTGAACGCCACCGCGCCGTCCTGCCAGTCGAGCGTCCCGTCGCCGTTGGCGTCCGGGGTGACCACGACCTTGGCCCAGGGCGGCTCCTCGGTGAACGGCGAGCCGTCCGCGCGGTGCGTCCACTGACCGCTCCACACGCCCACCGTGACGGTGCCGCCGGCGTCCTTCCTGGCCTGGTGCCAGAGCCTGGCCGCGTCCTTGTCGGTGACGCCGGAGGGGTGGTCGTAGGTGGAGTTCGACTCGACCGCCGCGGCCAGCCGGTCGGTGTTCACGATCGCGTACGTCGCCCCGACCGGACCGGCGTCGGGCGCGGTGGCCGCCGTGACCTGGGCGAAGACGTCGGCGGTGCGGGTCGAGTTGGGGTCCAGCCGGGTGAACGCGGTCGCCGCGCCCGGCTGCGCGCTCGACACCGACACCAGGTCGTGGCCCGGCAGGTCGATCGTGTGGACGCGGAACGCCTCGGTGTCGGCCACCGAGTCGATCCTGAACGTCGTCACCCGGCCCTTCACCCCGATGCTGGCGCCCAGGACGACGCCTTCCAGGCCGGGGAAGGCCAGCCGGTAGCGCGCGGTCGCGCCGTCGTTCCCGGCCGGCGTCACGGCGGCGGTCCGCGCCTGGCCGTTGAGCACGACGGCGGGCACGCCCGTGCTGCCGCCGAGGACAGCCCCGCCGGCCCGGTCGATGTACCGCAGGACACGCGGGAAGCCGGGGTCCAGCTCCACGGTGAGCGCGGGCGAGGAGACGGCGATCGGGTTCGCCACGTCCGCGGGCCTTGGGAGCGCGTTCTGCGCGGTGGGGCCGGGCGGGGGCGCGCCGGTCGTGGGCGGCTCCGGGGACGACAACTCGTACGTGGGCGCGGGTGTGGGGGTGGGCGTTGGCGTCGGGTCGGCGGACGCCGGGGCGGCCGTGACCCCGGCGAGGAGTGGGGCCGTCAGTGCGAGGGCTGCCGCGAAGACGACGGGACTGGGACGCATAGGGGTCCTTTCGGGTCATGCGTCACACCGCTCGGGGACCCGATCATCACCCGTGCCGGACCGCACGCCAAGGACCTAGGTCGTGTTTCATAAGGCATTGAGCCACTGGTTGATCGCAGCGATGATGACGACGGCTTCGTAGCGTACGGCGAGCTTGTCGTAACGGGTCGCCATGCCGCGGTTGCCTTTGAGCAGGTTGATGCCGCACTCCACAGCGTGACGCAGCCGGTAGAACGCGGGGTCGAAGGCGGGCGGGCGACCTCCCTTCGATCCCTTGGCTCGCCGGTGAGCGTCCTGGTCGGCCTTGCTCGGAATGCACGCCTTGATCCCACGCCGGCGCAGATGAGTCCGGTTGGCCTTGCTGGTGTAGGCCTTGTCGGCCAGGACCCGGTCCGGGCGGGTCCTGGGACGGCCACCGCCGAGGCGGGCCACCCGGATCTTGCCGAGCACCGGTATGAACTGCGGGCTGTCGCCCCGCTGCCCGGCGGTCACCACCGCAGCCAGCAGCTTGCGGCCCTGCTCGCAAGCCAGATGGGTCTTGGTGGTCAGCCCGCCGCGCGAGCGCCCCAGGCCATGATCGGCCGGCTCGCTGTGCACCCCGCCGGGTGGTTCCTTTTGCAGGTGACCGTCCCGGCGTGCTCCGGCCGCGTGCTGGTGAGCCCGGGTGATGGTGGAGTCCACGCTCACCGTCCAATCGATCTTCCCGGCGGCGTCCGCACACGCCTGCAAGGCCGCCAGGATCCGCGCCCAGATCCCCTCCCGCTGCCAGCGCCGGAACAAGCCATACACGGTGAACCAGTGGCCGTAGCAGGCAGGAACGTCCCGCCACGGCGCCCCGGTCCGGATCCGCCACCGGATCCCGTCGATCAACTGACGCTTGCTCCACTTCGGCGGACGCCCCTTGCCCGATGCGGCAGGCAGATGCGGCTCCAGCGCCGCCCACTGCGCATCAGTGAGGTCGTGCCGCCTCGTCACCACTACGCTGGTCACGAGGTCTCCGGTATTTCGTTCTTCTTGGTCGTTGAACCACCTACCGGAGACCTCTTCGTTCAACGATCACCGACACGCCTCACACACGTGATCTTTCGAAACACGGCCTAAGCGCCAGAACCTTTCACTAATCCCGAAATTTCGTCATACGGACAGTAAATATCCCTCTATGCCTTACCGGCGTACGCCCTGCGCCATGTCGCCGGCCAGCTGGCCGATGGAGGCCCGGCCCGCGGCCTCGTCGGGCGCGTCGAGGATGCGCCGGATGAACGCCGACCCCACGATCACCCCGTCGGCGTAGGCCGCCACCTCGGCCGCCTGCGCTCCCGTGCCGACCCCGAGGCCCACACACACCGGCAGGTCCGTGTGCGCGCGGGTCCGCTGGACGAGGCCCTCGGCGGCGGAGTTGACCGACTCCCTGGCGCCGGTGACGCCCATCAGCGAGGCCGCGTACACGAAGCCCGTGCAGCAGTCGACGACGGCCTTGATGCGCTGCTCCGTGGAGCTCGGCGCCACCAGGAACACCGTGTCGATGCCGGCGCCCGCCGAGGCGGCCCGCCACGGCTCCGACTCCTCTGGCGTCAGGTCGGGCGTGATCGTGCCCACGCCGCCGGCGTTGGCCAGGTCGCGGGCGAACCGCTCGGCGCCGTACTTGTCGATCGGGTTCCAGTACGTCATGACGAGCGTGGCGGCGCCGGTGGCGGCGACGCCCTCGACCGTGCGCAGCACGTCGGCGATGCGCGTGCCGTTGGTCAGCGACCTGTGCACCGCGTCCTGGATCGTCGGCCCGTCCATGAGCGGGTCGGAGTAGGGCAGGCCGATCTCGATGACGTCGCAGCCGGCCTCGACCAGGGCCGCGGCGGCGGCTACGTCGCCGCCCTTGGAGGGGAAGCCCGCGGGCAGGTAGCCGACGAGCGCGGCCCGGTTGTCCGCCTTCGCCTTGGCGAAAACCGTCTGAAGAGTCGTCATGTCTGTCCGTTTCGAAGGTCGAGTCTCACCATGATGCCCTGCCCTGTCCCTACCCCTGCCTGGAAGGATGCACGGTGGGCGGCCCGGCGCAGGCCCGTCGCGGTCTAGAGGTTGAAGTACTTCATGGCCGTGCCCATGTCCTTGTCGCCGCGCCCCGAGAGGTTGACCAGGATGGTCGCCTCCGGACCGAGCTCGCGGCCGAGCTCGAGGGCGCCCGCCAGGGCGTGGGAGGACTCGATGGCCGGGATGATGCCCTCGGTCCTGGCCAGCAGCGAGAACGCGGCCATCGCCTCGTCGTCGGTGACGCCGTGGTAGGTGGCACGGCCGGAGTCCTTCAGCCAGGCGTGCTCGGGGCCGACGCCCGGGTAGTCGAGGCCGGCCGAGATCGAGTGGGACTCGATGGTCTGGCCCTCGTCGTCCTGCAGCACGTAGGTGCGCGAGCCGTGCAGCACGCCGACCGAGCCCGAGGTGAGCGTCAGCGCGTGCTCGCCCGTCTCCAGGCCGCGCCCGGCGGCCTCGTAGCCGTGCAGCTGGACGCCCTCGTCGCCGATGAAGGCGTGGAAGATGCCGATGGCGTTGCTGCCGCCGCCGACCGCCGCGCACACCGCGTCGGGCAGGCCGCCGGTCAGCTCCAGCATCTGGCGGCGGGCCTCGACGCCGATGATGCGGGCGAAGTCGCGCACGATCTCGGGGAACGGGTGGGGCCCCGCGACGGTGCCGAACAGGTAGTGGGTGGTGTCGACGTTGGTCACCCAGTCGCGGAACGCCTCGTTGATGGCGTCCTTCAGCGTCTGGGAGCCGTTGGTCACCGGGATCACCTTGGCGCCGAGCAGCTTCATCCTGGCGACGTTGAGCGCCTGGCGCTCGCAGTCGACCGCGCCCATGTAGATCACGCACTCCAGGCCGAGCAGGGCGGCCGCGGTGGCGGTGGCCACGCCGTGCTGGCCCGCGCCGGTCTCGGCGATCACGCGCTTCTTGCCCAGCCGCTTGGTCAGCAGGGCCTGGCCCAGCACGTTGTTGATCTTGTGGGCGCCGGTGTGGGTGAGGTCCTCGCGCTTGAGGATGATCCGCGCGCCGCCGGCCTGCTCGCTGAAGCGCGGCACGTCGGTCAGCGTGGTCGGCCGCCCGGCGTACGTGCGCAGCAGGTGATCGAACTCGCGGATGAACTCCGCGTCGTTCTTGGCCTTCTCGTAGACCGCGGCCACCTCGTCGAGCGCCGGGATGAGCGCCTCGGGCACGAACCGGCCGCCGAAGATGCCGAACTTGCCGTGCACGTCGGGGTCGTCGCCGTGCGCGCCGTTGCCCGCCAGGTCGGCGGAGGTCAGGATGGAGCCTTCGTGTGCCACTGCTATCCCTCTGCTGAGTGGTCGGGGCGCGTCGACGGATGGGCGCCGGCGGTCACCAGCGCCTCCACCGCCTTACGCGGATCCTTGCCGGTGACCAGGCTCTCTCCCACGAGGACGGCGTCGGCGCCGGCCCTGGCGTAGGCGAGCAGGTCGTGCGGGCCGCGCACGCCCGACTCGGCGATCTTGATCACGTTGTCGGGGATCTTCGGCGCCAGCTTCGTGAAGACGTCACGGTCGACCTCGAGTGTCTTCAGATTGCGGGCGTTGATCCCGATGACCCGGGCGCCGGCGGCGACCGCCCGCTCGAGCTCCTCCTCGGTGTGCACCTCGACCAGCGGGGTGAGCCCGATCGACTCGGCCCGCTCGATCAGTGACACGAGCGCCTCCTGCTCCAGGCAGACGACCATCAGCAGCGCCAGGTCGGCGCCGTGGGCCCTGGCCTCCCAGAGCTGGTAGGAGGTGAGGATGAAGTCTTTACGCAGGATCGGGATGTCGACCCGGGCGCGGACCGCCGCCAGGTCGTCGAGGCTGCCGCCGAACTTGCGCCGCTCGGTCAGCACGCTGATGACGTGAGCGCCACCCTCTTCGTAGTCGGCCGCCAGCGCCGCGGGGTCGGCGATCGCGGCGAGCGCGCCCTTGGAAGGGCTGGACCGCTTCACCTCGGCGATCACCGAGATCCTGTCACCGCCGAGCGCGGCCATCGCGTCCCTGGGGGCCGGGGCCCGCTCGGCCTGCCGCTTGAGCTCGTCCAGGGACACGGCCTGCTGACGGGCGGCCAGGTCGGCGCGCACCCCGTCGAGGATGTCGTCGAGGACACTCGGCCCTTCCGTCGGCTCACTCACGCGATTGGGGTCCCTCCGGTCGACAGTGGGGGCGGCGGAGAGTTCGCGTCGCGTCCGCTCTCTGCCTTGTCCTGCGATGGTATCGGCCCGCGTGGGGTCACCTCACCACAGGCCCCCGAAGTAGGCAGGACCTAGGGAGCGAGGAACGCCCCGAAAGGCAGGTTTCGGACGACCCAGTAGACCATGATGAGGGCGATGAAGGCCCACAGCCACGCCGGATGGGCGAGCGTGGTGCGTCTCGGCCGGCCCTGCCAGGCGCGTACGACCCATCGCCCCCACCAGAACAGCAGGAACGGGATCGTGGCCACCGCGAGAGGGTTCATCCCGAGGGCGGTGACGGGGTCGAGGTGGGCCAGCGCGTGAATGGTGCGCAGCGTGCCGCAGCCCGGGCAGTAGAGGCCGGTGATCCAGAGGAACGGGCAGGTGGGGTAGTGGCCGGGCTGGTTGGGGTCCACCACGCCGACGAACGCGAAGACGGCGCCCGTCGCGCCCGCAACACCGAGCGGCGCGAGCAGCTCTTTGAGTCGGGCCGTGCCGCGCCGCTCGGTGGTTGCGATGCTCATGCTCCCAGTATCCGCCTTCCGGCTCAGTAGGTCGTGCTGGGGACGCTGGACGCCAGGATGACGAACACCACGACGTAGAAGATGATCACCAGGACCCACCAGATGATGCCCGCGATCAGGCTCCGCTTCCACCAGGTCTTCGCCTCTTCGGACGCCTGAACGGCGCCCTGGTAGTCGCCCATCTGCCACTTCGAGTTGACCTGCGACGACTTCACGATCGACACGATGCCCAGCGGGAGGCAGCAGAACAGGGTGGTGATGATGGCCCAGACCAGGTGGTTCTCCGGCGGGGTCCCCCCGGCGGGAGGCTGCCCGTAGCCGCCGCCGTAACCGCCGCCGCTGGGGGGCTGCTGGCCGTACCCACCGCCGTAGCCGCCACCGCTCGGGGGCTGCTCGCCGTAGCCGCCCTGGCCGTAGCCGCCGCCACTCGGGGGCTGCTGACCGTAACCGCCACCGCCGCTCGGGGGCTGCTGCCCGTAACCGCCGCCACCGCTGGGGGGCTGCTGGCCGTAGCCGCCGCCGTAACCGCCACCGCCGCTCGGGGGCTGCTGCCCGTAGCCGCCGCCCGGCGGCTGGCCGCCGTAACCGCCGTCGCCCTGGTTGCCGTAACTCATGCTAATGACCCCTTATGTCGTCATCTTCGTGGTGAGTCGCGCGGCAGCCTAGCGAGAATGCATCTCTTACGTGGAGAAACGTCCATTTTGCGGACAAGTCGTAATCGGACCGCAAGCGGCTCGTCACGGTCCGGCTACGCACACGCCCCGTTGCGGATGTCAGTAGTCGTACGAGGACGACGTGGCGGCCGCGCTGAGCCCGATGAGGGACAGCAGCATCCCGCCGAAGATGATCCAGCCCAGCACCCAGAGCACGACGGTGATGTACGAGGTGACCAGGCCGCCGACGGCCATGCCGCCGCCCTCCTCGCCGGTCTTCTTGATCCGGTTGAGCGCGATGTGGCCGAGGATCACGCCCGGGATGCTGGTCAGGCCGCAGAAGATCAGGCCGACGATGCCCAGGACGAGCGAGGCCACCGCCATGCCGTTGGTCGACTTGGCCTGCTGGGGCGGCGGGCCGTACTGGCCGTAGCCCTGCTGGCCGTAGCCGCCGTAGCTCGGGGGCTGCTGGCCGTAACCGCCGCCGCTGGGCGGCTGCTGGCCGTAGCCGAGATCCTGCGGATAGCTGGGCGGCTGCTCCCCGTAGCCGCCCTGGCCGTAGCCCCCGCTGCTCGGCGGCTGCTGGCCGTAACCGCCGCCGCTGGGCGGCTGCTGGCCGTAGCCGCCACTGCTGGGCGGCTGCTGGCCGTAGCCGGGAGGCTGCTGGCCATACCCGCCGCCTCCGCTCGGCGGCTGCTGGCCATAGCCGCCGCCCCCGGCGGGAGGCTGCTGGCCGTATCCGCCGCCGGGTGGCTGCGCGCCGTAGCCGCCGCTACCGCCCTGATCCCCGTAGCTCATGCGCTTGGCTCCTCAAGTGTTCGTGGCGAGTTGCAACGGCAGCTTATTGAGGAAACGTTTGCCAAGCAGACACAGGTTCAAAACAGTAAAGAAATCGTCATAGCGCGTGAGGCCCGGCACGCCAGGCCATCCGGGCTCGCAGAGGCCCTCAATGGGGACCTCAGCGGGGCTCGGCCCGTGGCGGGGTCAGCGGGAGTCCGTGGGGTCGTCGCCGCGGTCGAGCGCGTCCCAGAGCGCCCTGTCGTCCTGGGCCTGGGCCTGGGCCTGGGGCTTGTCCGCGGTCCTGTCGTAGCGTGCCGACATCCCCGCCCACATGCCGCCGCGTACGACGGCGACGATCCCACCGGCGACCATCAGCGCCGCGCCGACGGCGGCGACGGCCGGCCAGAGCGGCGTGAGCTCCCAGGGGATCCCGGCGGCGCCGTGCAGCACGTTGCGTTCGCGCAGCCAGCCGTCCACGGTGTCGCCGCTCAGCGCCGTCCATGTCCCGGCCGCCGCGCCCACCCCGCACAGGGCGATCAGCGCGCCGACGACGCGCCGCCCCGCGCCCTTGGTCGCCAGCACCGCCACGATGCCGGCCAGCCCGGCCAGTGCCACGGGCGTCAGCACGGGGCTGAGATCGGCGCCGATGGGCGCGCCCGCGCCTCCTTGCCCCAGGACCCGCACCCAGGCGCGGCTCGCGGCGAACAGCACGAGCACGCACCCCAGGGCGGTCGCCCCGACCCAGCCCCACAGCTCTCTGTGCCCCATCCGAACCCGCTAACCGAGCGCGATCTCGAGCTGGTCTGCGTCGAAGCACGTGCGGTCCCCGGTGTGGCACGCGGCGCCGACCTGGTCGACCTTGAGGAGGACGGCGTCGCCGTCGCAGTCGAGCGCCACGGACTTGACGTGCTGGACGTTGCCGGAGGTGTCGCCCTTCACCCAGAACTCGGCGCGGCTGCGGGACCAGTAGGTGGCCCTGCCGGTGGTCAGCGTCCGATGCAGCGCCTCGTCGTTCATCCAGGCCAGCATGAGCACCTCGCCGGTGTCGTACTGCTGGACGATCGCGGCGACGAGGCCGTCGGGGTTGCGCTTCAACCGCGCGGCCACCTTGGGATCGAGGGACATGCCTCCATTCAACCAGCCCACCCCTACGCCCCGATCACCGCCGCACCACGTCCCGCCGACCCGGCGCACTCGATCTCCCGTGCGGCGTGCCACCCCGCACTCGCCGTCCCGTATGCGCGTGCGCCGCGCGGTCGAATGCCGCGTGCGAGGGGGCCACCCCGGCTCGTTGCCCAGAGCTGCGCGGACGGTGGAGCGGACTCCGTTGACGTGCGCGACCGCGGGGCGGTGTCAGGCCAGGGCCTGGGCGAGGGTGTCGTAGATGGGGAACAGCGCCGCCAGATTCGTACGCCGGAGCCGTCGCAGCACCTGGCCGTCCGGCGCCACCAGGGCCATCGTGCCGTTGCGCTCGCGCAGCGTGGCCAGCAGGCGCACCAGCACCCCGAGGCCCGTCGTGTCGATGAAGGTCAGCCCCGTCAGGTCGACCACGAGCCGCGGCCTGGGCGCCGAGGCCGCCTCGTCGAGGCACTGCCCGACCTGCGACACGTTGTCCACGTCCACCTCGCCCGTCAGGCTGACCACCACGAGGTCGCCGTGTTGACGTCGCGTCATCCGCAGGAAATCCACGCCCGTGCTCCTCATGACTTCTCCCCGTGGGCGGCCCCGCCGAAAAGGTACACCTGTCTGCGCTCCGTCACGGTAGGTTTTGCAGACAATGCGCTACGTGACGGCTCCGCGAGGAGTGGCTTCGGGGCGCGACGCGTGCAGGGAGGACAGCATCGTGGTGCAGGGCTCCGTCCTCGATCCCGACCTGGGGGATCACGTGTGCCTGCCGTTCGAGGACCGGCGGGAGCGGATGGCGGCCGCGAGGGCGTTCACGGTGAACGGCTTGCGCCGCCGTACCAAAGTGATGATCATCACCCATGGCGAGAGCCCCGAGCGGACGCGCGGGTGGCTGGGGCCGCTCGTGCCGGGGTTCGCCGACGCCGAGTCGGCCGGGCAGGTCGAGATCCTGGCCTGCGCCGACACCCACTTCACCGACGGCCGCCTCGACCCGGACCGGGTGCTCAGGAAGTTGACCGACGCCAAGGACCGGGCGCGCAAGCACGGTCAGCACGGCGTGTACGCCCTGGTCGACGCGTCGTGGGGAGCAGGCGACGCCGGCGGGCAGGCGGCGTTCGAGGCGGCGGCCAACGAGCTGTTCGGCGAGCGGTGGCTGGCGGCCGTCTGCCAGTACGACCGCAACCTGTTCGCCCGTGAGTCCATCGAGCGGGCCATGTCCGTGCACCCGGTCGCGCCCGAGCAGGCGCTGCTGCGCTTCGCCAACGAGCCGTGCGGGCTACGGGTCTGGGGCGAGGTCGACCTGACCAACAGGCAGGCGTTCGCGTCGTTGCTGGGGCGGCTGGAGAAGGAGCCCGCCGAGGTCGTGATCGACGCCTGCGGTCTCGCCTTCATCGACGCCGGCTCGGCGCAGCTGCTGACCCTGACGGCCATGGCGCGGCCCCGGGGGTCCACCGTGGTCGTCTGCGGCGACTCCATGGCCAGGGTGCTCCGGCTGATCAGGGCGGATGAGTTCATCACCGTTCGCCGGGTGGGCGATGCGTAGACAGGTGCTGTGCGCGAGCTTCGCGCGCGGGCGCATCACGCTCCTTCGCAAGGCGGTCGCCGAGCACGCCGCCTACGAGGGGCTGAGCGGACGGCGCCTGGAGGACTTCGTGCTCGCGGTCAACGAGATCGCCACCAACGCCGTGGTCCACGGCGGAGGGTACGGGCGGCTGCGGCTGTGGTCGCACGGCGGGCGGCTGTGGTGCGAGGTGACCGACGAGGGGCCCGGGCTGCCCGCGGGGTGGATGGGTGACATGCGGCCGCCCGCGGGGTTCGAGTTCCGCGGGCGGGGGTTGTGGTTGACGCGCATGCTGTGCGAGCACATCACGATCGTGTCCGGGCCCGGGGGCACGACCGTGACGTTCGCCGCCGTGGACCCCTGATCAGGAGTGGGCGGCGGAGACCCAGGAGGCGTGCAGGTCGGCGTACACTCCCGGCTCGTTGACCAGCTCGGCGTGCGGCCCGCGCTGCACCAGGCGGCCCGCGTCGAAGACCAGGACCTCGTCGGCGTTCTCGGCGGTCGACAGGCGGTGCGCGATCGAGATGGCCGTACGGCCCCGCGTGACGCCCTCCAGCGCCCGCGCGAGCCGTACCTCCGTCGCCGGGTCCACCGCCGAGGTGGCCTCGTCCAGCAGGAGCAGGTCGGGGTCGGCGAGGTAGGCGCGCGCCAGCGCGACGAGCTGCCGCTCGCCGGCCGACAGCGACTCGCCGCGCTGGCCCACGGGCGTGTCCAGGCCCGCGGGCAGGCCCTCCAGCCAGTCGGCCAGGCCCAGCTCGGTCATCGCGAGCTCGATCTCCTCGGTGGTGGCCGACGGCTTGCCGTAGCGGATGTTCTCCTCCAGCGTCCCGTCGAACAGGAAGCCGTCCTGCGGCACCATGACGATCCGCTCGCGCAGGGAGGAGAAGCGGACGTCGCGCAGGTCGCTGCCGTCCACCGTGACCCGTCCCGAGGCCGGGTCCATGAGGCGGGTCAGGAGCTTGGCGAACGTGGTCTTGCCCGACCCCGTCTCCCCCACCACGGCCACCCGGGAGCGCGGCGGGATCGCCAGCGTGACCTCGCGCAGCACGGGGGCGCCGCCGGGATAGGAGAAGTGCACGTTCTCGAAGGCGACCGAGATGGGGCCGCGGGGCAGCTCCACGCCCTTGTCGCCGGGGTCGGCCACGTCGGGCGGGGTGTCGAGGACGCCGAGGATGCGGCGCCAGCCGGCGACCGCGTTCTGCGCCTCGTTCAGCACCTCGGTGGCGGTCTGCAGCGGTGAGACGAAGAGGGTGACCAGGAACAGGAACGCCACCAGCTGCCCTTGGGAGATGTCCCCCGACAGGCCGAGCCGCACGCCGAGCAGCACGATCCCGGCGATGGCGATGGCGGCCACGATCTCGGTCAGCGGGAAGACGAACCCGACGATGGTCTGCGCCCTGACCTGGGCGCTCCTGTTGGCGTTCACGGCGCTGTCGATGCGCTCGGCGGTGCGGCGCTCGGAGGCGTACGCCCTGATGACGGCGGCACCGACGACGGACTCGCTCACGGCCGCCAGCATGTCGCCGGTGCGCTCGCGCACGACCGTGTACGCCCGTGACAGCAGCCGCTGGAAGCGCGGCAGGGCGATCATGAGCGGCACGAAGCAGGCCCAGACGAGCAGCGTGAGCTGCCAGGAGTAGACGAACATCAGGACGGTGGCCACGAAGAGCTGGCCGAACGCCACGATGATCATCAGCCCGCCCCACTGCATGAAGTTGCTGATCTGGTCGATGTCGTTGGTGACGCGCGAGACCAGGGAGCCGCGCCGCTCGGTGTTCTGGGTGAGCACCGACAGGTCGTGCACGTGGCGGAAGCCGCGCACGCGCAACGTCGCGAGGGACGACTCCGTCGCCTTGTAGAGGCGGACGTTCATGATGTACGCGGCGAGCGCCGTGAGCAGCACGGCCACCGCGCACACCAGGACGGCCCCGGTGATGTAGGGAATGTCCGGAGTGCCGCTCTTGAGGCCCGTGTCGATCGTCTGCTGAACCGCGATCGGCACGATGATCTTTCCGGTGGTCGCGACGACGGCCAGCGCCAGCGTCCCCGCCAGTCCTTTGCGGAACTCTGGGGTGTAAGAGAGTCCCCGGCGGATCGTGGCCAGCGCGGAACGTTCGGAATTGCCCTGAATGCTCTGCGCCGTCATGCGCTGACCTCTTCCCCTTCGATTTCCCCTTCGATGTGCCCTTCGGCTGTCACGTCTATGGCGGCCCGCTCGGCCTCCTCGCGCTCGTACGCGGTCACCAGGTTGCGGTAGCCGGCACAGCGCTCGAGCAGCTCCTCATGGGTCCCGCGGTCCACGACGCGGCCGTGGTCCAGATAGATGACCTCGTCGGCCAGGGCGATCGTGGCCATCCGGTACGCGACGACCACGACGGTCGACGCCTCGGCGGCGTCCCGCAGCCCGTACAGGATCTTGGCCTCGACCTGCGGGTCCACGCTGGAGGTGGCGTCGTCGAGGATGAGCAGGCGCGGCCGGCGCACGACGGCGCGCGCCAGCGCGAGCCGCTGGCGCTGGCCGCCGGAGAGCGACGCGCCGCGCTCGCCGACCCGGGTGCCGAGCCCGTCGGCGAGCCTGGCGACGAACCCGTCGGCCTGGGCCAGCCGCAGGGCGGCCCACACGTCCTCGTCGCCGATCTCCAGCCCGAGCGCGATGTTGCCGCGCACACTGTCGTCGAACAGGAACGTCTGCTGCGGCACCAGCGCCACCGACTCGGCGATGCCGCCGTAGGCCAGCTCGCGCAGGTCCACGCCGTCGAGCAGCACCCGGCCCGCGTCGGGGTCCACGAGCCTGACCAGCAGCTGCACGAGCGTGGACTTGCCCGACCCGGTGGGCCCGACCAGGGCGACGGTACGGCCTGCGGGCACGTCGAAGCTCACGTCGTGCAGCACCTCGGCCTCGCCGTAGGCGTACGAGACGCCGGAGACCTCCAGCGCCGCCGGGGCGGACGAGGTCGTGGCCGCCTGCCCGTACTCCATGGAGCCGGTCGCGTCCAGCACGGCCTGCACCCGCTGCCAGCCCACCACGCTGCGCGGCAGCTCGGCCAGCACCCAGCCGAGCGCCCTGATCGGGAAGGCCAGCAGCGTGAACAGGTACGCCACCTGCACCAGGTCACCGGAGTCGATCGAGCCGCCCGACAGCCGCATCGCGCCGACGGCGAGCACCGCGAGCACGCCGATCGTGGGCAGCGCCTCCAGCATCGGGTCGAACAGCCCGCGCACGCGCCCGACCGCGATGTTGGCGTCGCGCAGCTCGTGGGCGCGCCGCCGGAACCGGTCGGTCTCCAGCTCCTCCCTGCCGAGCGTCTTGACGACGAGCGCCCCGTCGAAGCTCTCGTGCGCGATCTCGCTGACCTCGGCGCGCAGCTTCTGGGCGCGGGTGGCGAGCGGGCTGAGCTTGCGCTGATAAATCAGGTTCAGTACGGCGATAGCCGGAAAAATCAGGAAACCTACCAGCGCGAGCATGAGGTCGGTGAACACCATCGCGATCGCCGCGGTGAACAGCATGACGATCACGCCCACGGCCATCGGCAGCGGCGCGAGCGGCGCCCAGGCGGCCTCGGCGTCGGCGCTGGCGTTCGACAGCAGCTGGCCGGTCGGGTGCTGATGGTGCCAGGACAGCGGTAGCCGCAGGTACTGCTTGGTCACGTCCCTGCGCGACCTGGCCTGCATGCGGTACTGGATGACCCCGGCGAGGATACGCCGCCCGGCCACGCCGAACGACTTGAGCAACGCCGCGCCCATGATGAGGAGCGTTCCCGTCCACAGCGTCCCCGAGGCGACGTCGCCCTGGGCGAACGTGGGCAGCACCACGTGCTGCGTCGCCCAGCCGAGCGCCCACGCGGAGCCCACGGTCATGCCCCCGTAGACCGCGCTGGCCAGCACCGCCAGCGCGAACACCGCCTTCTCCGTGCGAATGGCCACCCCAAGGACACGGAGTCCTTGACGCATCACGGCCGAGGTGACCTTAGTCGCCACGCGGAAGTGATCCCTTCAATCTGCCAGATCTGACATATCTGCCTAAGTCACTATCACTCCAGATCTGTACGTTATTCCCGCGGGTAGGGTTGCCCATGTGACTCACGCTCGCGACGAACGCACCGCGCTGTGCGACCTGTTCGACCGCCTCGGCCCGGACGCGCCGACGCTCTGCACGGGCTGGAGCACGTACGATCTGGCCGCCCACCTGGTGCTGCGCGAACGCCGGCCCGACGCGATGGGCGGCATCGCGATCAAGCCCCTGGCCGGCTACACCGCCTCCGTGCAGAACGGGCTCAAGGCCAAGCATCCCTATCCCGAGCTGGTCGGCATGGTGCGCAAGCCGGGCGGCGTCTACGGACTGCTGCCCTCCCTCGACGAGGCCGTCAACAGCCTGGAGTTCTTCGTCCACCACGAGGACGTCCGGCGCGCCCAGCCGGAGTGGGAGCCACGCGAGCTTTCCGACGACCTCGAGCGGATCATCTGGAAGCGGGTCGCCTCGGGCGCCCGGCTGATGCTGCGCAAGGCGCCGGTGGGCGTGGTGCTGCACCGGCTCGGCGGCGGCGTGGCGCTCGGCGGCCCCCGTGGCGGCGCCAAGGTGGAGGTGACGGGGCGGGCCGGCGAGCTGCTGATGTTCTGCTTCGGACGGCAGCGGCACGCCAGGGTGGAGCTGACCGGCGACCCCGAGGCCGCCGACCGGCTCCTCGACGCCTCTCTGGGCGTATAGCCGCTTTCAGGTGTACAGGCGCTCCCCGACGGAGGCCTGGGCCAGCCGGCGCAACGAGGCGATCAGCGTGTCGCCCACCGAGGTCCCGATGATCACGATCTCCACCGCGTGCTCGCGGTCGCTCACGTCGCCGACGAGGCCGACGTCGATCTCGGCGATCCGCTCGGCGGCCTCGGCGTAGGAGCCGAGCACGTCGAGCATGTCCTGGCGGCCGACCTCGTCGAGGGTCGCGAGCACGCCGACGGCCGTGCGGTAAGCGGGGTCGCCGGTCCTGATCCGCCAGCCCCGCTCGGTGAGCAGGTCGTGCAGGCGGCGCTCCGCCCGGTCCTTGTACGGCCCCGGCCGCGGGTCCTTGGCCTGGGTCACGGTCTTCTGCGCCGCGCCGAGCAGGTCGAACGCCTCGAGGTCCGGATTGTCGATCCTCGCGATCAAGTCGCGGAGCACCGCGATGGACAGCCCGCCGTACTCGACGAGGGCGCGCACGAGCTTGAGTCTGCGCACGTGCTCCTCGGTGTAGTCGGCCTGGTTACGGCCGGTCGGCTGGCCGGGCGCCACGAGGCCCTCCCGGATGTAGTACTTGATCGTCGGGACCGGGATCCCGGCCGACTCGCTCAGCTCTGCCATGCGCACGCTTTCACATCCCCTCTTGCCGTATGCGGATAGCCTAGCTATAGATAGTGATAAGTAGTGCTATCCACTATCCACGTAGGAGGCTTCCATGCTGCCATGGCACCGCCCGCTCCTCCTGTTCGCCGCCGCCATGGCCGCGCTGAGCTCGATCTTCCTGGCCCTCGTCTTCGTGGACGGCCGCACGCTCGACGGCCTCCCGCTCTGGATCAAGCCCCTGAAGTTCACGATCTCGTTCACGCTCTACGCGTTCACGTGGGCCTGGCTGCTCTCGCTCCGCCACCGGGCCGGACGGGTGAACTGGTGGGCGGGCACCACCCTGGTCGTGGCCGGGCTGGGCGAGGTGGCGCTCATCGTCTTCCAGGCAGCCCGCGGCCGGCACAGTCACTTCAACGAGGCGACCCCGCTCGACAGGTCGATCTGGATCGCCATGGGCGTCACGATCGGCCTGCTCATGCTCGCCAACCTGGTCGCCGCGGTCTTCGTGATCATCGAACGCCAGGCCGACCGCGTGAGCACCTGGACGGTACGGCTGGGCCTGGTCGTCTCCACGTTCGGCATCGCCTCCGGCGGCCTGATGGTGACCAGCGTGCCCGGGCAGACGTGGGCCGAGGACTTCGCCGGCGCCCACAGCGTGGGCGTGCCCGACGGCGGCCCGGGACTGCCCGTGGTCGGCTGGAGCACCGTCGGCGGCGACCTGCGCGTTCCGCACTTCGTGGGCATGCACGCCCTGCAACTGCTGCCCCTGTTCGCGCTGCTGCTCGCGGCCCTGTCCGCGCGGTTCGCCGCCCTGCGCCGCGAAGAGGTGCGGCTGCGCCTGGTGTTCATCGCCGGCCTCGCCTACGGTGGCCTGTTCCTCCTCATCCTGTGGCAGGCCCTGCGCGGCCAGCCGCTGATCCGCCCCGACGCCGCGACCCTGGCCGTGCTGGGCGTCCTGGTCGTCACCGCACTCGGCGCGGCCGCGGTCGCGCTCCGCCCCAAGAGAGAGCCCGAGAGAGAGCCCGAGAGAGAGACCGCTCCATGACCTCGTTCCTGTTCGACCTGAGCTTCTACGTGGCCGCGCCGTTCTGGGCGCTGATGATCCTGGCGCCCACCTGGCGGCTCACCCGCCAGGTGGCCGGCTCGCCGCTCATCGTCCTGCCCGCGGTGGTCGTCGAACTGGTCCTGCTCGTACCCCTGTTCGGCGAGTTCTGGCCCGTGGTGACCCAGCCCTCATTGGAAGGGCTGCAGAAGCTGGTGACCAGGCCGGAGGCCCTGACCGCGCTGTGGGCGCAGATCCTCGCCTGGGACCTCTTCCTCGGGCGGTGGATGTACCTCGACAGCCGCGAGAGGAACATCCATCCGCTGGTCATGGCCCCGATGCTGATCCTCACGATCTTGCTGTCGCCGATCGCGCTGCCGATCTATCTGGTGATCCGTCTCCCCTATCGCAGAAATACCGGCGTGGTAGGGGCTCACGGCTGAGTTCTAACCCGTACCATGGCAGTGGAAAGAAGCCCCCCGGTTATGATCATGAACATCTTCACAGAAGATGCCGATGATCGCCCAGATCCGGGTATATACGGCTGGGAATGGACTGCAGGAGGCCCCCATGCAGGTCAAGAAGGTGCTCACCTACGTGGCTGTCGCGTTCGTGGTGTTCTACCTTTTCACCAAGCCGGCCCAGGCTGCGGCGGCGGTCAACGGAGTGTTTGATGGAATTCTCCAGGGCGCCAACCAACTGGCTGTCTTCTTTACCAATGTTCTGACCTGACGCGAGCTTCTGTCTGCGTCAGGTGCTTCCCCGCGCTGCCAGATCGTGTTACGCAGGCAGGATGAGAGATCGCCCGAGCGGCACCAAGATCAATCAGCTCGATCCCAATGCGCGGCGGATCCTCGAGCGAGCTGAGCTCGAGGGCATCGAGCTGATCCGTTTTCTCTACGCCGACCACGCTGGCGTGATCCGGGGGAAGGCGGCATCCCGGTCACGGCTGGCCGAACGGCTCAGCACGGGCATCGGGCACACGGTGGCCATGATGGCGATGAACATGCTCGACCAGCTCCAGGAGGTCGAGCACATGGGTCCGGTGGGCGAGGTGCGCATTCTTCCCGACCCCACCACATATGTCCCATTGCCTCACGCCCCCGGTGCGGCCGCGATGCTCTCGGACCTGTGCCTGCCCGACGGCACGCCCTGGGAGGCCTGCCCGCGCACCTTCCTCAAGGAGGCCGTCGCCGAGCTGGCCACCGAGGGTTACTCCCTGGTGGCCGCGTTCGAGCCGGAGTTCACCCTCGGCCGCCGCCTGCCGGACCCGGCCGGCGGCCCCGACCGGCTGGTGCCGCTCGACGACTCGCTCTGCTACGCGAACACCGGATTCGACACCGCCCACGACTACACGATCAAGCTCATCCACGCCCTGGAGCAGCAGGGGCTACGGATCGAGCACTACCATCCCGAGTTGGGACCTGGACAGCAGGAGCTGTCCATCCGCCACGCGCCCGCGCTGCGCGCCGCCGACAACCACGTCCTCTACCGCGAGACCGTGCGCGGGGTCGCCCTGCGCACGCAGATGTGGGCGACGCTCGCCCCCAAGCCGCTGGCCGACCAGGCGGGAAACGGGACCCATCTGCATCTGTCGCTGTGGAGCGACACGCGGAACGTCTTCGCCGAGGAGAGCGAGGTGCGCGACGGGTTCATCGGCGGCCTGATCGCCCACCTGCCCGCCCTGACCGCGCTGACGTGCGGGAGCGTCAACAGCTTCCGGCGGCTGGCGCCCCGCATGTGGTCGAGCGCGTACGCCGTCTACGGGCCCGACAACCGGGAGGCCGCGGTCCGCGTGTGCTCCCCGCTCGGCGAGACCGGCGAGCCGAACCTGGAGCTCAAACCGTCGGACTCCTCCGCCAACCCGTACCTGGCGCTCGGGGCCGTCATCCACGCGGGCCTGGACGGGATCCGCCGCAAGCTGGACCCGGGACCCGCCGTCGACGTGGACCCGGACACGCGGCCCGGCCAGTACACGCGCCTGCCCTCGTCGCTGGACGAGGCGCTGGACGCGCTGGAGGCGGACGAGGTGCTCATGGAGGCGCTGGGGCCGCTGCGGCGCAGCGCGTACCTGGCGGTCAAGCGCTCTGAGGCGGCGGCGTTCGCGGCCAAAGACGTCGCTTACGAGCTGTTCCACCACATGCGGGTGTTCTGAGAGCCCGCCCCCGCTGCCCCGGAACGACTCACCGGCCCGCTTGGCCGGTGGGTAGGCGGCGCCTACCCACCGGCGGTGCGGTCAGCGGACCGGGTGGCCCGCCACTCGGAGTGTCTCCTTGACCTCGGAGATCTTGAGCGTGCCGAAGTGGAACACCGAGGCCGCCAGCACCGCGTCGGCGCCCGCCGCCACCGCCGGAGGGAAGTCCTCCAGGCGGCCGGCGCCGCCGCTGGCGATCACCGGGAGCCGCACCGCGGCACGCACCGCGCGCAGCATCTCCAGGTCGTAGCCGTCGAGCGTGCCGTCACCGTCCATCGAGTTGAGCAGGATCTCGCCCACGCCCAGCTCCTCGCCGCGCGCCGCCCACTCCACCGCGTCGATGCCGGTGCCGCGCCGCCCGCCGTGCGTGGTCACCTCGAACCCGCTGGCGGTGCCCGCGGCGCGCCGGGCGTCCACGGACAGCACGATGCACTGGGCGCCGAACCGCCGGGACGCCTCGGTGAGCAGCTCGGGCCGGGCGATGGCGGCCGTGTTGAGCGACACCTTGTCGGCCCCGGCCCGCAGCAGCCGGTCGATGTCCTCGACCGCGCGGACGCCGCCGCCGACGGTCAGCGGGATGAACACCTGCTCGGCCGTCCGGCGCACGACGTCGAGCATGGTCTCCCGCTCGCCGGACGACGCGGTGATGTCGAGGAAGGTGAGCTCGTCGGCACCCTCCTCGTCATAACGCCTGGCGAGCTCGACGGGGTCGCCGGCGTCGCGCAGGTTCTCGAAGTTGACGCCCTTGACCACGCGCCCGGCGTCCACATCGAGACAGGGAATGACTCTTACGGCTACGGTCATGCTCGAACAGCCTCGATTTCGATCTCGACCAGCATCCGAGGGTCGACCAGCCCGGCCACCCTCACTCCAGTGCAGGCGGGGCGCACCTTCCCGAAGACCTCGCCGATGGCCTGGCCCACGAGGTCGAAGTGGCGCTGCTCCACCACATAGTAACGGACCATGACCACGTCCTCGCAGGTCAGGCCGCCCGTCGTGACGGCCTCCAGCGCGATGTCGATCGCGGTCAGGCTCTGCTTGTAGGCGTCACCCAGATGGCGCACCTCTCCGCCGACCGTGGCCGTGCAGCCGGACACGATCACCCGATCACCCGCGACGACAGCGCGGGCGTAGCCGTACCTCTCCTCCCAGATGCCGCCGGAGAACACCCGCGACCCGGTGCTTTCCATGCCGAAGATGCCAACGCTCATCTCGCCCCCTCCCGGCAAGAGCTACACGCGTACTGCAGCAAGCGCGTTTTCCAGTGTGAACGCGTGAGCGTAGAGCGCACTGCCCACGATGGCTCCCTCGAGTCCGTCGGGGACGAGGGACGCGAGTGCCACCAGGTCATCCAGGGAGGAGACACCGCCGCTGGCCACGACGGGCTTGTCGGTGCGGGCGCAGATCCGGCGGTAGAGGTCGAGGTTGGGGCCCTGGAGCATGCCGTCCTTGGTCACGTCGGTGACGACATAGCGGGGGCAGCCGTCGGACTCGAGCCGGTCGAGGACCTCCCAGAGGTCTCCGCCTTCCTCGGTCCAGCCGCGGGCCGCCAGCGTGGTGCCGCGCACGTCGAGCCCCACCGCGATCCTGTCGCCGTGCTCGGCGATGGCCTTCCGGCACCAGTCGGGGTTCTCCAGCGCGGCGGTGCCGATGTTGACCCGGCGGCAGCCGGTGGCCAGCGCGGCGGCCAGGGAATCGTCGTCGCGGATGCCGCCGGACAGCTCCACGTTCACATCGAGCCGGCCGATGACGTCGGCGAGCAGCTCCCGGTTGCTCCCCCGGCCGAACGCGGCGTCGAGATCGACCATGTGGATCCACTCGGCGCCCGCCTCCTGCCAGGCCAGCGCGGCGGCCAGCGGCTCGCCGTAGCCTTTCTCCGTCCCGGCCACACCCTGCACCAGTTGCACAGCCTGGCCGTCGATCACATCCACAGCGGGCAACAACACGAGCGACATTCAGGTCCTCCGGTCGAAAGCGAGAGTCAGCACAACGGGCGCGAGCAGCAGCGAGAAGACGAACACGCCGAAACTGAGGAAGATCGACCCCCACAGCAGCCACACGATCGCCTGCACGAACAGGAACCCCAGCCCGAGCGCGACGTTCTGGGCGCGGTGGCGGCGGGCGATCAGGCCGCCCTGGCGGTAGAACCGCACCGGGCGCGGGATCAGCCTGGCCAGGAGCGCGCGGCGGCGTGCCTTGCGTGCCTGCCGCTCCTCGTTGGCCCGGATCGCGCGCGCCCGCTCCGCCTCTCGCTCGGCCCGCCGGCGCGCACGCTCCTTGCTCATGAGATCTTGCGGCTCATAGCGAGCCGAGCCAGTTCTTCAGCAGTACGGCTCCGGCGTCGCCGGACTTCTCGGGGTGGAACTGGGTGGCCATGAGCGGGCCGTTCTCCACGGCCGCCACGAACGGCACGCCGTGCTCGGCCCAGGTGACGATCGGCTCGCCGAACCCCTCGCCGGCACGGAGCTCCCACTCGCGCACACCGTACGAGTGGACGAAGTAGAAGCGGGTCGCCGCGTCGAGCCCCGCGAACAGGACGCTGCCGGCGGGCGCCTTGACCGTGTTCCACCCCATGTGGGGCAGCACGGGCGCCTCGAGCCGTTCGACGGTGCCCGGCCACTCGCCGCAGCCCTCGGTCTCGACGCCGTGCTCGACGCCCCTGGCGAACAGGATCTGCATGCCCACGCAGATGCCCAGCACCGGACGCCCGCCGGACAGGCGGCGGCCGATGATCTGCTCGCCACGGACGCCCTTGAGCCCGGTCATGCACGCCTCGAACGCGCCGACGCCCGGCACCACCAGGCCGTCGGCGTCGAGGGCGGTGTCGAAGTCGGGCGTCACGGTCACCTCGGCGCCCACCCTGGCCAGCGCCCGCTCGGCCGAGCGCAGATTGCCCGACCCGTAGTCAAGGATGACGATATTGGGCTTCACCACCACAGCACCCCCGCCGTGATCGCCATGGCGGCGCCCAGCGCGCAGATCGCCGCACCGATCTTGAGCCCCTGCCTGAACAGGGAGAACACGCCGCCGATGAGGAACAGGCCGATGAAGACCATCACCCCGGCGAGCAGGTTGTCGGTCATAGGACGCCCTTGGTGCTGGGCACGCCCGTGGCGCGCGGGTCGAGCTCGGACGCCTCGCGCAGCGCCCTGGCCAGGGCCTTGAACTGGGCCTCCACGATATGGTGGGCGTTGCGCCCATACGGGACGTGGACGTGGAGGCAGATCGCGGCCTGCGCGACCAGCGACTCCAGGATGTGGCGCGTCATCGTCGTGTCGTAGTCGGGGCCGATCATCGGCGCCATGCCCTCGGGCTCGGTGTGCACGAGGTACGGTCGCCCGGACAGGTCGACGGTGACCTGGGCGAGCGACTCGTCCAGCGGGCACGACGCACTGCCGAACCGCCTGATGCCCGACTTGTCGCCCAACGCCTCGCGGAACGCCGCGCCCAGCGCGAGCGCGGTGTCCTCGATCGTGTGGTGGGAGTCGATGTGCAGGTCGCCCTCGGTCTTGACCGTCAGGTCGAACAGCCCGTGCTTGCCGAGCTGGGCCAGCATGTGGTCGAAGAACCCGACCCCGGTCGCGACCTCGACCCGGCCGGTGCCGTCGAGACCGACCTCCACCAGGACCGAGGTCTCCTTCGTAACGCGCTCGACGCGGCCTACGCGACTCACAACACTCCTTCCATGGCGGCGCGGAAAGCCGCCATCTCCTCACCGGTGCCGATCGACACACGCAGCCATTGTGGCGGGCCCACCTCGCGGATGAGGACCCCGCGCTCCAGCAGCCCCTCCCACACCTTGCGCCGGTCGGGGAAGCGCCCGAACAGCACGAAGTTGGCGTCGGAGTCGGCCACGGCCAGGCCCTTGGAGCGCAGCCACGCGACCGTGTCGTCGCGCTCGCGCCGCAGCGCGTCGACCGTGCCCAGCAGCTCGGCGCGGTGCCGCAGCGCCACGCGGGCGGCCGCCTGGGTGAGCGTGGACAGGTGGTACGGCAGCCGCACCAGCAGCAGCGCCTCCACCACGGCCGGGTGGGCGGCCAGGTAGCCGAGCCGGGTGCCCGCCATGGCGAACGCCTTGGACATCGTCCTGGTGACGATCAGCCTCGGGTGGGCGGACAGCAGGGTGAGCGCCGACGGCGTGCCCTCGCGGGCGAACTCGGCGTAGGCCTCGTCGACCACGACCATGCCCGGGGCCGCGGCCACCACCGCCTCGATCGTCTCGAGCGGCTGGGCGGTGCCCGTCGGGTTGTTGGGCGAGGCCAGGAACACGATGTCGGGCCGGTGCTCCTCGATCGCCGCCGTCGCCTTGGCGGGGTCGATCGAGAAGTCGTCCTCGCGGCTGGCCGAGATCCACTCGGTGCTGGTGCCGCTGGTGATGATCGGGTGCATCGAGTATGACGGCTCGAACCCGATGGCCGTGCGGCCGTGGCCGCCGAAGGCCTGCAGGATCTGCTGGAGCACCTCGTTGGAGCCGTTGGCGGCCCACACCTGCTCGGTGGTCAGCCCGTGGCCCAGGTAGCCGGCCAGGTCGGCGCGGAGCGCCGTGGCATCCCTGTCGGGGTAGCGATTGAGGTCCGCGGCGCTCGCCCTGACCGCCTCGGCCAGGTCGGCGATCAGCCCGGGCGAGGGCGGGTAGGGGTTCTCGTTGGTGTTGAGCCTGACGGGGACGTCGATCTGGGGCGCGCCGTACGGCGACTTACCCCGGAGATCGTCCCTGATGGGCAGGTCGTCGAGGTTCACGCGTTCTCCGTGGGAACTTTCCAGTCGAATCGGGCACGGACGGCGGCGCCGTGGGCGGGCAGGTCCTCGGCGTCGGCCAGGACCGACACGTGGGCCGCCGCGCCCGCGAGCGCCTCGCGGGTGTAGTCGACGACATGGATGCCGCGCAGGAACGACTGCACCGACAGGCCGCTGGAGTGGCAGGCGCAGCCGCCCGTGGGCAGCACGTGGTTGGAGCCGGCGAGGTAGTCGCCGAGCGAGACGGGCGCGTACGTGCCCACGAAGATCGCCCCGGCGTTCCGGATCTTCCCGGCGACCTCGGCGGCGTTCGCGGTGTGGATCTCCAGGTGCTCGGCCGCGTACGCGTCCACGATCTTGATGCCGTCGTCGACGGAGTCGACCAGCACGATGCCCGACTGCCTGCCGCTCAGCGCCTCGGTGATGCGCTCGGAGTGCTTGGTCGCCGACACCTGGGCCGGCAGCTCCTTCTCGACCGCGTCGGCCAGCTCGGCGCTGGTGGTGACCAGCACGGCGGCGGCGATCACGTCGTGCTCGGCCTGGCTGATCAGGTCGGCGGCCACGTGGACCGGGTCGGCCGTCTCGTCGGCCAGGATGGCGATCTCGGTCGGGCCCGCCTCGGAGTCGATGCCGATGCGGCCCTTGAGCAGCCGCTTGGCCGCGGCCACCCAGATGTTGCCGGGACCGGTCACCATCGTGGCGGCCGGGCACTCCTCCGTGCCGTAGGCGAACATGGCCACCGCCTGCGCCCCGCCCACGGAGTAGACCTCGTCCACGCCGAGCAGCGCGCACGCGGCCAGGATCGTGGGGTGCGGCAGCCCGCCGTACTCCTTCTGCGCCGGGCTGGTGACGGCCAGCGAGGGGACGCCGGCCTCCTGGGCCGGGACGACGTTCATCACCACGCTGGAGGGATAGACCGCGCGGCCGCCGGGGACGTACAGGCCCACGCGCTCGACCGGCACCCACCGCTCGGTCACGGTGCCGCCGGGCACGACCTGGGTGGTGACGTCGGCGCGCCGCTGGTCGCGGTGGACCAGCCTGGCCCGCCTGATCGACTCCTCCAGCGCCGCCCGGACTCTGGGGTCGAGCTCGCTCAGCGCTCGCTCGATCGCCTCGGCGGGGACGCGGGTGGTGGCGATCTCGACACCGTCGAACCTGGCGGTCAGCTCCCGTACGGCTGCCGCCCCGCGATGGCGTACGTCGTCGCAGATGGGCCGCACCTTCTCCAGGGCGGCCTCGACGTCGAGCTCGGCGCGGGGCAGCACGTCGCGCAGATCCTCCGGCAGAGAACCGCGCATGTCGATACGGGAAATCACCCGTACAGTCTACGGAGTCCGTCCCCTGAATCAGGTTCTGTCCACCATGCGGGACGCCCGACACCCGCGGCCCCCACAGGCTCCCTACAGGTGACGTGTGGCGGCCGTGGGCGACGCTCGCCGACGTCGCGCCCACGGCCGCCGCGACCCCGGACCGGGCATGCCGGGGCAGCGCCGCGACCGTCACGGGGGGTACGGCCACGGCCGGGAAAGCTCAGGACCACACCACTGCCCCTCAGGAGCCTCTCGCTAACGCGCCACGCCAAAAAAGCGCCAAGCAGTTTTTGCCGGGTGATCACGGAGCACGTGTCGCGGCACGAAGGAGGTCACAGCGGCCTTCGAGGCCATGTGAGTACTTTCACATTGCATGTCCATTATGTCCGAGCCCATACGCTTGCCGGGTGGGACAGTGGCGAAGCCCGGACGGGCTCCTGGTAGAGGCGATCATTCTGGACGATCGCCCACTTCTGCGTGTCTCCCACCAGGTCAACGGCAGGACGTACCTACGCGGCTACTGCGCCACCGTCTCCGAGCTGGCCGTCCACGGCGTGGATCTGGCCGAGCTCGTCGAAGACCCCTCCCTTGACCATCTGTAAACCCTGACCCGCCACTGTCGATCAGCCGGGCCGGGTACGGCATGCACCATGGTCCGGCTGCCGCCCTACACGCCGATGCTGGCCCAGCTCGGCTCCCTGAACTCCGTCCAGGGCGCGGACTGGGCCGTCGAGATGAAATGGGACGGCGTCCGCGCCCTCGCCTACATCCAGGGCGGCGCCGTCCGCCTGATGTCGCGCAACAGCAAGGACATCACCACCGCCTACCCCGAGCTCCAGCTCATGGCCGGCGCCACCGGCGGGCACCCGGCCGTGATCGACGGGGAGATCGTGGCGTTCGACGAGACCGGCCGGCCCAGCTTCGAGGCGCTGCAACCCCGGATGCACCAGCGCAACCCCGTGGCGATCGCGGAGCTGGTCAGGTCGGTGCCGGTGACGTACATGGCCTTCGACATCCTCCACCTCGACGACGACAGCACCGTCGCCCGCCCCTACTCCCAGCGCAGGGAGCTGCTCGAGACCACGTTCAGGCCCGGCTACCGGTGGGAGGTGCCGGTGTGGTTCGCCGACCACGCCGGGCTGGCGTTCGACTCCTCCAGGCAGCTGGGGCTCGAAGGGGTCGTGTGCAAGCGGATGGGCTCGCCGTACCGTCCGGGCCGGCGCAGCGCGGACTGGACGAAGATCAAGAACGTGCGCGCCGTCGAGGTCGTGGTCGGCGGGTGGAAGCCCGGAGCAGGGCGGCGGTCGGGGATGATCGGCTCGCTGCTGCTCGGCGCGTACGACCCCCAGGGCCGGCTGCAGTACGTGGGGCACGTCGGCACCGGGTTCACCGAGGCCGCGCTGCGCGACCTGGGCGAGCGTCTCGCGGCGCTGGAGCGGCCGGAGCCGCCGTTCGACGAGGCAGTGCCGCGCGAGTACGCGAGGGACGCCCACTGGGTCGAGCCGCGCCTGGTCGGCGAGGTGCAGTACGCCGAGGTCACCGGCGACCGCCGGCTGCGCCACCCCTCCTGGCGCGGGCTGCGGCCCGACCGCGAGCCGCACGAGGCCACCATCGCGGAGATCCTCCCGGGACACGACGCGGCAGCCGGCTGACCGCCACGACACGCAGCACTCAATTACATTTCGCTTCCATACTGTGACTTAGAGTCATCGACAGGCTGTAGATCACCTTCCGAGGGGACGCTGTGTCGAAGACTCTGGTCACCACGCTGATCACGCTGGCCGGCGTCGCGTTCGCGATGCCCGCCGAGGCCGCCGAGCCACCGCCGCCCGCCGCGCCAGTCAAAGAAGGCTCCTGGGGCGTCGCGTCGTCACCGCTGATGCGCCCGAGCCAGGCCGTGCGTTACTGGACCGCCGGCAAGCAGGCCAAGGCCAGCGGCGCGAACCTGCCGCGGACCCTGCGCAAGCCCACGCAGGCCGCCGCGCGGCGCAGCGTGCCCAGCGCCAAGCGGCTCACCCCCGGCGGGGACGCCAACGGCTACGCCCGCGTGCACCGGCCGTACACCGACTCGGTGGCCAGCAGGATCACCGGCCGGCTGTTCTACGTCAACGCGAGCGGGGAGGACGACGCCTGCAGCGCCTCCGTGGTGCGCTCCGCGGCCAAGGTGCTCGTCGTGACCGCCGCCCACTGCGTGTACGGGGTGCCGATGGGCGCCTCGACCGGCCGGTGGCACTCGCACTTCGCGTTCGTGCCCGCGTACGACGGGCGGGCGAAGAGCATGCGCCAGCGCGAGCCGTACGGGCGGTGGGGCGCCCGCCGGGCGTGGAAACCCGACGGCTACACCGGCCTGAGCGGCGGCGACTGGAACTCGATCTACGACATCGCCCTCATCGAGGTCGGCAAGCGGAACAACCGCACGCTCCAGGACGCGGTCGGCGCCTTCACCCCGATGCTCAACCAGGGCGTCCGGCACACCATCGCCACCACGGGCTATCCCGGCGTGTCCGGCAGGAGGCCGTACGACGGCAGGGACCAGCTCTGGTGCATGGGCAGGAGCGAGCCGGCCGGCGGGATCATCGACGGCACCCTCTACGTCCCCTCCGGCTCCGCCCCCCTGCCGGAGGACGGGCGGATGGAGACGTACAACTGCCACCTGTTCAGAGGCCACAGCGGCGGGCCGTGGCTGCTCAAAGGCACCCGCGACCTGGTCGGCGTGCTGTCGGCGGGCACCGAGGACGGCGAGGACGGCGGGTTCTCCGTGGCCAACGCCCTCAACGCCGAGAGCTACGGCGCCATCGTGCAGCACGCCGACCCGGACGGCGTGTACGACGCGCTGTCCATCAGCGCCGACGGCCCGAAGAGCGCGGTCAGACCCGGCGACACCGCCACCGTCACGGCCACCGTCGCCGTGCGCGGGCTGATGTCCGCCGCGCGGGTGCCCGTCACGTTCACGCTCCCGGAGGGCACGAGCCTGTCCTCGGTGGACGGCGCCTCCTGCAGGCAGACGCGCGGAAAGGCCACCTGCACGATCCCCGTCGTCCGCCCCGGCCATCCGGTCCGGGTCTCGGCTCAGGTCCAGGTCGCCCGCGACGCCGCGGCCTCACCGCGCATCACCGCCACCGTCGGCTCCACGCCCCTCGACCCGTCCCAGACCGACAACACCAGCACGTTCTCCCTTCCCACCGCGGCCGCGTCCGGCCTGCTCTGATCATCCGGCGGGAGGCGCCGGGTCAGGCGGACGGCTCCAGCACCGGCTCCTTCAGCGTCCGCGCCAGCAGCCAGGCCAGGGCCGGGAAGGCGATCAGGCAGGCCAGGGCCGTCCTCAGGGTCGTCGCCTCCGCGAGCGCGCCCACCAGCGGGCTCGTCAGGCCGCCCACGCTCACCGCCAGCCCCAGGGTCACGCCGCCCGCCGTGCCCACCCGGGTGGGCAGGAAGTCCTGGCCCAGCGTGACGTGCAAGGAGAACGGGACATACAGCGCGATCGAGGAGGCCGCCACGAAGACGTACGCGACGGGACCGGGCGCGAGCACCACACCCGCGACCGCCGGGACGGCCAGCGCGTAGGCCAGGCGCATCGTGCGCACCCTGTCCCAGCGGGCCGCCAGCCTGCCACCCAGCACGGTGCCCACCGCCGCGCCCCCGAACAGCACGAACAGCGCCACCGCGCCCGCCGCTCCGCCGCCCATGAACAGGGCCACGAAGGCGCTCAGCCCGACGTACACGACCGAGCGGAAGACGATCACCAACGTCAGCCTGACGAACGACGGCCAGTCGTCCCGGCCGGACACCGGCGCCGCGCCCTGCGCCGCCCGCCCACCCCCGGTCAGCGCCCGGACCGCCGGGAGCGTCGCCACCGCCCCCAGCACCGCCGGCGCCGCGAGGAACGGCGACGCGCCCAGCCCCCAGCCCGCCAGCAACGGCGTCACCAGCACGGGAGCCGACGCGAAGCCCAGCGTCCCGCCCATCGAGAACCAGCTCATCCGCACATGGCTGCCCTCGCTCGCGATCCTGGCCAGCCGGGCCGACTCCGGGTGGTAGGCCGCCACCCCCAGACCGGACAGCGCCACGGCCAGCCAGGTCAGCGCGTACGAGTCCGTCACGCCGCCGAGCGCCACCCCGGTGCCCGCCACGACCATGCTCAACGGGATCAGCCACGGCATCCGCCACCGGTCGGTCAGCACGCCGAACAGCGGCTGCACGATCGACGACAGCAGCGTCGCGGCCAGCACGATGCCGGAGACCGCGACGTACCCGTAGCCGCGCCCGGCCACCAGGAACGGCACGAGCGCGGGAACCGCGCCCTGATAGAAGTCCACGGCCGCGTGGCCGGCGGCGAGCATGGGGATCCTGTTCACGCTCCGATCCTGTCCCGGTGGCGGCTGTCGCGCTTCCGATAAATTGACAACCTATGACGGAAATCCGCCACCTGTCCGAGGCGCCCACGGGCCGACGGCCGCTCGCTCCGGGAGCGGGCATCGACGCGCACCGCCACGACACCCACCAGATCGTGTACGCGTGCCGCGGCGTGCTCTCCGTCACCACCGGCGCGGGCACGTGGGTGGCCCCGGCCAACCGGGCCCTCTGGATCCCGGCCGGGACGGTCCACGAGCACCGGGCCCACGGTGACACCGACCTGCGCCTGGTGGGTCTCGCGGACAATCCCCTCGGCCTCGACCGCCCGGCCGTCCTCGCCGTCGGCCCGCTGCTCCGCGAGCTGATCATCGCCTACACGGCCGACGCCCATCATGGCGGCGGCCACGCCGTGGGCACCCCACACGGTGGCGAGCACCACAGCGGTGAGCGGGCACGGTTGTGGGCGGTGCTGCTCGACCAGCTCAGACGAGCCCCCGAACAGCCCCTCCACCTGCCCACCGCTCACGACCCCCGGCTGACCGCCGTCTGCGCGATCCTGCACCGCGACCCCGCCGACAGCAGGACCCTCGCCCAGCTGGCGGCGCGGGTGGGCACCAGCGACCGGACGCTCGCCAGGCTGTGCCGGCGCGAGCTGGGCATGAGCTTCCCCCAATGGCGCACCCAGCTCCGCCTGCACCACGCGCTGCTGCTCCTCGCCGACGGAGTCCCCGTGACCGCCGTGGCCCACCGGTGCGGTTGGGCGTCGGCCAGCGCGTTCATCGACGTGTTCAGGCGGGCCTTCGGGTACACCCCGGGCCGGGCCTTTACATTGTAGATTCGCTACAATGGGCTCCCGTGAGCAAATCGAAAGGCAAGGGCGGCGGCACTCCCGCCACCATGGCGCTGACCAAGGCGAAGGCCGAGTTCACGCTCCACCCCTACGAGCACGACGCCGCCGCGCAGGCCTACGGTGAGGAGGCGGCGGACGCGCTCGGCGTGCCGTACGAGCGGATCTTCAAGACGCTGGTGGCCGAGGTGGAGAGCGGCCTGGCGGTGGCGGTCGTGCCCGTGGCGGGCAAGCTCGACCTGAAGGCCCTGGCCGGCGCGCTCAACAGCAAGCGGGCCGCCATGGCCGACGCCGCCAAGGTGGAGCGGGTGACCGGCTACGTCGTGGGCGGCATCAGCCCCCTGGGCCAGCGCAAGCAGCTCCCCACGGTCGTCGACTCCTCGGCGCTCGACTTCGAGACGATCTACTTCTCGGCCGGGAAGCGCGGCCTGCAGATCGAGACCGCCCCCGACAACCTCATCACCCTCACCAGGGCCGTCACCGCCCCCATCGGCAAGCGCGGCTGACCCCTCGCCTGTACTACCCGCGCCGCCGGGACCACCCGAGGTCCGAGTCCAGGGGAGACCGGCCGACCAGCCACCTGAACAGCCGCCGGTGCCGCCGGAAGAACGGGTGGTCGCCGCGCCTGTCACCCCGTCCGTCCATGGCCTCGCGCCGCTTCTCCTCCTCCAGCGCCTTCTCCAGCCCGGGCGTGTAGCCGCCGCCGAAGCGGGCCATGTCCGGCCCGGTGAAGCCCCTGGGCTCGACGCGCCGCAGCGCGGGTCCCATCGAGTCCACCCAGATCGGCCCCGGCAGCGACGCGCCCTGCACCGCCCCGTAGTACTGGTTCCCGATCTGCACGTCCTGCAGCGGGTACTTGTACGAGCCCCGGATGTCCCCGACGCTGACCGCCGCCGCCAGCGCGGGCGTGTAGCCGGCGAACCAGGCCGACGTGTAGCCGTTGTTGGTCCCCGTCTTCCCGGCGGCCGGCCGGTCGATGCCCTGCCCGTGCATGGTGCCCTTGGTGAAGACGCCCTCCAGCACGTAGTTGACCGCGTCCGCGACGTCCTCCTCGAGAGCCCGCCGGCACGCGGGCGGCACGTGCGTGCGCCGCCCGTCCCTGCCGATGATCTCCACGATGGCCAGCGGCCTGCAGTAGATCCCCCTGGCCGCGAACGTCGCGAACGCCGCCGCCACCGTCACCGGGTCCATCTCGTTGACGCCCAGCGTGAACGTCGGCACCTCCTTCAGCGGCTGGCCGTCCGCCCTGGTGATGCCGAGCGACTTGGCCGTGCGCACCACGTTGCAGAGCCCGACCTTGCGCTCCAGCATCATGTAGAAGATGTTCACCGACTTCCAGGTGCCGGTCTCGATGCTGTGCGGGCCGCCCGAGCCCTCGCCGCTGGCGTTGAGTATGCGGGTGTCCGGGTCGTTGACGGGCCGTCCCGAGCAGTCGCGGTAGCCCTGCGCGGGCACGAGCGAGCCCGGCGTCACGAAGCCGTCGTTGAAGCGCCACCCCTGCTTGAGCGCCGTGGCCAGCGTGAACACCTTGAACGTCGACCCGGCCTGGAAGCCCTGGCCGCCCCCGTGCGCCACGTCCGCGGCCAGGTTGAAGGTGGTCTTGGGGCCGTTCTTCCGGTTGCCCGGGTTGCGGCCGAACCGCTTGCTGGCCGCGATCGCCGTGATCCGCCCGGTCCGCGGCTCCACCATGGCCTCGGCGGCCACCTCCGTGTCCTCGGGCGAGACGTAGCGGCGGATGGCCTGCTCGGCGGCGCGCTGCGCGATCGGGTCGAGGCTGGTCCTGATCACCAGGCCGCCCCTGGCCATCCTGGAACGGCGCTCGGCCGCCGTGTTGCCGAAGACGGGGTTCGACAGGAGCTCGCGCTGCACGTACAGGCAGTAGAACGGGTAGTCGCTCTGCTCGCAGCCGCCGGGCTCGGGCTTGAGCTTGATGTCGAGCGGCGCGGCCTTGGCGCTCGCCGCGTCCTGCTGGCTGATCAGCTTCAGCCCGGCCATGCGGTCGAGGACGAGGTCCCGCCGCATCTTCAGGCGTGCCCGGTGCGCCGGGCCGAGCGAGGGATCGGTCGAGAACGGCATGCGTACGGCGCCCGCCAGCGTGGCCGCCTGGGCCAGCGTCAGCCGGGAGGCCGAGGTGGAGAAGAAGCGCCTGGCCGCCGCCTCGACGCCGTGCGCTCCCGCGCCGAAGTAGGCGATGTTGAGGTAGCGCTCCAGGATCTCGTCCTTGCGGTACTTCTTCTCCAGGGCCAGCGCGAGCCGCAGCTCAGTGATCTTGCGGGCCAGGTTCGGGGCGCGGGCCCTGTCACGCTCGGCCTCGGTACGTGCGCTCTCGACCAGGATGTTCTTGACGAGCTGCTGCGTCAGGGACGAGCCGCCCTGCCTGATGCCACCGGCCTGCGTGTTGGTGAGCAGCGCCCGGAGCGTGCCCCTGACGTCGAGGCCGCCGTGCTCGTAGAAGCGGGCGTCCTCGATGGCCACGATCGCCTGGCGCATCACCGGCGCGACGGCGCCGAGCCGGACGGCTGTCCTGTTGGCCTCGTAGAACTGGGCGAACGGCCGGCCGTCCTTGTCCAGCAGCCTGGTCACCTGCGCGAGAGGCTCCTCGCGCGGCGCGGGCGGCAGGTCGACGAAGGTGTTCGCGACGGTCTTGGCGGCCATGCCGCCCCCGCTCACCACGGGCGCGGCCAGTGCCGCGGTCAGCACTCCGCCGAGCGCCCCCGCCAGTGCGAGTGCGCCGACGGATCTGAGTACGGTCACGTACCTTGGTGTGCGACGTCCGCATCCGCGCCAAACAACCGCTTGTCAGCTGTTTACCGATGCCTGCGGGACCCTTACCGCTGGCGGCGGATGTGCAGGCCGAGCGAGGCGAACTGTTCGAACGGCCGGTGGTAACCGCGTTCGATGTGGTGGACGCCGCGCAGCGTGGACGGGCCGTCGGCCACCGCTGCCGCAAGCACGGCCGAGAACCCGGCCCTGATGTCGGGTAGCGTCACGTCCGCGCCCTTGAGCTTGGACACGCCGCGCACGACGGCCGAGTGCCTGGCGTTGGTGTCGTGGTAGCGGCAGGCCGGGCCGCCCAGGCACTGGTCGAACACCTCGATCTCGCAGCCCATCTTCTGCAGCGCAGGGACGTACACCAGGCGGTTCTCGAAGACCGTCTCGTGCAGCACCGACATGCCCTGGCTCTGCGTGAACAGCACCATGAGCGGCGTCTGCCAGTCCGTCATGAACCCGGGGTGGGTGTCGGTCTGCACGGCCGCCGAGCGCAGGCCCTCCGGCGGGGCGGTGGCGCACAGGTACTCGTCGTTGATGTCGAACTGGGCGCCCATCCTGGCCAGCGTGGTGATCGCGGTGACCAGGCGGTCCTGCGGGCAGCCGTGCACCCGCACCTCTCCCCCGGTGATCAGGCCCGCCGCCAGGTACGAGAACGCCTCGATGCGGTCGCCGTTCAGCCAGGTGGAGGCGCCGCGCAGCCGTTCGACGCCCTCGATGACGATCCTGCGGTCGGGCGAGAGCTCGATCCTGGCCCCCATCCGCTGCAGGAACAGCGCCAGCTCGACCACCTCGGGCTCCATCGCGGCGTTCTTCAGCACCGTCTTGCCCTCGGCCAGCACGGCCGACATCAGGATCGTCTCGGTGGCGCCCACACTCGGGTACGGCAGCTCGATCCTGGTGCCCACGAGACGGTTGGCCTTGGCGAAGATGCCGGTGTCGCCCACCTCCACCTCGGCCCCCATCGCGCGCAGGGCCTCCACGTGGAAGTTCACCGGCCGCCGCCCGATCGGGTCGCCGCCGACCAGCGGGACGAACGCCTCCCCCGCCAGGTGCAGCAGCGGGCCGAGCATGAGGATGGGGATGCGGTTCAGCCCGGTGAAGGCGTCCGGCACCCTCGGCTCGATCTCCCGGCCCCGCTCGATCCTGATCTCCGTACGGGAGATCTCGACGTTGATGCCGAGCGCCCGCAGCATGGCGGCCGTGATCTCCACCTCGCCCACCTCCGGGGCGTTGTGGATACTGCTCTCCCCGCCGCCCAGCATGGCGGCGACCATGTGCTTGGAGACTCCGTTCTTGGAGCCGCGTACTTCTACGTCCCCCCGGAGCGGGCCGGAGGGTTCTATCAACCAGACCTCTTCTTGCATCACGAAGCGAGCCTAGCCGGGGGATACCATCGAGCTGATTCGGACACACATGTGAGGGGGAGTGGCGTGACGAGGGAAGTGCGCGCTTTTGCGGTAACTGTCCTCACACTCGCCACTCTCGGAGCCGCTGCCGGCCTGCTCTGGTCGGGGCTCACGCCACGGGCTCCGTACGAGGTCACGCAGCACGGGACGGTGCTGGCCGACCCCTCCACGCAGGCGCTGATCGCGGCCGACGGCTGGTTCGCGGTGATCACCGGCGGGCTCGGGCTGCTGTGCGGCGGGGTCGGGTGGTTCATCGGGCGGCGATGGATGCTGGCGGTGCTCCTCGGGCTCTGCGCGGGCGGAGTGCTGGGCGCGATGCTGACACTGTGGGTCGGGTCCACGTTCACCATCGGCGCGGTCGTGATCGAGGCCGCCGCCCAGCCCGGCGCCAAGGTCGTCCCCGGCGCGCTGCGGCTGACCGCCTCGGGGGTGCTGGTCTCCTGGCCGCTGCTCGCGGTGGGGCTGTTCGCGCTGATGGAGGGCATGCACGGCTACCGCGAGTCGCCCCTGCGCCACCCGTACGCCGACCCGCCCGACCCCCTCTGACCGCTCCTCCTCCACACCGGCGGGAGCTACAGCGGCGGGCGGCGGAGACCATAGCCGGTGGCCTGCTCGAACGCGCGGGCCACCCGCAGGACCCTCGCGTCCTCGAACGGCCTGCCCACGATCTGCACCCCCACCGGCAGCCCGTCGGGCGTGAACCCGGCGGGCACCGACGCGGCCGGGGCGTGCAGCACGCTGATCCAGTAGGCCGAGCGCATCCAGGCGAGGTAGTCGGGCAGCTTCTCGCCGTTGATCTCGTCGACGTAGGGGTGCTCGACCGGGAACGGCGGCACCTGGCTGACGGGCGCGATCAGCACGTCGTACGTGTCGAAGAATGCGGCCATCCGCTGGTAGAGGCGGCTGCGCGCCTGCTCGGCCCTGGCCAGGTCGGCGCCGGTGACCTTGCGGCCCTGCTCGACGTTCCACGCGGTGTTGGGGCCGAGCCCGGTCAGGTCGCCGAAGGAGAGCGCGTAGTGCCACGCCCGGTACGTCCTGAACGCGTCCTCGGCCTCCGTCAGGTCCAGCTCGACCTCGTCGACGCGGGCCCCCAGCCGCTCGAACACCGCCGGCGCCGTCGCCGTGACCTCCGCCGTCCTCGAGTCCACCGGCAGCCCGCCCAGGTCGGGGCTCCACGCCACGCGCAGCCCCGCAACGCCCTCCTCGGGCTCCGGGGCGAAGATTTCCTTGATCGAGTACGGGGAGCGCCGGTCGAACCCGGCGATGGCCCCGAACATCAGCGTGACGTCCTCGACCGTCCGCGCCATCGGCCCCCGGACGGACAGGGTGTACCAGGCGGCGGTGTCGGACGGGTCGGGGACACGCCCGGGAGTGGGGCGCAGGCCGACCACGTTGCAGAACGACGCCGGGTTGCGCAGGGAGCCGCCCATGTCCGACCCGTCGGCCAGCGGAACCATACCCGTGGCCAGGGCCACCGCGGCGCCCCCGCTGCTGCCGCCGGCCGACTTGGTCAGGTCGTAGGGGTTCCTGGTGGCGCCGAACACCTCGTTGACGGTGTGGGAGCCGGTGCCGAACTCCGGGGTGTTGGTCTTGCCCACGGTGATGGCCCCGGCGGCGCGGAGCCGCCGGACGATCACGTCGTCCTGGGCGGGGACGTTGCCGGCGAAGAGCGGCGAGCCGTAGGTGGTGCGGATGCCGGCCGTGTCGACGAGGTCCTTGTGCGCGACGGGCAGGCCGTGCAGCGGCCCGGCCGGTTCGCGGGCGTCGGCCGCCTCGGCCGCGGCGAGCGCCTGCTCGGCGACCAGGGTCACGATGGCGTTGACGTGCGGGTTGACCTGCTCGATCCGGTCGAGGTGGGCGCGGACGACCTCCACGGCGCTCACCTGCCTGGTCCTGATCAGGTGTGCCAGCTCGGTCGCGCTCAGGTAGTGCAGTTCGCTCACTCTTGTGATCCTGCCCCACGAGCCGCGGGGCGGCGACGGCGAGGGTTGCCCACGCCGCTGACACCCACTCGTCGGATCACCACCCTCAGACGCTCACCTCGGTGGCGCGCTCCGGAGCCGCCGCGCGTTCCCCCCGCCGGCTGGACAGGATGAGCAGCCCGGTGACGGTGAGCGTGCAGGCCGTGATGACGAGCTGCACGCCGTACTGGATGTCGTTGGTCTGAAGTGTCATGTTGCCGATGTGGAGGCCGAGGTGCACACCGACCGCCATCCAGACCGCTCCGGTGCGCGCCCGCGCCGCCGCGCAGGCGAAGCCGAGAGCGGCCGCCTGCACGGTGTAGAGCAGGCGTTCTGCGACCGTGTCAGCCGCGCTCTGCGAGATGATGTGCATCGCCCCGAAGACCACAGCCGTCACGATCATCACAGTTCTCGGGGAGAGCCGGCCCGACAGCGTGTCGAACAGGTGCCCTCGCCACAGCAGCTCCTCCGGGAACGCCTGGCCGAGCAGGGCGATGGCGATCGCTATCGGCAGGTAGAGCGTCTGGGGGGTGAACAGGTCGTACGGCATCCAGGTGGCGACGCCGAACGCCACCGACAGCGCACTGGCGACCGCGACCGCGGCGGCACCCGCCAGAGCGCCTGCCAGCAGGTGCGGCACCGCCCGCCAGGATCGCGTGAGCCCCACGCCCCGCCATGGCTGGCGGCCGAGGTATCGGCGGATCAGGTAGACGATGCCGAGCGAGGCCAGCGTGATCCCGACCACGCCCACCGGCTGGTAGAGGATGTTGTCGCGGTCCAGGAGCAGCATCGCGGGAGCAGAGCCGATGACCACCTGCGCCAACATGGCGACGACGGCGATCAGCACGGCCCAGACAGGATGGGTGGCTTTCATGGACAGCCACGTTAGGAAGCCCGCCGTCGTGCCGCATCGGCCTGCGGACGGAACTTGTCATGACCTTCGTCATGGGTACTCAGGGAGGATCACAACGCGCGCTCGGGAAATTAAGGTCGGAGCCATGCTGCGTCGTCTGGCCTGGCTGCGTGACCCCGACCGGCCCATGCTGTTCAACGTCGTCTTCTGGGTGGTGTTCGCCGCCACCGGGGTGATCACGTACGCGAACGACTCCTGGACGCCGCCCGGGGCCACGGCGTTCGCCGTCAACCTGGCGCTGGTGGCCGCGCTGTGGCTGCTGCTGCCCTGGCGGCGCCCCGGCGGACGGCTGGGCGGATGGCGGGGGTCCCTGCCGATCGTGTTCCTGCTGGCGACGTTCGCGCTGGGATTCACGGGATCGGCCGAGGTCCACCAGTTGCTGACGCTCCTGGCCGTCGCCAACGTGGCGTTCGTCCACAGCGTGCGGACCGCCGCCGTTGTCATCGGCTGCGTGGCGAGCGCGATGTTCGTCTGGGTCCTGGTGGTGTTCCACCGCAATGTGCTCAACGCCACCGCGCAGAGCGTCCCCATCATCGTTTTCTCCTCGTTCGTGCTGGGCATGGCGTCGGCGGTGCTGGAGGCGCGGCGCAGGCGGGCGGAGGCGCAGCGGCTGCTGGCCCGGGTCAGGGAACTGACGGTCGCCCAGGAGCGGGCGCGGATGGGCGCGGAGATGCACGACTCCATCGGCCACCATCTGACGGTGATCAAGTTGAGCCTCGAGAACGCCGAACGCTTCCGCACGCGCCGGCCCGAGGCCGCCTGGGGCGAGGTGCGCCAGGCGAAGGAGCTGGCCGTGGCGGCGCTGGCCGACGCCCGCCGCTGGGTCCGCGCGCTGCGCCCGCTGGCCCTCGAAGGGCGCGTCGGCGGCGCGGCGCTCGGACAGCTCGCGGCGTCGTTCGACGGCACGGGGCTCGCGGTGTCCTTCGAGGTGGTGGGCGACGAGCCGCCCCTGGAGCCCGACGTGGAGCTGGTGCTCTACCGCGTGCTGCAGGAGGGGCTGACCAACGCCGTACGGCACGCGGACGCCCGCCAGGTGACCGGCACGCTCGCCTTCGACGGCGAGCGCGTCGTCCTGGTGGTCGCCGACGACGGCAGGGGCCGCGCCCACGGCGCGCGCCGCGGGTTCGGCCTGCCCTCGCTCGCGGAGCGCGCCCACGCCGTGGGCGGCACCCTGACCGCGGGCGACCGGCCCGGCGGCGGATTCGAGGTACGGGCCGAACTCCCCGTCCGGGCGAAGGTGGCGCCATGAAAGATCCCGGCGAAAGCGGCGACGTGAGCACGATCAAGGTGCTCCTGGTCGACGATCAGGAGCTGCTGCGGCAGGGGCTGCGCAAGATGCTGGAGATCGAGGACGGCATCGAGGTGGTGGGCGAGGCCGCCGACGGCGCGGAGGCGCTGCTGGTGGCCGCCGAGTGCCACCCGGACGTGGCGCTGGTGGATGCCAGGATGCCGAGGATGAACGGCGTCGAGCTCATCTCCCGCCTGTCCGCCCGGCATCCCGGCGTGGCCGCGATCGTGCTCAGCACCTTCGACGAGGACGACTACATCTTCGGCGCGCTGCGCGGCGGCGCCGTCGGCTACCTCCTCAAGGACTGCACGCCGGAGGAGCTGGTCGACGCCGTCCGCCGGGCCGGTCGCGGGGAGACGGTGCTGGCGTCGCCCGTGGCCGCCCGCCTCGTCGCCGAGCTCCGCCGGACGCCGGCCGAGCCGAGCGTGCCGCGGGACGCGGAGCGGCTGTCGGCCCGCGAGGCGCAGGTGGCCAGGCTCATCGCCACGGGGGCCTCCAACCGGGAGATCGCGGCCCGGCTGCTCATCACCGAGGGCACGGTGAAGAACCACGTCTCCAGCCTGCTCCGCAAGTACGGCCTCCGCGACCGCACCCGCCTCGCCCTCCACCTCAAACACACCCCTGAGCCGTGACGACCGCTGTCCCCGCGACCGCTCCGGCGGCCCGGCACGTGAGTCTGCTCTGCGGGCGTCACGGCGGACCGGCCCTCGCCGAATACGCCGGATGCCCCTGCCACGGATCACGCTTCGCCACCGACGGGCTGTCCTGCACGGTCCAGCCACCCGGGCACTCGAACAGATCGACCTGGACAACCCATAACGCACTGCCGCCTGTCATCGGGGCCGAACCGGGTGTGCTGAGGCCGCGTCTCGTGTCTGCGGAGCGTCTCTTCCCAGGAAGCGTCCAGGTAATAGCCGCGGCTTGTGCCACGATGATCACGAAACAGCGCTTGCAGCATCTCTTCGTAGCGGCTCCGGGCGAGGATGCCTTCAAGGATGACGTGGTAGCCGGCGTTCAGTACGTTTCCCGCACGGCCCGGGCCACGGTGGACTTGCCGGATCCGGAGTCGCCGCGGATGACGATCAAGACCGTGTTCGGTGAGCCGGTGAGCACCGTACGACGGTACAGGGGCGTCGACGGCGTTGAGCGCAGAGGCCGAAGCGGCGGCCGATCCGCCTGCGAGGATCGACAGTCGGGCGGTTCGGGGAGGTGGTACGAGCACGACTGCCGGATGAGGACTGAGCCCAGGGCATCGCCGGCGTCGTAGGCCAGTGAGGCGGCCGCTCGTTGACGCAGGGATGTCCCGCATGCGCGGACCCTTCAGGTGGGGGGGTGGCTGTTACCGGTAGGCGGCTGCTTGGAGGGTGTACAGGTCTCTGTACAAGCCATCGGCGGCGATCAGCGCTTCGTGCGTGCCCTGCTCCACGATCTTGCCGTGGTCGAGGACGTAGATGCGGTCGGCGTAGCGGACGCTGGCCAGGCGATGGGTGATCAGCACGACGGTGCGGCCGTCGGCGTGGGCGCGCAGGCCTTCGAACGCGGCGTGTTCGGCGCGCGCGTCGAGGGCGGCGGTGGGCTCGTCGCAGATGAGCAGGTCGGCGTCACGATGGAAGCCACGGGCGACGGCGATGCGCTGCCACTGGCCGCCGGACAGCTCGCAGCCGTCCTTGAAGCGGCGATCCAGCAGGGTGCGGTAGCCGTGGGGCAGGCCTGCGATGACGTCGTCGGCGCCCGCGATGGCCGCCGCGGCATGCAGGGCGGGCTCCCCCTTGTCGGTACCCATGGTGATGTTGTAGCGGGCCGTCAGCGGCCAGCGGGTGTGGTCCTGGGCGATGATGGCGGTGCGCAGGCGGACCGCGTCGGGATGGACGTCGGCCAGATCGACGTCGTCCCAGAAGACGGTGCCGCTGTCGGGCTCGTACAGGCCGGCAAGGATCTTGGCGAGCGTGGTCTTGCCGGAGCCGTTCTCACCGACGAACGCGATCACCTCGCCGCGCTTGATCTCCAGGCAGACTCCACGCAGCGCCGGGGCGTCGGAGCCGGGGTAGGAGAACGTCACGTTCTCCGCGGCGATCCGGCGGAACCCGGTCAGGGCCGCGGTGGCGGGAAGTGTACTGGGCGGATGGTGCCGGTCGGCGCAGAAGTCGAGGAACCGGGTGAAGTCGGTGAAGTAAAGGCCCTCCTCATACAGGCGGTTGGTGGCGTACATGAGGTTGGCCAGCGAGGTCTGGGCCGACTTGATGGCCAGGACGGCGGTGCCGGCGATGGCGAGGGGGATCGCGGCGACAGCCAGCAGGAGGCCGAGGGCGATGTAGACGAGTGCCGCGCCGAGGCCGCCGATGGCCTCACCGATCAGCCTCGTGATCGTCTGCCGGCGTGCGAGTGCGAGCCGGACGTCCTGCTCGGCGACGGCTACCGCGTCGTACATGCGCAACAGGAAGCCTCGCATGGTGAACGCGCGGACCTCGGCGGCGGATGAGCGTTCGGCGAGCAGCTTACCGATGATCCACTTGCGGCGGTGGACCGGGATGAGCGCGTACTCGGTGGTGTAGCGCATGCGCGCGGCGCGGACGGCGGCCCAGGCATCGGGCAGGACGGCGAGCAGGAGGAGCGGCAGCAGCCCGGGATGCAGCACGCCCAGCACACCGGCGACGGCGATGAGTCCGATGGCGGCGGTGAGCACGTCGATCGCGGAGGTGACCACGGTCGAGGCGACGTACATCCCGCGCGAGGTGGCGCGTTCGAGGGCGTCGTGGAAGTCGGGATCGTCGAAGGCGACCAGCGGAACCTCGCTGGTCTGTCGGTAGAGCTCCTCCTCGCTCAGGCGGGAGATCTGCGGGTTGAGACGGGACTGCGCCCATCCCGCGCCCGCTTGCAACGTGGCGCGCATCGCGGCGGCCGCGGCGACCAGGGCGAGGCTCGGCAGCGCAGTCTGGACCCGGCCGAGGGTGGGGCCGGCGGTGAACAGTGCGGTGAGCACGCCCGTCGTGGCCAGCAGCCCGAAGGCGGTGAAGACGCCGCCGAGCAGGTTGAGGATGACCGCGCACAGGGTGTCACGGGGGCTGGCCCGCCAGGCCACGCCCATGGCCTGGCGGACGAGGGAGGGCAGGCGTCTGGCGATCGTGCGGAAGCGGATTTCGGCCATCTTGTCGGCGTGGCCATACCAGTCGGAGATCGTGATCTCGCCCATGTCGAGGGCCTCTTCTTCCATAACGGAGAGTATGGATGCGACCACTGACAGTTTCGTCTTCGGAAGGGGCGTCGGGCGGTGAAGGTGTTGGACACCCCGTCATGCACCAACAGTGGCGTCCCTGGCTCAGGCGAGCCGCTGCCTCACACGGTCAGTCGCGCGTCGCCGCGTACGGTCGGCAGATCCCCTCGCTCGCTGCGGTGAGGGTAACGCGATCGCCGCGCAGCACGGTGATCTTCCATTTGGCGGCCGTGGTCATGGCGCGCCCGCAGGCGCGCTGTACCGGATGACGTGCCCGAGTCGCGCACCGCGCCGAGGCGCGGCTTGACCTGGGCACGCGCCTGGTCAGCGGCGGCGCCTGACGCCTCGGCGGAACGAATGCCACAGTCGGCGGTGCGGGCGCTCGCTGGAGCGGCCGCACCGCCTTGGGCTATTCGGTGCGCAGGGCGTTCTGCGTGCGGGTGCGGGCGGCCCAGCCTGCGGGGAGGGCGGCTCCTGCAAGGGCGATGAGGATGCCGCCGAGAGCGAGGGCGACGAGTTCAGGCGGGTGGTAGACGTCGATGTAAGCGGACGGGAAGTGGGTGCCGATTGCGTTGCCCATCAGCGGAATGACGAAGTGGTGCGTCATGACTCCAAGCGGTACTCCGGCGATGCCGGCGATCAAGCCGATCCCGGCGACAGAGGTCAGGACCATGACGATCGTCTGGCGCGGGGACATGCCCAGCGCCTTGAAGATCCCGAGGTCGTGGACGCGCTGCCGGGTGTCGAGCACGACGAGGTTGAGCACGCCGAGCCCGGCCACCGCGACGATCAACAAGGTGAGCAGGACGGCGAGTGCTTCCGCGGCGGCGGTGACCGTACCGCCGCCGTTGGTGTTCGGCCGGGCCTGGGCGGTGGTCGAGGCGAACTTCGCGTTGAGTGCGTCGACATAGCCGGTCCGGTTGGTGCCAGGCTTGAGTTCGATGTTGAACTGCTGTGGTTGCAGGCCCAGGTGAAGCCCGTTCAGGGAGGACAAACTGGTGAGGATCTGCATGCCGTGCTCGCTGGTGTCCAGCGCCTCACCGGTGATCCGCAGGGACACGCGGCGCCGGCCCCGGGTGATGGTGATGGTGTCTCCGATGGTGTCTCCGGTGGCGGTGAGGAACCGGGTGGGGACGACAGCCTGTCCTGGTCCGGTGAACCAGCGCCCGGAGATCATCTCGTAGGACGCCCAGGCCGTGTCGCCGGAGAAGCCGATGACGCTCACACCACCGGTGAGGCCTGCGACCCCCACCGTGGTGCTGCTGCTGCCGACATAGGACGCGGTATCAGGCTGCGCCGCGATGTCGGCCGCGACCTGGGCTGGGGATGCCGTGCTCCGATGGGAGTCGCCCTGGTCGATCGGGGCGCCCGGCCGACTGCCGCCTACGTTGACGATGACGTTCCCGAGCCTCCAGATGCTCGGCGCGTTCTGCGCGTCGCTCAGCGAGGCCGTCAGGCCGACGGCGAAGGTGACCGCGCCCGCGCCGAGCAGGACTGCGCCGGTCATGGCGAGAGTGCGTGCGGGGCGGGTGAAGGGGGTGGCCAGGCCGATGACGACAGGGCGTGGCAGCGGGAGGCGGCCGGCCAGCCGGCGGGCCAGGCGTCCTCGCCCGGCGGCGGGCGTGTGGCCGACGGCGATCGCATCGACGGTGCGCAGCCGGCCCGCCCGCAGAGCGAGCGCCCAGGCGGCTGCCGCGACGAGCGCGAGAGCGCTGGCTGCTACCGCGGCGTCGACCCAGGCCGGGATGGTCAGCGTTCCAGTGCCGTAGACGGTCTCGGCATCGCGGAGGGCCAGGATGCCGAGCAGGTTCCCGGCGACCAGCCCGAGCGCGGTTCCGATGACGGCGGGGATGAGGGCTTGGCCGACGTAGGCGCGGACCACTTGGCCGGGGGTGAAGCCGAGCGCTTTCAGAATGCCGATGCGCCGGGTCTGGGAGCTGACCGCGCCACTGACGATGATGCCCACGATGAGCACGGACATCAGCAGTGCGAGGATGCCGAAGGCGGCGACGAAAGGCACGAACCCGGCCGTTTGGCTAGTGGCGGTCAGTTGGACCTGCAGCCAGGACCGCGCGCCGGTGAACGCGCCCTTGGGGAGCGCCGCCGCGATCGCGGAACGGTCCGCGTTGATCTGGGCGTCGGTGGCGGCGTGGGTGAAGCGGTAGAGCATTTGGTACTGCGGGGTTGTCCCGGGGGTCATCGCGGTCATCTGGGCTGGGGTGACCCATGCGTCGGCGGTGTCGCTGACCGAGTTGGCGAATCCGACGACGGTCAGCGTCGGCGCGCCGGGCACATCGGGGAACGTCACGTGTGATCCGAGGCTGAAGTAAGTCCCTCCCCCTGGTCCGGCACGCATCACGATCTGTCCGCGGCCGGTGGCCCACGTGCCGGACGTCAGGTCGACCTGGTCCACCGCGCCGGCCGGGCCCGAGCGGCCGACGACGGTCATCTGCTTCAGCGCGGTGCCGGCCGGCACGTCCGCGCCCGAGCCGGCGACCGGGTGCAGCGAGGCGACCGGGTAAGGGCCGGCGCTCGCGATCACCCCTGAGGCGTGGGCGGTGGCGGCGATCTGTGCGGCACCGGCCCGTGCTCCGTTGACCTGCGCGGTGAGCTGGGAGCCACGTTGCGCGGCGAAGGCGCGTTCGAAGGGGGCTCGGGAGTTCACCAGCAGGCCGGCGGCCAGCACGGATGCGGCCACCGCGAGCAGGGTGGTGAGCGTCATCACCAGGCTCTGCACCCGCCTGCGCCCCACGCCGGAGCGGACGATCCTGCCCAGTGGGCTCGTCAGGAACGTGCGGCTCACCCGGCCACCGCCGCGGTGTCCCGCACGATCCGTCCGTCGGTCAGTTCTATGGTGCGCGTCGCACAGGCCTCGGCGAGGGTGATGTCGTGGGTGACCAGCACGATGGTCTGCCCGTCCTGGTTGAGCTCGGCGAGCAGACGGCGGACCTCTTCACCGGAGGCGGTGTCCAGCGCCCCGGTCGGTTCGTCGGCGAGAAGCAGCGGGGGCCGGTTCATCAGCGCGCGGGCCACCGCGACGCGCTGCCGTTCGCCGCCGGACAGCCGTCCCGGGTAGGCGCGGGAATGCCGGTCGATGCGCAGGTACGACAGCAGCTCGGCGGCGCGGGCCCGGGCCCGCGCGGTGGGCATCCCGGCCAACTGCGCGGGCAGCAGCACGTTGTCGATGACGGTCAGGTCGTCCAGCAGGTTGAAGAACTGGAAGACCATGCCGATGCGTTCGCGCCGGTACTTGGCGGATCCGGCCTCGCTGAGCCTGTCGACACGGATGCCGTTGACGGTGACCTGGCCCGAGGTCGGCTTGTCGAGGCCGGTGATCATGTTGAGCAGGGTGGACTTGCCGCTGCCCGAGGGGCCCAGCACCGCCAGGGCCTCGCCTGCCTGGACGGTCAGGGAGACTCTGTCCAAGGCGGGCAGCCCGGCGTCGTACGTCTTACTGGCATCGCTGATCTCGATAACTGGCGCGGTCACGGCCACTCCCTGGGTCGGTGTCAACACCTGATTGATCCGCCACCGACCGCTCCAGGAGCGTCCGGCGGACCTCGTGAACGCTAGAAGTCCTGCCACGGCCGGCGCATCGCCCGAGCCATCGATATCCGCCTACCTAGATCGTCTGACCCGGCCCGAAGTCATACTGGCGATGTACGCGAAAGTCGTACGCGGATGGTCACCAGGTCGGACGCGCCGGTACACGGCGGTTTGCGATACTTCACCGGTGGACACGACAGCGATCGCCGCAAGGTGGCGCCGAGCCTGGTCCGCGCTGCTGCGCCCCGACGGCACGCTGCCGCACCTGCCCCGTCGCTCGTGGGTGTTCGACGCTCTCGTCATGCTCTGCGTGCTGGCCTACGCGCTGCAGTCCCTCAGCGCGTACACGGCGGTCCGCATGATCGGCCGACAGGTCATCCCGATCTGGGTCACGGTTCTGCCGTCCGTGTCCGTCCACCACCAGTCCCCCGCGATCCCACCGGTTCAGGTGGCGGTGGAGGTCGTGCTCAGCACCTTCCCGCTGGCACTGCGGCGCAGGTTCCCGCTGTCGGTCTTCGTGGTCGTGGTGGGTGCCAAACTGCTTTACCACGTCAGCGGGGGTCTGGAACCAACCTTCGCGGTGCTGCCCGCGATGATCGCCGCCTACAGCGCCCTCGTGTACAGCCCGCACCGGATCGCCGCCGTGACGTCCGTCATGGCGACCGCGGTGATCGCCACGTTCGGGGGCTTCGGGAAGCTGCCGCCCATCCCGAGCGCCCTGCTGCCGATCGTCGTGATCGTCCCCGCCGGCCTGGCCTTCAGCATGATCAACACATGGAAGCAGCGTGCGGAGGCGACACGGGAGAAGCTTCGGGCCCTCCAAGCCGAGCAGCAGGCCGCGGCCCGATTGGCGGTCGAGCGCGAGCGCGCCCGGCTGGCCGGCGAACTGCACGACGTCGTCACCCACAATGTCAGCGTGATGGTGATCCAGGCCGGTGCCGCACGCATGGCCCTGGAGTCCGACCTCGATCAGGCGCGCGAAGCACTGCTGGCCGTCGAGACGGGCGGACGCGCCGCCATGTCCGAACTCCGCTATGCCATGGGCCTCCTCACCCTGGACAGCGACCCTGCGGATGAGATCGGCATGCTGGACACACCCGCGAACGCCCTCGGCACCGACATCTCCCATGACCATCAGCCCCCTGGGTGCGATGCGGCCGAACCCACTGCGGCGGACCTCGCCCCACGGCCTGGACTCGCACAAGCCCCGGCCCTGGTGGAACGTCTCCGCCGAACTGGTGTGCCGATCGAACTGACCGTAACCGGGACACCGGTCGCCCTCCTGCCCGGCGCCGATCTGGCCGCCTACCGAGTCGTACAGGAGGCCCTAACCAATACGGTCAAACACGCCCACGGTGCGAGCGTGAAGGTCAGCGTCGCCTACTCGCCCACACGGGTCACCGTCGACGTCGCGGACACCGGCGGCGTCCCCACGGCATCGGCGAACTCCGGAACCGGTCACGGCCTGACCGGCCTGCGCGAAAGGCTCGCCGTCTACCATGGCACACTGCACGCCGCGGAGCGGCCAACCGGCGGCTTCAGGGTCCGAGCAGTGATTCCGATCGAAACCCCGCACCCGAACGACGCGCTGCACAGGCCTGCGCCGGCACCGGCAGGTCCACCGAACGACGCCCCGAGAGGAAAGGGACGGTAGTGAGCCAGCCCGTCCGGGTCGTGATCGCCGACGATCAACAACTCGTGCGCACCGGCTTCCGGCTGATTCTCGCGCGCCACCGCATCGAGGTCGTCGCGGAGGCCGCCGACGGCGCGCAAGCCGTGGAAGCGGTCCACCGCACCCACCCCGACGTGGTCCTGATGGACATTCGCATGCCCGAGATGGACGGACTGGAGGCCACCCGGCGCATCCTCGCCGCCAACGATTCACCGCCACGGGTCATCGTCCTGACCACCTTCGATCTCGACCGTTACGTCTACGCGGCTCTCCGCGCCGGCGCCAGCGGCTTCCTCCTCAAGGACATCAGCCCGGAACACCTGGCAGCGGCCGTGTGGCAGGTGCAATCCGGCGACGCCCTGCTCGCTCCCACCATCACCCGCCGCCTGGTGGAGCGCTTCGCCGCCCGTCAGGAAGCCGACGCATCCCCGCACGCGGACCTCGCCACCCTCACTCCCCGTGAGCTCGAAGTCCTCAAGGCACTGGCCAGGGGCCGCAGCAACGCCGAACTCGCCACCCTGTTCCAACTCAGCGAAGCGACCATCAAGACCCACGTCACCCGCATCCTGACCAAACTCAACCTCCGCGACCGCGCCCAAGCCGTCGTCCTCGCCTACGAAACCGGACTGATCACCCCAGGAGCAGCCGGCAGCGGCCGGGCGACGCGGGAGAGCGGTTGACGGTGTTCGTGTCAGGGGATCCCCCGACGAACACTCGCGATCTCGCGCCCTCAAGGAACGGATGTCAGGGCGGCGGGAGAGTCACGTGCGGTGGACTCTCCCATGCACCCGTAAGAGACAGAGGCGCCGCGTCAGGCACCCAGGCAGGCGGGCCCCAGGAGCTGCTTCAGATCGCCCATCAGGGCGGGAGAGGGTGTCACCCGCAGCCGGTGGTCGACGCGCAGCACCGTCGTCCTGGGCCCGCTGTGGACCTGCAGGTGCACCTCCGACGTGCCCGGATGCGTGCTGAGGATCTCCTTCAGCCGGCCGACGACGGGCGGCGTGCAGCGGGCCAGCGGCAGGCTCACCAGCAGCGGCCCGCCCGCCTCCTGCGTCAGGTCGGGCGCCGTCACCTCCATGGCGATGATCTTCGCCACGTCCTCCCGCTTGTCGATCCGCCCCTTGACGAAGACGATCGCGTCCTCGGCCAGGATCGTCGAGCACAGCTGGTACGCAGACGGGAAGATCATCACCTCGATCGAGCCCGCGAGGTCCTCCAGCTGGGTCAGCACCCACGTGTCACCCTTCTTGGTGACCTTGCGCTGCACCCCGCTCAGGATCCCGCCCACGGTCACGATCTGCCCGTCGGCCCGGCTCTCGTCCTGGACGGCCGCGATCGAGCAGTCGGCCCCGGCCGAGAGGATGTGCTCGACGCCGAACAGCGGATGGTCGGACACGTACAGGCCCAGCATCTCCCGCTCGAACTGGAGCAGGGTGTTCTTGTCCCACTCCCCCACCGGGATCTGCACGTCGAAGGTCTGGTCCTCGCCGCCGTCGATGGCCCCGAACAGGGAGTCCTGGCCGATGGCCTCGTTCTTCTTGATGTCGATGATCGCGTCCACGGCCTGCTCGTGCACCATGACCAGGCCCTTGCGCACGTGGCCCAGCGAGTCGAACGCGCCCGCCTTGATCAGCGACTCGATGACGCGCTTGTTGCAGACGACGGCCGGGACCTTGCGCAGGAAGTCCTTGAAGTCCGCGAAGCGGCCCTTCTCCTGGCGCGCCCTCAGGATGCCGTCGACGACGTTGGCGCCCACGTTGCGGATGGCGGAAAGGCCGAAGCGGATGTCGGTGCCGCGCGGCGTGAAGTCGAAGTCGGAGTCGTTGACGTCCGGCGGGAAGACCTTGATGCCCATCCGGCGGCACTCGTTGAGGTAGAGGGCCGACTTGTCCTTGTCGTCCTTGACGCTGGTCAGCAGGGCGGCCATGTAGGCGGCCGGGTGGTTGGCCTTGAGGTACGCGGTCCAGTAGGCGACCAGGCCGTAGCCCGCGGTGTGGGCCTTGTTGAAGGCGTAGTCGGAGAACGGCAGCAGGATGTCCCACAGAGCCTTGATGGCCGCGGCCGAGAAGCCGTTGTCCTGCATGCCCTTCTCGAAGAACTCGAACTGCTTGTCCAGCTCGGACTTCTTCTTCTTGCCCATCGCGCGCCGCAGCAGGTCGGCGCCGCCCAGCGAGTAGCCGGCGACCCGCTGCGCGATGGCCATGACCTGCTCCTGATAGACGATCAGGCCGTAGGTCGTGTCGAGGATGTCCTTCAGCGGCTCCTCGAGCTCGGGGTGGATCGGGGTGATCTCCTGCTGGCCGTTCTTGCGCAGCGCGTAGTTGGTGTGGGAGTTGGCGCCCATCGGGCCGGGCCGGTAGAGGGCGAGGGCGGCGGAGATGTCCTCGAAGTTGTCGGGACGCATCAGCCTCATGAGCGAGCGCATGCCGCCGCCGTCGAGCTGGAAGATGCCGAGCGTGTCGCCGCGGGCCAGCAGCTCGTAGGACCTGCGGTCGTCGAGCGGCAGCTTCAGCAGGTCGATCTGCTCACCGGTGGTGGCCTCGATCATCTTCAGGCAGTCGTCGATGATCGTGAGGTTGCGCAGGCCCAGGAAGTCCATCTTCAGCAGGCCGAGCGTCTCGCAGGTCGGATAGTCGAACTGCGTGATGATCGCGCCGTCGGAGTCGCGGCGCATGATCGGGATGTAGTCGGTCAGCACCTCGGCCGACATGATCACGCCGGCGGCGTGCACGCCGGTCTGCCTGATCAGGCCCTCCAGGCCCTTGCCGAGGTCCATCGTCGCCTTGACGTCAGCGTCTTCCTCGTAGAGCCTGCGCAGCTCGCCCGCCTCGGCGAAGCGGGGGTGATCCTTGTCGAAGATGCCCGCCAGCGGGATGTCCTTGCCCATGACGGCGGGCGGGAACGCCTTGGAGACCCGGTCGCCCAGCGCGTAGGGATAGCCCAGGACGCGGCCCGCGTCCTTGATGGCGGCCTTCGCCTTGATGGTGCCGAACGTGGCGATCATGGCGACCTTGTCGGCGCCCCACTTCTCGGTCACGTAGCGGATGACGTCGCCGCGCCTGCGTTCGTCGAAGTCGATGTCGACGTCGGGCATGGACACGCGCTCGGGGTTGAGGAAGCGCTCGAAGATCAGGCCGTGCGGGATCGGGTCGAGGTCGGTGATGCCCAGCGCGTACGCCACCAGCGAACCGGCCGCGGAGCCACGGCCGGGGCCGACGCGGATGCCGTTGTTCTTCGCCCACATGATGAAGTCGGCGACCACGAGGAAGTAGCTCGGGAAGCCCATCTGGATGATGACGCCCAGCTCGTTCTCCGCCCAGGCGCGGTGCTCCTCGTCGACGCCCTCGGGGAAGCGCCGCTCGAGGCCCTTCCAGACCTCCTGCCGGAAGAACTGCTCCTCGGTCATGCCGTCGGGGACGGGGAAGGTCGGCATGAGGTTCTTGTGCTGGAAGAACCCCGCCGGGTCGACCTTCTCGGCGACGAGCAGCGTGTTGCGGCAGCCCTCGGCCCACAGGTCGGAGGAGTCGATGGCGCGCATCTCGTCGGCGGTCTTGATGTAGTAGCCGCTGCCGTCGAAGCGGAACCGGTCGGGGTCGGACAGCTGCTTGCCGGTCTGGATGCACAGCAGGGCGTCGTGGGAGGCGGCGTCGGACTCGTACGTGTAGTGCGAGTCGTTGGTGACCAGCGGCGGGATGCCGAGTTCCGTGCTGATCCGGCTCAGCCCGTCGCGGACCCGGCGCTCGATGTCGAGCCCGTGGTCCATGATCTCCAGGAAGTAGTTGTCCTTGCCGAAGATGTCCTGGTACTTCGCCGCGGCCTTGAGCGCCTCGTCGTACTGGCCGAGCCGCAGCCTCGTCTGCACCTCGCCCGACGGGCAGCCGGTGGTGGCCATCAGGCCCTCGGCGTGCTCGGCGAGGATCTCGGCGTCCATCCGCGCCCATTTGCGGACGAACCCCTCGGTGTAGGCGCGCGAGCTGAGCTTCATCAGGTTGTGCAGGCCGGTCTTGTTGCGCGCCCAGATCGTCATATGGGTGTAGTAGCCACCCGCCGAGACGTCGTCCTTCTTCTGGTGCGGCTCGCCCCACAGCACCGGCTTCTTGTTGTGGCGCAGCTCCAGCGCGACGTACGCCTCGATCCCGATGATCGGCTTGATCCCGGCGCCCGTCGCCTGCTTGAAGAAGTCGTACGCGCCGTGCATGTTGCCGTGATCGGTGATGGCGATCGCCGCCATGCCCAGCTCGTCGACTTTCTTGAACATCTGCTTGAGCCGGGCCGCCCCGTCCAGCATCGAGTATTCGGTGTGTACGTGCAGGTGAACGAATGACTCGCTGGACGACATGGAGCGGCGCCTCCCAGTCTCGCTGTGGTTGTGCGCTCCGACTCTAGTGGTCCGTGCCGACAGCCCGGAGCGGGTGGTGGGCGCACCCGCCGACCGGCGCGCCGGAACCTTCGTGACCGGCGGCGCGGATATCGTCGTACTCACTTTGAGTAGTTGAGGAGACACTCGGTGCGCACGCAGACCGACGAGGGGTACCGGCACTCGCTCGGCAACCGCCAGGTCCAGATGATCGCCATCGGCGGGGCGATCGGTGTCGGGCTCTTCCTCGGCTCCGGGGGCCGACTGGCCGCCGCCGGGCCCGCCCTGGTGCTGTCGTACGCCGCCGCCGGGCTGGCCGCCTTCTTCGTCATGCGGGCGCTCGGCGAGCTCGTGCTCTACCGCCCCGTGTCGGGGTCGTTCGTCGAGTACGCGGCCGAGCTCATCGGCCCGTGGGCGGCGTTCGCCAGCGGCTGGATGTACTGGCTCAACTGGGCGTTCACCGGCATAGCGGAGCTGACCGCCATCGCCGCCTACATCCATTACTGGGCGCCCGCCTTCCCCCAGTGGCTCACCGCGCTCGTCGCCCTGGGCTTCGTGCTGGCGGTCAACCTGCTGTCGGTGCGGCTCTTCGGCGAGCTGGAGTTCTGGTTCGCGATGCTCAAGGTTCTGGCGATCACCGTCTTCCTGGTCGTCGGCCTGGTCCTCGTGGTGTTCACGATCGGCCAGGCGAGCCCGCACAACCTCGTCGCCCACGGCGGCTTCTTCCCCAAGGGCTTCCCGCTGGTGCTGATGAGCCTGCAGTCGGTGGTGTTCGCGTACGCGTCGATCGAGCTGGTCGGCATCGCGGCGGGCGAGACGGCCAGGCCGCACCAGGTCATGCCGAAGGCGATCAACGGCGTGGTGTGGCGCATCGCGATCTTCTACGTGGGCTCGGTGGCGCTGCTGGCGATGGTCCTGCCGTGGACCGCGTACCACGCGGGGGTCTCGCCGTTCGTGACGGTCTTCTCGGGCCTCGGCGTCCCGTGGGCCGCCGACGCCATGAACCTCGTGGTGATCACCGCCGCGCTCTCGTCCTGCAACTCCGGCCTGTACGCCACGGGCCGCATCCTGCGCGCGATGGCCATGAAGCAGGAGGCGCCCCGTTTCGCGGGCACCCTGAGCTCCCGGTTCGTCCCGCTCGGCGGCATCCTGTTCACGGCGATCATGTTCCTGGCGGGGGTGGCGCTCTTCTACTTCCTGCCCGAGCGCGCCTTCAACATCGCCACGGCCGTCGCCTCCCTCGGGGTGATCACGACCTGGGGCGTGCTGGTCTACTGCCAGATGCGGCTGCGCAGGTCGGGGCACCGGTCGGTGTTCCCGATGCCGGGCACGCCGTACTCCAACTGGCTCACGCTGGCGTTCCTGGCGCTGGTCGTGCTGCTGATGCCCTTCGCCGACCAGGACCAGCGGGTGGCGTTCTTCCTCATCCCCGCGCTGACCGTGGCCATCGCCCTGGGCTGGCAGGTGGTCAACCGCCGCCGCCGCGCCCGCAACGGCTCCCCGACGATCACCTGACTGGGTAGTCTCGATGTCGCTGACACGCAGCCGCTCGGGGGAGGCCGCACTGGACGGGGCGACACGACAGACACCGAAACAGGCGAGGCGCGGCATCGCCCGGGCCGCCGCGGCGGCAGCCGCCGGCATCGCCCTCGCCGTGGCGTGCTTACCTCTGGGCGTCTTCCCGAAGCTGGCCTGCGTCGTGCTGGACGCGGGCTGCCCCGCCGCCCGCGAGCCGTCCGGGCGGCTGCCTCACGTGACCCGCCTGACGGCCGTGCAGGTGGCGCAGCGCGGCATGTACGTGGCGCTCGGCGACTCCTACTCCTCCGGCGAGGGCGTCTACGACCTCGACGACAAGCCCGTCAACGACGGCGCGGGCCGCTGCCACCGGGCGTCGGGCTCCTACGTGCCGCTGGTGGCACGGACGTACCGCTTCGGCGGCGGCACCGCCTTCTACGCCTGCAGCGGCGCCACCACCGGCCAGCTCCTGTCGGGCCAGTACGGCCAGCAGCCCCAGATCTCCCGCGTGAGCCCGTCCGCCAGCCTGGTGACGCTGAGCATCGGCGGCAACGACGCCGGCTTCACGAAGGTGCTCACGGGCTGCATCGTCAAGCTGCCGTGGTCCTCGGCGTGCGTCGAGCAGGACGCCGCCGTCGCCCGCCGCATCGAGGAACTGCGGCCCAGCATGCTCAAGGTGCTGCGCGAGCTGCGGGTCCGCGCGCCGAACGCGCGCGTCATCGTCCTCGGTTACCCGCGGCCGTTCCCCGAGGAGCCGGCGGAGAGCGTCGACAACCTCAGCGCGGCCGACCAGAGCTGGCTCAACGAGGTGACGCGGCGGCTCAACGACACGGTGCGGTCGGTGGCGGCCGACTTCGACCGCGCGATCGCGGCGTTCGGGGCGCCGGGGAGCGTGGAGTACGTGGACGCGTACGAGGCGTTCGCGGGGCACGAGGTGGGGCGGCCGCAGCCGTACCTGAACGGGTTGAACGTGGACTTGGAGGAGCTCACGGTCAACGCCCGCAGCTACCACCCCACGGGCGACGGCTACCGCCGCTTCGCCGAGCTCATCACCAGGCAGATCGCGGCCGGCCCCGGCCGCCCCATGAACAACTTCCTCCTGACCACCCCCCGGCCAGGGGGTTGAGCGCCGCAAGCGTCGCGCCGCACACCGCCACACCACCTCCCGCCGACCCGGCGCCCGCGGCGGTCACGTGGGGGCAGTGGTGGCGGTCCTGCGCACGTGGGGTCACTGGGACGAGCGTTCCTCGGCCAGGTGGAGGCCCGCTTCGATGACGGCGTTCATGATGGGCGCGAGCCGCTCCTCCCCCAGCGACGGCGCGCGCAGCGCCATCCGGGCCACGAGCGCGCGCTCCCGCGCGAGGTCGCGCCCTTCGAACCCGCCCACCGGCTTGATCCGCTGCACGATGCCCGCCAGCGCCGCCCGCCGCTCGAGCAGCGTGGCCAGGGCGGCGTCCACCCGGTCGATCGCCTGCCGGCACTCCGGCAGCGTGGTGGGCGACTCCGGCCGCACCAGGGCCCCGACGACCGTCACAGCCTCCTCGGCCACCTTGGGCGCCGGCGACCCGGCTGCCGGCGCGTCGAGAACGAGGCCGTCGGCGCCCGCCGCCACCGCCGCGGCCGACAGCTCCACGTCACGGGAGACGTCGGCGAGCACGGGACGCCCCGAGGCGGCGCGGGCGGCGCGCATCAGCCCCAGGTCCAGCCGGCCGGCCTCGCACAGGAGCACCCGCCCGTCCCCCGCCTGCGCGCAGTAGTCGGCCAGCTCCAGCCACTCCGCCATGGAGGCGGACGCCCGCCGCTCCACCACCACCGGCAGCCCCAGCCCGGCAGCCGCGCGTACCAGTGGGATGTCGCGCGTCCACGACGAGCCCACCACCACCGCGTCCGCCTTGGAGGCGATCGCCGGCAGGTCGGCGGCCGAGTACGGCTCAACGAGCGTGGCGCGCTCTCCCAGCACCTCGTACGCGTCCACCTGCCCGTGGTGCGCCCGCAGGTTGACCCGGCCGCCGATCACCACGGCGGGTCCCTCGCCCACGAGCAGGTCGCCCACCGCCACAGAGTGCCGTTCCAAGGTCGATGACATCCTCGACTCCCCAAACTCGGGCCGGCCCCCAGCAGCCGGCGAGAAAACCAAAAAGGCAGAGACGGGCGTCTCTGCCTCGTGCCGGCTCCAGGTGGTCGCTAGCTGACGACCGGCTCTCCCAGAGCCGGCTCGGTAAACGCGTAGCGACAAGTCATGTCTGAAACACTACACCCATGTCTCCACCAGCTGTGTGGCACCAGTCACATAACGGAGTGACCTTCAGGCGAGTCGCCGTTGATCCGTCGCTATGGGAGTATTTCTTGGCCTAGAGGAGGGTACGAGGCCGTTGATGTCGGATCGCAAGCAGGACGGACGCCGCATCGCCGGCCGCTACCAGCTGCAGGAACCCATCGGCAGGGGCGGAATGGGCATCGTCTGGCGAGCCTACGACGAGCTCCTCGACCGCACCGTCGCGGTCAAGGAGGTCAGGTACGCCGCCGCCCTGGGCGAGGAGGTGCAGCTGCTGAACCGGCGCACAATGCGCGAGGCGAGGGCGGCGGCGAGGTTCGAGCATCCCAACGTGATCGTCGTGCACGACGTGATCGAGGAGGACGATCGGCCCTGGATCGTCATGCAGCTCGTCCAGTCGCGCTCACTGGGCGCCGTAATCAAGCAGGACGGGCCGCTGGAGCCGAAACGGGTGGCCGAGATCGGCCTGGCCGTGCTGGACGCGCTGCACCGCGCCCACGAGGCGGGCGTCATGCACCGCGACGTCAAACCCGAGAACGTGCTGCTGGCCGACGACGGCCGCGTCGTGCTCACCGACTTCGGCATCGCCACCCTGGAGACCGAGACACAGCTCACCGTGACGGGCCTGGCCGGCACGCCGGCGTTCATCGCGCCCGAGCGGCTCAAAGGGCTGCCCGCCCGGCGCGAGTCGGACCTGTGGTCGTTAGGAGCCACGCTGTACACGGCGGTGGAGGGCCGCTCCCCCCACGAGCGGGGGATGGCCCTGGCGACCATGCACGCCGTGCTGACCGACGAGCCCGACCCCATGCCGCACGCGGGCCCGCTCACCGACGTGATCAGCGGGCTGCTGCGCAAGGAGCCGGTGCAGCGGCTCACCTATGAGGAGGCGCAGCGGATGCTGCGTCAGGTCATCGCGCAGGCGAGCCCGCCGCCGACCATGCAGTTCCCGGCTGCCAACCAGACGGTGCGCGTGCCCACCCCGTTCCGCACGCCGGCCGCACCGTCGGCGCCGGCCACACCCCCGCCATCGTCGTCACCGCCGTCGCCATCGCCGTCGCAACCGTCACCGTCGCCGTCGCCGTCGCCGAGCAAGGAGTCCTCCCCCGACAGGGGACGCCCGTACGGCAAGCCGCGCACCTACGGCAGGCCGCGGACGTACGGCAAGCCGCGCCCGGTGCCCGTCGAGGACGACACCCCGACCGACCCGCACGCGAAGCCGTCGCCGCCCCTGTCGCCGGCCGTGCCCGAGACCGGCGCGCGGATCACCGCCGCGCCCACCGAGGACCCGGCGCCCGTCGCCGAGTCCACGATGAACGCGGCGAAGCCGGACGGGTTGCGGGCCGGGCCGGTCGTCACGGCGGGCCTGGCGGTCCTGCTGGTCGCCGGGATCGGCGGCTACCTCGGCCTGCGCTCGGCCCCGGAGGACCGTACGGCGGGGAAGGACAAGTCCCAGGCCACGCTCGCCACGGCGACTCCTTCCGCGGCCACGCCCAGCGCGTCCCAGCCGAGCGCCTCCCAGCCGCCGTCGCCCTCGGCCACGCCTACGGTCTCCCCCACCCAGAGCCCGACTGCCGAGAAGAAGCCGGAGGACGCACTGCCCAAGGGCTGGAAGATGTACACGGACGACAAGCTCGGCTTCTCGGTCGGCCTGCCCAAGGGCTGGGACGTGCTGACCCGCGGCGGCAAGCAGGTCAGGTTCAGGGGCCCGGGCGCGGCCTCCAACGCGTACCTCCTGATCGAGGACGGGGGCAAGTCCGACAAGGACCCGTACAAGGACTGGAAGAAGCAGGAGCCGTCGCTCAAGTACAACTTCGGCGGCTACAAGAAGCTCGGCATCCACAAGGTCGACTACCAGAAGGCCGCCGCCGACTGGGACTTCACCTGGAAGACCAACACGGGCCTGACCCGGGTGCGCAACCGGGGCTTCATCACCGACAACGGAAGGGCGTACGCGATCTACTGGCACACGCTGAAGAGCCACTGGAAGAAGGACTACGACTTCTTCGAGGGCTTCTGCGCCACCTTCAAACCGGCGAAGTAGGCTGCACTGCGTGGAACGGCAGGTCGGCAACCGCTATCGCCTCATCGAACCGCTCGGCGAGGGCGGGATGGGCGTGGTCTGGCGTGCCTATGACGAGCTGCTCGACCGCACGGTGGCGGTCAAGGAGGTCCGCTACACGGGCGTCGGCGACGCCAAGCGGGCCGAGCTCAACCAGAGGACCATCAGGGAGGCCAGGGCCGCGGGCCGGCTCGACCACCCGTCGGTGATCGTCATCCACGACGTCGTCGAGGAGGACGGCCGCCCGTGGATCGTGATGCAGCTCGTGCGCTCGCGCTCGCTGGCCGAGGTGCTGCGCGAGCAGGGACCGCTCACGGTGGGGCAGGCCGCGGTGATCGGCGGGCGGGTGCTGGACGCCCTGCGGGCCGCGCACGCCACCGGCGTGCTGCACCGCGACGTGAAGCCGGAGAACGTGCTGCTGGCCGACGACGGCCGGGTGGTCCTGACCGATTTCGGCATCGCCTCGCTGGAGGCCGAGGCAGGGCTGACGGCGACCGGCGGGCTGGTGGGCACGCCCGCGTACATGCCTCCCGAGCGGCTGAACGGCGAGCCCGCCCGGCCGGAGTCGGACCTGTGGTCGCTGGGCGCGACGCTGTACGCGGCCGTCGAGGGCGAGCCGCCGTTCAAGCGCGACTCGTGGGCCGCGACGGTGGCGGCGGTGCTGCGCGACGAGCCCAGGCCGCCGGCGCGGGCGGGCGCGCTGGAGCCGGTCATCATGGGGTTGCTGCACAGGAGCCCGGCCGGGCGGATGTCCGCCGACGAGGCCGCGAGGCTGCTGTACGAGGCCGCTGCCGCCCGTCCCGTGCCCGGCGGTCCCCAAGCCCGCAGCCACGCGGGCGGCGGTGGCACGCCCGCCTGGCAGACGACGGCCGACAGCGCGCCGCACCCCACGCTCTCCGCACGCGCCAGGCGTGGCAAGGCGCTGTGGATCGGCGTGCCCGCCGCCGTGGCCGCCGTGGCGGTGCTGGGGACGGGCGGCGTGCTGCTCTCCGACCACTGGAGGGGCGGCGCCCCTGCGACGACCAGCCCGGCGCCCACCGCGAAACCCACTGAGCGTCCTACCGTCACACCCCCGGTGAAGACCGCTGACCCGACGCCCACGGTGGGAGCGGTGCCCGCGGGCTGGCAGGCCTACACCAGCGCGGCGGGCCACTTCTCGATCGCCATGCCCGAGCAGTGGCGGGCGACGAAGCACCCCACGCGGGACAGCATCAGTTTCAAAGGCCCCGGCACCTCCGGGGCGCTGATCGTCGAGTGGACGGTTCCCGAGTTCGCCTGGAAAGATCCGGCGCGGCAGTGGATGGCGCTGGAGAAGGAGATCCGGGCCAGGGGCGAGTTCGCGGGGTACAGCCGCATCGGCATCGTCCGCACCAGATATCTCGGCCTGCAGGCCGCCGACTGGGAGTTCACCCGGGTACGCGACGGCGTGCTGATCCACGTGATCAACCGCGGCTTCCGCACCGCCGACGGCCGCCCGTACGCCCTCTACTGGGAGGCTCCCGCCTCCCGCTGGGCCACCGACAGGCGCTACTTCGATACGTTCGCGAAGACGTTCAGGCCCGAATGAAAGAGCCGCAGTGAAGGAGCCGCGGTGAAGGAGCAGGCGCACTTCTGGCGGCATCCGGCGGTGCCGGGCACCGACCTGCTCAAGGCCAGCTACGTCACCCACCGCTTCACCCGGCACGTCCACGACGGGTACGCCATCGGCGTGATCGTCAGGGGCGTCGAGGAGTTCGACTACCGCGGCACCCTGCTGCGTGCGGGGGCGGGCGAGGTGGTGCTGGTCAACCCCGACTCCTCGCACACCGGCCAGGCGGGCACGCCGGACGGCTGGTCGTACCGCATGCTCTACCCGTCGATCGACACGCTGGCGGGGATCGCCGCCGAGCTGGGCGCGGCGTACGCGACGCCGCACTTCCCCGAGCAGGTGGTCCGCGACGACGAGGTGGCGGCGCTGCTGGCCCGGGCCCACCGGGCGGCCGAGCGCGGCGACGCGCTGGCCACCTCGACGCTGAGCCGCACGCTGTTCGCCCGGCTGGTCACCCGCCACGCGACTCCCCGCCCTGCCGCGGTCCTGCCCGCCGCGGGCGCGCGGGCCGTGCGTGAGGCGCTCGACCTGCTGCACGAGAGCCTCGTCGACCCGCCGACGCTGGACGACCTGGCCGGCGCGGTGGGCGCGCGGCCGTTCGCGCTGCTGCGGGCGTTCAAGGCCGTGACGGGCCTGCCGCCGCACGCCTACCTCACCTCGCTCCGGGTACGCCAGGCCCGCCGCCTCCTGCAGTCCGGGGTGCGTCCCGCGCAGGTGGCCGCCGAAGTGGGCTTCACCGATCAGGCCCACCTCAACCGGCATTTCAAGCGCATCGTGGGCGTGCCGCCCGCCGCGTATCAGCGTGCCGCCGCAGGAACGTACAAGACCGGAGATCTGTCCGCCTCCTAGCCTTTTCGGATGGAACAGACAACACACCGTTCCGGCGCCGTGCGGGACGGTCTCGGCGTCGGCGTGGCCGTGGGGCTGTCGGGTGTCGCCTTCGGCGCCGCGGCGATCACCGCGGGCCTCAGCGTGCCGCAGGCATGCGTGCTGAGCCTGCTGACGTTCACCGGCGCGTCCCAGTTCGCGCTCACCGGAGCGGTGGGCGCCGGCGGCGACCTGGTGGCCGCCACCCTCGGCGCCCTGCTGCTGGGCGGCCGCAACACGCTCTACGGCCTGCGCCTGGCCGACCTGCTGCGGGTACGCGGGCCACGCCGGCTGCTGGCCGCGCACGGGGTGATCGACGAGACGACGGCCGTCACGCTGGCCCAGCCGACCGAGGAGGCGGCGCGCACCGGTTTCACGACCACGTTCGCCAGCCTCTACGTCACCTGGAACCTGACCACGCTGGCGGGCGCGTACGGCGCCTCGTCCCTGGGCGACCCCGGCACGCTGGGGCTGGACGTGGTGGGCCCGGCCGCGTTCCTGGCCATCCTCTGGCCCCGCCTGGCCTCCAGCGCGCAACTGCGCTGGCTGGCCGCGGCCGGGGCGGCGATCGCGCTGTGCGCCACCCCGTTCCTGCCGCCGGGCCTGCCTGTGCTGCTCTCCGCCCTGCCGGTGGTCGCCGCGGTCCTGGTGGTGATGGCGCGATGACGCTGTGGTGGGCCATCGCCGCGCTCTGCGCGGGCTGCTACGCGCTCAAGCTGGCCGGGCTGGCGGCGCCGCGCCGGATGCTGGAGCATCCCGCGGTGCGCAGGTTCGCGGAACTGGTTCCGGTGGCGCTGCTGGCGGCGCTGATCGCGGTGCAGATGTTCACGGAGGAGGGCGGCCTGCGCTTCGACCCGGCACGCACCGCGGGACTGGGCGCCGCGGTCGTCGCACTGGTGCTGCGGGCGCCGTTCCTGGTCATCCTGGCCGCGGCGGCCGTCGTCACCGCGCTTGTCCGGCTCTTTTAGGGGTAGGCGCCGTGCATGTCCGATTCAGCGGTGATGGTCGGCGGGCGCTATCGGTTGCTCAGAACGATCGGCAGAGGCGGCATGGGCAAGGTGTGGCATGCCCACGACGAGGTGCTGGGCAGGGACGTGGCCGTCAAGGAGGTCCTGCCGCCCCCCGACCTGACGGGTCCCGAGCGCGAGGTGTTCGCCGTACGGACGTTCAGGGAGGCCAGGGCGGCGGGCCGGGTGGCGCACCCGGGCGTGGCCGCCGTGTACGACGTCCTTGAGGAAGGCGGCCACCCCTGGATCGTCATGCAGCTCGTGGACTCCCGCACTTTAGGAGATCTGGTCCGCGAGGAAGGCCCGATGTCCCCACTCGAGACCGCGAACATCGGGCTTCAGCTCCTGGAGGCGCTGCGCGCGGCCCACGCGGCGGGCGTGCTGCACCGTGACGTGAAGCCGGACAACGTGCTGCTCACCGAGGACGGCAGGGCGGTGCTCACCGACTTCGGCATCGCCACCACGGAGGACGAGGCCCCCGTGACCCGTACGGGCATCCTGATCGGCACCCCCGCCTTCATGGCGCCGGAACGCGCGGCCGGCGGGCAGGCGAGCCCCGCCTCGGACCTGTGGTCGCTGGGCATCACGCTCTACATGGCCGTCGAGGGCCACTCCCCCTTTCAGCGGGACAACGCCCTGGCCACGCTCAGCGCGGTCATGCACGCCGAATCGGCGCCGCTGGCCCGCGCGGGCGTGCTCGCCCCCGTGCTGCTCGGCCTGCTGCGCAAGAACCCGGCGGAGCGTATGTCGCTGGTGGAGGCCGAGCGGCGGCTGGCCGTGATCATCGCGGGCGGCACGACCGAGCAGACGGGTCCCGTCCCCATACCCGTGGCGGAGCCGCGATCGCGGCGGCGCGGGCTGCGAGTGGCCGCGATCGCCGGGAGCGCGCTGATCGTCGCCGTCGTCGCGGGCGGTGCGGCCTGGTGGTCGAACCGCGCGCAGGAACCGCCCCTGGACCAGAGCCCCGCTCCGGCCGTGGTGACCGCCGGCCCGTCCAGCTCCGGTCCCGAGCCGACCCGGGACCATGAGTCCACCCGTCCGACCCCCGCTGAGACCTCCTCCGCGTCGGCCCCTGAGAGGTCCCCTGGAACGGCTTCTGAGCCGGCCAACGGGCCTTCCGCTCCGCAGAGCTCCTCGCCGCCCACCAAGGAGCCGCGCAAGACGCCGACCGGCGATCGCAAGAGCCCCACCCACGAGCCGACGCCCACCGCGTCCAAGACCAAGGACGAGACCAAGAACGAGAAGAAGACCGAGAAGCCGAAGGAGAACAAGCAGACCCCGGCCCAGGCGCCGGGCGCGGTCGAGCCGTCGGACCAGGGCCGCAAGAAGGTCAAGAAGCGCCGCTGACGCGGGGCCGGTCAGGACTCGGCGCGGACGATGTCCAGCGCCTTCTGCAGGTCCTGCGGATAGTCCGTGCTGAACGACATCCACTCCCCCGTGGTCGGATGCTCGAACCCGAGCGCCACGGCGTGCAGCCACTGCCGCGTGATCCCCAGGCGGGCCGCCAGCGTCGGGTCGGCGCCGTACAGCAGGTCGCCGACGCAGGGGTGCCGCAGCGCCGCCATGTGCACCCGGATCTGGTGGGTACGCCCGGTCTCCAGCTTGATGTCCAGCAGCGAGGCCGCCCGGAACGCCTCGACGGTGTCGTAGTGGGTGACCGACGGCTTTCCGCCCGCCACCACCGCGAACCGCCCGTCCCCGGCGGGGTGGCGGTCGATGGGCGCGTCCACCGTGCCCCTGAACGGGTCGGGATGCCCCTGCACCAGCGCGTGGTAGCGCTTGTCGACCGTGCGTTCCTTGAAGGCCCGCTTGAGCCGGGAGTACGCCACCTCGCTCTTGGCCACCACCATCGCCCCCGTGGTGTTGGCGTCGAGCCGGTGCACGATGCCCTGCCGCTCGGCCGCCCCGCTGGTCGCGATGGTGTGACCGGCCCCGAGGAGCCCGCCGATCACGGTCGGCCCGGTCCAGCCGACGGTCGGGTGGGCGGCCACCCCGATCGGCTTGTTGACCACGACGATGTCGTCGTCCTCGTACACGACGGCCATGCCCGGCACCGGCTCGGCGACCGGCATCGGCGTGGTGACCGGCGGCGGCATCGTCACATCGAGCCACGCGCCCGCGTGCACCCGGTCCGACTTGGCCGGCTGCTGCCCGTCGACCAGCACCTCGCCCGCGACGATCAGCTCGGCCGCGCGCGTGCGGGAGAAGCCGAACAGGCGGGAGAGCGCCGCGTCGAGCCGCTCGCCCTCCAGGCCGTCGGGGACGGGAAGGCTGCGCTGCTCACTCATCCTTCGCCACCGTCCTTCGCCACTGCCTTGGACCCGTCGATCTGCACGTTGCGCCAGGCGAGGAGGACGGCCAGGATGCCGCCGCAGACGATGGCCGAGTCGGCGATGTTGAAGACGGGGAAGTAGTCGATGACGGGGAAATGCCCGGGGAGCACCTCGATGAAGTCGACGACGTGCCCCTGGAGCTGCGTGGAGCGCCCGAAGCCCGAGGGGTAGCGCAGCAGCCGGTCGGTGAGGTTGCCGACCGCCCCGCCGAGCAGCAGGCCGAGCGTGAGAGCCCAGGCCCGGCTGCCCAGCTTGCGGGCGGTGCGCACGATGGCCACGACCACACCCGCGGCGATGAAGGTGAAGACGAGGGTCATTCCGGTGCCCATGCTGAACGCGGCACCGGAATTGAAGATCACCCGGAACTGCAGCACGTCCGGGATGACGATGAGCGGCGCCCGGCCCTCGAGCGTGCGCAGCACCACCGTCTTGGTGATGACGTCGGCCGCGTAGATCACGGCCGCCAGCACGACGAGGACCGCGAAGAGGCGCCCGCGGGGGGTGCCCTCAGGCGCTGCTACCGGCGCTCCTCCTTCTGCTTGCAGGCCACGCACAGCGTCGCCCTCGGGAACGCCTGAAGGCGTTCCTTGCCGATCGGCTTGTGGCACGATTCGCACACTCCATAGGTCCCTGCGTCGATCCTGGCGATCGCACGTTCGTTCTGCGCGACCAGATCGCGCGCATTCAGGGTAAGGGCGATCTCGCGTTCGCGCTCGTACGTCTTGGCGCCGGCGTCCGCCTGGTCGTCGCCGGCTCCCTGGGTGACGTCTCCAGAGGCTATCTCCGTCTCGTGGCGGTGGATGTCCGCGTTGAGCTCGTCGATCTCGCTCTGGAGCATGCCGCGTACCTCGGCCAGCTCCTCTTCCGACCACATCGACGGTGTAGCGGTGGTCTGCGTGACTGCCGCCATGGCTGCCTCCATTGCTGATCAAGGCCGTAAATGGTGCGGGCAGCTTAGGATCCTCATAACGGAACGGCAAACGACCCGCCGGACGGTTTACCTCCCCCGTACTATCCCGCCTCGCGCATTCAACTCCTCCACAGGGGCGTCCATTCCCACATCTTTGTCGGTTGCGTACCGAGCGTGGCCGTTGGAGGGCCTCCGGACGGTGCGCCCCTGGAAACCAGGAAGCCTTCGCCTCCACTCTGCGTTATGGTTTGAGACTGCAAGGCGTTGATGGGGCCCGACTGTGAGGGATATCACCCCGGAGCCGCCGGAAGAACGGCTCGTGCGAGCTCATTAGACCCGGCAGCAGACCAAACGAAGAGGGCCTTTCCGCTGGAGAGGTCAAGAAGGGTGGTACCGCGGAGCCGCGTGGCTTCGTCCCTTCACGCTCAGCCCTGACGGCCGACGAAGCGTGGAGGTCACGCCCGAGATGTCTTCCCCAACGTTCCGCTCTCTTCCCGCGCAGGTCGACCTGCCCGCGCTCGAGCGCGAGGTCCTGGACCGCTGGCGGGACGGGAAGATCTTCGAGCGGTCCATCGAGCAGAACGCCGGCAACCCGTCCTGGGTCTTCTACGAGGGTCCGCCCACCGCGAACGGCCTGCCCGGCGTGCACCACGTCGAGGCGCGGGTGTTCAAGGACCTCTTCCCGCGCTACAAGTCCATGCGCGGATTCAGCGTTCCGCGTAAGGCCGGATGGGACTGCCACGGCCTCCCGGTCGAGGTCGGCGTCGAGCGCGAGCTGGGCCTGACCGGCAAGAAGGACATCGAGGAATATGGCATCGCCGAGTTCAACGCCAAGTGCCGCGAGTCGGTGCTGCGGCACGTGGACGCGTTCGAGCAGATGACCGAGCGCATGGGCTACTGGATCGACCTGTCCCAGGCGTACCGGACGATGGACCCGTCCTACATCGAGTCGGTGTGGTGGTCGCTGAAGGTCGTGTGGGACAAGGGGCTGCTGTTCCGCGACTTCCGCATCACGCCGTACTGCCCGCGCTGCGGCACGGGGCTGTCCGACCACGAGCTGGGCCAGCCCGGCGGCTACGAGAACGTCTCCAGCCCGTCGGTCTACGTCCGCATGCCGGTGACCTCCGGGCCGCTGGCCGAGCTGGGCGCCGCCCTGCTGGTGTGGACGACGACGCCGTGGACCCTCGTGTCCAACACGGCGGTCGCCGTGCACCCCGACGTGACCTACGTCGCGGCCCGCACGGCGGACGGCGAGGTCCTGGTGGTCGCCGAGCCGCTGCTGTCGGTCCTGGGCGAGGGCGCGACCGAGGTCGCCCGCTGCACGGGGCGTGAGCTGGAGCACACCACCTACTCCCGCCCGTTCGACCTGGTCGACATCCCCGGCGCCCACTACGTCGTGCTCGGCGACTACGTCACGGTCGAGGACGGCACCGGCCTGGTCCACCAGGCCCCGGCGTTCGGCGCCGACGACCTGGCCGTGATCAAGCGGTACGACATGCCCGTCGTCAACCCGATCGGCCCCGACGGCCGCTTCCTCGACGACGTGCCCATGGTCGGCGGCCGGTTCTTCAAGGACGCCGACGAGGAGCTGACCGAGGACCTGCGCGCCCGCGGGCTGCTCTACCGCGGCGGCCACTTCGAGCACGCCTACCCCCACTGCTGGCGCTGCCACACCGCGCTGCTCTACTACGCCCTCCCGTCCTGGTACATCCGCACCACGTCGGTCAAGGACAAGATGCTGGCGGAGAACGCCGACACCAGCTGGTACCCCGAGACGATCAAGTGGGGCCGGTTCGGCGAGTGGCTGCGCAACAACGTCGACTGGTCGCTGTCGCGCTCGCGCTACTGGGGCACGCCGCTGCCGCTGTGGGTGTGCTCCGAGGACGAGTCCCACGTGACGTGCGTCGGCTCGCTGGAGGAGCTGGGCACCCTGGCAGGGCAGGACATCTCGGCGCTCGACCCGCACCGCCCGTACGTCGACGACGTGACCTTCGACTGCCCCTCGTGCGGCGCCCTGGCCCGCCGCGTGCCCGACGTCATCGACGCCTGGTACGACTCCGGCTCCATGCCGTTCGCCCAGTGGGGCGAGCGCGGCAAGCCCGAGGGCCTCTACCCGGCGCAGTTCATCTGCGAGGCCACCGACCAGACGCGCGGCTGGTTCTACTCGCTGATGGCCGTCGGCACGCTCGTCTTCGGCAAGTCCTCGTACGAGAACGTGCTCTGCCTGGGCCTGATCCTGGCCGAGGACGGCCGCAAGATGAGCAAGCACCTGGGCAACATCCTCGAGCCGATCCCGCTGATGGACCAGCACGGGGCCGACGCGCTGCGCTGGTTCATGGCCTGCTCGGGCTCGCCCTGGGCGGCTCGCCGGGTGGGGCACAACGCGCTGGAGGAGATCGTCCGCAAGGTCCTGCTGACGCTCTGGAACACCTCGTCGTTCTTCACCCTCTACGCCAACGCCGAGTCCTGGTCGCCGTCCATGCTCGCGGAGGCCACGCCGGCCGCCGAGCGCCCGCTGCTCGACCGCTGGGTGCTGGCCGAGCTGCACAGGACGGTGGCCGAGGTCACGGCGTCCTTGGACGAGTACGACACCCAGCGCGCCGGCCGCCGCCTGGCCGACTTCCTCGACGACCTGTCCAACTGGTACGTGCGCCGCTCGCGCCGCCGGTTCTGGCAGGGGTCGCGAGAGGCGTTCGCGACGCTGTACGAGTGCCTGGAGACGGTGACGCGGCTGATGGCGCCCATCGCGCCGTTCATCACCGACTACCTCTGGGACGTGCTGCGCTCCCCCGAGGCGCCCTCCTCGGTGCACCTGGCCTCCTGGCCCACGGTCCGCGAGGACCTGCTCGACCCGGTGCTGTCCGACCGGATGGCCCTGGTACGGCGCCTGGTCGAGCTGGGCCGCTCGGCCCGCGCCTCGTCGGGCGTCAAGACCCGCCAGCCGCTCCGCAGGGCCCTGGTGGGGGCGCACGGCTGGCCGTCGCTGCCCGGCGAGCTCCGGGGCCTGGTGGCGGACGAGCTGAACGTCCACGCGCTCGAGGACATGTCCGGGTTCAGCGCCGATCTCGTGTCCTACTCCGTCAAGCCCAATTTCCGGGCCCTGGGCAAGCGCTTCGGCTCCCAGACCAAGCTGGTGGCCGCCGCGGTCTCGGCCGCCGACCCCGCCCGCGTGGCCCGGGCTCTCCGCTCGGGCTCCACGGTCATGGTGGAGGCCGACGAGCTCGGCGAGATCATGCTCGGCCCCGACGACGTGATCGTCAACGAGCAGCCCCGTGCGGGCTGGGCGGTGGAGACGGGCGCGATCGGCACCGGCACGGGCGAGACGGTGGCCCTGGACCTGGAGCTCACCGACGACCTGCGCCGCGCCGGCCTCCTGCGCGAGGTCATCCGCCTGGTCCAGGACGCCCGCAAGTCGACCGGTCTGTCGATCACCGACCGCATCGACCTGTGGTGGACCACGTCCTCCCCTGACCTCGCCGCCGCCCTGCGTACCGAGGGGCACGTGGTGGCGGAGGAGGTCCTGGCGACCACGGTCACGGAGGGCACGGCCCCGGACCTGCCGTCCCACACGGACGAGGACCTGTCGCTGACCTTCCAGCTCCGCCGCGCCTGAAACGGCGCGGCGGGGCTCGGCGGTTCGGCTGTGCGGCCGGCGCCAGGACACATCACCGGGGGATGAACACATTGTCAAGGAAATCGCTCACCATGCTGCGCGGCGCGGTAGAGCGCGCTGTCGCCGACCAGGACTACTCGCTCGTCCGCAGTGCGGCGCTGGCCGAACGCGCCCGCCGCCTGGCCGGCACCCTGAGGAACGACCGGCCTGACGTCGAGTCCCTTTTCATCGTGGCGCACTTCATGGGGCTCCGCTACGCCGAGCTCGGCCCGGAGGGCCGTGGTGAGCGGGACATCGCGCTCGAGTTATTCGCCCGCTGCCTGATCCATGGCGACGAGCCAGTGCCACGACGACTCCTGCCCGAGCTCATCCCCATATCCTTCGACCTCGCCGTCGATTTGCTGCAGCGGTATGTCCACGCCCGGAAACCGCCTCCCGTCGCTCAAGTCGTCGAGGCGTGGCGACGACTTGAGCGGGTCACCTCCGGTGAAAGCCCGGAGCGGGCGATGGTGCTGGCCAACCTGAAGGTCGCGCTCCTGATGCGGTTCGGGGAGACCAGAGACATGACTGATCTGGACGAGGCGATCATCGTCGGCAGGCAGGCCGTGGACGCGGCCACCGCCGACGATCCCGATCGGGTCAGATATCTGATCCATCTCGGTGACACGCTGCAGATGCGGATCAAGCAGACCCAGACGGCTTCGGACCTCGATGAGATCGTCGAGGTGTGGCGCGAGGCGCTGCGAGCCCTTCCCGGGGACTCTGCCGAGCGGCTGGACCTGCTCGGCCGGCTCGGTGGCGCGTTGGTCCTGCGGTTCGGGCCCGGTCAAGCCGAGACGGAGGCTGATCTGGACGAGGCCATCGCCCTGTTTCGGCAGGCGGTGCAGGCGGCCCCGGCCGGCCATCCCGACCGAGATAAACACCTGTCCAATCTCAGCACCGCTCTGGAGATACGAGCCGAGGTGCGCGGAGAGGCAGCCGACAGGGAAGAAGCCAGGACGATCCGCGAAGAGGCGGCGAAAGCGACAACCGTTTCACCTGGAAATATCGACGGTCGGGGCGGACCCGACGATCCGCCCGGCCTTCAAGGAGGTGCCACACCGGCAGAAACGGGTCCCGAGCGGCTCTGGACGGAACGGCCCGAACGCCCCACCCCCGTGACCCAGCCGACTGTGAGGCGTCAACAGCGCAAACGCCAGTCACGCCGGGAACGCCGGAGCGGCTCCTGACCGATAGCGGGCTCCGCCCTGGAGCCCGGCGATCCCCCACCCCCGCCACAACCGAACCGGACCGTACGCTGACCACCCGGGTTGGACCGGCTCGATATTCTCGGCGGCATCAGCGGCCCGGCACGCCGGTAAGCCTCGTGGAGACCAGCCCGGAGGTTCAGCACGACGTCCCGAGCCCACGGCGGCTGTCGGGGTCCGGTGCGTCGGCCAAGGCCGGGTTCGGCGGCGAGGGCCGAGTTCGGGGGTGAGGCGGCACGAGGCCCACGCCGGGCGCGGGTGCCGGCTCTCAGCTCACCGTCTCGTGGTCGTGCTGGCAGACCGAGCAGCTGGTCAGCCCGGCCGCCTCCGCCTCGGCCAGCGTCATCGTCTCCACGCCGGTCTCGCCGGCGCCCCTGATCAACGGGCAGGCGGTGCTGTGGTAGCGACGGGTGCCGACGATGACCTTCACCATCTCAGGACGCCCGCCCTTGCCTTCCGGGCCGGGGCCCGCAGGATCGCTGGGCTCGTCGCCGCCCTTGGCGGATCCGGCGGACTCGGCCTTGGAGGCCCCGGTCTTGGACGCACCGGTCTTGGCCGCACCGGTCTTGGCCGCACCGGTCTTGGGCGCGGCCGAACCACTCGACTGCGGCGCACCCGCCTTGGGCGCGGCCGTAGCACCTGTCGTAGGAGCGGGCGAGGCACCGGCCTTGGGCGCCGGGCCGCTCTCCGCCCCTCTGGACGGCTCGCCCTTGCCGCCGCCGGCACTCGACGTGTCGTCCCCCTTGGGGGCGGGCGGCTTGGCAGGAGCGGCCTTGGGAGCGCTCGTGGCGGGCCGCTCGGGGCCGGTCTTGCCCGCCACCGCCGGCTTGGCGGGGGCGCCCGTACCGGAAGAAGGTCCCTCCGGTGCTCGGGCGGCCGTGCCGGGGCCGGGAGGAAGGGGCCCCTTGGGCTTGGCCTCCGATTCGGCCGAGGACGCGGGCCTCTCGGGCGCCACCGCGCTCTTCCCTGGCGAAGCAGGTGCCTTGGCGGCCCCAGAAGGGCGCTGTGACGGGCCGGTGGCCCCGCCCTGGGCACCTGGACGGGGCGGCACCGCCGAAGAGGGCACACGCGGCTGCGGCGCCGTGGCGGGACCTGCGGAGTCGTCGTCCTCATCGGCCGCAGCCGAGGACTCCCCCAACCTGGCGCCGGACGGTCCGGCCGCGCTCGACGACTGGCCCGCCTTGGCACCGGACGGCCCCGACGCGCTCGAGGGCTGTCCCGACTTGGTGCCCGACGGCCCGGACGCGCTCGACGGCTGTCCCGGCTTCGTCCCGGACGGCCGGGGGGCGGCGGTGGATTGGCCGGGCTTGGTCCCGGGCTGCTCGGGCGTCCCGGCCCGCTGCGACGGCTTGCCCGAAGCAGGAGCCCCGGGCTTGCCCGGAGCGGAAGTGCTCGGCGTGGACTCGCCCGTGGCAGGCGATCCGGTGGAGGCCCCGCTCGACGCACCCTTGGCAGGGGCGCCCGACGAGGGCCGGGGCGGCGTCGGGTCGGGCCCGCGCGTGGCGGCCGGCGGCCGGAGGTAAGAAGTCTGCTTGTCCGCCTGATCATCGTCAGATTCGGCGGCGGCGGAGGGGCGGCCGAACCACCCGGTGGCACCTTCCTCGTCGGAGGCGGCGGCATCCGGGGTGGGGGTGGAAGCCTTCGTGCCGGGCTTCGGCGGCGCGACCGGCGGACGTACGTCGCGGGTCTCCGCGGAGTCTTCCGCCCGGCTCTCCGCCTTGGCGGCGGGGCCGGGTGCGACGACGGGCTCGGGGCCGGCGGCAGGCGGCAGCTGCCGTCCGCCGAGCGCTGCGTCGGGCAGGCACGCCGTGCAGGGCGTGAAGCCCTCCTCGCGTGCCTCTTCGTACGTGAGCTCCTCGCTGTCCCGGCCGCTCAACTGCCGGCAGCCGGACACGTGGTAGCGCTTGCGTCCGGGGATCACCAGCACGATCGCATCCGGCGAGATGCCGCCGGCCGCGGGGCGGCGCGGAGCGGCGGGAACGGTCGCCGTCCGCTGGGGCGCCTGCGGATGCGGTTGGGGTCGCGGTGCCTGGGGGTGAACCGTGGGGCCGGTCTGGGGGACCGTAGGACCGGTCTGGGTGTACGGCATGCCCGGCGGCATGAGCCCTTTCGGTGGGGTGGCCGGCGCAGCGGCCTGCCCACCACCGGGAAAAAGCTCGTTCCGCCGAAGGAACGCCCCGATCACGAGGAACAGCGCGGACAGCACGCTGACCACGATGGACCACATGATCAGGAACGGCTTAGCCAGCACGAAGCCCGCGATCAGCAGCACGACCGCCGCGAGCACCAAACCAGCACTGATAAGGATCACAGGGGAGCTCTTTCGAGTGACAGGTCCTAGTGACCCGTTACTTTACCGGCGGTCGTTGTGAGGACCGTCACCGCCGGGAAAGGCGCCCTGGGGAGCCTCGCCGCCGAACGGGTTGGGACCACCGGGAAGAGGCTGCTGGCCGCTCTGCGACACCGCGTGCGACATGGCGGGAGCCTGACCCTGCGGACCACCGGACATGACCGGGAACCCACCGCTGCCCTCGGCTGCGACGTTGAGCTCGGCGAGCTGGTTCTCCAGGTAGAGCTTGAGCCTGCTGCGGTATTCGCGCTCGAAGCTGCGCAGCTCCTCGACCTTGCGCTCGAGCTCGTCGCGGGTCTGCACCAGCGAGCCCATCGCCTGGCGGTGGCGCTCCTGCGCGTCGCGCTCGAGCGTCTCGGCGCGGGCGCGGGCGTCGCCGATGACCTGCTCGGCCTGGCGGCGCGCCTTGGTGAGGATGTCGTCGGCCTCGCGCCTGGCGCGGGTGACCGTCTCGTCCGCCTCCCGGCGGGCGTCGGAGATCGCCTGGTCGGCCGTCTGCTGGGCGAGCGCGAGCACGCGGGCCGCGGTGTCCATGTTGTCCTCGGCGGGAGGCATGTTCATGGCCACGGGGACCGGCTGCTGCACCGGCTGCGGCTCGGGGGCCCGCATGGGCTCGGGCTGCGGCGGGGGCGGCGCCATCATCTCGGGCTTGGGCTGCTCCTGGACCGGGGCGGAGGCCATGGGCATGTTCATGCCGCCCGGCACCTTCCCGCGCAGGCACTCGGCCAGCTTCGCACGGAGCTCTTCGTTCTCTTGGATCAGACGGTCGAGCTCAGCCTCTACCTCATCAAGGAAGGCGTCGACCTCTTCCTCGTCGTAGCCCGGCCGCAACCGGGTGGTACTGAACTGCTTGTTCCGCACATCAGCGGGCGTCAGCGGCATTTTTTGGTCTCCTTGGCGCGCTTGGAGTCTGTCCGGAGGGACGGTAACCCGAATCACTTCAGCGCGGACACGAGTTGGATCACGACCGGCGCGGCACCGGCCCGGTCATCGCAGCAATCCCGCCAGCTGGATCAGGATCAGCACGACGATGAACAGGACAGTGAAGCTTAGGTCAAAGGCCACCGTACCCAACCGGAGCGGAGGAATGAAACGGCGGAGGAACTTGAGAGGTGGGTCGGTTGCGGTGTAGGTGGCCTCGGCCAGTACCAGGATGACACCTGAAGGGCGCCACTGGCGGGCGAAGGCCTGTACCGTCTCGAAGATCATCCTGCCGATGAGCAGCACCAGATAGAGAGACAGGACTACGACCAAGATCTGACTTACGATCCCCACGGCCTGGCCGCGCCTCCACTTCTGATGTGCCCTCCCGGCCTCGGCGAGGCCTGGTTGGGTTCGATAGACATACAGAGACTCTAACTCTGGTTGAAGAACCCGCGTTCCGCGATTCGGGCCTTGTCCTCGGCGGTCACCTCGACATTGGCAGGGGACAACAGGAACACCTTGTTGGTAACACGTTCAATGCTGCCATGTAGTCCAAAGACCAGACCTGCCGCGAAATCGACAAGCCGCTTGGCGTCACTGTCAACCATCTCGGTCAAGTTCATGATGACCGGGGTGCCGTCGCGGAAGTGCTCGCCGATGGTGCGCGCCTCGTTGTACGTCCGGGGGTGGAGGGTCGTGATGCGGGCCAGATCGGTCGTACGGCGTTCCAGGACGGCCGCGGCGGGTCTCGGCGCGGGGACCCCCGCGTCGACCTCGTCGTCGCGCTCCTGGACCGCCACGGGACGCTCCTCGCCGGTGCGCTGCACCTCGTCCTCGTAGGCGTACTCGTCCGTGTACGTCTCATATCTCTCGTAGCGGTCGTCCTCCACGAGACCGAGGTAGACCGCCATCTTGCGCATCGCGCCGGCCATCGCTGCGTCGTCCTCCTGCTCCTGGTCGCACTCGCTCGGGGTCCGTCGCCGGCGCCCGAGGCGGTAGCCGTACCCCCTTGGAGCTCACCGCTGATCGACCTCTACTTGGTCGTGGGCCTGGAGACCCACTTGAGGGGACATTACCTGACGAAGGGCTTGCGACGGCCGAGCAACGCCGTACCGACGCGCACGTGTGTCGCGCCGTACGCGATGGCTTCCGTGAGGTCTTCGCTCATTCCGGCCGAAATCATCGTCGCGCGCGGGTGCTGCTCCTCAAGACGCGTGGCCACCTCGCGCAGCCGGGCGAACGCCTTGGCGGGCTCCTCGTGCAGCGGTGCCACCGCCATGACGCCGCCGAGCCACACGCCCTCGGTCAGAGCCACCTCGTCGGCCAGTTCCAGCACGTCGGCGGGACGGGCGCCGCCTCTGGAGGGGTCGTCGTCGAGCGCGACCTGGATGAGGCAGCCGATCCTGCGGCCCTGGCGGACCGCCTCCTTGCTGATCGCCTCCACCAGCCGCAGGCGGTCCACCGAGTGGATCACGTCGGCGTACGAGACGACGGAGCGGACCTTGTTCGTCTGGAGCTGGCCGACGAAGTGCCAGGTCAGCGCCAGCTCGGCGAGCTCCTGCGCCTTGGGCGCGGCCTCCTGGTCGCGGTTCTCGCCGATGTCGCGCACGCCCAGCTCCGCCAGGATCCGCACGTCCTCGGCCGGACGGGTCTTGGTGACGGCGATCAGCGTGACCTCGCCGCGGTCGCGCCCCACCGCGCGGCAGGCCGCCGCGATGCGCGCGTCGACCTCGGCGAGCCCGGCCGCGATCTCGTCCCTTCTCACGTGAGTCTCCCTTTCGCTGCAGACCGGCCCAGGGTACGCGCTCGCGTACACGACGGCGCCGCTCCCGGATCCTGCCGGGGAGCGGCGTCAGGCGGCCGGGCTATTTGAGGAAGTCGGGGACGTCGAGCTCCTCCTCCTGCTCCTCGAAGATCACCCTGGGACGTTTGGCGGGCTCCGACATGCGGGAGGTGATGGGCGTGGGCGGGTTGGCGGGCTCGGGCGTGGGCCGGGGGATCGAGACGGGGCCGGACGGCTCGTCGGCGACGGGCTCGGCGTCCGCGGGCTCGGGAAGCTGCACCGACTCCACCGGCCGCACCGGCTCGGGACGCGGCGGCTCCGGACGGGGCTCGGGGCGCGGCTCGGGCCTGAACTCGGCGCGCGGCTCCGGACGGGGCTCAGGACGCGGCTCGGGCCTGAACTCGGCACGCGGCTCCGGACGGGGCTCGGCGCGGAAGTCGGAGCGCGGCTCGGGCCTGAAGTCGCCGCGCGGCTCCGGACGCACCTCAGCGCGCGGCTCAGGGCGCAGCGGCGGCTGCTCCGACTTCACGCTGGGGGACGCGACGCTCGGCCGCGCAGGAGCCGACGGAGGCGGCGCGGCGGGCTGCGCGGCGGGACGGCTCACCGGACGGGGCAGCGGCTTCTCCACCGGCGGCGGCACGTCGTCGAAGCCGGCCGCGATCACCGTCACGCGCACCTCGTCGCCGAGCGCGTCGTCGATGACCGTACCGAAGATGATGTTGGCGTCGGGCGCGGCCGCCATGGACACCAGCTGCGCGGCCTCGTTGATCTCGAACAGCCCCAGGTCGGAGCCGCCCGCGATCGACAGCAGCACGCCGTGGGCGCCGTCGATGCTGGCCTCCAGCAGCGGGCTGGAGACGGCCATCTCGGCCGCCGCCACCGAGCGGTCGTCGCCGCGGGCGTGGCCGATGCCCATGAGCGCCGAACCGGCGCCCGACATGACCGACTTGACGTCGGCGAAGTCGAGGTTGATCAGGCCAGGAGTGGTGATGAGGTCGGTGATGCCCTGGACACCCGAGAGCAGCACCTGGTCGGCCGCCTTGAACGCGTCGAGCACGCTCACCTGCCGGTCGGAGATCGACAGCAGGCGGTCGTTGGGGATCACGATCAGCGTGTCGACCTCGTCGCGCAGCGTCTCGATGCCGGCTTCGGCCTGCATGGCCCTGCGCCGCCCCTCGAAGCTGAACGGCCTGGTCACGACGCCGATGGTGAGCGCACCGAGCGACCTGGCGATGTTGGCCACGACGGGCGCGCCGCCCGTGCCGGTGCCACCGCCCTCGCCGGCCGTGACGAAGACCATGTCGGCCCCCTTGAGGACCTCCTCGATCTCCTCACGGTGGTCCTCGGCCGCCTTGCGCCCCACGTCGGGGTTGGCGCCGGCGCCCAGTCCGCGCGTGAGCTCACGGCCCACGTCGAGTTTCACATCGGCGTCACTCATCAGCAGCGCCTGGGCGTCGGTGTTGATGGCGATGAACTCGACGCCCTTGAGTCCCTCCTCGATCATCCGGTTGACGGCGTTTACTCCGCCGCCGCCGATGCCGACGACCTTGATGACCGCGAGGTAGTTCTGCGGTGCTGCCACGACGAGGGGCCTTTCCGCTCGTTGACTTGCCATTTCGGTGCGGATTGTCTCCGCTTTTTCTCACTTCGGGTAACTCTCAACCTCAGGTTGAGATTTAGATTTATGTCAACCTGAGGATTGATACGGACAGTAGGAGTCCCCTGCCTGGCGGGTCAACTAACCGCGCCGCAAGCACGTCCGGCGTGTCGCGGGCTGTCCGTTTCGCTCCGAAGTCGCGCCTGGTCGGGGGCTCCTGCGCCCGACGTACGACTTAAGGCTCTCACGCCGTGACCCCCACCTCGCACAAGCTCGGCCATGCCTTGCCGCGGACTTGCCCACTCTTGATCACTTCAGCGTCACGACATCCGGTGAGCTGACGTCATACACCGTTGCTTTCTCACGTTTGAGCAGGGAAGTGAGGATGCGGCCCTTCTCCTCGGAGCGGTCGGCGCCGCCCCAGATGACGGTGCGCCCGTCGGACAGCTTCAAGGTCACCCCTTCGGCCGTTCCGGCGCGTACCTCTCTCAGCTTGGGCGCCACTTCGCCGGGGACCGCCTGGATGACCTGGAGCGCCGCCATCGTGGCCGGGTCGCCCGTCGCCGGCGTGTCGACCTTGAGCACCGGCAGCATGAACGGCGCCGCGGACTTGACCTCGATCACCACGCCCTGCTTGTCGACGACCGCGAACTTGCCGCCCGCCGGGATCGCGGCGACGGGCTCGCGTTCGACCACCTCGATCTTGAGCGTGCCCGGCCAGATCCGGTCCACCTTGGCGCCGGCGAGCTGTCTGATGCCCAGGACGCGGTGCTGGACGTCGGCGAGGTCCACGGTGGCGAGGGGATGCAGATCGGCCACGCCGGCCTGCTGCTTGATGCGCTCGCTGGGCACTGTGAGATTTCCCACGATCTCTATCGAGCGCACCCCGAGGACGGGCGAGAAGAACACCAGCCAGGCGGCCGAGCCCACCACTCCCGCCGTGAGCAGCACCAGGAACGCCGTACGTGCCTTCATCGCCCTCCCCATGCCGGCCCCTGCGCGTCGGCACAGAACCTACGCCGATCGCGCGCCATAACACCGCACGCCACGCCCAACGGACGGGACGCCGCGATCGCGGCACTCCCGCCGCCTTGAGGCTCTTCCCCGGAACGCCGGCCGTCAGGAGGAAAGGCGGGCCACGATCTGCGGCCCGAGCTCCGTGACGTCGCCCGCGCCCATGGTGAGCACGATGTCGCCGGGCCGCGCACGTTCGGCCACCAACGCGGGCACCGTGGCCCGGTCGGGTGCGTACGCGACCCGCTCGGGAGGCAGCGGCACCCGCCCGGCCACCATCGCCCCCGAGACCCCCGGCTCGGGGTCCTCACGGGCCCCGTAGACGTCGAGCACGATGGCCTCGTCGGCCAGCCCGAGCGCCGCGCCGAACTCGTCGGCGAAGAAGCGGGTGCGCGAGTAGAGGTGCGGCTGGAAGACCGCGATGACCCGGCCGTCGCCGGAGTAGGAGGCGACCACGTCACGGGCGGCCCTCAGGTCGGCGGCCAGCTCCGTCGGGTGGTGCGCGTAGCTGTCGAACACCGCGATGCCGCCGGCCTCCCCCTTGGCCTCGAAGCGCCGCTTGGCCCCCGTGAAGGCGCCGAGGCCCTGCCTGATCTCCTCGAACGGCAGCCCCAGCTCGTCGGCCACGGCGATCACCGCGGTGGCGTTGAGCGCGTTGTGCGCGCCGGGCACGGCCAGCCGCACGTCGCCCCGGCCCTCGACGTCGAAGACCGTGCCGAACCCGTCCGGCCTGATCCCGCTCACGCGGTAGTCCTCGCCCTGGAGGCCGTACGTCTTGACCCGCAGCCCCCGCTCGCGCGCCCGGCGAGCCAGCTCGGCCGCGCCCGGGTCGTCGGCGCAGGTGATGAGCAGCGAGCCGACCCGGTCGGCGAACCTGGCGAAGCTGTCGTGCACGGCCCGCGGGTCGCCGTAGTTGTCGAGGTGGTCGGCCTCGACGTTGGTCACCACGGCGATGTCGGGCGCCAGCATGAGGAACGAGCCGTCGCTCTCGTCGGCCTCGGCCACGAACACCTGCCCCTGACCGTCGTCGGCGCCGAGCCCGGTGGTGACGAGCTGGCCGCCCACGCAGTAGGACGGGTCGGCCCCGCACTTCTGCAGCGCCACGGTCAGCATCGAGGTGGTGGTCGTCTTGCCGTGGGTGCCCGCGATGGCCACCGCGGTGCGCCCGGCCATGACGGAGGCCAGCGCGGCGGCCCGCGGGATGATCCGCACCCCCTGCTTGAGCGCCTCGCCCAGCTCGGGGTTGGAGTCGCGGATGGCGGTCGAGACGACCACGGTGTCGACGTCTTTCACGTGCGAGGCGGCATGGCCGATGTGGATGGTGGCGCCCAGCTCGCGCAGCTCGGTGATCAGCTCGGAGCTGCGCGCGTCGCTGCCCGACACCCGAACGCCGCGTTTGAGCAGGATGCGGGCGATGCCCGACATTCCCGCGCCGCCGATGCCGATGAAGTGCACCCGCCCCAGGTCCGCTACGGCGACGGGATCGACCAGCTTGACGAGACTCATCGGGCTATCTCCAACACTTTCCTGGCGAGCATGATATCGGCGTCCTTGCGTCCCAGCCTGGACGCCGCCTCGGACATGGCGGCGACCCGCTCGGGGTCGCGGAGGATGGGGAGCACGTTGTGGATGATCCATTCGGGTGACAGGTCGGCGTCGTCGACCGTCAGGCCGCCGCCGCCCTGGACGATGCGTCCGGCGTTGATGGCCTGTTCGCCGTTGCCGTGCGGCAGCGGCACGTACGCGGCGGGCAGCCCGACCGCGGTCAGCTCCGCGCACGTCAGCGCGCCGGCGCGGCAGAGCACGAAGTCGGCGGCCGCGTAGGCGAGGTCCATGCGGTCGACGTAGGGCAGCAGCACGTACTGCGGGTCGCCCGGCGGGGGCTCGTGGGTGACGGTGTTGTTCGGACCGAGCACGTGGAGCACCTGCACTCCCGCCCTGCGCAGCACGGGGGCGGCGGCGAGCGCGGCCTCGTTGAGCGACCTGGCCCCCTGGGAGCCGCCGAACACCAGCAGCGTCGGCCGGTCGTTCTCCAGCCCGAACCAGGAGCGCGCCTTGTCGCCCATGGACAGCCGGTCGAGGTTGACGATCTCACGGCGGATCGGGGTGCCGAGGTATTCGGCCTTGGGCAGCGTGGTGGCGGGGAAGCCGGTGAAGACGTGCTCGGTGAGCCGGGCGCCGAGCCGGTTGGCCAGCCCCGGGCGGGGATTGGCCTCGTGCACGACGATCGGCAGGCCGCGCCGCTTGGCCGCCAGGTAGGCGGGGGTCGCGACGTAGCCGCCGAAGCCGACGAGGACGTCGGCCTGGACCCGGTCGAGTATGGCGGCCGCCGCGTTGATCGCCCCTGCCAGCCTCCCCGGCACGGTGAGCAGGCTCGGGGTGATCGCCCTCGGCAGCGGCACGGCCGGCACCAGCTCCAGCTCGTAGCCCCTGGCGGGGACGAGTCTTGTCTCCAGGCCGCGTTCGGTGCCCATGCAGGTGATGCCGACGCCCTGGTCAAGATGGCGCAGCGCGTCCGCAAGGGCCAGCGCGGGCTCGATGTGCCCGGCCGTCCCCCCACCGGCGAGGACCACCCTCATCTCGGTCACTCCCTAACGTGTCGCTCGGCCTCTGGTCGTACCCCCCAGGCCAAGCCAGCTTAGGGCCCGGGCGGCCGGTCCGGGGCCACGAGCTGCCAAGGCTTCTCGCGCACCCGGCTCGCGTTTGGCGAACGACAGCAGCATGCCGAGCGCGGCGAGCGTGGGCAGCAGCGAGGAGCCACCGTACGAGACCAGCGGCAGGGGGATGCCGGTGATCGGCAGCACGCCGATCACGGCGCCCATGTTGACGGTCGCCTGGCCCACGATCCAGGCCACCATGGCGGCGGCGGTGAGCCTGGTGAAGGCGTCGTTGACCCGGACGGCGACCCGCAGCCCCGCGTAGCCGAGCATCCCGAACAGCGCCACCACCATCAGCGTGCCCATGAGCCCGAGCTCCTCGCCCAGGATGGCGAAGATGAAGTCGCTCTCGCCGTGCGGCAGCCAGCTCCACTTCTGCCGGCTCGCGCCGAGCCCGAGCCCGAACCAGCCGCCCGAGCCCATCGCGATCTGCCCCTGCACGGCCTGGTATCCGGCGTTCTGGGCGTCGGCCCACGGGTTCAGATAGGCCCCGATGCGGGCCATCCGGTACGGCTCCACCTTGATCATGATGACCGCGGCGAGCACCGCCAGCCCCATGATGCCGCCGAACAGCTTCACCGGCGCCCCCACCACCCACAGCAGCGCCAGGAAGATCATGAACAGCACCAGCGTGGTGCCCAGGTCGCGGCCGAGCATGACCAGGACGGCCATGATCGCGGTGCCGGGCATGAGCGGGATGAGCATCTGCCGCCACTCGATGCGGCCCTGCCGCGCCCGCCTGGCCAGCAGGTCGGCCCCCCACAGCACCAGCCCGAGCTTGGCCGGTTCGGACGGCTGGATGGTGAGGGAGTCGCCGATGTAGATCCACCGCTGCGCGCCCAGCTCGGACGAGCCGATGAACAGCACCATGACCAGCGCGATGATCGACAGCGCCATCATGGGGTAGCCCGCCCAGCGGAAGAACTTGACCGGCAGGCGCGAGCAGGCCCACATCAGCGGCACGCCCACCGCGGCCGACACCGACTGCTTGATGAACCACGAGAACGGGCTGCCGGTCTTCTGCAGCGCCTCGACGCTGGAGGCCGACAGCACCATCATCAGGCCGAGCGCGAGCAGCAGCGCGCTGCACATGATGATCAGGTAGTACGTGGTCAGCGGCTTGTCCAGCAGCTCCTTCAGCGTGCCGAGTTGCTCGCGCGCCCAGCTGCCCGGCCCTTCGACGGCGCGCGGCTCCTCAGCGCTCGCGCTCACGTCGCAGCCTCAGCTCGCGTACGGCGCGGGCGAAGGCCTCCCCCCGCGCGGGATAACCGGCGAACATGTCAAGCGAGGCCCCCGCCGGGGAGAGCAGCACGGTGTCCCCGGGCGAGGCCAGCCGGGCGGCTTCGGTGACGACTCTTTCCATCGCACCAGTGTCCCGATCGGCAATGTCCACGACGGGGACATTCGGCGCGTGTCGCGCGATGGCTTGCGCGATCGCCGCGCGATCGGCGCCCAGCAGCACCGCGCCGCGCAGCCTGGGAGCCGCCTGGCGCACCAGCTCGTCGACGTCGGCGCCCTTGAGCAGACCGCCCGCCACCCACACGATCGACGGGTACGAGGCCAGCGCCGCGGCGGCGGCATGCGGATTGGTCGCCTTGGAGTCGTCGATGTAGTCGACCTCGCCGACCCTGTCGACGTGGGAGAGCCGGTGGGGGTCGGGCACGAAGTCCCGCAGGCCCTGGCGTACCGCCTCGGAGGGCACACCGAGGGAGCGGGCCAGGGCGGCGGCCGCCAGCGCGTTGGCCACGTTGTGCGGCGCGAAGGGGCGTACGTCCTCCAGCGTCGCCAGCTCCTCGGCCGCCTCCACGGGGTCGGCCACGAACGCCCGGTCGACCAGCAGGTCCTCCACCACGCCGATCTCCCCGCGCCTGGGTACCCGCAGCGTGAACCCGACCGCTCCCGGATAGGGCGCGGCCAGCCTCGTGGCCTCGGGGTCGTCGGCGTTGTAGATCACGTGCTGGGCGCGCTCGTAGATGCGGCCCTTGGCGGCGGCGTACTCCTCCATGGAGCCGTGCCAGTCGAGGTGGTCGGGGGCCACGTTGAGGATGGCCGCGGCGTGCGGGGCCAGCGTGCTGGACCAGTGGAGCTGGAAGCTGGACAGCTCGACGGCCAGCGCGTCGTACGGCTCGGCGACGGCCCGCACGACGGGGACGCCCACGTTCCCGACGGCCAGGGCCTTGCGGCCGGCGGCGAGCAGGATCGAGGTGAGCATGCGCACGGCGGTGGTCTTGCCGTTGGTGCCGGTCAGCGCGAGCCACGGCGCCGCCTGAGCGGGCCGCAGCCGCCAGGCGAGCTCGACCTCCCCCACCACCTCGACGCCCGCCTCCAGCGCGGCGGCGATCAGCGGGTGGTGCGGCGCCCAGCCGGTGGTGACCAGCCGCGCCGCACCCTCCGGCACCTCCATCGCCCCGAAGCGGGTCTCCACGCCCACCGCGGCCAGCTCGGCGGCCGCGGCGAGCTGGCGCTCGCCCTCCACCGCCTCCACGACCACGACCCGCTCGCCACGCTCGGCCAGGACCCTGGCCACGGCGGTGCCGGAGACGCCGAGCCCGGCCACGCACGTCACGCTCATGGCTTCGGCATCCACTCGACGTAGAACAGCCCGAGGCCGAGCGCCGCGCAGAGCATCGCGATCAGCCAGAACCTGACCACGATCGTGGTCTCCGCCCAGCCCTTCAGCTCGAAGTGGTGCTGCAGCGGGGCCATCCTGAACACCCGTTTCCCGGTCATCTTGAAGGATCCGACCTGGATGATGACCGACAGCGTGATGATCACACACAGGCCGGCGAGGATGATCAGCAGGAGCTGGGTACGGGTGGCGATGGCCAGGCCGGCCAGCACGCCGCCCAGGGCCAGCGAGCCGGTGTCGCCCATGAAGATGCGCGCGGGCGGGGCGTTCCACCACAGGAACCCGATCAGCGCCCCCAGCACGGCCGCGGCCACCACGGCCAGGTCGAGCGGGTCCCGCACCCAGTAGCAGTGCGGGCCGAGCTGGTCGACGCAGTTGTTGCGGAGCTGCCAGTTGCCGATCAGCACGTACGCGGCGAGCACGACGCCGGTCGCGCCGCTGGCCAGGCCGTCGAGACCGTCGGTGAGGTTCACCGCGTTGGAGAACCCGACGATCATGAAGAGCACCCAGATGGTGAACCCGACGATGCCGATCGAAGGAGGGCCGATGTCGCGGAGGAACGAGATCCGGGTCTCGGCGGGGGTGATGCCGTAGACGTTCGGCTGGCGGACCACCAGGAACGCGAAGACCGCGCCGATGACGAGCTGGCCGAGCGCCTTGGCGCCACTGCGCAGGCCGAGGCTGCGCTGCTTGTAGATCTTGATGAAGTCGTCGAGGAACCCGACCGCGCCGAGCCCTGTCATCAGGAACAGCACCAGCATGCCCGACACGGTGGGCGCGGCGAAGGTGGCCAGGTGGGAGGCGCCGTAGGCGAGCAGCGCGGCCAGCACGAACACGATGCCGCCCATCGTGGGGGTGCCCCGCTTGCCGAGGTGGGCCTGCACGCCCTCCTCGCGGATCTCCTGGCCGTAGCCGCGCCGCGAGAACAGCCTGATCGCCAGCGGGGTGCCGAGCATCGAGAGGATCAGGCCCACCGCACCGGCGATGATGATCTCGGTCACTGGGCGGCACCTCCGAGCAGCAGCTCGGCCGTCCGTTCCAGTCCCATGGCTCTCGGTCCCTTCACCAGCACCGCGTCACCCGGACGCAACCACCCGGCCAGTTCGGCTGCGGCGGCCTCGGCATCGGGCACGTGCACAATTCGCATCGTCTGCGCAGGATACGCGGCCCCCGCACCGGGCGGCCCTCCGGCCGGGGGTCCCCCTGCCGGGCCCCCTGCCACGGCGGGCGCGCCCGCCGGCGGCTGCCCGTGCACGGGTCCGCCCACCGGCGGCCCACCCGTCGGAGGCTGCCCGGGCGCGACCGCACCCACCGGCCCCTGCCACCCTTGCGGCGCCTGCCGGCCGGGCTGCGGCGCCCCTTGCTCAGGAGCGGGTCCGTGCCAGCCCTGCGGCGCTCCATGCTCCGGAACGGGCCCATGCCAGCCCTGGGGCCCGCCCTCGTGAGGGGCGGGTGGGAGGCCGGCGGCGGCCTGGGCTGCCGCCTGTGCGTCCAGGGACGCCTGTGCCGCCGCCTGCGCCTCCGCCGCGGCCGCCCGGGCGCCTTCCAGCACGGGCTCCGCGTCAGGGCCCGCCACGATCAGACCGGCCAGCCCCGAACCGCCGGCCAGCCGGCCCAGCTCGGCGTTGAGCGCCGGCCCGTCCTCGCCCAGCTCCCGCAGCGCCGCGATGACGGCGAAGCGCCGCCGCCCCCGCCCCAGCACCGCGAACGCCCCGAAGGCGGCCCGCATCGAGTCCGGATTGGCGTTGTACGCGTCGTTGACGACGGTCACGCCGTCGGCCCGGTCCGTGACCTCCATCCGCCACCGGCTGCGCGGCGTGGCCTCCGACAGCTCCGCCGCGATGGTGGCCACCGGCAGGCCCAGCTCGTAGGCGGCAGCCGCGGCGGCGAGGGCGTTCTCGACCGCGTGCTCCCCGTACAACTTGAGCGACACGGGCGCGGTCCCCGAGGGCGTGCGGAGCGTGAACGAGGCCCGCCCACGGGCGTCGACCGAGAGGTTCTCGGCCCGGATGGAGGCGGAATCGCCGCGCCCGAAGTACGTGACGCGTGCCTCGGTGCGCGAGGCCATGGCCCGCACCAGCGGGTCGTCGGCGTTCAGGACGGCCACGCCGGTGCGCGGCAGCGCCTCCACCAGCTCGCCCTTGGCCTTGGCGATGGCCTCCTTGCCGCCGAACACGCCGAGGTGCGCGGTGCCGACGTTGAGCACCACGCCGATCTGCGGCGGCGCGATGCGGGTCAGCTCCTTGATGTGGCCGATGTTGCGCGCCGCGAGCTCCAGCACCATGAAGCGGGTGTCGAGGTCGGCCCGCAGCACGGTCAGCGGGTGGCCGAGCTCGTTGTTGAAGCTGCCGACGGGGGCGATGGTGGAGCCGATCCGGGCGGTCAGCCTGGCCAGGAGGTCCTTGGTCGTGGTCTTGCCCGCCGAGCCGGTCACGCCGATCACGGTGACCTTGGGCAGCGCGGCCGCCTGGGCGGTGGCCAGTTCGGCGAGCGCGGCGGCGGCGTCGGGCACGATCACCGAGGGCGCGTCGACCGGCCTGGTCGCCAGCACGGCGACGGCTCCGGCCCTGATCGCCTGCGCCACGTAGTCGTGGCCGTCCACCCGCTCGCCCCGGAGGGCGACGAAGAGCGATCCCGGTTCGACGGCCCGCGAGTCGATCACGACGGGCCCGCGCACGACGGCGCGGGGATCGGCCATGCCCGACAGGGCGCCCGAGGTTATCTCGGCGATCCTGGCCAGAGGCAACGGGATCATCAGTGCTTCCTGCTTTCCGTGCTTTCCTTGCGTGCGGCAATCGACTCGGCGACCACCTCGCGGTCGTCGAAGGGGATCACCTCGCCTGAGACGTACTGACCCTGCTCGTGACCCTTCCCGGCCACGACGATCACGTCGCCGCGCCCGGCCCGGGCGATCGCCAGGCCGATGGCGGCCGCGCGGTCGGGCTCAATGATCACATGAGCGCGGTCGTGCTGCGGAACGCGGAGCGCTCCCTCCATCATCGTCGCGAGAATGGCGAGCGGATCCTCCGAGCGCGGATTGTCGCTCGTGAATACGGCCACGTCCGCCAGACGAGCGGCGAGTTCGCCCATGATAGGCCGTTTGCCCTTGTCGCGGTCACCGCCGCAGCCGAGCACGATCGTCAGCGTGCCCGCCGTGACGGACCGCAGCGAGCGCAGCACCGACTCGACGGCGCCGGGTTTGTGCGAGTAGTCCACGACGGCCTGGAACTCGTCCTCCGCGCTCGTGATCCGCTGCATGCGCCCGGGCACACCGGTGAGCATGCCGACGCCGTGCACGGCGGTCTGCAGCGGCACTCCGGCCTCGACCAGAGTGACGATGGCGCCGAGCGCGTTGGCGACGTTGAACGGGCCGGGCAGCGAGATCTGCGCGTCCGCCTCGACCCCGCCGGGACCGACCACCCTGAACGCGCTGCCGTCCGCGCCGAGCCTGGCGTCGAGTGCCCGCCACCCGGCCTCCGGGTCGCCCAGCGCCGAGAACGTGGTCATCGGCACCTTGGCCAGGCCGAGCAGCTCCCGCCCGTAGCGGTCGTCGATGTTGGTGACGCCGAGCCGGCTCAGCTCCGGCTGGAACAGCCGGGCCTTGGTCGCGAAGTAGTCGTCGAAGTCCTTGTGGAAGTCGAGGTGGTCCTGGGAGAGGTTGGTGAACAGGGCGACGTCGTAGTAGACCCCGTCGACCCTGCCGAGCGCGAGCGCGTGGCTGGAGACCTCCATGGCGGCCGCGCTGACGCCCTCCTCGCGCATCAGGGCGAACAGGCCGTGCAGCTCCGACGCCTCCGGCGTGGTGAGCGTGGGCTGGAAGCGCAGGTCACCCGCGTGGATCTCGACGCCGCCCACCAGGCCAGTCGTGTGGCCGGCGGCCCGCAGGCCGGCCTCGATCATGAACGTGGTGGTGGACTTGCCGCTGGTGCCGGTGACGCCGAGGACCTGGATGTCGTGGGCCGGCTGCCCGTACACCCAGGAGGAGACCTGCCCGAGCAGGGCGCGCGGGTCGGGCACGACCAGCACGGGCAGCCCGGTCGCGACGGCGGCGTCGCGGCCCTCCGGGTCGGTGAGCACGGCCACGGCACCCGCCGCCATCGCGTCGGCGGCGAAGGCGGCGCCGTGGGCCTGCTTGCCCGGCAGGGCCACGTAGAGGTCTCCGCGCCTGACGTTGCGGGAGTCGATGGTGACGCCGGTCAGGGCGGCATGAGGCGACCGCGCCGAGCCTGAGCCGGCATCGAGCATGGTCGCGAGCCCGGTCAGCGGACGGGGCTGGCTGGTCGTGGGACGCATAGACGACGGGGGACGCACGGCGAGAGCGTACCTTCCCTGCTCACTGTCCCGCGCGCATCCGCACCGGAGGCGCGGTGGAGCCTGTGGGAGGAATCTTCTTGCTCTTGATGGCGAACGTCATCACATCCTTGAACACGGGGGCCGCCAGCTGCCCGCCGAAGTGTCCGTTCTTCGGGTTCTGCAGCACCGACAGCACCACCAGCCTGGGCTGGTCCGCAGGCGCGAACCCGACGAACGAGGCCGTGTAGCCCTCGTAACGGCCGAGCTTGGCATCGTAGCGGTTGGCCGTGCCCGTCTTGCCCGCCACCCGGTAACCGGGGATGGCCGCGAGCAGTCCGGTGCCCTCCGCGCTCACCGCGCTCTCCAGCATGGTCGTGATCTCCTTGGCCGTCGTCGCGCTCACCACCTTGGTCTGCTTACCTGCGGGAGCGGGAACGAACCTGCCGGACGTGTCCGTCGTACCGGCGATGATCTGCGGCTCCACCTTGACGCCGCCGTTGGCGATGGTCTGGTACACGCTGGCCATCTGCAGCGCGGTCACCGACACGCCCTGCCCGTAGGCGACGGTGCAGTTCTGGCTGCCCGACCAGCTCTTGTAGTCGGGCAGCAGGCCCGCCTCGGCGCTCGGCACGCCGCCGCCGGGCGTCGAGCCGAACCCGAACGCCTTCAGCATCCGGTACAGGCGCTCGCTGCCGACCTTGCGCGCGGCCATGATCGTGGCCACGTTGCTGGACTCGGCCACGGCCTGCCGGAACGTCATCGACTCCGACTTGTGCGCATGGGCGTCGCGCAGCACCTGGTCGGCGCACTTGATCCGGTCGGGCACCTGGAACACCGTGTCGGGCGTCACCTCTCCCGCCTCGATCGCGGCGGCCGCGGTGATCACCTTGTTGGTGCTGCCCGGCTCGAACACGTCGGCGGCGGCCTTGTTGATGTAGCTGGCGGCGGGGGCCTTGCGCCAGTTGTTCAGGTCGAGCTCGGGGGCGTTGGCCATGGCGATGATCTGGGCGGACCGCACGTCCATGACGATCACGGTGCCGCTGTCGGCGCCGGCCTTCTTGACCTGCCCGGTGATGGACTCCTGGGCGGCCCACTGGATGTCGCGGTCGATGGTCAGCCGTACGTCCTGCCCGTTCACCGGGGTGGTGCGCTGGCTGCTGGTCATCGGGATGCGCAGGCCGTCGCGGCCCGTCTCGACACGCTGTTCGCCGTCGCGGCCGGCCAGCAGCTTGTTCTTGGCCTGCTCCATGCCGCCGAGGCCGTCGCCGTCGTCGCCGACGAACCCGATCAGGGTGCCCGCCAGGTCACCCGCCGGGTAGAGCCTGCGGTACGTCTTGGTCGCCGACAGCGCGGGCACGCGGGCCTGCAGCAGGCGGCTGGCCACGACGGGGTCGACGTCGGTGGCCAGGCGCTGGTAGCGGGTGTTCGTCCTGGCCAGCTTCGCGGAGATCTCCTGCTCGGTCTTCCCGAGCTGCTGCGCCAGGAGCTTGGTCCACTTCGGGCGATCCTGAGGGAGGATCTTGGACGGGTCGATCGACAGCTCGCGGGCCTCGACGGTGACGGCCAGCCCGTGTCCGTTGACGTCGGTGATCGAGCCCCGCTTGGCGGGGATCTTCTCGGTGTGCGTACGCTGGCCCACCGCGGCGGCCTCGTACACCTTGGAGTCGAGACCCTGCATCTGGACCAGCCGCCCGGAGAAGATCGACAGCACGAACGTCATGCCGATCAGGCCGATGTTGATCCGCCTGCGCGGGTTGCCCAGCCGCAGCACGAGCGGCGGCCTGGGCGGTCGCGGCGGCGGCCGGCGCGGCCACCTGAGTGGCGGCACGTCCGCGCCGCGGCGCGCCTCCGCCCGCTCACGGCCCCGTGCCGTCTCCGGCCTGGCCTGCGGCCTGGGGCTGCCCGCCTGGGTACGCCGCGCCCCTTCCTCCCTGCTCCGGCTCCGGAGCTCGTCCTCCGGCCTGCCGCGGCGCGGAGGGTCGTCGTCGCGCCGGCCGCGGGCCCGCTCATCACGCCCCTGATCGCGCCCCCGGAGCCGATCGACGTCATCGCGTCCTTGGGCCGCGCGCCCCCTGGGACGCTCGCCCTCGTCACGGCTCTGCCCGGCACGTCCCCTGGGGCGGTCGTCCTCGTCCCGGCCCCGTCCGGCACGCCCTCTGGGACCGTCGCGCTCGTCACGGCTCTGCCTGGCACGCCCTCTGGGACCGTCACCTTCGTCCCGGCCCTGCCCGGCACGCCCTCTGGGACGCCCGTCGCCACGGACGCGTCCCGCGCCGTCGCGGGGGCGGTCGCCCTCGTCGCCGCCGCCCACGCCGCGGCTTCTCGGGCGGTCGTCCTCGTCGTGCGGGCGCGGGCGGGTGCCTCGGTCCGCCTCGCCGCGCGAGCGGGCGCGCGGCACCTCACTACGGGAACGGCCCGCCTCGCCACGGGAACGGCCCGCCGCACCGCCATCACGGGCCGCCGGACCGCCTTGACGGCCCGCCGCACCACCCTGGCGGCCACGGTCCTGGCCGCCTTGGCGGGTGCCACCGGAGTCGCCGGAACGGGAGCGGCCGGGACGGCCCTGATCGGCGCGGTCCGCGCGTTCGGCGTCGTCGCGCGGCGAGCGGGAACGCGGAGAACGACCACGCGGATCACCGCCGGCATCGCGCGGAGAACGACCACGCGAGTCGCCACCGGCATCGCGCGAAGAACGACCACGCGGATCAGCACCGGAATCGCGCGGCGGACGCGCCCGGGGCTCGTCGTCGTGGCCGAACGGCAGGTCGAGAGGGTCCTGCGGGCGCTTGCGCGGCTGGCGCGGCGGGTTCTCCGCCGAGCCCGGGCGGCCCGTGCCCTCGGAGCGGCCCCCCTCAGAACGGGAAGAGCCCCCCTGGCGCCCCGACCGCCCAGGGCCACCGGGCGTACGACGAGCGGCGCCGGGCCCTCCTTGAGAGCCGGCGCCGCCAGCGCCGCGGCCGGGACCCTGACCCCTGCCGCCTGAATTACTCACCGTTCCGTGTCCGCCTGGCCGGCCGGAGCGTCATCGCCGGTGTAGCTGTTGACCTTGTCCCAGTCGGAATGCAGCCCTTGGTTGCGGGCCATGTCGGCCACGTTTCCCGGCTGCATCTTGAGCTGGTAGTTCTGGTCGATCTGCTCCTTCTCCTGCTTCGCCACCGAGATCTCGTCGCGCAGCTTGGCGTCGGTGATGGCGTCCTTGGCGAGCATGGTGTTGAGCAGCAGCAGGCTCACCAGGCCGCCGCAGAGCAGGCCGACGACGAGCAGCACGAACGGAGCGCGCTGCCGCCGCGCGGGACGCCGTCGCGGCGCCGGCCGCCTGACCTGCGCGTCCGCCGAGCCTGATCGCGTCCCCGCGGCAGGACGCACGCGTTCGGTGACGGGCCGCTTCCCGCCGACGTCCGTACGCGTCCGCGGCGAGGCGGTCGAGGCGTCCGTGCGCACGCGCGCGCCGTCCGTCCGCGCCCGCTCGGCGGCGGACCCCTTGCCGTCGAGGTCGAGGCGCGCCCGTTCGGCGGCCGACAGCTTGCTCTCGACGTCAGGACGGGGCCGCGGCTTGGACTGGTGCGGCGCCCCGAGCCGGCGCGTGCCCGTCTTGGGCCCCGGCTTGAGCGTCGCACGGCGGCCGGGCGTCTCCCGGCCGGTCTCCTGCTCAGTCGTCAACACGGATCCTCTCTGCCGCCCGTAGCCGGGCCGAGGCCGCCCGCGGGTTGCGGGCGAGCTCTTCTTCGCTTGGGAGCTCGGCTCCCCTCGTCAGCAGGCGGAACCTCGGCTGGTGAGCCGGCAAGGAGACGGGCAGCCCGGGGGGGCTGGTGTCCCTGGTTCGCGCCGTGAGGGCCTGCTTGGTGAGCCGGTCCTCCAGTGAGTGGTAGGAGAGCACGACGACTCGCCCACCGAGCGCGAGCGCGTCGAGTGCCGCGGGGAGCGCCGCCTCCAGGGCGGTCAGCTCCGCGTTCACCTCGATGCGCAGCGCTTGGAAAGTCCTCTTGGCGGGGTTTCCCCCGGTGCGCCGGGTCGCGGCGGGAATCGCCTCGCGCACGATGTCCGCAAGCCGCTTGGTCGAGGTTATTGCCTCTTTAGCCCGTTCCTTAATGATCAGGGCCGCGACACGCGGGGCGAATCGTTCCTCACCGTAGTCACGCAGGATGCGGGTCAGCTCCGCGGCGGAGTAGGTGTTGACCACTTTCTCCGCCGTCAGCTCCTGCTCGGTGTCCATCCGCATGTCGAGCGGCGCGTCGTAGGAGTAGGCGAACCCCCGCTCGGCCTCGTCGAGCTGCGGCGAGGAGACCCCCAGGTCGAACAGCGCTCCGTTGACCGTGGTGCGGCCCGCACGGGCGAGCACCTCGGCCAGGTCGCCGGAGGACGCGTGGACCAGGGTGATCCTGTCCGCGTACGGGCTCAGCCTGCGGGTCGAGTGGTCGATCGCGAAAGGGTCGCGGTCGATCCCGATCAGATGGAGCGCGGGAAACGCGGCGAGCAGGGCCTCCGAGTGGCCACCGAGGCCGAGGTTGGCGTCGACGACGACGGGCGACTCACCCGTCAGCGCCGGGCCGAGCAGCTCCAGAACGCGCTCGAGCATCACCGGAACGTGACCGCCCGTGCCAGCGTTGTCGTGCATCTCCAACCCCCCTCTCGCGCCCTTGCTCGCGGATGACGCGTACAGATCGATCGTCGGTCACTCCTGAGTCCCCACCCGGTGCCGCCCGGCCAGGTCCCCATCCGCACCCTCTTCGTGGACGCCCGCCATCTGACACCGGGGAAGGTGCATCAGCTGGCAAGCAGTGGTTGCGGGTGGAGACCTCGCCGAACGACAGCACCGACGGATCGACCGTGACTCCTACAAGATCCCTGGCAGCACCTCCTCCGACAGATCGGCGAACGCCTGCTCCTGCGCGCTGAGATAGGTGTCCCAGGCCTGCGCGTCCCAGATCTCCAGCCGGGTGTTGGCCCCGATGACCACGCAGTCACGCTCAAGCCCCGCGTACTGGCGCAGGCTCTGCGGGATCGTGATGCGGCCCTGCTTGTCCGGTTTCTCGTCGGACGCACTGGCGAAGAAGACGCGGCTGTAGTCACGCACCGCCTTGGCGGTGACCGGGGCGGTGCTGAGAGCCTCGGTAATGCGCTGGAACTCCTCCACGGGAAACACGTAGAGGCATCGCTCCTGGCCTTTGGTGATCACAAGACCCTCCGCCAGCTCCTCACGGTACTTAGCCGGCAGGAACAGCCGTCCCTTGTCGTCCAGACGCGGTTGATGGGTGCCGAGGAACACCGGCCCCACCTCCCGTGCCTCGTGAAGCGCTCAGCGCTGGTGCACCGGGCCCTCCACTGCGCACCACCATACTCCACTTCTCCCCACCGTCAACTGATTCGAACGGTCTTCATCATTGGTTTCCGTTGTGTTTCCGCAGGTCAGAGCGATGGAGCGGGGTGGAGGGCGGTGACCGGACGGTCAACCCTCATGGGCGTGTCGAGGGTTCAAAAGCGCGGGGAAATAGGGGCTCGGCCCCTTCGCGAAGCCTTCGGTGGTGGAAAGTGGAGCGCCCGGAGGGGGGTGTGTCACGGGATTCGCACCGCTATGCGACAAGAACGGGAACATCGCCAGGGTTCCCTTGAATATCCACAAATGTCGCCCGCGAACCCACAGCGTCGTAGGGTCGTACACACAATGGAAAAGGAATGGCATGGCTCCCGCAATGGCACAGTACGGGACAGCCGTCGCACTTCTCTCATGGAGGCCCGGTGGCAGTTACCCATGATGTCCCTCCCCAGCTCGACGAGCTGGTCTCCACGGCTCACCGGATTCGCAGCGCGATCGAATCGGTGATCGAGGGCAAGAGCGACGCCGTACGCCTCACTCTCACCGTCCTGCTCGCGGAGGGCCACCTCCTGATCGAGGACGTGCCAGGGGTCGGCAAGACCATGCTGGCCAAGGCGCTGGCGCGTTCCATCGACTGCCCTGTGCGCCGCGTGCAGTTCACCCCCGACCTGCTGCCCAGCGACATCACCGGGGTCAGCGCGTACAACCAGCAGACCAGGGAGTTCGAGTTCAAGCCCGGCCCGGTGTTCGCGAACATCGTGGTGGGCGACGAGATCAACCGCGCCTCCCCCAAGACGCAGTCCGCGTTGCTGGAGTGCATGGAGGAGCACCAGGTGACCGTGGACGGGGTGACGTACGCACTGGACTCGCCCTTCATGGTGATCGCCACGCAGAACCCCATCGAGATGGAGGGCACCTATCCCCTCCCCGAGGCGCAACGCGACCGCTTCACCGCGCGCATCGCGATGGGCTACCCCGAGCCGCACGCCGAGCTGGAGATGCTCGACGTGCACGGCGGCACCTCACCGCTCGACAAGCTGGAGCCGGTGGCGACGACGGCCGAGGTGCGCGCCCTGATCGAGGCCGTACGCGGCGTCTACGTCTCCCAGGCGGTCAAGAAGTACGCCATCGACGTCGTCGTGGCCACCCGCCACTCCCCCGACCTGCGGCTGGGCGCCTCGCCCCGGTCCACGCTGCAGCTGGTACGGGCCGCCAGGGCGCACGCGGCGCTGGCCGGCCGCGACTACGTCATCCCGGACGACCTGCAGGACCTGGCCATCCCCGTGCTCGCGCACCGGCTGCTGCCGAGCGTCGAGGCCCAGGGGCAGCGCCGCCTGCCCGAGCAGGTGGTGACCGACCTCATCAGGCGCGTGCCGGTGCCGGAGACACGGGGCCGGTGATGGATCCGCAGCGCAGCGAGGACATCCATCACCGGCACGGATCGAGAAATCCGCAGCGCAGCGAGGGCATCCACCGGCGACACCGGTCGAGGGAGGCGCGGTGAGGGCCGGGCTGCGGGCGCTGACCTCCAGGGGCAGGTCCTTCCTCGCCTCCGGCATCGCGGCGCTGCTGATGGCGTTCTTCCTCGGGGAGAACGACCTGTTCAGGATCGGCGTGCTGGTGACGGCGCTGCCGCTGCTCGCGGCCATGGTGGTGGCGCGCACGCGCTACCGGCTGAGCTGCGCCAGGCGCCTCGACCCGCCCAGGGCGGAGGTGGGCGGCGAGGCCACCGTGACCCTGCGGCTGGAGAACGTCACCAGGCTGCCGACCGGTCTGCTGCTCATCGAGGACACCGTTCCTTACGCGCTGGGCGTGCGGCCGAGGTTCGTGCTGGACCGGGTCGAGTCCCGGGGCGTCCGGGAGATCGACTACCGGGTCCGCTCGGACCTGCGCGGCCGTTACACGATCGGCCCGCTGTCGGTCCGCATCGCCGACCCGTTCGGGCTCGTCGAGCTGACCCGCTCGTTCACGATCAGCGACACGCTCGTGGTGACGCCGCACGTGGCGGCGCTGCCCCACGTACGGCTGTCGGGTGAGTGGACGGGCGGCGGCGACAGCCGTACCAGGAGCGTGGCGGCGGCGGGTGACGACGACGTGGCGCCGCGCGAGTACCGGCAGGGCGACGACCTGCGGCGGGTCCACTGGCGATCGACGGCCCGCCACGGCGAGCTGATGGTGCGCCGCGAGGAGCAGCAGTGGCAGAGCCGCGGCGCGCTCCTGCTGGACAGCCGCAGGTACGCGCACCGCGGCGAGGGCCCGCGCTCGTCGTTCGAGGTGGCGGTCTCGGCCGCGGCCTCGATCGGCGTGCACCTCGCCCACGAGGGCCTCGGCCTGCGGCTGGTGACCGACCAGGGCGCCGAGCACCTGACGGACACCGGCCTGAGCTGGTCGCTGCTCGACACTCTGGCCGTGATACGGCACAGCCCGGCCCGCTCGCTGGAGATGGGCGTGTCGGCCCTGCGCCAGGGCGGCGGCGACGGGCTGATCGTGGCCGTGCTCGGCGATCTCGATCCGGAGGAGGCAAGGGAGCTGGCCAGGCTGAGGCACAGCGGCATCACCGGGGTGGCGGTCCTGCTCGACGTGAGCACGTGGGACGCCGGCGACCGGACGGCCGCGGAGAACCACCAGGCCGTCCAGACGATTCTGGCCGGGTACGGCTGGCGCATCGTGCGGCTGCCCGCGGGCACCTCGATCGCCTCCGTCTGGCAACACGCCGCCAACCGCGGCAGGTACGCGCTCAACCCGACGGGAGGTGCGGCATGAGGCTGACCTCCGCCGCGGGAGTGGCCACGTTCGCCGCCGCGCTGCTGCTCTACCCGCTCTTCCAGGGCGGCGCCTGGTTCTGGACGTCGCTGGGCGCCGTGCTCGCCGTGATGGCGGCGGGCCTGCTGAGCAGCCGGCTGTCGCTGCCCGCGTGGGCGGCGCCGCCGGTCGCGCTGGTCGCGACGTGGATCTACCTGACGGTGGTCTTCGCGGCCGGCAAGGCGTGGGTGCTGGTGATCCCCACCAAGGCGTCGGTGATGGAGCTGGGCAGGCTGCTGGGCGTCGGCTGGACCGACATCCAGCGCTTCGCCGCTCCGGTGCCGCAGACGGACGGCATCACGCTGCTGACCGCGGCCGGCGTGGCGCTGATCGCGATCGCCGTGGACCTGCTGGCCGCGCGGCTGCGCAAGGCGGCGCTCGCCGGGCTGCCGCTGCTGGCGCTGGCCACCGTGCCGGCGACGATCCTGCCCGACCCGATCAGCTGGCCGGCGTTCATTCTGGCGGCACTGGGGTTCGTCAGCCTGCTGATCGCCGACGGCCGCGAGCGGGTGGGCCACTGGGGCAAGGCGGTGCTGGTACGGCGGACGCGCGCGGCCACCTCGCAGCCCGCCTCGCGCAACGGGGCGGACACCAGCGGCCTGCGACTGTCGGGCAAGCGCATCGGGTTCGCCGCGATCGCGCTGGCCGTGGGGGTCCCGGCGCTGCTGCCGGCCATGGAGCCGGTGTCGTTCTTCACGTTCGGCGTGGGCGGCACGGGCCTGGGCAAGGGCAACTCGATCAGCATCCCCAACCCGGTCGCGTTCCTGAAGGGCCAGCTGGACCTTCCGGAACGGCGGGTGGTCCTCACCTACACCAACAACGACGACAAGCCCCGCTATCTGCGGATCTACGCGCTCGACACGTTCGACGGCCAGCAGTTCGGCATGACCGATCCGACGGGGCTGGCGCAGAACACCACGGACAACGGCCCGCTCCCCGCGCCGCCCGGGCTGGGCCCGCAGCCGAAGATCGGCAACGTGGTCACGAAGATCCAGATCAGTGACGAGATCAGGAAGCTGCAGTTCCTGCCGCTGCCGTACCCGCCCAGGGAGGTCCAGGCGGACGGCGACTGGCGGGCGGACGTGGACACGCTCATGGTCTTCTCCACCCGCGACGAGGCCGCGGGCCTGGACTACCAGGTGGCCACGAGCGAGCCGCTGCCGACGCCGGAGCTGCTGGAATCGCTCGGCGGGACCCGGCCGACCACCGACCCCCGCTACCTGAAGCTGCCGGACAATCTGCCTCCCGAGATCGGCAAGCTGGCGTCCGACCTGACCGCGGACGCCAAGACGGACTACGACGCGGCGGTGAAGCTGCAGCAGTTCTTCACCAAGGACGGCGGCTTCACCTACAACCTGCGCACGCAGGGGCAGAGCAACTCGGCGCTGCGGGACTTCCTGCTGCGCGACCGGGTCGGCTACTGCGAGCAGTTCGCCGCGTCGATGGCGGTGCTGGCCAGGCTGGTGGGCATCCCGTCGAGGGTGGCCATCGGCTACACGGGCGGCACGAAGGTCGGCGACCGGTGGCAGGTCGGCACGAACGACTCCCATTCCTGGCCCGAGCTGTATTTCGAGGGCGTGGGCTGGCTGCCGTTCGAGCCGACCCCGGCGGGGTCACTCGGCCAGGGCAGCGCGCGTGTGCCCGAGTACACCCAGCCCAGGCCGCGCTCCGCGGGCGAGGCCGCGACGCCGACGCCGGGCGCGACCAGCTCGTCCGCGGACGAGCCCGTCGCACCGCAGACCCGGCGTAACCCGCGGGAGCTGGACCGCGAGGGCGTGGTCGCCACCGGCGGGCTGCCGCCGGACGACTCCATGCCGCTGATCGCCAAGATCGGCATCGGCGCGGGGGCGCTGCTCCTGCTGCTGCTGATCCCCGCCGGTCTGCGGGTGCTCACCAGGAACCGGCGCGTACGCAACCTGGGCTGGAAGGTGTCGGCACCCGCCGACGAGCTCACGTCCGCGATGGTCTCGGATGCCTCGCGCCGCCATCCGTCCGTGGCCCCGTCCGTGGCGGCGGCCTGGGCGGAGCTGGACGACGTGCTGTACGACTACGGCATGGCCCGCCAGACCAGCGAGACCCCGCGGGCGCTGGCGCGGCGGCTGGCCCAGCAGTACGAGTTCGACGCGGAGTCGGCGGCGGCCGTCGCGGCCATCGCCTCGGCGGTGGAGCGCGTGCTGTTCGCCCGGGATCCCGGGGAGATCGGGCCCATGCGCAAGGACCTGCGCAAGGTGCGCCAGGCCCTGGCGGCCACGGTCTCACGCGGGCGGCGGGTGCGGGCGGTGCTGCTGCCGCCGTCGACGCTGCGGCGGCTGCGAGCCGTGGGAGAGCGGCTGCTCGACGGGTTCGACCTGCTGGAGAACATCAGGCTGCGGCGGACGGCGGCTCAGAAGGGCTCCTGACCGGTGTGTCCGGCCGTTCCCCCGAGGAAGGGGTGCGGCCGGACCGGTCAGTCTCCAACGCCTCCGGCACGGCCAGAACGGTCGCACTCAAGACGCGCCTTCAGGACACGACGGCCGGGGGACGGCTCGGCCGGTCGGGGCGCATCCAACACGACGGCCGCCCGGGCGGATGCCGGGCGGCTGTGCCGGATCAGCGGTCAGCGATCGTCGTGGCGACGGCGCCAGCGCTCTTCCATGCGCTCCATGAAGGTGCCCCGGTTACGGCGGGCCTGCTTGCCCTGAGGGGTGCCCGTACCGGAGGAGGGAGGGGAGTCACCGAACCCATTCATGCGTTTCCAGCTGGACAGGCCCCACAGACACGCGGCGAGCATGACCACGAAACCGCCGACGCCGAGCGGGATCAGCGCACCGCCACTTATCACCACGCCGACCATCATGACGACGACGCCGAGAGCAAAGCCGATGGAGGCCCTGATCAGGCGACGCTTGTAATGGGTGCGCGGGTCACTGATCCTTACGGTGTTGGCCCACTTCGGGTCCTCGGCGTAGAGGGCCTGCTCGATCTGTTCGAGCAAGCGCTGCTCGTGCTCAGAGAGCGGCACGGCGCCTCCCAAGGACGGCCCCAGGACGGGGAAGACGGCAACGGACGACACGGGGTGTCCGAACCTCGCGGTCGGTTATCCCCAGAATACGAGGCTGTAGACGTAGGCGAAAGCAAACGTCCAACGCAGACCAAACCGGAGGTGTCGTCATGGCTCCATTGTGACCCATCTCGCCCCCTTCCCCCCAAAATCGCCACACTTAAAGCCCCCAGCAAATCCGGACATCGGCGTCATGTCTCTGCTTCATCAAGCTTGCCACGTACGAGCGATGCCGGGACCACCGCATCGGGACCGAATCTCCGGATCGCCCTGTCCATCGCCTGCTCGGCCTCACGCCAGCCGGTCTCCCGCTCCCCGAGGCTGAGCTGCCGGGTGGCCTCCTCCGCCGGCCGGAGGTTCTCCATCCGGACCCCCACCAGGCGCAGCCGTACGCGCTGGAGGTCGGCCGCCTCGAACAGCTCGCAGGCTGTGGCGTAAATCACCTGAGCCACGTCGGTCGGCTCGCGCAGCGTGCGCGAGCGGTTGATCGTGGTGAAATCGGCTCGGCGTAGCTTCACACTTACAGTCCTTCCCACGTGGCCGCCCTTACGCATCCTGGCGGCCACCCGCTCGGAAAGGCGCAGCAGCTCCCGCTTGATCACCTCGGGATCGTCCACGTCGACCGCGAACGTCTCCTCATTGCCGATGCTCTTGTCGGGCACGTGGGCGCTCACCGCCCGCTCGTCGCGGCCCCACGCCAGCGCCGCCAGATGACCGCCGACGGCCTGGCCGAGCTCGCGCTGGAGGGTGGCGGGCGGCACTCTGGCCAGGTCGCCGACGGTGCGGATGCCGAGGCGTACGAGGGACTGCTCAGTGCGCTCGCCGACGCCCCACAACGCCGACACGGGCAGCGGGTGGAGGAAGTCCACGACCTGGTCGGCGGGCACCACCAGGAGCCCGTCGGGCTTGCACTGCTTGGAGGCCAGCTTCGCCACGAACTTGCTGCTCGCCACGCCGACCGAGCACGTGATGCCGTAGCGCTCGAGGACCTGCTCCCTGATCATGGCGGCGATGGCGGCGGGCGGGCCGAGCCGGCGCCTGGCGCCCCCGACGTCGAGGAACGCCTCGTCGGACGCGATGGGCTCCACCAGTGGGGTGATCGCGTGGAAGATCTCCATGACGCCCTTGGAGACCTCGGAGTATTTGCCGTGGCTGGGCGGGATGACCGTGGCCTGCGGGCAGAGTCTGCGCGCCCTGCTCATCGGCATCGCCGAGTGCACGCCCTGGGCCCTCGCCTCGTACGTGGCGCTGAGCACGACGCCACGCCCGGCGGGCGAGCCCACGATCACCGGGCGGCCGCGCAGCTCCGGGCGGTCGAGCAGCTCGACGCTGGCGAAGAAGGCGTCCATGTCGACGTGGAGGATCGGGCAGCCGCTGTCATCGGCCCCGGTACGCGGAGCGGGGCCGATGCCTGTGATCTGCTTGCGGGACACGCCGTCGATTCTATCCGAACACGCGTTCTAAAGCCTATGACCGAGCACGTGCAGCTGTGTGGCGATGTCTCTCAGCACGGGATGGGCGGCGGCGGCCTGTTCGAGCGCGACGAGCGCCTCCGCCGCGCCGGGCTCGCCGTCGACGAGCCTGCTCGGCACGAGGTCGGCGAAGACCCGGACGCCGTGGACGGCGCTGACGGAGAACCCGGTGGCGCTCAGCAGCTCGGCGAGCGCCTCCGCGGCGAAGCGCCTCGGCGTGGGATCGCGGTCGCCCCACGTGCCCGCGGGATCGCCCAGCACGGCCCGCGCCTCGTCGAACTGGCCGGCGAGCGCCCGGTGGATGGCGCTGGCGACGGGGTTGGCGGCCAGCACGCTCACGGCGCCGCCCTTGCGCAGCACGCCCGCGACGGCGGCCAGCGCGCTGGTCGGGTCTTCGACGTACTCGAGCACGCTGTGGCACAGGACCAGGTCGGCGCTGTCACGGCTGAGCAGCTCGTCCAGGCCGTCGGCGTCGCCCTGCAGGGCGCGTACGCCCACGCCCTTCTCCTTGGCGCGGCGTTCGAGCGCGGCCAGCGAGTCGGGGCTCGGATCGACGACGGTGACGGTGTGGCCGAGCGCGGCCAGCGGCACGGCGAACCCCCCGGTGCCGCCTCCGGCGTCGACGATGTCGAGCGCATCGCGCCCGGTCGCCGCCGCCCGCTCGGTCAGCACGGACCGCAACGCGTCCCAGACAACGGCGGTCCGCACCGCCGGGGTCCTCGTGGCGCCTTCAGCACGCAACGTCGGCTCGCCTCCCTCTCCCCTCGCGACGGGGGCCCGGCGCCCGGCCGTCGCGAACGTGCACCCCGCGAACTGCTTCTCCGCGGACGGGCCCAGCCTACGCGGTACGCCGGTCCCCTGCTTCCCGCCGCCCACACCCGCGCCCGGCCGAACCTCCGCCCGCCACCACAGGTGCTGACGGCGGACCCGCCTCCCGAGCGCCGCGTCGGCGACACGCCGCACAGGTCAGATGTCGTAAGCGGCCGCCAGCCGCTTCGGCGCCCGCAGCCGCCACGCGTCCGTCAGCAGCTCGCGCAGCTCGTCGGCGTCCACCGCCCCGAACCGCACCAGCACGGTGGCGGAACCGTCGTAGTGCGGCGTCGTGAAGAACGTGCCGGGTCCGGCCGCGATGAGCCCGGCCTTCCCCTCCTCGGAGCCCACCGGCAGCACCAGCACGTCGCCCTCGTCCCTGAGCCGGGCGAACCATGCGCCGCGCACGTAGAAGGCGGGCGTGCCGTACATGGTCTTCTCAAGGGTCTCGGGCAGCGCCAGGGCGAGCCGGCGCACGTCGTCCTCGGTCACCATGGCCCTACGATACGCACCGCGGGAAGGGCGGAAAGGGGCGCGTCGCGGCTGGTGACGCGCCACTTGTCCGCCCGCTCCCGCGCCGGACGGCCAGGCCCCTCGCCGACGGGGCGCCTGACCGCGTGACAGGACGTGTCCTGCGCGGAGCCGTGCAGGCCGACGTGGTTGGAACCGTACCCCGAACACGCGCTCCTGACGGTGTCTAAAGGGTGAGGCTTGGCTTGAGCTGCTTGAAGCGGGCCAGCAGCCCGTTGACGAACTGCGGCGACTCGTCGGTGGACAGCTCCCCCGCCAGGTGCACCCACTCGCTGATCACCACGCCCTCGGGCACGCCGGGCATCCAGAGCAGCTCGTACGTGCCGCCGCGCAGCAGGTTGCGGTCGACGGCGGGCATCCGGTCGAGGGTCCAGCCCTCGGCGTACGTGGTGATGAGCTCGTCGATGCGCGCGTGGTGCCTGGCGACGCCCTCGACGATGGTCGAGGTGTATTCGTTCACCGGGGGCTCCTGCCGCTCCACGCGTTCGGCGAGGATCTTCAGCGGATCCTCGCCGCGCAGCTCGGCCTCGAAGAGGATGTCAAGCGCCCGCCGGCGTGCTTTGCCGCGTGCCGACACCTCAGGCCCGGCCGAGGTATTCGCCGCTGCGGGTGTCGACCTTGACCTTCTCGCCGGTGGTGATGAAGAGCGGGACCTTGATCTCGGCGCCGGTCTCCAGGGTGGCGGGCTTGGTGCCGCCGGTGGAGCGGTCGCCCTGCAGGCCGGGCTCGGTGTTGGAGATGGTCAGCTCGACCGCGGCGGGCAGGTCGACGTAAAGAGCCGAGCCCTCGTTGAACGCGATCGTGGCCAGAGTGTTCTCCAGCATGTAGTTGGCGGCGGTGCCGACGGTGCCGCTGGGCACGTTGACCATGTCGTAGGTCTCGGTGTCCATGAACACGAAGTCGTCGCCGTCCTTGTACGAGTACTGCATCTCGCGCTTGTCGACGTTGGCCACATCGACCTTCACCCCGGCGTTGAAGGTCTTGTCGACGACCTTGCCCGAGAGGACGTTCTTGAGCTTGGTGCGCACGAACGCGCCGCCCTTGCCCGGCTTGACGTGCTGGAACTCCACGACGGCCCACAGCTCACCGCCGTCGAGCTTCAGCACCATGCCGTTCTTGAGGTCGTTGGTCGTCGCCACTCGTTCTTCTCCCGCGTGCGGCCGCTCTAAAGGACGAGCAGCTCCTTTGTCGTCTTCGTGAAAAGTTCCGGCCCGCCCTCACGTGTCACGAGGGTGTCCTCGATGCGAACCCCGCCCCGGCCCGGGAGGTAGACCCCAGGCTCGACGGTGATCGGAACTCGATCCTCTAGTCTACCGGTCCGCGAAGGGCCGAGGAACGGCTCCTCGTGGATCTCCAGGCCGACGCCGTGTCCCAGGCCGTGCCGGAAGTGGTCTCCGTGGCCCGCGCCCTCGATGACGGTGCGGGCCGCGGCGTCCACGTCCCTGGCCCCCGCGCCGGGGGCCAGGGCGTGCCTGCCCGCCCTCTGCGCCTCGGCGACCAGGTCGTAGATCTCGCGCTGCCAGCCGGCGGGCGCGCCCAGGCAGACCGTCCTGGTCATGTCGGCGTGGTAGCCCTGGTAGCGGGCGCCGAAGTCCATGGTGACCAGGTCGCCCGCGCGCAGCTCCCTGCCGGTCGGCGCGTGGTGCGGGATCGCGCCGTTCTCGCCGGCGGCCACGATCGTGTCGAACGCGGGCTTGTCGGCCCCGAGCTCCGTCATGCGGTTGTCGAGGAGGCGGGCGAGGTCGCGTTCGGTGATCCCCGGGGCGATCTTCACGGACACGTCGGCGAACGCCTGGTCGGTGATCTGGCAGGCCGTATGGAGGAGCTCCAGCTCGCTGTCGTCCTTGACCGCCCGCAACAGCTCCACCACCGGCTCCAGCGGCACCAGCCCCCTGTCCAGCCCGCTGTCCAGCCCCCCGTCCAGGCGCCGGTAGGTGGCCACGCTCATCCACGCCGCCTCGATGCCGACGCCCGGCCCAGCCAGGTTCTCGGTCAGCTTCTCCGCCACGTCGTACGCCTCGACCGACGGGACGTCCAGCGCGCGGGCCGCCTCGATGTAGCGGTTGTCGGTCGCCAGCAGCGCCGTGCCGTCGGCCCTGACCAGGACGGCGGCGTTCGAGCTGGCCAGCCCCGTGAGGTAGCGGACGTTCACCGGGGAGGTGACGAGCAGGGCGTGGACCTCACGCGCGGGCAGCAGCTCGGCGAGGCGCGCGCGCCGCGCCACGTAGTCGAAGGCCATGGCGCCAATGTACGCGTTCCTGCCCTCGCGTCACTATCGCCCGCCTCGCCCCAGAGCGGCAGCCGGCTAGGTCCCGGGCAGCCGCCAGTCCCGCAGGACGTCCGCCGCCGGCCCGGACCTTTCCATGTCGCCCTTCTGCTGAGCCCGCTCCAGGTCGTGGTAGACATGGGCGATCTGGTCGATGCCCGGATCGACTTTACCCTCGGCGAACTTCCTGGCCGCCTTCCTGATCTTCTCCCGGGCCTTGCCCGCGACCTCGGGGTTGATCCCGCCCATCGCCTGCTGGGACATCAGCGCCTGGTCGAACTCCGACAGCCACTTGCCCCACCCGCCCCTCGGGATCGCGTCGCCCAGGGTGGCCTTGGGAGCGGCCGTCTCCTGCAGGGAGGTCGGCTCGGGCACCAGGGTGGCCACGAGGCCGGGCGACAGGTCGGAGGTGGGCGTCTCGATGGGCGTCTCGGTCTCGGTGGGCGGCGTGAACGTGGAGGGCGCGACAGTCGGGGTGGGCACGGCGACCGGCTCCTCCTTCCGCGAGCCCGCCCAGATCACCATGACCACGGTGACCACCGCGATGATCGCCACGGCGGCGCCGAGCTGGAGGAGGAGCTTGCGGTTGGAGCCTGGCCCGGGTTCGAGCTCGCCCGCCTGGTAGACGGCGGTGTCACCGGCCCGAGGCCCGCCGCTCTGCCCCACGGTCTGGAAGACCTCGGTGGCCCCCTGCTCGTTCGGCGGCAGGCCGCCGTCGCGCAGGGAGGCGCCGGTCACGGGCATGGCCGGTGCGGCCGGGTGGGCGCGGGGCCGGGCGATGCCCGCCAGGGCGCGCCTGATCGCCTCGCCGCTGGCGGGCCGCTTGGCGGGCTCCTCGGCGATCATGGCCAGCACGAGCCGGTCCAGCTCCGCCGGCACCTCGGCCCTGAACGCACTGGGCGGCGCGGGCTCAGCCTCGCCCCCGCCGGAACCGGGCCCGCCGTCATCGTCGGCCGCGTCACCGAAGGGCGGACGGCCACAGAGCAGCTCGTAGCAGACACATCCGAGGGCGTACAGGTCGCCGGAAGCCGTGGCCTCCTGCCCCGCGACCCGCTCGGGCGCCACGTACCGGCTGGACGGCGGCACCCGGTCGTCCATCCCGAACCCGACGACCTTGAGCACCCCGCTCCCGGCCGACCGGAAGCTGTCCGGGCCGACCTGGCCGTGCACGACCCCCGCCCGGTGCGCGGCGTCGAGCCCGGCGGCCGCCTGCCCGATCAGGTCGCACACCTCGACGATCCCCAGGGGACCCCGCGCGGCCAGCTCCTCGCCCAGGCTGAGCCCCGTGAGGAACTCCATCACCAGGAACGGCGCGCCCTCGTGCTCGCCGACGTCCAGCACCATGGCCACGTTCGGGTGGATCACCCTGGCCACGGCCTGGGCGTGCTGCCTGAGCACCTCACGCGTGGCGGCCCCCGCCACCCTGGCGCCGAGCACCTTCACGGCCACGACCCAGTCGGCCCGCGTGTCGTACCCCCGCCACACTTCGCCCATCGGCCCGCTGCCGATGCGCTCGTCAAGCCGGTAACGATCAGCGACCAAGGACGGCGCGCGCTCCGTCGAGTCGGACATATCCCCGCCAATTACTCGAACATCAGGATTTTCGACCAACCATAGGGCCCCACGGCCCCCGCCGCCCCCTCATCCGTCCGCATCACGGCTCGACATAACGAATTTCGTTATTTACGATTATCGTTATGACAACACGATGGCTGATCCGACTCGAGATCCTGCTGAGCATCGGGCTCGTCCTGGGCTGCCTGGCCGCCCTGGCCGGCCTCGCCATGACCGCCGGGATGGCCTTCTTCGGCACGCCGGTGGGGGTGGGCATCCCGCTGCGCCTGTTCGACGTGCCGGTCGAGGGAATGGCGGCGGCCGGCGCCACAGTCGGCGACGCGACCGCCGAGGTGGTGGTCCGCCCGGAGGGCGCCGCACCGCTCGCCGCCCTGCTCTACCTGCTGCTGTGGGGTCCCGGCACGGCGACGTGGCTGCTCTGTCTGCTCACGCTCGTACGCGCGCTGCACAGGGCGAGGTCGGGCGACCGGGCGCTGTTCTCCGCCGTCACGGCCGGGCATCTGCGCCGGCTGGGCTGGATCCTGATCGCGGGTTCGGCCGTGTCGGCCGTGCTCGGGATGATCGCGGAGGCCATACTCTCCTCCATGCTGCTGACCGAGAGCCACCCCTTCTACCTGCCGTCGAGCGCGCTGCTCGGGAGCGTCGTGGCCGGGTTCGCCGCTCTGGGCGTGTCGGAGATCGTACGGCGGGGTCTGACCCTGCTCGAAGAGGTCGAGGCCACCATCTGATGGGTGAGCGCGTCATCAGGGTCCGGCTCGACGAGCTGCTTCAGGAGCGGGGCATGACGCTCACCGAGCTGTCGCACCGCGTGGAGATCACCGTGGTCAACCTGTCGATCCTGAAGAACGGCCACGCCAAGGCGATCCGGTTCTCCACGCTGAGCCGTCTGTGCGACGCGCTCGACTGCCAGCCGGGCGACCTGCTCACGTACGAGCAGTCAGGCGAGTGAGCAGGCCGCCCGGCGGCGATCAGGCCGCCGCGGGCTGCGCGGCCCCCGAAGGAGCGCTGTCGAGCGGCGAGGGCGGCGCGTTGAAGACGGCCTCGTCCAGGCGGCCCTCCGAGCGGGCCACCAGGACGGGCACCACCATCTGCCCGGTGACGTTGGTGGCGGTGCGGATCATGTCCAGGATCGGGTCGATGGCCAGGAGCAGGCCGACGCCCTCCAGGGGCAGCCCGAGCGTGCTGAGCGTGAGCGTCAGCATGACGATCGCGCCCGTCAGACCGGCCGTGGCGGCCGCGCCGACCACCGACACGAACGCGATCAGCAGGTAGTCGCCCACCCCGAGGTGGACGCCGAACACCTGGGCCACGAAGATCGCGGCCAGCGCCGGGTAGACGGAGGCGCACCCGTCCATCTTGGTGGTGGCGCCGAACGGCACGGCGAAGGAGGCGTAGTCGCGGTCCACGCCGTTGCGCTCGATGGTGACCCGCTGCGTCAGCGGCAGGGTGCCGACCGAGGAGCGGGAGACGAACGCCAGCTCGATCGCGGGCCAGGCGTTGCGGAAGAACTGGACGGGGTTGACCTTGCCCCACACCGCCAGCAGCGTCGGGTAGACGGCCAGCAGCACGATGAGGCAGCCGGCGTACACACCGAGGCTGAGCTTGGCCAGCGGCGCCAGCAGCTCCCACCCGTACGTGGACACGGCCTTGCCGATCAGGCCCGCCGTGCCGATGGGGGCGAGGCGGATGACCCACCACAACGCCTTCTGGACCAGCTCCAGGACGGAACGGGAGAGGTTCAGGAACGGCTCGGCCTTGTCACCGATCGCCAGGGCCGCCGCGCCGAGCACGATGCCCAGGAAGACGATCTGGAGGACGTTCACCTCGGTGAAGGACGTGACGATGTTCGTGGGGAGGATGCCGGTGACGAAGTCGAGCCAGGTGCCCGCGCCCTCGGTGTCCACGGCCTTGGCCGCGCCGGTGTCGAGGGTGACGCCCTGGCCGGGGTTGATCACCAGGCCGAGCCCGATCGCGAACGCCACGGAGACGAACGCGGTGATGAGGAACCACATCAGCGTCTTGGTCGCGAGCCTGGCCGCGCCGTTGACGTTGCGCAGGTTGGCCACGCTGACCAGCACGGCGGTGAAGACGAGGGGCGGGACGGCCAGCTTGAGCAGCTGGACGAAGATCTGACCGGCCTTGGTCAGCGTCTCGGCGAGCCAGGCCACGTCCCAGATCTTGGCGACGAAGCCCAGCGCGATGCCGGCCACGAGGCCGACCAGCAACTGCAGGGAGAAGGAGAATCTCTTCATGGGTGGGGAACTCCGGGTGAATCACGGCATGCGGCGGCAAGCACAGTGCAGGGCATACCAGAGGGAGGGGGGACGATCGTGGGCGTGTCGGTCAGCGACAGAGAGATCCGCGCAGCCGGCACAGGTCAACGTGCAGCCGCTCGACCAGCCAGACGGACACCAGAGAGAACCTCACGAGCCGCTGCAACACCCACATGACCGGAGATATTCCCCATAAACGAAGTAGACTTACCTCACAATTTCCTTGATCGTCTCGATCAGCCGCACCCGGTCCTCGTGCGTCCTGCCGAGCGGGGTCACGTTGAGCGTGGTCACCCCCGACTCCTTGAGTGCCTGCACGCGGTCGCGCACGAACCCCTCGCTGCCGATCAGCGACATCTTCTCCAGCAGCTCGCCGGGCACCAGGGCGGCCGCCTCGTCCTTCTTGCCCTCGAGGTAGAGGTCCTGGATCTGCTCGGCCTCCTTCTCGTAGCCGTAGCGCCGGGCCAGGTCGTTGTAGAAGTTCCTGCCCTTGGCACCCATGCCGCCGATGTAGAGGGCCGCCATCGGCCGGCCGAACTCCAGCAGCCCGGCCACGTCGTCGCCGATCGCCAGGAACGCCTGCGCGATCACATCCAGCTCGCCCAGCTCCGGATCGCGCCTGGCCTTGCCGGCGGCCAGCGACGGGCCCCACACGTCGGCGGCCTTCTCGGGGACGTAGAAGATCGGCTCCCAGCCCTCGGCGAGCTCGGCGGTCAGCTCGACGTTCTTGGGGCCGATGGCGGCGACCACGATCGGGATGCGGGGCCGTACCGGATGGTTGATGAGCTTGAGCGGCTTGCCCAGGCCCGTCCCCTGCTCGGGCGGGAGCGGCAGCGTGTAGTGCCGGCCGTCGTGCTCCAGGCGCTCGCGCCGCCACACCTTGCGGCAGATCTCGATGATCTCCCTGGTACGCCCGAGCGGCGCGGCGTACGGCACTCCGTGGAACCCCTCGATCACCTGCGGCCCGGACGCGCCGATGCCGAGCGTGAAACGCCCGTCGGAGACGTAGTCCATGCCCGCGGCCGTCATGGCCAGCAGCGTCGGCGTGCGGGAGTAGATCGGCAGGATGCCCGAGGCGATCTCCAGCCGCTCGGTCCTGGCCGCGATGTAGCCCATCTGGCTGACGGCGTCGAACGAGTACGCCTCCGCCACGAACACGATGTCCAGCCCGGCCTTCTCGTAGTCGGCCAGCTCGGCCACCGCCTCCTTGAAGCCGCCCGAGTACTTGAGTGCCATTCCGATGCGCATGCCGGGCTCCCACTGAAACCGAATGATATTCCGTTGCGACGCGACAAGGCTATCGCGTCGGCATGCCGGGCGGTCAGCCACTAGCCTGGATCAGGTGCTGAGTCGGCTCGTCATCGTCGTGAGCGCCGTGGTCACCGTGGCCCTGGCGGGACATCAGCTGATCCCGGCACTCGGCGGGTTCACGCCCGTCATGGAGAGCCTGCTGCCCTGGCTGGGGCTGACCGTTCCGCTGCTGCTCATGGCGGCCGCAGTGGCACGTTCCAGGGCCGCCGCCCTCACGGCGCTGGTGCCGGGGGTGGTGTGGGCGGTGATGTTCGGCTCCACGCTCTTCCGCACGCCGCCGGGCGGCCCGAGCGACCTGGCCGTCGGCACGGTCAACGTGGGCGTGACCAACAACGCCTCCGGCGAGGCCGTGCGCATGATCGCCAAGGATCTCGACCTGCTGGCCGCCCAGGAGCTGACCAGCGGCGGGCCGGCGGCCAAGCAGCTCAACAAGATGTTCAAGTACCACTACCCGGTCAGCACGGTCGGCCTGTGGAGCCGCTATCCGATCAGCGACACCAAGCCGCTCGACGTCGGCCTGGGCTGGCCCCGGGCCTTGCGCGCGGTGGTCACCACCCCCAAGGGCAAGGTGACCGTCTACGTCATGCACCTGGCCTCGGCCCGGCCGGGTGCCACCACCTCGCGCGACGCCTCGCTCGCGCACGCGCGCGAGCTCATCGACGCCGACCCCAGCAAGCGCATCCTGCTGCTCGGCGACCTCAACACGGCCACCACCGACCGGGGCATGCGGGGGCTGACGCCGCCGCTGACCGACGCGCAGACCGCGGCGGGCGACGGGTTCGGGTTCACCTGGCCGTCGGAGTTCCCGGTCACGCGGCCTGACCACATCCTGTTCAAGGGCATGACGGCGACCAAGGCGGGCGTCGCCCCGGCCACCGGCAGCGACCACCGGGCCGCCATCGCCTCACTGCGGCTCTAGCAGCCTCAGGTCTCCCGGCGTGTCGATGTCGGCCGGGTCTCCGTGCTCGTCGCACGGCACCTCGGTGACCAGCTCGGGGTGGGCCTTCATGAACGGCCTGGCCCCGACGTCCCCGACGGCCAGCTCCGCCACCCCGGCGAAGTGCTCGCGGGCGATCAGCACCGGGTTCCTGCGCCTGCCTCCATAGGTGGCGACCGCCAGGCCGGCGCCCGAACCGATCAGGGCGCGTACCGCGCCCGGGCGGATGAGCGGCTGGTCCACGAGGGCGACCACCACGGACTCCGCCTCCTCCGGCAGCGCGGCGAGCCCGACCCGCAGGGACGAGCCCATGCCGGAGGCCCAGTCGCTGTTGCGCACGGTCACCGCGCCGCGCACCTGCACGGTGGCCGCGCCGAGCACGACCACGACGGGGTGGCAGCCGCCCTCCTCCAGCAGCCGCACGCCCCGGTCGACCAGCCGCTCGCCCGCGTACTCGACCAGCGCCTTGGGCGTGCCCAGCCGAGCGCCCTGGCCCGCGGCCAGCAGCAGCCCCGCCACCCTGCCACTCTTCATCGGGCCGCTCTTCACAGGGCCGCCTCGTGGTGGATGCGCCCCTGCGTGCTGGACAGCGGGCGCCCGGAGCCGCCCCAGCGGAGCTGGATCAGCTCGGCGGCGATCGACACGGCGGTCTCCTCCGGGGTGCGCGCGCCGAGATCGAGCCCGATCGGCGAGCGCAGCCCGGCCAGCTCGGCTTCGGTGAGCCCGCACTCGCGCAGCCGGGCGAGCCGGTCGTCGTGGGTGCGGCGCGAGCCCATCGCGCCCACGTACCCGGCCTCGGTCCGCAGCGCCACCTCCAGCAGCGGCACGTCGAACTTGGGGTCGTGGGTGAGCACGCAGATCACCGTACGCTCGTCCACCTGCACCGACGACAGGTAGTCGTGAGGCCACTTGACCACGACCTCGTCGGCGTCGGGGAAGCGCTTGGGAGTGGCGAAGACCGGGCGGGCGTCGCAGACCGTCACGTGATAACCGAGGAACTTGCCCACCTTGGCCACGGCCGCCGCGAAGTCGATGGCCCCGAAGACCAGCATGCGCGGCGGCGGCGCGAACGACTGGACGAACACCGCCAGGTCGTCCAGCCGCCGCTCGCCCTGGCCGCCGTAGCGCCTGATGCCGGTCACCCCCTGGGCGAGCATCCCGCGCGCGTCGTCGTCCACGGCCTCGTCGAGGCGCTCGAGGCCGAGGGTGCCGGAGGAGCGGTCCGGCCAGACGACCCGGCGGGCGCCGATCTGCCCGGGGCCGGAGAGGACGGTGGCCACGGCGACCGGCTGATGCGCCTCCACGGCCGCCGAGATCTCCCCCAGCTCGGGGAACGTCTCGATCGAGACGGGCTCGACGAGGATGTCGATGATGCCGCCGCAGGTGAGCCCGACGGCGAACGCGTCGTCGTCGCTCACGCCGTACCGCTGCAGGACGGGCCGGTCGATCTCGGCGGCCAGCTCGAACACGGCGCCCTCGACGCAGCCGCCGGACACGCTGCCGACCACCTCGTCGCCGCGGACCGCCATGGCCGCGCCCGGCGGCCTGGGCGCGCTGCTGAACGTGCTCACCACGGTCGCCAGCCCGAACCGGAGACCGGACCGCCACCACTTCATGATCTCCGGCAGCACGTCACGCATGGGCCAGCCTTTCGCCGAGTTGCTCGAAGGCGGCCAGGCTGTGCCCGGCCACCAGGTCGTCGATGTGCGGGAGGGCGGCGCGCATGCCACCGGTGAGCGGCTGGTAGTCCTCATACCCCTTGTGCGGGTTGACCCAGATCACCCGGTACGCCTGCCTGGCCAGCCTGGCCATCTGCGCTCCCAGCAGCGCCGGATCGCCGCGTTCCCAGCCGTCCGAGGCGATCACGGCTATCGCTCCTCTCGCACTGTAACGGGACAGGTATTCCCTGAGTTCCTCCCCCAGCCGGGTCCCGCCGCTCCAGTCGGGGATGGCCTTGGAGACCTCGTTCAGCGCGGTGCCGGGGTCCCGGTGGCGCAGCTCGGCGGTGATCGGGGTGAGCCGGGTGCCGACCGAGTAGACCCTGGTGGCCCTGGGCTCGCTCCTGACCAGCGCGTGGGCGAAGCGCAACAGGGTCTCGGCGTACGGGGCCATCGAACCGCTGACGTCCACGAACAGCACGACCGTGCGCGGGCGGGTGGTGTGCCGCTTGCGCCGGAGCCTGGCGACGTCGCCCTTCCTGAGCGCGTCGCGGATGGTGCGGCGCGGGTCGAGCACGCCCCGGCGCGCGCCCTCGAAGCGGCGCGAGAGCCGCCGGGCCCGCGCGGTCCTCAGCATGGCCAGCATCCTGTGCACCTCGGCCCGCTCGGCCTCGGTCAGCCGGGCCACGTCGCGGTGCCGCAGCACCTCGGCCCGGCTCGCCGTCGCGGGCGCCGCCGTCGCGTCGTCCCCGCCCTCCCCTTCCGGCTCGGCCGCCAGGTGCCTGGTGACGCTGGTCGTGCCCGTACGGGCGAGCGCCGCCTTCCGGCCGCCGAAGTACGCGGCGAAGCACCGGTCGTACCTGGGCAGGTCGTCGGGCGTGGCGCAGAGGGTGAGCCGCCCGGCCCAGTAGACCTCGCCCCGGTCGGCCACGTCGAGGTGGTCGAGCGCTCTGAGCATGTTCCCCGTCCGCTCGTGATCGGCCCCGACCCCGGCCGCCCGGAGCGTCCTGGCGAACCCGGTCACGGTGGCGACCAGCTCATCCATGGGAGAGCAGCCCGTTGCCGAGCACGCTCGCGACGTCCTCGCGGTACTTCAGCGCCGCACCCAGCGTGGCCGCGGCCAGCCCCGGATCGAGCTCCTTGGCGCCCAGCGTCAGCAGCGCCTCGGTCCAGTCGAGCGTCTCGGCCACGCCGGGCGGCTTGACCAGGTCCGCCTGCCGCAGCCGCGCGGCCGCCCGCGCCACCTGCGCGGCCAGCGTCTCGGTGCAGTCGGGCAGCCGCCGCAGCAGGATGGCGACCTCGCGGTCGAAGCTCGGGTGCTCCAGCCAGTGGTAGAGGCAGCGCCGCTTGAGCGCGTCGTGCACCTCGCGCGTCCTGTTGGAGGTCACCACGACCACGGGCGGCGTCGTGGCTCTGACCGTGCCCAGCTCGGGGATCGAGATCGTGAAGTCGGAGAGCACCTCGAGCAGGAACGCCTCGAACTCGTCGTCGGCCCGGTCGATCTCGTCCACCAGCAGCACGCTCGGCTGCGTCTCGACGGCCTTCAGCAGGGGGCGCGCGATCAGGAACCTGCGATCGTAGATCTCGCCCTCCAGCCGGCTCACGTCGGTGATGCCTGCGGCCTCGGCGGCTTTGAGGTGGAGGAGCTGGCGGGCGAAGTCCCAGTCGTACAGGGCCTGGGCCGCGTCCAGCCCCTCATAGCACTGGAGCCTGATGAGCGGCGCGTCGAGGAGCGCGGCGAGCGTCTTGGCCAGCTCCGTCTTGCCGACCCCCGCCTCGCCTTCGAGGAAGAGCGGGCGGCCCATCTTCAGCGCCAGGAAGACGGCCGTGGCCAGCCCCTCGTCGGCCAGGTAGGCGTGCCGGTCGAGCAGCTCGATGAGCTTGTCCGGCGACTCGATGTCCATTGCCCTGATTGTCGGCCGCAGCACCCCTTCAGCCTACGTTCTCGCGCAGGACCCGCCTAATCTTCGCGGGCTTCCGCGCGCTCCCGGATCAGGGCCTCCAGCTCGGCCGTGGCCCTGCGGGCGCGGTGCTTCTCCGAGCCCTGGATGCCCATCGCCCCGATGGTGCGCCCGTCCGAGAAGTCGATGCGCGGCCAGGGGTCGCCCACCAGCAGCGTGACCTCCAGGATCTCCGGCCACGTGTAGCGGTGGGTGCGGACGGCGTTGACGATCGTGACGCCCTCGTCGTCCGCCTCCACCCGCACCCGGCCCAGCAGGTGCAGCACGAACGCCACCGCACAGCCGAACAGCACGATCCCGATCCGGTCGGGCAGCTTGAACGGCTCCGCGATGAAGACCGCCATGATCACCGCCCCGAGCACGATCAGTGCGGCGAAGCCGTACGCGACGAACCGCGGGCGGCGGGGCCGCCAGATGACGGGCAGGGGCGGTGGAGACACGGGCTCAGGCACGAGGGAAACCTATCTCAGCTCAAGGGAGGTCCCTCAGCAGGAGGGCGGTCTCGAGCGCGGCGATGGTCGACTCGTACCCCTTGTCCTCCTTACTCCCGGGCAGTCCCGAACGGTCGAGGGCCTGGTCCAGGTTCTCGACCGTGAGGACGCCGTTGCCGACCGGTGTCTCCTCGTCCAGCGAGATCCGGGTCAGGCCCGCGGTCACCGAGTCGCAGACGTAGTCGAAATGGGCGGTCTCGCCCCTGATGACCGCTCCCAGCGCCACCACCGCGTCGCAGCGGCGGGCCAGCGCCTGGGCGACCACCGGGATCTCCAGCGACCCCGGCACCCGCACCACGGTCGCCGTGGCGCCGCTGTCGGCGCAGGCCTGCACGGCCCGCGCCACGAGCTGGTCGGTGATCTTGGCGTGCCAGCTGGCCGCCACCACCCCGACGCTCAGCCCCGAGGCGTCGGGCGCCGCGACGCCCGGCCGTCCTTCTCCGCTCATGAGGCCTCCGAGATGTGCCCTGAAATATCGTGGCCGAGGCGGTCGCGCTTGGCCTTGAGGTACCGCTCGTTGTGCGGGTTCATGGCCACGGGCATGGGCTCGCGGCCGAGGACCTTGATGCCGTACCCGTCCATGCCCTTGAGCTTGGCCGGGTTGTTGGTGAGCAGCCGCACCGACTTGACGCCGAGGTCGGCGAGCATCTGGCCCGCGTTCGAGAACTCCCGCGCGTCCACCGGCAGCCCCAGCTCGACGTTGGCGTCGACGGTGTCGCTGCCGTTGTCCTGGAGGCTGTACGCCTTGAGCTTGGCCAGCAGGCCGATGCCCCTGCCCTCGTGGCCGCGCAGGTAGACGACCACGCCCCGGCCCTCCTCCGCGATGGCCGCCATGGCGTGGCTCAGCTGCACCCCGCAGTCGCAGCGCAGCGAGCCGAACACGTCGCCGGTCAGGCATTCGGAGTGGGCTCTGACCAGGATGTTCTCGCCGTCTTCCAGGTCGCCGTAGACGAGCGCGATGTGCTCGCCGCCGTCGAGCGCGCTGGCGTAGCCGTACGCCCGCCACATCCCGTGGGCGTTCGGCAGCCGCGTCTCGGCCACCCTCGTCACCATGCTCTCGGCCCGGCGGCGGTAGTCGACGAGCTGCTCGATGGAGACCAGGGCCAGGTCGTGCTCGTCGCAGAAGCGGCGCAGCTCGGGCAGCCTGGCCATGGTGCCGTCGTCGTTGACCACCTCGGCCAGCGCGCCCGCGGCCGACAGCCCGGCCAGCCTGGCCAGGTCGACGGCCGCCTCGGTGTGGCCGCGCCTGGCCAGCACGCCGCCCTCCTGGTAGCGCAGCGGGAAGATGTGGCCCGGGCGGACCAGCTCGGTGGGCTCGGTGGCGGAGTCGGCGAGCGTGCGGATGGTCCTGGCGCGGTCGGCCGCCGAGATGCCCGTGGTGACGCCGTCGCGGGCGTCCACGGTGATCGTGTACGCCGTGCGCATGCGTTCCTTGTTCTGGAAGACCATGAGCGGCAGCCCGAGCCGGTCGAGCTCCTTGCCGTCCATGGCCACGCAGATCATCCCGCTCGTGTGCCTGATCGTGAACGTGCACAGGTCGGGCGTGGCCTTGGCCGCGGCGAAGATCAGGTCGCCTTCGTTCTCCCTGCTCTCGTCGTCGACGACCACGACCGCCTTGCCGTCGCGGATGTCCTCGATGGCCCGCTCGATCGGGTCCAGCCTGATGTCGCTCATTGCGCCACCGCCACGCTGAGCTCGGCGGTGCGGTATTCACGCAGCCACTTCACGAACCCGACGACGACCAGCACGAAGAAGATCCCGTACACCCAGCCGGAGACCACCAGCCCCGAGCTGAACGCCAGCGGCACGCCCACCAGGTCGACGGCCACCCACACCACCCAGAAGTCCACCAGCGCCCTGCCCTGCGCCCAGGTGGCCATCGCGCTGCCCACGAAGATGTAGGCGTCGGCGGCCACCAGGAAGGCGCCCTTGGGCAGCGGCACCTGCGCGCCCCACGACAGGCCGGTGACGAAGAACAGCAGCCCGACCACGGCCGTGCCCAGCAGCATGACGCCGATCAGCAGCGAGCGCTCCCACCACTGGGCGGGGCGGACGGCGAGTTGCTTACCGTCCTGCGTGCCGCGCCGCCACGCCCACCAGCCGTAGACCGCCAGGCCGGCGAACAGGGCCTGCTTGAGCGCGTTGCCGGTGATGTGCGCGTTGATCGAGGCGATGAACAGCAGCACCGATCCGGCGAACTGCACCGGCCAGGTCCACATCGACTTGCGCATCGCGAGCAGGACCGTCGACAGCGCGGCGATGTTGCCGATCAGGTCGGTCCACAGCACATGGGTGCCGAATACCTCGAATCCAGCGTCGGCCCAGTTCATTGCCTGACCACCAGCCTTTCCACATACTTCGCGATCACGTCGACCTCGATGTTCACCACGTCGCCGACCTTGCGGTCGCCCATCGTGGTGAGCTGGAGCGTCGTGGGGATGAGGCTCACACCGAAGCTTTCGTCGTCAACCGTCGTCACCGTCAGGCTGATTCCGTCGATCGCGATCGAGCCCTTCTCCGCGACGTACGGGGCGAGCGCCTCGGGGAGCGAGAAGCGCACGTCGTCCCATCGCTCGCCCGGGTCCCGGGAGAGCAGCACGGCGGTGCCGTCCACGTGGCCCTGCACGATGTGGCCGCCGAGGCGCTGGTCGGCGCGTACGGCGCGCTCCAGGTTCACGGGGGAGCCGTGGACGAGGCCGCCGAGTGAGCTGCGGTCGAGGGACTCCCTCATCACGTCCACGGTGAACACGTCGTCCTTGGCCTCCACGACCGTGAGGCACACGCCGTTGACCGCGATCGAGTCGCCGTGCTTGGCATCGGAGGTCACGACCGGGCCGCGTACCGACAGCACGGCCCCGCCGCCCACCTGGTCGATGGCGACTACCTCGCCCTTTTCCTCAATGATTCCGGTGAACATCACTACTCCCTGCCTGGTTGGGGGCTGCGGGCCGGGCAATTAGCCGTACATCCGGCCCAATAAGGGAAATTTCGTCAAATGTCAGGCGGTGGATCTCGCCGATCGTGCCCACCCCGGCGGCGCCCAGCGCGGCCCGCCCGGAGCCCAGCAACGCGGGCGCGACGTACGCGACCACGCGGTCGACCAGGCCTCGCCTGAGGAACTCACCTGCCAGCGTGGGGCCGCCCTCCAGGAACACGCTCACGATCTCGCGCGCCGCCAGCTCCTTCAGGAGTGCGTCCAGGTCGAGGCCGCGGCCGTCGCGGGGGAGGCGGAGGAGGTCGGCCTTGAGGTCGGCGACGGCGTCCTCGGCGACGGCGACGAGCGTGGGGGCGCTGTCGTCGAGCACCCTGGCGTCGCGCGGCGTGCGGGCCCGCGTGTCGACCACGACCCGCAACGGCCCCCGCCCGTTCGCCTTCCGCCCTCCAAGGGCCGTCCCGCTTCCGTCACCCGACCCGGCGACGCCGCCACCTTCCCCGAGCGGCCCAGCGTGGCCCCCGGCGCTCTGGTACCCCTCCGCGCCGACCACGCCTTGACCGTCACCGGCGCCGCGCTCGGCCGGAGCAAGCACGCCATCGCCAACGCCCGTCTCCCGGCCGCCTCGTGCAAGGTGATCCTGCTCACCGCCGACAGCGCTCCCACCGAGACGGCCCGCCACAGCCGGAGCACCGGTGCCGTCACCGACGGGCCCCTCCGCGTCGCGCCCGGCGCCGCCGTCCCCACGGCCCTCCGATCCGCGCCCAGCATCGCCGTCCCCACGCCCCTCCGGCCCGCGCCCAGCGCCACCTTCCCCACGGACCTCCAGCCCGCGCCCAGCATCGCCGTCCCCACGCCCCTCCGATCCGCGCTCGCCGCCCTCCTCGGGCTGCCCCTCCGGTGCGCGGCGAGCGCCATGCCCGGCGTGGGCCGACGAGACCGGGAGAGCGGTGGGGAGAGCGGCGGCGGCCTGGGGGCGGGCGGTGAGGTGGGGGTCGTCGGCGAGGACGGTGCCGATGCCGGCGACGACCGCGTCCGAGGCGGCCCGCAGCCGGTGCACGTCCGCCCTGGCCTCCGGCGAGGTGATCCATTTGCTGGTCCCGTCCGCGGCCGCCGACCGCCCGTCCAGCGTCGCCGCGAACTTCCACGTCACATGCGACCGTCCGAGCCGCGCGTACGTCAGCCACTCCTCGTTCACCAGCGAGGCCTCGGCGGCCAGCACCCCGGTCGTCACGGAGACCCCGTGCGCCCGCAGCCGCGCCGCCCCGCCGGCGGCCTTCGGGTTGGGGTCGGCCACCGCGATCACCACCCGCGCGACCCCGGCCGACAGCAGCGCCCGGCTGCACGGCCCCGTCCGTCCGGTGTGGTCGCAGGGCTCGAGCGTCACGTACGCGGTGCCGCCGCGCGCCCGCTCCCCCGCCTGCGCCAGCGCGACGACCTCGGCATGCGGCCCGCCCGCGTACGCGTGGAACCCCTCGCCCACGACCAAGCCCGCGGAGTCGAGCACGACGCAGCCCACGACCGGATTGGGGCTGGTGGTGCCGTGTCCGCGCGCGGCCAGCTCGACGGCGCGCGCCATGTGCGCGGCGTCCTGCGGGGGGATCTCCACCCGGGTCTCCTACTCGCCAGTAGCTACAAGCCACGGCGGGCCCCGGGGGATTTTCTACCGTGATGCGCATGTGCACCACGGCAAGCGCCCGGCTGGGACGCCGGACACCTCGCGCGCTTCCTCCCATCCGGACTTTAACCGTCGGTCCCGGAATTTCACCGGGTCAACCGGCCGATGGCATCGGCCGGGTCGCGGACTATAACCGCCGGTTCGGAATTTCACCGACCCCGGAGCACGCTAGCTCTCTTTCGCTACCAGTGTGCCATGCCCCAAATGTCGCGCGCGACCACCCCTAGCCCCCTACTGAACAAGCGCTAGTTTCAGGCAGCCATGAGCCGGCGCGCCCGCCGCGCCGCCGGGCTGTAGAGAACGTCGCCGGGGACCAGCCCGATCCCGGTGTGCAACGTACGCAGCGTGGCCGTGGCCCACAGGTCGCCGACCGGCGTGGCGGGCAGCCCGTACAGGCGCCTGGCCCAGCGCGGCAGCGTGGCGAAGGCGAGGAACGTCAGCGCGGGCAGCGCGGGCTTGAGCGGCGTCAGTTTGCGCGGCAGCGGGGCGTTGAGCGACAGGCGGAGCGGATGGGCCGCCTCGGGCACGAACCGCAGCCCCGGCCGCGCGGCCTCGATGTAGTCGTGCAGCTCGGCCACCGACCCGGGAACGTCCCCGGCCTTCAGCCCCACCACCTCGGCGGCCCGCCGCCACTCCGCGACGAACGCGTCCGCCTCGGCGTCCGTCAGCCGCACCCCGGCGCGACGGGCGACCGACAGGTAGGAGTCGACCTCGCCGACGTGCACCCAGCGCAGCGCGTCGGGGTCGTCCAGGTGGAAGGTGGTGCCGGTGTCGGGGTCGTAGGCGCTCAGCTTGGCATGGATCTTGCGCACGCGCCGTCCCGCCCGTTCGACCTCGGCATTGGTCCCGTACGTACGGACGCGCACGAACTCCGTGGTCCGCACGAACCGCGACCAGGCCTCCTGCGGATCCATGAGCGCGGAGTTCTGCAGCACCCCGCGCATCGCCCTCGGATGCAGCCCCTGCATCAGCAGCGCCCTGATGCCCCCCACCAGCAGGATCGGCTCGCCCATCACCCGCCACGTCACCGAGCGGGGACCGAAGATCCCATGATCGCCCATAAGTGAATGGTTACCCGGGGATCGACCGATCTATGCGTTTTTGCGAGCGGCTGCGGCGCGGAGGGCGTCGACGGCGGAGGCGGGATCGGAGGCCCCGTAGACGGCGCTGCCCGCCACGAACACGTCGGCGCCCGCCTCCGCGCAGCGCTCGATCGTGCCGGCGTCGACTCCTCCGTCCACCTGCAGCCAGACCCTTCCGCCGTGCCGCTGGATCATCTCCCGGGCCCGACGCACCTTGGGCAGCACCCCGTCGAGGAACTTCTGCCCGCCGAAGCCCGGCTCCACGGTCATCAGCAGGAGCATGTCGACCTCGCCCATCAGGTCTTCGTACGGCTCCACGGGTGTGGCCGGGTTGAGCGCCAGACCGGCCCGGGCGCCGAGCGCGCGGATCTCGCGCAGGGTCCTGATGGGCCCCCTGGCCGCCTCGGCGTGGATGGTCACGCTGCCGGCCCCCGCCTCCGCGTACTGCGGCGCCCAGCGGTCGGGGTCGTCGATCATGAGATGACAGTCGAGGGGTGTCGAGGTCGCCTTGCGCAGCGCCTCGACCACGGGCAGCCCGATGGTGAGGTTGGGCACGAAGTGGTAGTCCATGACATCGACGTGCAGCCAGTCGGCGTTGGGCACGGCGGCGGCCTCGTCGGCGAGCCTGGCGAAGTCGGCGGCGAGGATGCTGGGCGAGATCTGTACGGCCATGATTGCCCAAGTCTATTGACTACGCACCGCACTGAAGAAGCGAGGGGAGCCCGACGGCCGCCCGCCGGAGTTGCCGCTTCTCGGGCGGCTGAACCCGGGAGGACCCGCCGCATACGCCTCACCTGGGACGACGCTTACGCAGCGAAGGCCAGGCCTCATCGGACCGCACACCGCACGCCACGCATCTCACCTGGGATGACACTTCCGCAACGGAGGCCAGGCCTCATCGGCTCAGACACCGCATGCCACGCGTCTCACATGGAGGGCCGCTTGCGCAGCAACGCCAGGAACATGGCATCGGTGCCGTGTCTGTGTGGCCAGAACTGGACGTGCGGACCGTCGCCCAGGCCGTCGACCTCGGGCAGGTAGTCGCGGGCGTCGAGCTGCTCGACGTCCTGCCGGCGCCCCAGGATGTCCCCGATCACCACCCGGGTCTCGGCCAGGTGCGGGGAGCAGGTGACGTACGCGACGACACCGCCGGGCCGCACAGCGTCCAACGCGGTGTCGAGCAGCCGCCGCTGCAACTTGCCCAGCTCGGCGATCCCGGCCGGGTCCCGCCGCCATCGCGCCTCCGGCCGCCGCCGCAACGCCCCCAGCCCGGTGCAGGGCGCGTCGAGCATCACCCGGTCGAACACCCCGGACCGCCACGCCGGCTCGGTGCCGTCGGCCGTCACCACGGCCGCGTCCCTGGTCGTCTGCCAGACCAGCCGGGCCCGGTGCTGCTGCACGTCCGCCGCCAGCAGCCGCGCTCCCCCAGGAAACGCCGCACCGTCACCGGCCCCATGATCGGCTTCGCCGACCGCGCCCGCGCCGGTGGACGTGGGGGTGTGAGTGCGTTCCTTGCGCAGACCTTCGAGGTCGCCGTGGGTGGCGATGGCGTCGAGCAGGCCCGCCTTGCCGCCGGGCCCCGCGCACATGTCGAGCCACAGCTCGTCCTCGTCCCCCTCGAGAGGGACCCGGGTCAGGGCCAGGGCCACCAGCTGGCTGGCCTCGTCCTGGACGGCGGCCCGCGTCTCCGCCACCGCCTCGATCTGCCCGGGATCGCCTTCGCGCAGGTAAGCGGCGTACGGCGAGTAGCGGGCCGGGAGAGCGCCGAAGGCTTCGAGCTCCTCCACCGAGCTCCGCCCTGGCCGTGCCACAAGCGTCACCAGGGGCCGGGCGTTGTCGGCGTCGAGCAGGTCGGCCATCTCGTCGGGGCGGCCGAGAGCGTCGCGGAAGGCGGAGACGATCCAGCGGGGATGGCCGTAGGCGATGGCGAGATGGCCGACGGGGTCGTCGGCCGGGTCGGGCGCGACGATGGGGATCCACTCGTCGAGCGTCCTCGAGCCGATCTTCCGCAGCACCGCGTTCACGAACTTGGCCGCCCCCTGACCGATGCGCAGGCGCACCAGGTCGACGGTGGTGCCGACGGCCGCGTGCGGCGGGACGCGCATGCGCAGGAGCTGGTGGGCTCCGAGCCGCAGGGCGTCGCGCACGTCGGGATCGGGCGAACGGTCGCTGCACATCTCGATCACGGCGTCATAGGTGCCGAGCCCGCGCAGCGTCCCGTACGCGAGCTCGGTTGCCAGCGCGGCATCGCGTCCCTTGATGCCGCGCTCGCGAAGGAGCCGCGGCAGGAGCAGGTTGGCGTACGCGTCACGCTCGTCGACCGCGCGCACGACGTCGAAGGCCGCGTTGCGTGCCTGGTCGCGCACTGGCCTCGGTGGCTTCCGCGTACGGCTCCCGCCGCCCCTGCCTCCGGCCCCTTGGTCCCCCCGTGTCCTCATCCCTCAAACTTTCCTTTATGCCTTGGGAGGCAGCCTCTCGAGCACCTCGCCGAGCAGCGCCTTGACATCGATCATGTCGCCGTTGAGCCCTCCGACACTCGTCTTGAGGCCCGCGACGTCCGCCTTTAGCTCCTTGACGTCCGTCTTGAGGCCCGCGACGTCCGTCTTCAGCTCCTTGACGTCCGTCTTCAGGACCGCGACGTCCGTCTTCAGCTCCTTGACGTCCGTCTTCAGGACCGCGACGTCCGTCTTCAGGACCGCGACGTCCGTCTTCAGGACCGCGACGTCCGTCTTCAGCTCCTTGACGTCGGTCTCCAGCACGGCCACCCGACCGTCGAGTGCGTCCAGCTTCTCCCCCGCCTGCACGGCCAGGCCGAGGGCCTTGTCGGTCTTCTGCTCGACCCGCGCCACCTTGCCGTCGAGTTTCGCCATGTTGCGATCGCAGCGGCGGGTCCAGATGTTGATGTCGCGAATGTGGTCGCGCGCGTCACAAAGCGTCGCAAACGCGACATCCTGGTCCTCGCGGAGGTTGTCCATGCGCGCGATGAGCGCCAGTGCTTCGTTACTGGTGGTAGTCATGGCGTCGATGTTACAGAGAGCGTCATGATCGACACGCCGGGTCATTTGAAGATCTCTTTACCCTCTGGGCGAACCCCGCGAGCCCACTCCACCGCGCCCATCACGCGCTTCCCCTGCGGCTGCACCTCACCCAGCTCGACCGCGTCGGTGGCGGTCCCCACCAGCACTTTCGTCTTTGTGGCGGCGATCTCACCGGCGGGCAGCCGCTCGCCGGGAACGATCCGCACCGGCCCCAGCTTCACCCGCTGCCCGCGGAACTCGGTCCACGCCCCAGGCGCGGGTGTGCAGCCCCTGATGAGCCGGTCGACGTGCAGGGCGGGCTTGGTCCAATCGACGCGGGCGTCGGTGACGGTGATCTTGGGCGCGATCGTCACCCCGTCGGCGGGCTGCGGGCGGGCCTCCAGGGTGCCGTCCTCGACGCCGTCAAGGGTGGCGGCGAGCAGCCCCGCCCCCGAGACCGACAGCCGCTCGAGCAGCGTCCCGCTCGTGTCGGTGGTGTGGATCTCCTCGGTCACCACGCCGTAGATGGGCCCGGCGTCCAGCTCCTTGACGATCTGGAACGTCGTCGCCCCGCCGATCTCGTCGCCGCGCAGGATCGAGTGCTGCACGGGCGCGGCCCCGCGCCAGGCGGGCAGGATCGAGAAGTGCAGGTTGATCCACCCGTGCCGGGGGATGTCGAGCGCCGACTGCGGGAGCAGCGCACCGTACGCGACCACCGGGCAGCAGTCGGGCTCCAAGGCGCGCAACCGGTCGAGGAAGTCCGGGTCGCCGGCCTTGAGCGGGCGGAGCACCTCGATGCCCGCCTCCTCCGCGAGCTCGGCCACCGGCGAGGGGTGGACCTTGCGGCCCCGGCCCGACTGCGCGTCGGGTCGGGTGACGACCGCCACGACCTCGTGGCGCGGCGAGTCGATCAGGGTCCGCAGCGACGGCAGCGCCGTCTCGGGTGTGCCCGCGAAGACCAGACGCATGCTCTCAGAGCGCCCTTCCGCCGGTGGCGTGCGGCGAGACCTTGATGACGGGGGCGGCCAGCCCGCTCCACTCGGCCTCGCGGACGGCTTTCATGGCCAGCTTGCGCTGCTTGGGGTCCATGCGGTCGATGAACAGGATGCCGTCGAGGTGGTCGGTCTCGTGCTGGAAGCAGCGCGCCATCAGGTCGGTGCCCTCCAGCGTGACGGGCTCGCCGTGCATGTTGAGGCCCTTGGCGACCGCGCGGACCGCCCGCGGCGTCGGGTACGACAGGCCGGGGAAGGACAGGCAGCCCTCCTCACCCTCCTCGTCCATCTCCGAGGACAGGTCGAGGTCGGGGTTGATCAGATGGCCGAGCTGCTCGTCCACGTAGTAGGTGAACACCCGCAGCCCGACCCCGATCTGCGGCGCCGCGAGGCCCGCGCCGGGAGCGTCCATCATCGTGTCGGTGAGGTCCTTGACCAGCTTGCGGAGCTCCTTGTCGAAGTCGACGACCGGGGCCGCCGGGGTGCGCAGCACCGGGTCTCCGAACAGCCGTATCGACTGGATCGCCAAGGGGGTTACTCCGTTCTCACGTGTGGATCAACCCAGTTTAGTGTGCTCGAGCGAGCGCGCCTTCATCGCCGCCTTGCGGGCCGCCTTGACCACGGCCTGGTCGTCGTGGGCGGCGGCCAGCATGTCGAGCACGGCGATCGTGTCGGGGTGACCCACTCCGGGCATCTCGCCGACCAGTTTGATCAGGTCTTCCCCCGGCTCGGGCGGGTCGATCCGGCCCGCGGCGGGCCCCGACAGGTGCATGAGGGCGGCCAGGGAGTCGACCGCCAGCCAGGTGTGGTCCTCGGGGCTGAGCGTGGGGGCGTCGAGGTCGCGGATGTGCAGCCAGGAGGCGGCGTAGCGGCGCATGAGCGGGTGGTCGAGCGCCTCCCTGACGGGCTTCTCGGCCTCCGGGCCCAGCTCCTCGAGGATGGCGCCGACCGCGCCGCGCTGCCCCGCGGTGCCGGAGGCGGCGATCTCGATCAGGTCGCCGGCCGCGGACTCGGGCGCGCGGCGCTCCAGCCACCCGGCGACGGCGCTCTGCGTGGCCGAGCCCTTGACCAGCGCCTCCACCAGCTCGGCCGCCGACAGATCGGCGAACACCTCCACCTCGGCCGTCGTCGGCGCGTCGTGACCCTCGCGCAGCAGGTCGCGGCGGATGGCCCAGACGCCGAGCGGGGTGAGCGCGGTGCGGCCGGCGGCGGTCTGCTCGACGAGCCCGCAGTACGCCAGCAGTGACAGCGCCTCCAGCAGCTCGGCGGGCAGCGCGGCGGCGAGCCTGCGCATCTCGACGGGACCGGGCGCGCAGGCCACCTCGTGGGACTGGAGTATGCCCCTGGCGAGATTGGCGGTGGCGACGCCGGAGCGCACGGAGTAGATCGTGGCGAGCATCTCGGCCAGATGGCCGTCGACCACGGCGGACCCCGTCAGGCCGTCGTCGGCGCGGTCGAGCACGTCCATGACCACGCCGTCCCAGAACTCCAGCGTCGCCTCCACCGTGAGCCGCATCGACAGTGGCCCTCTGGAGGCGCGGCCGCCGAGGATCTGGAGCAGCCCCGTGTTGACGGCGACGATCCAGACCAGGCGCAGCCGGGAGGCGGGCAGGCCCAGCTCCCGCACGGCGGCCTCGGCGTCCGCCTCGGTCAGGTGCCCTTCGGGGGTCACCTCGCGGGTGCCCGTCCAGGTGGTGAGCCTGATGGCGTCGGCGACCAGCGGCACCGAGGGCACCACCGCGGCCAGCTCCGCGTCGGGCGCCGGCAGCACCGGCGGGAACGTGAGCGCTTCGTGCTCCACGGGAGTCTCCTCAGGAGGCCGTGGCGGCACGGCGGCCTGCTCATCGATCAGCTTGCGCAGCTCGGCGAGGTCGAAGACGTTGTTTGCCACCCACGAAACTTACTGCACAGCAGTCACATGAGCGTACTCAACGGATGGCCCGAGACCGGGCCTTGAACGCCGCCTTGCGCGCCGCCTTCGCCACCGTGCCGTCGGGAATCGAGCGTCCGAGCAGCTCCAGGACCTCGACGACGTCAGGGTGGTCGACCCGCCACATCTCCTCGATCATATGGGCAGGGGGACCGGAGGCGGCCATGTTCTCGGCGAAGTTCTCGGGGTCCTCCTCGGCCGCGGGCATCGCCAGCGCGAGCATGTCGACGCTGACCCAGAGCAGCTCCTCCTGGGTGAGCTGCGGCGCGGGCAGCCCTCTGGCGGCCAGCCAGTGGATGGCGTGCGGACGCAGCTCCTGATCGTCGAGGTACCGGCGTACCTCCGGCTCGGCCTCGGATCCCAGCCGGTCGACGATGGTGATCGCGATGCCGCGGGCCACCGCGGGCGCGCCCGAGGCGGCGGCCAGCAGCTCCGCCACGGCCTCGCCCGGCGCCCTGCCGGTCAGCCAGCGGCTGATGTCCTGCTCGGCGAGCTCGGCGGGAACGCCTTCGAGCAGCCCTTCGATGAGTCCCAGCGCGTCGGCCTCGGCCAGGTCGGGCGCCTCGGGCGCGTCGAGCCCGAGCGACAGGTAGTGCCGGCGCAGGCCCCAGACGGCCAGCGGGGTGAGTTCGGCGGTGTCGTCCGTGAGGTGGATCATGCCGTGCCGTACGAGGTCGTCGAGCACGGCGTCCAGGTCGGTCTCGCCGCCGTCGGCGTACTCGTCGAGGTAGTCGTGGATCACACTGACCGGCACGCGCACCTGGACCCGGTAGAGCATGTCGAACAGGTCGTAGAGCCCCCGGTCGGCGTCGTCCTCGAGGAGCGCGGCGACCCGCTGCGCCCAGGCCTCCAGCGGCTCGCCCGTGTCGGGCAGCGGGTCATCGGCCAGCGCTGGCACGGTCTCCAGATCGGCGACGAGATCCTCCGGCGAGGCCAGCCGGGCGGCGGGCAGCGGCGTGCACCCGGGGCAGTCGCAGGGCGCCTCCCCCAGGTCGGGCATCTCACCGGAGGGGATGGCGATCGCCTGCTCGAGCGACTCCGGGCCGATGGAGCTGAACAGGGTCTTGGCCATGCCGAAGTTCGCCTGGTCGGCGAGGGCCTCGGGCATGCGCGGCGCGATGTCGTCGAGCCTGTCGCGCATGAGCGCCGCCGTGTCCCCGGAGACCGCGCCCGACTCGCTGAGGTAGTCGACGAGGGTGCGGGCGGCGGCGATGCTCTCAGGAGCGCTCTCCGGGGGCGCGATGACCTTGCGCGGATAGATGGACAGCAGCAGCTCGTCGAAGGTCTCGGGGGTGAAGTCACCCAGTTCGTTGACGTTGAGGTAGTCGCTGGCGTAGTCGCAGAGCAGGCGGACCTCGTCCGCGTCCACCTCGACCTCCCGCGCGCGCCCCCAGGCGCGCAGGGCGTCGATGGCCCCGTTCACCCATTCGATCGACACAGAGGCACGCTAACGGCTGGTCCTCAGATGAGCGAATCGGGGAAATGGTCTAAATCAGGTCGAGCGGGTCGACACTTACCTTCACGACATCTGGCGTCTTACGCGCCGCACGTACCCCACTGGCCCCTTTCAGCGCGGCGGCCAGCGCGGCGCCGCCGGACCGCCGGACCCGGATCATGGCCCGTTCCAGGCCGGACTCGTCCATGGGGACAGGGCCGAGCACCTGGGCTCCGGGCGGGAGGCGTACCTCGTCGAGCATCTGCCTGACCGCGCTCGCCACGCCCGTGAGCGTCGCCATCCGCACCGCCGGCGGGAACCCCAGCTCGGCGCGGTCACCCAGTTCGCGCTCCGCGTGGGTGACGGGGTCCCACCTCAGCAGGGCCTGTACGGCGGGCAGCGCCGCGTCGCCCAGCACCACCAGCTCGGCCGCGGGGCGGAGGAGGGCGGCGGCGTTCATCCACCGGCGGACCGTCTCCTCGGCCGCCCTCAGGTCGGCCCTGCCGAGGAGCGCCCATCCGTCGAGGAGCACGGCCGCCGCGTAGCCGCCCTGCGCCACCGGCTCGGCGCCGGGGGTCGCGACGACCAGCGCGCGGGTGTCGGGGACGGTGGCGAGGACGCCGTCGCGGCCCGACGTGCGCACCGGCACCGAGGGGAAGGCCCGGCCGAGCTCCTCCGCCGTACGCCTGGCGCCTGTGACGACGGCACGGAGCCTGGGGCTGCCGCAGGACGGGCAGCGCCAGTCGGCGTCCACCCGGCCGCACCAGCGGCAGTAGGGGGCCGCGTGGCCGCCTCTGAGAGCGAGCGGCCCGTGGCACACGGGCCCCGGCCAGTCGGCGATCGGCGCCGCCGGCGTCCCGCCGGCGGCGCCGATCGCGTCCGTCAGGGCCGCCCCGGCGCGTCCGTTCATCGTGCCGCCGCCTGACGGGCTCAGCAGCGGTATGGCCGTCCCGGACGAGGGGGCGGCCGCGGCGGCGGCCGGCCCCGGCAACGGGACGGCCGTCCGGGTCGGAGGCAGGATGCACCGGGCGGGGGTACGGCAGTGCCGGCAGGCGAGGGCGGGCAGGTATCCGCGTCTGGGCACCTGCACCAGCACGGGGCCCCTCTCCAGGCCCTGCCTGAGGGCTCGCCAGGCGATGCTGGGGAGCCTGGCCTGGCGGGCCGCCTGGTCCTTGGCCAGCTCGGCGTCCTCGCCCGCGGGGCGCACCCGGGGGGCGAGGCTCCTGATCGTCGTGCGGGCCGCCACGATGGGCCTGGCCCAGCGGGTGGCCACGAGCTGGGTGGCCTCCGCGGTCCGCGCGTAGCCGCCGATGAGCATCGCCGCGCCCGTCCTGTGGGCGCGCAGGCCGAGGACCTCGCGGGCGTGCGGGTAAGGGGCCAGGCGTTCGGCGTGCAGGTCGTCGCCGTCGTCCCAGATGGCCACCAGGCCGAGATCGGCGACGGGTGCGAACATGGCGGCCCTGGTGCCGACCACGGCCCGTACGTGTCCTCGCAGCACCTTCAGCCACCGCCGGTAGCGCTCGGCGGGGCCCAGATCGGCGGTGAGCGCCACGTGTCTGCCCGGCCCCAGCACCCGCTCGAACTCGGCGTCGGCCAGCGCCACGTCCTTCCCGTCGGGCACCACGACGACCGCGCCCTTGCCGCCGTCCAGCGCCGCCCGCACCGCCTCGGCCATCGCGCCCGCCCATCCCCTGGCGCCGGGCACGGCCGACCACACGGCCCGGGGCGCGCGGCCGTGGCGCAGCGCGTCGAGGAAGGAGGGACCGGTGGGGTAGGCGTCCCAGGCGCTCTCGCCCGTGGGCGGCTCCGCGGCCGGAAGGTCCTGCTTCGGCGGCTCTTCCGACTCGGCCTTGGCGTGACGGGGCGGGACGGCCAGGCGGAGCACGTCGGTCAGGGTGCCCGCGTACCTGTCGGCGACCGCCCTGGCCAGCCCGGCGATCTCGGGCGTGAGCACGCGCTCCGGGGAGATCACGCGTTCGAGCGGCATGAGCTTTCCGTCGTGCTCGCTCTCGCCGGCCCGTTCCAGCAGGAACCCGTCGACCAGCTTCCCCGCGAACCGCACCCGCACGCGCACTCCCGGCTCGGCCGTGTCGTGCATGGAGGCGGGCACCAGGTAGTCGAAGGGGCGGTCGAGGTGCGGCAGCGGGCTGTCCACCACGACCCTCGCCACGGGGCGGTCAGGGGCGGGTACGGTGGCGCCCTTGGTGTCCTTCGACGACGCTGGGGGCCGCACGGCGTCGAGCGGCAGAAGGGCGTCGTCGGAGTCAGTCACGCCTAACGTCTACCAGACCTCACCACCCGAAGCCTCCGCCACGCACGCGCCCGGACCGGCGCTCCGCTGCCACGCGAGGTCCTGGGAGGGCCGTACGCACACCGAAGCGAGCCACGCCTGCCCCGAGCCGAAGGACCCAGCCGGCGCACGGCGGGCAGGGGGAGATGATCATCGCCTCCGACCACGTCACATCATGGCGCGCCAGAGGCCCGTCGGGCTGCAGCACACCGACGCGCGCTCCGCCCGTCCCGACGTCAGGATGCGGTCAGTACGCCCTGACGACGGGACCCGGCCGGCCGCCGGTGGCGAGGTCGCCCAGGCGACGACCTCGGAGGCGTCAGCCCGCAGCGACATCAGCTCACCATGGCCTCGGCCGGTGATGGCGGCCTGCGGTGTGCGGTCGGCCCGCGGTGGATCAGATCAGAGGCCGACGGCGGTGCGCAGGGCCTCGGCGCGGTCCGTGGACTCCCAGGAGAAGCCCTCACGGCCGAAGTGCCCGTAAGCGGCGGTCTCCGAGTAGATCGGGCGCAGCAGGTCCAGGTCGCGGATGATCGCCGCCGGGCGCAGGTCGAACACCTGGAGCACGGCGTCCTGGATCTTCTCCACCGGCAGCTTCTCGGTGCCGAAGCACTCCACGAACAGGCCCACCGGCTGCGCCTTGCCGATCGCGTACGCCACCTGAACCTCGCACCGGTCGGCGAGGCCGGCGGCGACGACGTTCTTGGCGACCCAGCGCATGGCGTAGGCGGCCGAGCGGTCCACCTTGGACGGGTCCTTGCCGGAGAAGGCGCCGCCACCGTGGCGGGCCATGCCGCCGTAGGTGTCGATAATGATCTTGCGGCCGGTCAGGCCGGCGTCGCCCATGGGACCGCCGATCTCGAAGCGGCCGGTCGGGTTGACGAGCAGGCGGTAGCCCTCGGTGTCGAGCTCGAGGCCGGCCAGCACGGGGTCGACCACGTGCTCCTTGATGTCCGGCGTCAGCATCTCCTTGAGGTCGATCTCCGCCGCGTGCTGCGTGGAGACCACCACCGTGTCCAGGCGGACCGGCGTGTCACCCTCGTACTCGATGGTCACCTGGGTCTTGCCGTCGGGACGGAGGTAGGGCACCACACCCGTCTTGCGCACCTCCGACAGCCGCTGCGCCAGCCGGTGGGCCAGGGTGATCGGGAGCGGCATCAGCTCGGGGGTCTCGCGGCAGGCGTAGCCGAACATGAGCCCCTGGTCACCCGCGCCCTGGCGGTCCAGCTCGTCGGCGTCGGTGCCGCCGCTGACCCGGTGCTCGTACGCGTCGTCGACACCCTGGGCGATGTCGGGGGACTGTGCGCCGATCGACACCGACACACCGCAGGAGGCGCCGTCGAAGCCCTTGTGGGAGGCGTCGTAGCCGATCTCCAGGATCTTCTCCCGGATGAGGGCCGGGATGTCGACGTAGGTCTCAGTCGTGACCTCGCCTGCGACATGGACCTGGCCGGTAGTGATCAGCGTCTCGACCGCGACCCGGCTCCTGGGGTCGTCCTTGAGCATGGCGTCGAGAATCGCGTCACTGATCTGGTCAGCGATCTTGTCCGGGTGGCCCTCGGTGACCGACTCGGAGGTGAACAGGCGACGTGACAACTCAGTGGCTCCTCATGCAGCGGCTGCTGACGGATGTAAGGCCCAGGACGCATGGGCACGCCTGAGCCTCGCCGAAGTCTAGCCCTACCCGGCGCCGGGGCGCGAAACCGTCCACTATCTGGCTCCCGTCACAGCTCAGGCAGGGGGTCGGGTGGCAGGGTCTCCGGCGCGAAGATCTCCGCGTCGGCGGCCGCCACCACAGCGGCGTACTCCTCATCGAACTCGAATGTCATCGAGTTTAGCTCGATGATCGGTCCAGGCAGGATAGGGCCGAGTCTGGTGTGTCTCGGGAAGGCCGCGAGCACCGCGACCGGCCGGTCGCTCCTGAGCGTCCTGGTGGCCAGCACCGAAATGGCCGAGCCGGTGACCACGATCAGGAAGTTCCCCGTCCCCGTCGGCACCGTGGACACCGCGGGAAAGACGTAGTGGATCTCCCCCTGGTCGCCGAGCAATGTTCTACAACGATCCCTGACAGCAGAACCCACCGGCATTCCATCCCCCCTCGGCCCAAGTATCCGCAGGCGCGCGAGGATGTAGCAATAGTCGATCAGGTAATCGGTCTTACGCCATTTTGGGCGTTCGCGTCCCTTTTGAAATGCGCACGCGGTGGACGCCGTGATCCGGAGTCCCGCGAGGTCAGGAGAGGCGGGCGGCGACCAGGTCCCACACGGCGTCGGCGACGTCCTCCTTGGGCCCGAACGGCACCTCGACCGGCTCGCCGCCCGCGACGAGCACGGTGGCCGCGTTGTCGGGGGTCCCGAAGGCGAGCCCCTCCCCCACCTGGTTGACGACCAGCAGATCACAGCCCTTGCGGGCGAGCTTGGCCTGCCCGTTGGCGAGCACGTCGTCCGTCTCGGCCGCGAACCCGACGATCACTTCCGGGTACGCCCTGAGCCCTCGGCGCGACGCGACCTCAAGCCCGCCACCACCCGGCCTCGAGTCACCCGGTTCCGGCGACGTGACTCCTGAAGGCGGCGACTGCGGCGTCGCGACTCCGAGGCTCGCGGGTTCCGGAGGTAGCGACGGCGAGGGCGGAAGAGGCGGCGTTCCATCGCCGGAACGCACTTGCGCCGTGCGGGCGTCGCGGCGGAGTGTGCCGAGCTCGGCGAGGATGTCGGGATTCTTCGTCAGAAAGATCGGCTCAGGCTCGCCGTCCGTCTTCTTGATCTTCGTGTCGTGCCGCGTCGCAGGCCGGAAGTCGGCCACCGCGGCGGCCATGACGACCACGTCGGCGTCGGCGGCGGCGGAGAGCACCGCCTCGCGCATCTCGGCCGCCGACTCCACCCGGACGACCTTGGCCCCGGCGGGGTCGGACAGGGCCACGTTCGCCGCCACCAGGGTCACCTCGGCGCCCCGGGCGGCGGCCGTGCGGGCCAGCGCGTACCCCTGCAGCCCCGAGGAGCGGTTGCCGATGTAGCGGACGGGGTCGATCGCCTCGCGGGTGCCGCCGGCGGAGATCACGACCTTGCGCCCGGTCAGGTCGAGCGGGCGGCCGCGCAGCACGCGCAGGCAGAGCTGGAAGATCTCGGCCGGGTCGGGCAGCCGGCCGGGGCCGGTGTCGGCGCCGGTGAGGCGGCCCACGGCGGGGTCGATCACGACGGCGCCCCGCTCGCGCAGCGTCGCGACATTGGCGCGGGTGGCGGGGTGCTGCCACATCTCCGTGTGCATCGCGGGCGCGAACACCACGGGGCAGGTGGCCGTCAGCAGCGTGTTGGTGAGCAGATCGCCGGCCAGCCCGTGGGCCGCTCTCGCGAGCACGTCGGCGGTCGCGGGCGCCACCACGACGAGGTCGGCCTGCTTGCCGATCCGCACGTGGGGCACCTCGTGAACGTCGTCCCACACCTCTGCCGACACGGGGTTGCCCGACAGGGCGGCCCAGGTGGGCGCGCCCACGAACTTGAGCGCCTCGCGGGTCGGGACGACCCGCACCTCGTGCCCGGACTCGGTGAACAGGCGCAGCAGCTCGCAGGCCTTGTACGCGGCGATGCCGCCGCTGACGCCCAGGACGACCTTCATCGAAGGGGTCAGACCGCGCCTTCGATCGGCTCGGCGTTGAGGAGACCCTCGGAGACCTCGCGCAGCGCGATGGACAGCGGCTTCTCCTGCGCGTGCGTCTCGACCAGCGGCCCGACGTACTCGAGCAGGCCCTCGCCGAGCTGGGAGTAGTAGGCATTGATCTGGCGGGCGCGCTTGGCACCCATGATCACCAGGGAGTATTTGCTGTCGACGATGTCGAGCAGCGCGTCGATCGGCGGGTTGGTGATGCCCTCCGCGGCCGGGGTGGTGCCTGCCACGATGTCAGACCTCTCGGTTGGTGGTTGTCGTGACCCCCTGAGGGTCAGTCATCAAGGCTATCAGCCGAGAGCACACGTCTTGGACGTTCGTGTTCACGAGGCTCAGGTCGAACTCCGGCTCCGCCGCCATCTCGATCCGCCCCGCGTCGAGGCGGCGCGCGATGACGTCCTCCGGCTCGGTGCCGCGGCCGCGCAGCCGCTTCTCCAGCTCCTCCCACGAGGGCGGGGCCAGGAACACCAGCAGCGCCTCAGGCATGCTCCTGCGCACCTGCCTGGCGCCTTCGAGGTCGATCTCGAGCAGCGTCGGTACGCCGTCGGCGAGCTTCTTCAGCACCGGCTCGCGCGGCGTGCCGTAGCGGTTTCCCGCGAACTCCGCCCACTCGAGCAGCTCGCCGGCCGCCACGAGCCGGTCGAACTCCTCGCCGTCGACGAAGAAGTAGTGGACCCCGTTCACCTCACCGGGCCGGGGCCTCCTGGTGGTCACCGAGACCGACAGCCACACCTCGGGGTGTGCCTGCCGGAGCTCGGCGACGACCGTGGACTTGCCGACGCCCGACGGCCCTGAAAGGACCGTCAGCCGCCGTTCGCTCAAGGGCAAGAATCCGACCTCCGCTCCGGGCCCGAATGCCTCGTAGGCACTGACTTCGCCGGACCAGGACCTGTCGGTCACTTCCTACCCCCCATTGAACCTGCGCTTTCTTGTGGAACAGAGATTAGCTCTCGTTGCCACCGAACTCGCGCTCGAGGGAGGCCCTCTGGTTCGCGCCGAGACCCCGCACGCGGCGGGACTCGGCGATGGCAAGCCGCTCCATGAGCTGCTTGGCGCGGACCTTGCCCACGCCGGGGAGCGATTCCAACAGGGCCGAGACCTTCATCTTTCCGATGACGTCATCGGTCTGCCCATCCTTGAGCACCTCAGCCAGAGAAACCGCGCCATGCTTGAGCCGGTTCTTGACCTCGGCACGCTCTTTACGGGCCTTGGCAGCCTTCTCCAGGGCTGCGGCGCGCTGCTCAGGGGTCAGTGGAGGAAGAGCCACGCCGGGTCACCTCGAATTTCTGTCGATGTACTCGGACGGGAAGGGAAACTAGCTGGTCATCGCCCCCTAAGCAACGTCAAGAGCCGTTTCTCTCCGCACAAAATCCACTTCATCACTGTCCGTGTCCGTAAAATCACATTCTGCTGATCAAATCGCCCCCACTTCCCGCTTCTCGCGTCGCCTCACGACGGTGTCGCGAAACGCAACGATGATCGCATTCCACTCACCCCCTGATGTCCGAAACCCCGCCCACACCAGGCCCGAAACCAGAATGAAGATCGCGCACAAGTGCCCCCGCGCATGCATTACGATCTTGTGATGGCGCCCGCAGAACCATGATCCGAAGGCCCGCCCGACGGGCCCTCCGTGTGACGGTTCAGAGGGACCCGAAAGCGAATGACCGGTGCACGCGTTTCGGTGCGCGCAAATAGGCCTCAGAACGGCGGTGGAGGCCTCGGCCGGCGATTCGCCACGGAGGCGGCCAGGAATGCGCGTCGTCACGGCGAGCGACCCGTGAGCACGAGCGCGCTGCCCGCCGTGCGCAGCCGTACAGGAGTGAAGAGAAGCGCGGGTCAGCCGCGGCGGGGCAGCGGAGAGGTCACGACGCGCGCCGGAGGGACGCCGCGATGGAGGCCGCGGCCGCGCCCGGATCCGGGGAGCCGGTGATGGGGCGGCCGATGACGAGGAGGTCGGCGCCGTCGGCGAGTGCCTGTTCGGGCGTGGCCACCCGCGCCTGGTCCTGCGTGTCGGCCCCGGCGGGCCGCACTCCGGGCGTGATGAGAGCGATCCCCTCCCCCACCTCCGCCCGCACCGCGGAGACCTCGTTGGGCGAGCACACCAGTGCCGTGGCCCCCGACTCCACCGACAGCGCGGCCAGGCGGCGTACGGCGTCGTCGGCGGGCCCCACGAGCCCGATGCGGCCCAGGTCGTCCTCGCTCAGTGAGGTCAGGATCGTCACTGCGGCGATCCTGGTGTGCGGGTCCGCGGCCTCCACGGCGGCGCGGATCATGGCCGGGCCGCCGGCGGCGTGCACGGTGAGGATCGCCGGGCGCAGCCGGGACACGGCGCGGGAGGCGCCGGCGACGGTGTTCGGGATGTCGTGGAGCTTGAGGTCGAGGAACACCTGCACGCCGCTGGCCCCCCGGACGGAGGCGATCACGTCGGGGCCGTAGCGGAGGTAGAGCTCCAGACCCACCTTGACCGTGCTGACGTGCGGTGTCACCAGCGCCGCCCACCGAGCGGCGGTCTCCAGGTCAGGGGCGTCCAGGGCGACGGCGATGGGCGCGGGAGTCAGGAGGGGTGCGGGAGTCAAGAGGCGCTCTTCTCTGTTTCACAACTGATGATCACGGGGTGCTCTCTTCGGAGTCGACGAGCAGGTGGCGGGGGGCGCTCCCCGGCGGGCGGTGGGCCAGACCCACGGCGTCGGCCAGGCGCTGGAAGCCGCGGGCCCTCAGCAGGTCCTCCAGCTCGCGTTCGATGCGCAGGCAGGCGTAGGGGTCGTGGAACAGCGCCGTGCCCACTCCGACCACGCAGGCGCCCGCCAGGACGAGCTGAAAGGCGTCCCTGCCGCTCATCACGCCGCCGATGCCGATCAGCGGCACCCCCGGGAGCGCCGCGTGGACCTGCCACACGCACCGTACGGCCAGCGGCAGGATGGCGGGCCCCGACAGCCCCCCGGTGACGGCGGCGAGCGAGGGCCGCAGCGCCTCGGTGTCGATGGCCATGCCGAGCGGATTGTTGATCATGGACAGCGCGTCCGCCCCGGCGTCCACGCAGGCGCGGGCGACCGACACGATGTCGGCCACGTCGGGCGCGAGCTTGGCCACGACCGGCACGTCGTAGCGCATGATGGAGCGCACCGAGGCGATGACCTCGGCCGCCGCGCTGCCCTCGCGGGCGAAGACGCGGCCGCGGTCCTCCATGTTCGGGCAGGAGAGGTTGACCTCCAGTGCGGTGACCCCGGGCGCGTCGGCGAGCCTGCGGGCCAGCTCGGAGTATTCGGCGACGGTGCCGCCGCCGATCGAGACGATGGTCTTGATGCCCCGCTGGGCCAGCCAGGGCAGCTCGCGCTCCAGGAACGCGTCGATGCCCGGGCCCTGCAGCCCGACGGCGTTCAGCAGGCCCGAGGGAGTCTCGGCCATGCGCGGCGTGGGCCGCCCCGCCCTGGGCGCCATGGTGATCGAGCGGGTGGTCAACGCCCCGAGCCGGTGCAGGTCGAAGAACTGGGCGAGCTCCCGCCCGGAGGCGGCGCATCCGGCAGCCGTGGTGATCGGGTTCGCCAGCTCCACGTGCGCCAGAAATGTCCGCATATCAACTGACATGTCGTGCACCGCCTCCGGGGGCGCCGAGCGCGTCGAACGGGATCGTTCCCACGTCCTCGAAACGCACTCGCTCTCCCCGGAACACCGGCCCTTCGGCGCACGCCCGCACCATCCTGGTCACTCCGTCGTCACCGATGACGGGCAGCACGCACGTCATGCACACCCCGATGCCGCAGGCCATCGACTCCTCGACGGCCACCTGCACCGGAATGTCGAACTCCATCCCCACCGCCGTCACGGCCCGCAGCGTCTCCATGGGCGCGCAGGCGTAGACCGCGTCGGCCCGCGTGTCGGCGATCACCGAGGGTAGCGCGTCGGTGACCTTCCCGCGTAGCCCGAGCGAGCCGTCCTCGGTGGTCAGCGTGGTGGTCTCGGCGATCCTGCGGGCCCGCATGGCGCCGAACACCCGCTCGGCCCCGGCTCCGCCCAGCACGAAGTCGACCCGGCAGCCCCGCGCGAGCAGCGCGTCGGCCAGCGGGAACAGCACGGCGGAGCCGTACTCGGAGCCGACCAGCACGCAGTGCGCGGGGTCACGCGGCAGCGGAAAAGGGCGGCCGAGCGGCCCGACCAGGTCGAGCGTGTCGCGGGCGCGCCGCTCGGCCAGCCAGGACGTGCCGGGGCCCGAGGCGGTGAAGACCAGCTCGACCGTGCCGCCGTAGTCGGCCTTGACGTCGTGGATGGACAGCGCCCGGCGCGTCACCATCGACGTGTAAGCCCCGCCGACCGCGACGGAGACGAAGTGACCGGGGCGGTAGCGCTCGGCTATGCCGGGCGCCACCACCGTCAGCGCATGGTAGGCGTCGACCCGGCGCGTCGTCAGCACCGTGCCCGTCACCTGCACCGGAGTGCCGGCCAGTCGTCTTCACCTCCCGTGCGGGGTCAGCCCCGTAGTGCCTGCGCGTGCTCCTGCAGGGACCGTACGCCGACATCGCCGCGCACGATCGCCTGGATGCCCGCCGCCGCGGCCGCGAGCCCCGAGACCGTGGTGATGCACGGGATGCCGCGCAGCACCGCGGCGGTGCGGATCTCGTAGCCGTCGAGCCGCGGGCCGGACTGCCCAGGGCTGCCGAAGGGCGTGTTGATGATCAGGTCGACCTCGCCGTCGAGAATGGCCTGCACGCTCGTGGGCTCACCTCCGGGACCCGTCCTCTCGCTGTGCTTTCGCACGATCTTGGCATGGACGCCGTTACGGCGCAGCACCTCGGCGGTGCCCTCCGTAGCCAGGATCTCGAATCCGAGATCCGCCAGCGCCTTCACAGGAAAGATCATCGCACGCTTGTCCCTGTTGGCCACGGATACGAACGCGCGTCCCTTGATCGGGAGCCGGCCGTAGGCGCCCGCCTGCGACTTGGCGTACGCGATCCCGAAGTGCGCGTCGATGCCCATGACCTCGCCCGTGGAGCGCATCTCCGGCCCCAGCACGATGTCGACGCCCCTGAACCGGTTGAACGGCAGCACCGCCTCCTTGACCGCGATGGAGGCGTCGAGAGGCAGCGTCCCGCCGTCGCCGGTCGCGGGCAGCATGCCCTCCTCGCGCAGCGAGGCGATCGACGCGCCGAGCATCACCCGGGCCGCCGCCTTGGCCAGCGGCACCGCGGTGGCCTTGGACACGAATGGCACGGTACGGCTGGCGCGCGGGTTCGCCTCCAGGACGTACAGGACGCCGGCCGACATCGCGTACTGGACGTTCAGCAGCCCGCGCACGCCCACGCCCCGGGCGATGGCCTCGGTGGCGGCGCGGATGCGCTTGATGTCGTGGCTGCCGAGCGTGATGGGCGGCAGCGCGCACGCCGAGTCACCGGAGTGGATCCCCGCCTCCTCGATGTGCTCCATGACGCCGCCGAGATAGAGCTCCGACCCGTCGTACAGGGCGTCGACGTCGATCTCGATGGCCTCGTCCAGGAACTTGTCCACCAGCACCGGGTGGCCGCCCTCCTGGGCCGCCATGTACGTCGTCAGCGTGTCCTCGTCGTACACGATGGCCATGCCGGCGCCGCCGAGCACGTAGGACGGGCGGACGAGCACGGGGTAGCCGATCTCCTCGGCGATCTCCCGCGCCTCGGCCACGGTGAGCGCGGTGCCGTGCTTGGGCGCGGGCAGGCCCGCCTCGGCCAGCACCCGCCCGAACGCGCCGCGCTCCTCGGCCAGGTGGATCGACTCGGGCGAGGTGCCGACCACGGGCACGCCCGCGTCCTTGAGCGCCTGCGCGAGCCCCAGCGGCGTCTGGCCGCCGAGCTGCACGATCACGCCCGCCACCGGGCCCGTCTGCTGCTCGGCGTGCACGACCTCGAGGACGTCCTCCAGCGTCAGCGGCTCGAAGTAGAGCCGGCCGGAGGTGTCGTAGTCGGTCGAGACGGTCTCGGGGTTGCAGTTGACCATGACGGTCTCGAACCCGGCCCTGGCCAGCTCGAACGAGGCGTGCACGCACGCGTAGTCGAACTCGATGCCCTGGCCGATGCGGTTGGGCCCGGAGCCCAGGATGATGACCTTCTCGCGCTCGCCGTAGGGGACCTCGGTCTCCTCGTCGTAGGTCGAGTAGAGGTACGGCGTCTTCGCGGCGAACTCGGCCGCGCACGTGTCGACGGTGTTGTAGACCGGCCGCAGCCCCAGGGCGTGGCGCAGGTCGCGCACCCTGGCCTCGTCGATGCCGCGGATCTCGCCGAGCTGCGCGTCGCTGAAGCCGTGGCGCTTGGCCCGCTCGAGCACCTCGGCGGTCAGCTCGGGCGCGGCGGCGACCGCCTCGGCCTCCTCGTGGAGCAGGAAGAGCTGGTCGACGAACCAGGGATCGACGTTGGTCGCCTCGAAGAGCTCCTCGGGCGTGGCGCCCGCCCTGATGGCCTGCTGCATGGTGCGCAGCCGCCCGTCGTGCGGGGTGCGGCACGCCTCCAGCAATGCGGATTTATCCGCAACGTCGCCGGCCCAGCTGAAGGACGAGTCCTTCTTCTCCAGCGATCGCAGCGCCTTCTGCAGGGCCTCGGGGAAGGAGCGGCCGATGGCCATGGCCTCGCCCACGGACTTCATGTGCGTGGTGAGCGTCTGGTCGGCGCCCCTGAACTTCTCGAACGCGAACCTCGGCACCTTCACCACGATGTAGTCGAGCGTCGGCTCGAAGGAGGCCGGGGTCTCCTTGGTGATGTCGTTGGGGATCTCGTCGAGCGTGTAGCCGATGGCCAGCTTGGCCGCGATCTTCGCGATCGGGAAGCCGGTGGCCTTCGAGGCCAGCGCCGAGGAGCGCGACACGCGCGGGTTCATCTCGATGACGATCATGCGCCCGGTGCGCGGGTCCACCGCGAACTGGATGTTGCAGCCGCCGGTGTCGACGCCGACCTCGCGGATGACCGCGATGGCGACGTCGCGCATGTTCTGGTATTCGCGGTCGGTCAGGGTCAGCGCGGGCGCGACGGTGACGCTGTCGCCGGTGTGCACGCCCATCGGGTCGATGTTCTCGATGGAGCAGACGATGACGACGTTGTCGTTCTTGTCGCGCATGACCTCGAGCTCGTACTCCTTCCAGCCGAGGATCGACTCCTCCAGGAGCACCTCGGTGGTCGGAGAGGCGTCGAGCCCCGCGCCGCCGATGCGGCGCAGGTCGGCCTCGTCGTAGGCGAACCCGGAACCGGCGCCGCCCATCGTGAACGATGGCCGGATCACGACCGGGTAGCCCAGCTCCTCGGCGGCGGCCAGGCACTCGTCCATCGTGTGGCAGATGGCCGACCTGGCCGACTCGGCGTTGAGCCCGTGCTCGCGGGCGACCTTGGCGACGATCTCCTTGAACCGCTCGCGGTTCTCCCCTGCCTGGATCGCGTCGAAGTCCGCGCCGATCAGCTCGACCTCGTATTTCTCCAGCACGCCGGACTCGTGCAGTGCGACCGCGGTGTTGAGCGCGGTCTGCCCGCCGAGCGTCGGCAGCAGCGCGTCCGGCCGCTCCTTGGCGATGATCTTCTCGACGAACTCGGGGGTGATGGGCTCCACGTACGTGGCGTCGGCGAACTCCGGGTCCGTCATGATCGTCGCCGGGTTGCTGTTGACCAGGATGACCCGGAAGCCCTCGGCCCGCAGCACGCGGCACGCCTGGGTGCCCGAGTAGTCGAACTCGCACGCCTGGCCGATCACGATCGGCCCGGAGCCGATCACCAGGACGGACCTGATGTCCTCACGCTTGGGCACGGCTCATGACCTCACAGAACTCGTCGAAGAGATAGGCCGCGTCGTGGGGGCCCGCGGCGGCCTCCGGGTGGTACTGCACACTGAAGGCGCGGCCGTCGAGCAGGCGCAGCCCTTCCACGCAGCGGTCGTTGAGATTGACGTGGCTGACCTCGGCCTGGCCGTACGGGGTGTCGAACGGCCCGTCGAGCGGCGCCTCCACGGCGAACCCGTGGTTGTGCGCCGAGATCTCCACCTTCCCCGTGCGCACGTCCTGGACGGGCTGGTTGACGCCCCGGTGCCCGTAGCGCAGCTTGTAGGTGGAAAGGCCCAGGGCCCGCCCGAAGAGCTGGTTGCCGAAGCAGATCCCGAAGAACGGGACCTTCGCCTCAAGGACGCCCCGCAGCGCCGAGACGTCCGCCGTGGCGGGGTCGCCGGGCCCGTTGGAGAAGAACACGCCGTCCGGATCGACCGCCATGATCTGCTCGTACGTGGCCGTCGCGGACAGCACGTGCACCTCGCAGCCGCGTTCGGCCATCCGGTGCGGCGTCATGCCCTTGATGCCGAGGTCCACGGCCGCGACCGTGAACCTCTTCTCGCCGATGGCGGGCACGACGTAGGGCTCGGCGGTGGCCACCTCGGCGGCCAGGTCGGCGCCCTCCATGCGGGGCGACTGACGCACCCGCTCGACCAGCTCCTCGACCGGCTCGGTGGGCGCGCTGAAGATGCCGGCGCGCATGGCGCCGCGCTCGCGCAGGTGGCGGGTGAGCGCGCGGGTGCCGGAGATGGCGATCCCGACGACGCCCTGCTCCTTGAGGTAGTCGTCCAGCGAGCGGTTGGCCCGCCAGTTGGAGACGACGCGGGACGGCTCGCGCACGACGTAGCCCGCGACCCAGACGCGCTTCGACTCCGGGTCCTCGTCGTTGACGCCTGTGTTGCCGATGTGGGGCGCCGTCATGGCGACGATCTGCCGATGGTAGGACGGATCCGTGAGGGTCTCCTGGTAGCCGGTCATGCCGGTGTTGAAGACCATCTCGCCGAACGTCTCGCCCTCGGCGCCGTACGGGGTCCCGTGGAAGACGCGGCCGTCTTCCAGGACGAGCACCGATGTGTTCAAACCAGCTTCCCTTCGAGAACAGTCGGCCTGCCGCGCAGGAATGTGGCCACTATCCTGCCGGGCAACGTCATCCCCTCATAGGGGGTGTTCCGGCTCTTCGACGCGTATGCCGACGGATCCACCTCGGTGCGTACGGACGGGTCGTACAGCGTGATGTTGGCCGGGGCGCCCGCCTCGAGCGGCTGCCCCTGCCCGGACAGGCGTCCGATGCGCGCGGGGACGACGGACATGCGCTGGGCGACACCCGCCCAGTCGAGCAGCCCCGTCTCGACCATGGCCTCCTGGACCACGCTGAGCGCCGTCTCCAGGCCGATCATCCCCATGGCCGCGGCCGACCACTCGGTCTCCTTGTCCTCGACCGGGTGGGGCGCGTGGTCGGTGGCGACGACGTCGATCGTGCCGTCGGCCAGCGCGGCGCGCAGCGCCTCGACGTCGGCGCGGGTGCGCAGCGGCGGGTTGACCTTGTAGATCGGGTTGTAGGCGCCCACCGGGGACTCCTCGACGAGGTCGTCGGTGAGGAGCAGGTGGTGCGGGGTGACCTCGGCGGTGATGTTCCAGCCCTTGGACTTGGCCCAGCGGATGATCTCGACGGAGCCGGCCGTGGAGACGTGGCACACGTGCAGCCTGGAGCCGACGTGGGCGGCCAGGAGGCAGTCGCGGGCGATGATCGCCTCCTCCGCCACCGCGGGCCAGCCGGTCAGGCCGAGCCTGCCGGAGATGACGCCCTCGTTCATCTGGGCGCCCGCGGTCAGCCTGGGCTCCTGGGCGTGCTGGGCGACGACGCCGTCGAACGCCTTGACGTACTCCAGGGCGCGGCGCATCAGCACGGCGTCGTCCACGCACCTGCCGTCGTCGGAGAAGACCCGCACGCGGGCGGCCGAGTCGGCCATCGCGCCCAGCTCGGCGAGCTGCCTGCCCTCGAGGCCGACGGTCACGGCGCCGACGGGGTGCACGTCGCAGTGCGCGAACTCGCGCCCGAGCCGCCACACCTGCTCGACCACGCCCGCGGTGTCGGCGACCGGGGAGGTGTTGGCCATGGCGTGCACGGCGGTGTATCCGCCGCGGGCCGCCGACTGCGTCCCGGTCTGCACGGTCTCGGCGTCCTCGCGGCCGGGCTCACGCAGGTGCGTGTGCAGGTCCACGAGGCCGGGCAGCGCGATCGCGCCGCCGCCGTCCACGGTCTCGGGCCCTTCCAGGCCCGGCCCGATCTCGGCCATCACCCCGTCGGCGACACGGATGTCGACCGGCTCTCCGCCGAGAATCCGAACGTTACGGATGATCATTATGCCTCCTTCGTCGGCACAATGATCAAGATGCTGTGCCCATTGGTTCGTTCGCTCCGCTCACTCACGTGCTCTCTCCCCCAAGCAGCAGGTACAGGACGGCCATGCGGATGGTCACGCCGTTGGCGACCTGCTCGACGATCGTGGACCGGGCCGAGTCGGCCACCTCGGCGGCGATCTCCATGCCCCGGTTCATCGGCCCGGGGTGCATGACGATCGCGTCGTCCGGCATCTTGGCGAACCGGTCGCGGTCGAGCCCGTACCGGCGGGAGTACTCGCGCTCGCTGGGGAAGTACGCGGCGTTCATCCGCTCCTTCTGCACGCGCAGCATCATCACCACGTCCGACTTGGGCAGCACGGTGTCCAGGTCGTACGACACCTCGCACGGCCAGGAGCCGACGGCGACGGGCAGCAGCGTGGGCGGCGCCACCAGCGTGACGTCGGCGCCGAGCGTGTGGAGCAGCAGCACGTTGGAGCGGGCGACCCGGCTGTGCAGCACGTCGCCGACGATCGTGACCTTGCGCCCGTCGAGACTGCCCAGGCGGCGGCGCATCGAGAAGGCGTCGAGCAGCGCCTGCGTGGGGTGCTCGTGGGTGCCGTCGCCGGCGTTGACGACGCTGCCGTGCACCCAGTTGGCCAGGCGGTGCGGCGCGCCGGAGGCGCTGTGGCGGATGACCACAGCGTCGGCGCCCATGGCCTCGAGGGTGAGCGCGGTGTCCTTGAGCGACTCGCCCTTGGACACGCTCGACCCCTTGGCCGAGAAGTTGATCACATCCGCGGACAGCCGCTTGGCCGCCGCCTCGAACGAGATCCGCGTACGGGTGGAGTCCTCGAAGAACAGGTTGACCACGGTGCGGCCGCGCAGCGTCGGCAGCTTCTTGATGGACCGTTCCGAGACTCTCGCCAGCTCCTCGGCGGTGTCGAGGATGAGCAGCGCGTCGTCCTTGGACAGGTCGCCGGCGGAGATCAGGTGGCGGTTCACTTGTCGTCCCCCTTCACGAGCAGCACGGCGTCGCGGCCGTCGATCTCCTGCAGGTAGACCCGGACCTTCTCGCTCTTGGCCGTGGGAAGGTTCTTGCCGACGTAGTCGGCGCGGATGGGCAGCTCGCGGTGGCCACGGTCGACCAGCGTGGCCAGCTGCACGGCGGTGGGGCGGCCGAGGTCGTTGAGCGCGTCGAGCGCGGCGCGCACGGTGCGGCCGGAGTAGAGGACGTCGTCCACGAGCACGACCACGCGGCCGTCGATGCCGTCCGGCGGCAGCTCGGTGCGCCCGAGCGGCCGGGCGGGCTTGAGCCTCAGGTCGTCCCGGTACATCGTGATGTCGATCGAGCCGACAGGGATCTTGACGCCTTCGAACTGCTGGATGCGGTCCCCGAGCCGGTGGGCCAGCGTGGCGCCGCGGGTGGGGATGCCGAGGAGTACGACGTCGTCGGCGCCCTTGGTGCGCTCGAGGATCTCGTGCGCGATCCGGGTCAGCGCCCGATGGATGTCCGGGGCTTCGAGAACGGCCCTGGAATCGGACATGGCGAATCTCACCACCTTTCCCGCCTCACGGGACGGGTCTTAAAGGGTGTTGGTCGGCACACACAGTACCAGGGGCTACCAGGAACAACGCGAGGGGGCTTCCGTTGCGTCACCACGCGCCCACGGGGTACGGATGGCGTACCGGTCTTCTCGGGGAAAGAGGCTGATACTGCCCGAGGACGCCGTCTGGAGGGAAACAGCGAAGATGGCCTTTCATGTCGATTCCGAGGTCGGACGCCTGCGCCAGGTGCTCCTGCACAGACCGGACCTGGCGCTCAAGCGGCTGACCCCGTCCAACAAGGACGCGTTCCTCTTCGACGACGTGCTGTGGGCCAGGCGCGCGATCGAGGAGCACGAGGAGTTCCAGCGGGTGCTGACCGACCGCGGTGTCAAGGTCCACCTGCTGGCCGACCTGCTCACGGAGACCGTCGAGATCCCGGAGGCGCGCAAGCACATCCTCGACGCGGTCATCGACGAGCGCTGGCTCGGCCCCGGCGCCATCGACGAGGTGCGCAACGTCCTCGACGGCATGGACTCGGCGACGCTGCAGGTCTACCTGACCGGCGGCGTCACCAAGCGCGAGCTGGTCGAGCTGGGCTGCGACTTCGACTCCGTGACCTTCCACACCACCGGCGACGACGACTTCATCCTGCCGCCGCTGCCCAACCACCTCTTCACCCGCGACACGTCCTGCTGGATCTACGACGGCGTGTCGATCAACGCGATGAAGAAGAAGGCCCGCATGCGTGAGACGGTCAACATGGAGGCCGTCTACATGTACCACCCGACGTTCGCCGACGGGTTCGGCCGGCCGGAGACGGGCGGCTTCCACTGCTGGATGCCGGGACAGTCGGTGGCGCCGGCCACCATCGAGGGCGGCGACGTGCTGGTCATCGGCCGGGGCGCGGTGCTGGTGGGCATGAGCGAGCGCACCCAGCCTCAGGCGGTCGAGATGCTGGCGCAGCGGCTGTTCGCCGCCGGGTCCGCGCGGACGATCGTGGCGCTGGACATGCCGAAGGCGCGGGCGTTCATGCATCTCGACACCGTGATGACGATGCTCGACGTCGGCGTGTTCACCGAGTACGCGGGCCTCGGGATGCTGCGCGCGTACACCATCGAGCCGGGCGAGACGCGCAAGGAGCTCAAGGTCACCGACCACCCGCCGGAGCACATGCACAGGGCTATTGCCCACGCCCTCGACCTGCCCGACATCACGGTGCTGACCCCCAAGCAGGACGTCCGCGCGGCCGAGCGGGAGCAGTGGGACGACGGTTGCAACGGGCTCGCGCTGGAGCCCGGCGTGGTCGTCGCCTACGAGCGCAACACCACCACGAACAACTACCTGCGTGACAACGGCATCGAGGTCATCACGATCAGGGGCAGCGAGCTCGGCAGGGGGCGCGGCGGCCCGCGCTGCATGAGCTGCCCGCTCGAACGCGACGCAGCATGAGACGCAGCACGGGACGCAGCACGGGACGCAGCATGAGACGGGCATGAGGGGGCACGGATGCGGGTCATCGTCGCGCTGGGCGGCAACGCGGTGCTCAAACGCGGCCAGGCGCCGGACGCGGACGTCCAGCAGGCCAACATCCGGACGGCCGTCAAGACGCTCGCCCGCCTGGCTCTGGAGCACGAGCTGGTCATCACCCACGGGAACGGCCCGCAGGTGGGTCTGCTGGCCGTGGAGAGCGCCGCCGATCCGAACCTGACCAGGCCGTACCCGTTCGACACGCTCGGCGCGCAGACGCAGGGCATGATCGGCTACTGGATGCAGCAGGCCCTGCAGAACGCGCTGCCCGGCCGGCAGGTGCTGGCCATGGTCACGCAGACGCTGGTGACGGCCGTCGATCCCGCTTTCGAGAACCCGACCAAGTTCGTCGGGCAGGTCTACGATCAGGAGGCCGCGGAGAAGCTGGCCGCCGAGTACGGCTGGACGGTCAGGCAGGACGGCCCCCACTGGCGGCGTGTCGTCCCCTCGCCCGTTCCGCGCCGCATCGTCGAGACCCGGCTGATCCGGATGATGATCCGCGAGGGCGTGGTGGTGATCTGCGCGGGCGGCGGCGGCATCCCGGTCGTCCGCGACGAGCGCGGCCGGCTGACGGGCGTGGAGGCGGTCGTCGACAAGGACCTCACCACCGCGCTGCTGGCCGAGGCGCTGGATTGCGACGCGTTCCTGAGCCTCACCGACGTGCCGCGCGTCTTGCGCGCCTTCGGCACGCCGGACCAGAGCGAGATCGCCCACACCACGCCGCACGAGCTGCGCGCCCTGGAGTTCCCTGCCGGGTCGATGGGGCCGAAGGTGGAGGCGGCCTGCCGGTTCGTGGAGACGACCGGCGACATGGCCGCGATCGGCAGGCTGGACGAGGCCGAGCGCATACTCGAGGGCTCAGCGGGCACGATCGTGACACCGAACGGCAGGTGGCCGCTGACGAGCACGCTGTAGGGGTGTCCGATGACACTGGCCCGACGGCTCTTGCGCACCAAACCCACCGAGCGCATCGTCGCCGAGGGCGGCCACGGGGAGGGCGGCGAGCTGCGGCGCACCATGTCGCTGTGGCAGCTCACGCTCTTCAGCGTCGGCGCCACGCTCGGCACCGGAATCTTCGTCATCCTGGGTCAGGCCGTGCCCAAGGCGGGGCCGGCGGTGGTGCTGTCGTTCGTGCTGGCGGCGATCACGGCGCTGTTCTCGGCCCTGTCCTACGCCGAGCTGGCCGGGACGATCCCGGTGTCCGGCTCGTCCTACTCCTACGCGTACGCGACGCTGGGCGAGCTGGTGGCCTGGGTGTGCGGCTGGTGCCTCATGCTGGAGTACGCCGTGTCCGTGGCGGCCGTGGCCGTGGGCTGGGGCGAGTACCTGAACGCGTTCCTGCGGGCCCTGTTCGGCTTCACGCTGCCGGATGCCGTCACCCGCTCCCCCGGCCAGGGCGGCGTGGTCAACGTCGCCGCGATCGTCATCGTCCTGCTCGCCACGTGGCTGCTGCTGTACGGGGCCTCCGAGAGCGCCACGGCGAACGCGATCTTCGTGGTGATCAAGGTCGTGGTGCTGCTCTTCTTCTGCGTGGTGGCGTTCACGGCCTTCCAGACCCGCAATTTCACGCCGTTCGCCCCCATGGGGGTGGCCGGGATCACGGCGGCGGCCTCGCAGGTGTTCTTCTCCTACATCGGCTTCGACGCCGCCTCGACCGCGGGTGAGGAGGCCAAAAACCCCAAGCGCGACCTGCCCCTCGCGATCATCCTGTCACTGGCCATCGTGACGGCCGTCTACGTCCTGGTGGCCGTGGCGGCCATCGGCGCGACGCCGTGGACGGGCTTCGACCCGAACAGGAGCGAGGCGAGCCTCTCCCACATCGCCGACCTGGCCACCGGCGCGTCCTGGCCGGGCCTGATCGTCTCCTTCGGCGCGGTGATCGCCATCGCCAGCGTCGTGCTGACGGTCATCTACGGCCAGACCCGCATCCTGTTCGCGATGTCCCGCGACGGGCTCATCCCGCGGATCTTCCAGCGGGTGAACATGCGCCGCCAGGTCCCCGTCGCCAACACCCTCCTCGTCGCCGCGTTCATCTCCGTGCTGGCGGGCCTGGTGCCGCTCGGCCAGCTCGCGGAGGCGACCAGCATCGGCACGCTGTTCGCCTTCGCGATCGTGAACGTCGGCGTGCTGGTCCTGCGCTACCGCAGCCCCGAGCTGCCGCGCGGCTTCCGTGTGCCGCTGTTCCCCGCCACGCCGGTGCTCGGCGCGATCTTCTGCGTCATCGTGATGGCGGGCCTGGCCGGGGCCACGTGGGCGGCGTTCGGGCTGTGGATGCTCGTGGGCCTGATCTGCTACTTCGTGTACGGCTACGGCCATTCGCGGCTGAACGCCGAGGTGACCTGAATGAAGCTCCACGACGTGCTGGCCGGCTATGTCCCGGATGCTCAGGGACGGGACGGGCTGGCGCTCGCCGTACTGCTCAAGGAGCAGGCGCGGGGCCGCCTGACGGTGGCGTTCGTGCAGCCGCCCACGTGGTCCGCGCCCGGGCCCGCCAGGGCCGAGGAGAGCGCGTGGCGGGCGTACCTGATGGAGCTGGCCGACGCGACGCTCTGGCGGGCTCGCGAGCTGGCGGGCGACGACGCCGACTACGTGGTCCACGCGCACAAGAGCAGCGGACGCGGGCTGGTGGAGCTGGCGCGCAAGCGCGCCGCCGACGTGGTGGTGATCGGCTCGGCCCCTGGCGGCGACACGGGGCGCATCGCCCTGGGCAGCACCGCCGACCAGCTCCTGCACTCCTCCTCCGTTCCCGTGCTGCTCGCCCCGCGCGGCTACGCCGACGAACGCCCCGCCGTACTCGAACGCCTCACCGTCGCCTACCGCCGCGGCCCCGGCTGCGACGCGGCGGTCAAGGACGCGACGGCGGTGGCCGCGGCTCTGGGCGTCCCCCTGCGGCTGGTCACGCTGGTGCTCAGCAGCGACAGGCTCGCCGAGATCGAGGAGGACCTGCTCGAACGCCTGCGCGACCAGGCGGCCTCGGACCTGCGGACGGCGACCCGCGGGCGGCCGGAGGCGGAGGTCGAGGTGCTGGAGGGCCGCAACGTCGCTCAGGCGCTCCGGACGGCCTCGTGGCTCCCCGGTGAGATGATCATATGCGCTTCGAGCACCGCCGGGCCACTCAGACGGGTCTTCCTGGGCGACACATCGCTCAAGATCGTACGGGCTGCGACCTGCCCTGTCATGATTCTCACCCGGCAGAACTGACGGGGCGAAATTCCTCGGCAAACTATGACGAAGTACTGTTATAAATGAGACACCAGGGGCGTTTGTGGCGTTCTCTACCGGACCGGATTCGGCATCTTTTTTCCAATCAGCTTGACCTTAGGCGTCCGCCCCTTTACCGTCACTGTCCGTAACCACACCTCGCGGCGTTCTGGGTTAAACCTGGGGCCACGGCTACCGTTGGTGCCTAGCACGGCACCAGACCCCCCGGTGGCTAGGGCATACGCCGCAAGGGAGCACAATCTACTGAGAGCGATACATACTAGAGCCGGGGGGCCACAGAATGCCGTCTGAGTACGCAAAGTCGCTGGGTGCACGACTGCGCGCCATCCGCACCCAGCAGGGGCTTTCCCTGCACGGGGTCGAAGAGAAGTCGCGCGGCAGGTGGAAGGCCGTAGTCGTGGGCTCTTATGAGCGTGGCGACCGAGCGGTGACCGTGCAGAAGCTTGCCGAGCTTGCCGACTTCTACGGGGTGCCCGTATCCGAGCTGCTGCCGGGTGGCGCCGCTCCCAGCCCGCTGGGGCCGACGCCCAAGCTTGTGATCGACCTGGAGCGCCTGGCCGCGCTGCCCAAGGAGAAGGCGGGGGCACTGGCCCGCTACGCCGCCACGATCCAGAGCCAGCGCGGTGACTACAACGGCAAGGTGCTGTCGATCCGCCAGGAGGACCTGCGCTCTCTGGCCGTGATCTACGACAAGTCGCCGAGCGAGCTGACCGAGGAGCTCATCAGCTGGGGCGTCCTCGACGCCGAGGCACGCCGCGCCGTCGAGTCGTTCTGAGGCAGATCTCGGCCTGAGTCTGCCGTCCGCTCACGGGCTCGCCGCCGCCTGGCACCGGCGAGCCCACCGGCTTCCTGGCACCGCGGACGGCACACCTCGGCCTCTTCGCTGCCTTTTCCGGCCCGATCCGGACACCTCGCACCACGGGTTTCCGTCGTGTGACGAAGATCACTTTCACCGCTTCCACGCCCGAGGGGCCGCCCGCACGCGGCCTCATCGGGCGTTCGGGTTCTGCCCTGAGCATGATGCGCCTGCCTGCAAGCGAGCGCCCGTCCATGGCGCGTTCGTCGCGGGGCACATCCATGGGGCGAATGCGCGCTTCACAAGGCGCGTGTGCGTCCCTGAGGCATGCCTCCAGGGCGAGCGTCCGGCATCCCGAGCCCGCGCTGAGAGCATGCGCGACGCAGACCAGGAACCCGCCGCGTGGGGCGGCGTTCCGGTGAAGAGCCGTGTCCCCCGGCGGGACAGGCAGGGGCTCAGCCCGCCAGCGGGACGTTCACGGGGAGCTGGGGCTGGGAGGGGACGCCCAGGAGGTCTTCCACCGTGGAGACGAATGTCTCCGCCTCGGCCAGGATCTCGTCGGCGTCGGCCGCGCTGACCCGGCTGACCATGCCCGCCTCCGCGGCGGCACGCTTGGCGGCGCTCACCGCGAAGTAGGCCGCCCACTCGGCCAGGTGCGGCTCGGCCTCGGGCAGCAGGTCCCAGGCGCTGCGCAGGCGGCGCCTGCGGCCCTCCGTGGGACGGGGACGGGCGGCCAGCATCGCCGCCGCCGCTCGAAGGGCTGCCAGGTGGGCCGCCACATATCGGGATGCCGGGGTGCGGGCGCCGGCCGCGTCCGCCAGGCAGGAACGTGAATCGGTCAAATGTGCCCGAACCGCAGGCGACAGCCGGGGCCCGGGCGTTTCTCTAGGCCGTGGTGCCATCTTGCGCGCCTCCTTGGAGTCGTGGGCGGCAGCCGGCGTCTGAAGCCGGTGGAGTCAACACTTGCAGACGCCACCGACATTTCCGCCGGGCTGGCCGGACGAGGAGCTTCCCCTCTCCCCGTCCGGCCAGGACACGCCCACTCGTCTCCGCCGACGACGAGGACGCGCCCTTCGCCCGTGGAGCCTGGCCGCGGGTATCGCTTGGGGAAGCGAACGGCCCGCGACCAGGTCCTTGTGACGCTGAGCCGCGAGCCCCACCGTCACACGTCGAACATAATTTCGATCACGCTCGGTGTCAACCGATTCCACGAACACAGGTTCGACGTGTCGCGTTCCTGTGGACGAAAAAGGCCGTCGCCGCAGGAGAACGAGATGCGGCGACGGCCCTCGGGCCGTTCAAGGGGTCAGGCGTCGCTCAGGCGATGGAGATGGCCCCTGACGGGCACAGGGTCACGGCGCGGCGGACGCCGTCCTCCAGCTCCTGCGGCGGCACCTTCTGCAGGAGCTCCACCGTGCCCTCGTCCTCGCTCTGGTCGAACACCTCCGGCACTGTCAGCGCGCACATGCCCGCGCCGATGCACACCGTCGTATCTGCCTTGATCTCCATGATGACCTACCAAGTGACTGGGAGGCGGTGCACGCCATAGATGCCCATATCCGAGCGCATCGGCACCTCCTCGGGTGTTACGGCCAAGCGTAGACCCGGGAAGCGGCGCAGCAGTGCGGGGTACGCGATGCGCATCTCGGCCCGCGCGAGCTGCTGTCCCAGGCACTGATGGATGCCGTGGCCGAAGGTCAGGTGCCCGCCCGCCTGCCTGGTGACGTCGAGCCGGTCGCCGTCGGGGAAGCGGGACGGGTCGCGGTTGGCGGCGGGCAGCTGGAGGGTGACGGTCTCGCCCGCCTTGATGAGGGTGCCCTCGATCTCGACGTCCTCCAGCGCGGTACGGATCGGCCCGACGTGGATGATCGTGAGGTAGCGCAGCAGCTCCTCGACGCCGTTGTCCACCACCGACGGGTCGTCGCGCATGGCGGCGAGCTGGTCGGGGTTGGTGAGCAGCGCGTACGTCCCGAGCCCGAGCATGTTGGCGGTCGTCTCGTGCCCGGCCACCAGCAGCAGGAACGAGACCCCGGTGAGCTCCTCGTCGTTCAGCTCCCCGCCCTCGATGAGCCCGCTGAGCAGGTCGTCGGACGGCTCCTTGCGCTTGCGCTGGATGAGCCCGTACAGGTACGCCATGACCCGCCCGAGCGCGGCGATCGCCTCCTCGGCCTTGGTCTCCAGGCTGAGCAGGAGCTTGGAGTCCTCCTGGAACTGCGCGCGGTCCTCGTACGGCACCCCGAGCAGCTCACAGATCACCAGCGACGGGATGGGCAGCGCGAACATCTGCACGAGGTCCACCGGACCGCCGGCGGCGGCCATGCCGTCCAGGTGGGCGTTGACGATCTCCTCGATCCGCGACTCGAGCGCCTTCATCCGGCGCACGGTGAACTGCCCGGTGAGCAGTTTGCGGTAGCGCGTGTGGTCGGGCGGGTCCATCCGCAGGAAGACCCCCGCCGGCATCTTCCGCTCCCGCTGCATCCTCACCCGTTCCAGCTGGCTCGGCAGCGGCGGATGCGAAAGCTCCTGCCTGTTGCTGAAGTGCGGGTGCGCCAGGATGGCGCGGGCCGCCGAGTAGCGGGTCACCAGCCAGCCCCGGTGGCCGTCTGGGTAAGTCATGCGGTGCATGGCCCCCTGTTGTCGCAGCTCAGTGGCTTCGTCAGGCGGGTCCAACGGACGCCGGCGGACCATGGGAAACGTGACGTCGGACATGCTGCGGCTCCTTTCCGAGTGACACCCCCATAAAACCTCTCCCATTGCAAAATTTCAATCCATGCAAATGGGCACTGCTTGCACTATAGTTTCGGCATGGTGGAAAGCGGTGGCGTGGGGCTGCGGGAGCGCAAGAAGCAGCGCACGCGCCGGGCACTGGTCGAGGCCGCGCTCCGGCTGTTCGACGAGAAGGGCTACGAGGAGACCACACTCGCGGAGATCGCCGCGGAGGCCGACGTGTCGACGCGCACGTTCTTCAGCTACTTCGCGAGCAAGGAGGACGTGGTCTTCTACGACTCCGAGGGCCGGATGGAGCGGGCGGTCGCCGCGCTGGCCGACAGGGAGCCGGGCGAGTCGCCGGCCGACGTGCTGCGCAGGATCGTGGACGAGAGCCTGGAGTGGCTCACCACGTACGAGGAGTTCACGTTCGAGGACGCGGGGCTGCGGATACGGCTCGTCCTCAAGGAGCCGGCGCTGCAGGCGCGGGCGCTGATGATGCTGTTCGAGAACCAGGCCAGGATGGCGCGGGCGCTGCACGAGGCGTACCCGGACAAACTGGACCGGGTGGAGGCGGCCGCCGCGGTGGGGGCGGTGTTCGGCGCGGTGAAACTGGCGATCATCACGAACATCGACCACGACCGGTCCGTGGAGCAGATGTGGCACACGGCGCGGCGCGCGGCCGAGATCACGCTCTCCGGCCTGTGCTCGCTCGGTTAGCCCTCGACGGCCCTGTCTGGGAAACTGGCCCGAGGGGAGGGGGAGCCGGATGGCGAGGAGCAGGTGGCCGGTCGCTCTCGGCCTGCTGACGCTGGGGCCGGTCCTGGCGGCGGCGTACGCGGGCGCGAACCTCGTGGCCATCAGGACAGCCGTGAAGACGCAGATCGCGGGCCCCGAGTGGGCGGGCGGCCGGCTCGGTCCCGACGGGATGACCGCGCTGGGCACCGACGCGGGGCGGCTGGTCTCGTGGACGGCGCTGCTCGCGGGCGTCCTGGGCGTGGTCTACGCCGTCATCGGCGTGCTCTTACGGCGGCGCGGCCGGGGCCGCACGTTCCTGTTCGTGCTGTCGGGCGTCCTGATCATCCCGTACGCCCTGGCGGTCTTCGTGGCGCTGCTCAACCCCGTCAGGATGCTGGCGGGACTCTACGACTCCCCGACTTCGCCGACGGCCTCCCCGCGTGGCAGGCGGCCACGGTCGTGATCCTGGTGCTGGCCGGGCCGGCACAGGCGGTAGGGCTGTGCATGGCCGCCGCCGAGGGCAGGCGGGCGGCCACGGCTCCCCCGGAACCTCAGCGCTGAAGGCCGGACTTCACGGCCGCGGCGGGCCGGTCGAGCGGACCCGCCCGCCGGCTCTCAGCCGCAGCGCCCGTTCGACCAGGTCGTCCAGCCCATCTGGGCACCGCCCCGGCCGGTCGCGGCCCAGCCCGTCGGCGGGACCGCGCCGTACGGGACGACGGCGGTGCAGGCGCCCTCCGGAGGCCGGCCGCCGTAGAATTCGAGCTTCGTCCACGACACCCGGTACGCCAGCGGCACCCACACGTTCCACTTCACCCTCCTGTCCACCGCCACCCGCCCCGGGGGCGGCTTCGGCAGCCAGTCGGCACCGGACGGGGGCGCGGGCGCCTGCCCGGCCGTGAACGCGATGTCGATCAGCGCCAGCACGCCCACCACCAGCAGCCGGGTACGGCGGGTGGTGAGGAAGGCGGCCGCGATCAGGCAGGCCAGCATGATCAGTGCGGTCATCGAGGCGGCGACCAGGTCGAGCGAGTCACGGTCGCCGGTGAGGAAGATCACCTCGGGGAAGTCGAACGCGATGAAGCCGTAGCGCTCCAGCCGGTCCCCCGCGTACCAGGCGGCCGCCCCGCCGGTCAGCGCCATCAGCCCGGCGGCGGCCGCCGCGTGCCGCATGACGGCCAGGCGCCCGCCCTTCAGCAGCACGACCAGCCCGGCGAGGGTCCAGGCCACCGCGACGCAGGCCAGGTAGCGGCCGTAGACGTAGTTGCCGACGCGGTGCTCGTCCGGCAGGGCGGCCGAGGAGGCGTACGCGATGCCGAGGGTCGCGAGCAGCAGCGCGCCCGCCAGGACACGGTGCTGGAACGGCGCGGACCGCCGGACCAGCAGGGCCGCCGCGCCGGCCAGGCCGACGCCCGCGAGCCCCCAGGTGCCGACGATGAGGTACCAGAGCTGCCCGGCCGCTCCCGAGAGCGCCCACGCCTGCCCCTCGAAGGTCGTGAGCCTGGACATGAGCAGCCCCGACAGGTCGCGGGACCCGCCCGGGTACAGCGCGGCCGCCAGCGCCCCGTTGAGCGCCTTACCCGCCGCCACGACCACGGCGGCGCTTCCCAGCGCCGCGACCGCCGGCATCACCATCCCCCGGCGGACCGCCGGCATCACCCTCTTCCGGCGGACCGCCGCTGTCCCCGTCTTCCGGCGGACCGCCGGCACCACCGTCTTCCAGCGGACCGCCGCCACCATCACGACCAGCACGCAGACCGCCAGGACGACCGTCCCCCGCAGGTGCGCCGCCATCGCGAACGCCGACAGCCCGCCCGCCGCCGCCCCGGCCCGCACCGACCGGTACGCGACCAGGTCGTGCACCGCGACCAGCCAGGCGAGCACGAGCACGGGCAGGATCGCATCGGTCAGCGCCAGCCCCGAGAACAGCAGCAGCGCCGGCGACAGCCCCGCCACGAACGCCGCGATCAGCGCGGCCCGCACGCCCAGCCCCAGCCGGCGCAGCAGCAGGTACGCCAGCGGGTACGCGCTCGCGGCCACCATCGACCCCACCACGGCCACCAGCCGGTAGGCCAGGACGGGGTCGGAGGTGAGCCAGAAGATCGGCACCAGCAGGACCGGATACCCGCCGTGGTAGAAGGTCGAGCCGGTCAGATCGGCGCCGGGCCCGCCCGCCAGCCAGCGGGCGGCGAGCAGATACCCGGTCTCGTCCGGGTTGGCCACCGGTCCGGTGTGGTAGCGGTACAGCCAGAGGCGCAGCCCCACGTGCGCGACCCACCCCGCCACCAGCAGCCACCACAGCCGGGACCGGCTCTCGCGCCGCGCCGCCACGTATGCGGGCACGGGCGCCATGAACACCGTTGTCATGGACTCCCCCCAAGAAGGTCAGGGAGGGAGTCCAGCAAAGGCCCCATAACGGGCCCGTCACCGTATGTGGTTATGCGCGCGTTATGCTGCCGAAGCCCCTGGTCACGCGCTCACCGGCACGCCTGGCTCAGGCGCGCCGGAACTTGCCCCGGACATGCACGGGCACGCCCTTGCCGAGCATCGCCGGCAGCACCTCGGCCACGTTCATCGGCATGCGGACGCACCCGTGCGAAGCCGGGTAGAGCGGCACCGACAGAGCCCCGTGGAAGGCGATGCCGCCGTTGAAGAAGATCGGGTTGTAGAGCTGCCCCAGGTACGACCGGTGCCACCCGCGAGCGCGCCACGTCGTCCTGTAGTCGCCCGTCGGCGTGCTGGCCGAGCCGCAGAACCGCTGCTGCCTGCCCTGCCAGGTGGCGGTCTCGCAGTAGGGGACGCCGCTGCCCGAAGAGATGTGGGTGATCAGCTTCACCTGGCCGCCCACGTAAAGGACCATGATCTGCTTGGTGAGGTTGACCTCGGCGCGGGTCGGCTTGCCGTTCCTGACCAGGACCTGAGGAGACTTCGGCGCCTCCAGGGCGTCCCACGTGCGCTTGGCGATCGTGCCGGACGGCCTGATGCCGTTCACCTTCTGGAACGCCCACACGGCCGCCAGCGTCGCACCGCCGTAGCGGCCGTCGGCCTTGCCGGGGCGGTAGCCGAGCTCGGCCAGGCGCTGCTGCAGCCACTGGACGGCCTTGCCCTTGGAGCCCAGCTTGAGCGTCTTGCGCGGCGCGGTGACCGCGGCGGCAGGCCCGAACTGCGCGCCCGCCGAGATGCGCGTGGCGACGGGGGACACAGCCGTCAAGACCGGTGATGCCGACGCCGGGCGTTGCGGCGCCTGCGCACCGCAGCCCGAGAGTGCGACAGCGCCAGCCGTCAGAAGAGCAGCCACTCCGGGCAGCCGTCGAGCCCCCACGCGTACCACCTCTCATACCATTATTGAATAGATCAGAGGACCCTACACCACTCGCCATGAACCAGTAATGAAGCGGTCAACTGTTTAGAGTGTGCCCATGCCTGAGAAGTTGCCGTCCAATGCCGTCGTCGTTCAAACCGCGCTGCGCGAGCTCGGGGCGGGCGGCGAGATCGTCGTCCTGCCCGAGAAGGCCCCTACGGCCGCGACCGCCGCGGCTCAGCTCGGGTGCGAGGTCGGCGCCATCGCCAACAGCCTGATCTTCGACGCGGACGGCGCTCCGCTGCTGGTCCTGACGAGCGGGGCGCACCGCGTGGACGTGGAGCTGATCGCCCGCACGGTAGGGGCCGCGAAGGTACGGCGTGCGACGCCGGAGTTCGTCAGGGCGGCGACCGGCCAGCCCATCGGCGGCGTGGCCCCGGTCGGGCACCCGGCGCCCGTACAAACCCTGGTGGACAACTGGCTCGGCAAGCACGAGGTGGTATGGGCGGCCGGCGGGCATCCGCTGACCGTTTTCCCGACGACGTTCGAAGAGCTCGTGCGGATCACCGGGGGTACGGCGGCGGACGTCGAGTAATGTGCGACGGGTGATCGAGTTTCGCGGGGCGGGTCCGGCCGAGTTCACGGAGCGGCTGGAGACGGTGATCGACATTTACGCGGCTGCCATGAACCCGCCCGAGGAGCAGATCAACGGCCGTAAGACCATCATGCGAAATCACGCGACATATCCCCATTTTCAGTGTCATTTCGCGGAATTGCGTGATTCGTCCGTTTCCTCGCCCCTTACCGTGGGCTTCGCGTACGGCTTCCACGGCGCTCCCGGGCAATGGTGGCACGACGTGGTCTACCGGGCCGTGACCGACCGCCTCGGCCGGGAGGCCGCCAACGCCTGGCTGGGCAACGCGTTCGAGCTGGCCGAGATCCACGTCCACCCCGACTACCACGGCAAGGGCATCGGCCGCGCGATGATCCGCACCATCTGCGCCGGACGCCCCGAGCGCTCGGCCGTCCTGTCCACCCATGACCAGCCCACGGCCGCCCGCCATCTCTACGCCAGCATGGGGTTCACCGACCTTCTCACGAGGTTCGTGTTCCCGGGCGGCCACGAGGACTACGCGATCATGGGCCGTCCTCTGCCCTTGACCTGACGGCGACCTGTTGAGGAGGCCGTGACTGTTGGGTTTGTTTGGGCATGGCCTGGGGCACCATCCATTACGTAAGGTATCCGCCCCTTTACTCACCGTCTACTGTCCCCTGCCCGTCACCCGCCCGGTCCCCCTGCGGACGGGTGGCGGGCCACCCCACCGCAGTACGGCGGTGTCCCGGGCGGCGGTACACCTCATCCAGCGCGCCTCACCCCAGCGCGCGACCCACCACCCGCCGCCCTCGTGCCCCGCCACCGCGGGGCCCCTCCGGCGCAGGCGCGGCGGGATGGTGGCTGGACCCGCCCGGCGCCACCTGGCGTCGGCCTTCACACCCCGGCCCGACGGTTTCAGGCGGAAAGAGCCACCCGCTCGAGGCGCTGGAAGACTTCGCGCGACGCGCTGGAGCGGTTGAACGTGATGAAGTGGATGCCCGGCGCGCCCTCGTCGAGCAGCCGCTGGCACAGCTCGGCCCCGTGCTCGATGCCGAGCCGCCGCACCGCCGCCGGGTCGTCCGCGACCGCCTCGAAGCGGGCCGCCACCTCCGGCGGGAACGGCGCCCCCGACAGCTGCTCCGACCGCGCGATGGTGCTCATCTGCGTCACCGGCATGATGCACGGGATGATCGGCGTGTCGCACCCCTGGGCCGCCACCCGGTCGCGCAGCCGCAGATAGTCATCCGCGCGGAAGAACATCTGCGTGATCGCGTAGTCGGCCCCCGCCTGGCACTTGCGGACGAAGTACTCGGTGTCGGACTCGATGGACGGCGAACGCGGATGCTTGTACGGGAAGGCGGCCACGCCGACGCAGAAGTCGCCCGCCTGCCTGATCAGCCGTACCAGGTCCTCGGCGTAGAGCACGCCCTCGGGGTGGCGCACCCACTCGGCCGACGGGTCGCCAGGGGGGTCGCCGCGCACGGCCAGGATGTTGCGCACCCCGGCGTCGGCGAAACGCCCCACCAGGTGGCGCAGCTCGCGGATCGAATGGTTGACCGCGGTGAAGTGCGCCACGGGCGTGAGCGTCGTGTCGTGCGCGATCCGCTCGACGATGTCGACCGTGCGGTCACGCGTGGAGCCGCCCGCGCCGTACGTCACGGACACGAACGTCGGCCGCAGCGACTCCAGCTCCCTGATCGCCTTCCAGAGCTGCCGCGCTCCCTCGTCGGTCTTCGGCGGGAAGAACTCGAAGGAGAACGACCGGCCACCGGCGGCGAGCAGGTCGCGGACGGTGGGAACACGATCGGGCAGGATGGAGGGTCGACCAAGCGCCATGCCCCAAGGTTACAGGTCAGCTCCCCACCACAAGGTCATGGACGCACCACCCTAGGGGGCCTGCGCGTCACCCTAGGGGTCACAGCCCTGTCCCCTCCGAGGCACGGCGACGCCTCCGGCACACCTGCGGATTCGATCCGGGCGCCCGGCCACTAGTCTCAAGGCATGACCACTGACGCCGCCGGCATGGACACCCTGCGCAAGCAGGTGGAGCGTGCTCTCGGAGCATTCGTCGAACGGCAGCTGCCCGACACCGGCGATCCCGAGCTCGCGCCGCTGCGCACGGCCGCCGACGAGTTGCTGTCGGGCGGCAAGCGGCTGCGCCCGGCGTTCTGCTATTGGGGCTGGCGCGGCGCGGGCGGCACGGACGTCCCCGAGATCTTCACCGCCGCGGCCTCCTTGGAGCTGCTGCAGGCCAGCGCGCTCGTCCACGACGACGTGATGGACAAGAGCGACCTGCGCAGGGGGATGCCGGCCGCGCACCGCCGGTTCCAGTCGCTGCACGAGAAGTCGGGCTGGCACGGCTCCGCGGAGCAGTTCGGCGAGGGCGCGGCGATCCTGCTGGGCAACCTGCTGCTGATCTGGTCGGGCGAGATGTGGCGCACCAGCGGCCTGCCGCCCGAGTCGATGGCGGCGGCCCAGCCGGTGCACGACCACATGCGCACCGAGCTGATGTGCGGACAGTACCTCGACCTGCTGGAGCAGGCTCACGGGGAGAACACGTTCGAGTCGGCGCTGCGGGTGGCGCTGTTCAAGAGCGGCAAGTACTCGGTGGAGCAGCCGCTCAGGCTCGGGCTGGTGCTCGCCGTCGGCAAGCTCATGCCGTGGATGGACGAGCTGTGCACGGGGTACGGCACGCAGGTCGGGATCGCGTTCCAGCTCCGGGACGACATCCTGGGCGTGTTCGGCGACCCGGCGCAGACGGGCAAGCCCGCCGGGGACGACCTGCGCGAAGGCAAGCGGACGATGCTCGTCGCCCGCACCCTGGCGGCCGCCTCCCCCGCCGACGCGGCCACCGTGCGGCGGCTCCTGGGCGACCCTGAGCTGGACGAGCACGGGGTGGAGACGTTGCGGCGGATCATCGACGACACCGGTGCGCTGCGGGAGTGCGAGGATCTGATCGGCGACTACCTGGGCAGGGCGCTGGCGGCGCTCGACGAGGCGCCGGTCACGGCCGAGGCCCGCACGGCGCTGACGGAGCTCGCCATCGCCGCCACCTCCCGCAACACCTGACGCACCCGCGTCTTCTCTCGGGGGCTCGGTCCTCTCCTGGATGCGGACGCGCACGCCTCCAGGGGCCGATGCGCGCCGATCCAGGGCCTGACATGGCCGTCGCACCGGGGCGGCCCGAGGCGCCCGCGGGGTGGCGGACGCCTCGGTACGAGGCCGACGGGGCAGCCGGGGACACGGGTGGCCGCGTAAGGTGCGGCCTGCGCGGGTCAGCGGGAGGACAGGCGCTTGGCGAACTCCGCCGTGGCCGCCCCCGGGTCCTCCGCGTCCGTGATCGCGCGTACGACCACCACCCGGCTCACCCCGTACGACATCACCTCGTCCAGGTTGGCGAGGTCGATGCCGCCGATCCCGAACCACGGCCGTGCGGTCTCCAGCGCGGCCGCGTGCCTGAGCAGCGGCGGGCCGGGCGCCGGGCGGCCGGGCTTGGTGGGGGTGGGCCAGACGGGGCCGCAGCAGAAGTAGTCGACGCCCGGCTCCACGGCCGCGGCGGAAGCCTCGGCGGCGGAGTGGGTGGACCGTCCGATGACGATGTCGTCGCCGAGTATCTCTCGCGCGACCGTCACAGGAAGGTCGTCCTGCCCCAGATGGAGCACGTCGGGCCGGGCGGCATAGGCGATGTCCGCCCGGTCGTTGACGGCCAGCAGTTTGCCGTGCCGGTCGCAGGCGTCGCGGAAGACTTCGAGGAGTGCGAGTTCTTCGCGTGCCTCCAGGCCCTTCTCCCGCAGCTGGATGATGTCCACGCCGGCGGCCAGCACCGAATCGAGGAACTCTGCCAGGTCGCCGCGGTCGCGGCGGCCGTCGGTGCAGAGATAGAGGCGCGCCTCAGAAACCGAGGGCTTGGGCACGCCGCTTGACCTCCGTATGACGGCCGGCCTTGATCGCCTGGATGGGCGACCCCGGCAGCGACTCGTCTGGGGTGAAGAGCCAGCGCAGCGACTCGACATCGTCGTAGCCGGCGTCCTGCAGCACGGTCAGCGTGCCGGGCAGGCCCTTCATCACGTCCTTTCCGTCGAGGAACACCGCAGGCACCTGCGGCCCGCCGCTGCCGCGGCGCACGCCGAGCAGCTTGTGGTCCTTGAGGAGTTGCTTGGCCCGCCCGATCGAAAGGTCAAGGCGCGAGGCCACTTCGGGGAGAGTGAGCCACTCTTCTACGAGCTGGTCGGTCTCCCGGTCGATCTGTGCAACAGAAAGCGTCACGAAACCACAACTACCACATGGCGTGCTTGCTCAAACAACACAATCCCGTAGGGGGACATCTGGATCTACCAGGCGTTCCGCGTCGAGGCGGTGCCCCGCGTCGATGATCCGGCGCCCCTGTACGAGGTCCCGCGGCCGGTCCACGGCGAGCACCGCGGCGAGCGCGTCGTCGGCGGTGAGCCAGACGGCCGACCACTTGCCCGCCGGGTCGCCGCGGTAGACGAGCCGCTCCCCCGCCGGATGGTGGCCGGCGTACTGCACCATGTGGCCGAACTGCTCCGACCAGAAGTACGGGACGGGATCGTAGGCCACGTCCTCGCCCAGCAGGCTCGCGGCGGCGACCTCGGGGGCGTTGAGCGCGGTGTCCCAGTGCTCGACCCTGAGCCTGGTCTGCCAGCGGCGCGACCACCAGGCGGCGCAGTCGCCGACGGCGACCGTGTCGGGCAGCGAGGCACGCAGGTGCTCGTCCACGACCACGCCGTTGTGCAGGTCGATGTCGGCGCCGGTGAGCCATTCGACGGCCGGGCGGACGCCGATGCCGGTGACGACCACGTGGGCCTCCACGAACTCACCGCCGACCAGGCGCACGCCGCCCTCGTCCACGGAGTCGACCATGGTGCCGAGCCGCAGGTCGATCTCGTCGTACCAGCGCTGGGTGCGGGCCCCGATCTCGGCGCCGACGGCGGCCGCGAGCGGCGCGGGACCGGCCTCGATCACCGTCACCGCGCAGCCGGCGCGGCGGGCGGCGGTGGCCACCTCGGCGCCGATCCAGCCCGCGCCGATGACGGCGACGCGGGCGCCGGCGACGAGCATGGCCCTGAGCTCGTGGGCGTCGTCGATCGTGCGCAGCACGTGCTGCGGGCCGTCGCCGGGCAGCCTGATCGGCTCGGCCCCGGTGGCGATGACCAGCCCGTCGTAGCCCACCTCGCCCTCGGTGGTCTCGACGACGCCCTCGCGCAGCGACTTGGCGCTGACGCCCGGGCGGAAGTCCACGTCGATCGCGGCCAGGTCGGTGCCGACGTAGCTGGTGTCGGCGTCGCCGAACAGCACGGCCTTCGACAGCGGCGGGCGGTCGTAGGGGCGATGGCGCTCCTCACCGATCAGAGTGATCCTTCCGCCGAATCCCCGCGAGCGCAGCGCTTCCACGGTGCGCACCCCGGCCAGGCCGGCTCCTACCACCACGACATGATTCACGTTCATGACCATAACGGGGGCGGTGCCGGGCCGTCGCGCCGAGGCCGTAGGCTTGAGGCGGAAAGACGCGCGGGAGTCCGGCCGTAACCGGGCTGAGAGGAAGGCTTCACCGGGCCTTCGACCGCAAGACACCTGATCCGGATCATGCCGGCGAAGGGAGCGCGGATGGATGTGATCGTGGGCGCCGGCGTCGTCGGGCTCTCCGTGGCCTGGCGGCTGGCCCGCGACGGGCGGCCGGTCACTCTCGTCGACCCCGCCCCTGCCTCGGGCGCCTCGCACGCGGCCGCGGGCATGCTGGCACCGGTCAGCGAGGTCTCCTACACCGAGGCGCCGCTGCTGCGGCTGGGCGCGGCGTCGCTGCGCCGCTGGCCCGGCTTCGCCGCCGAGCTGGCCGCCGACGCGGGCCTGCCGGGTGCCGAGGCCCTGGACCTGCGTTCCGACGGGACGCTCGACGTGGCGTTCGGGGCCGACGACCTGGCGGCGCTGGACGAGCTGGCCGCGTACATGGAGAAGCTGGAGCTGCCCGTCGAGCGGCTGAGCGGGCGCGAGTGCCGCCGCCTGGAGCCCATGCTGGCGCCCTCCGTGCGGGGCGGGCTGCTGGCCCCCGGCGACGCCTGGGTGGACCCGCGGCGGGTGACCGCGGCGCTGCTCGCCGCCCTCGACCGGCTGGGAGTCCCGCTGGTACGGGCTCGCGTCGGCGAGCTGCTGCGCGACGGCGGCGGCCGGGTCACGGGGGTACGCCTCGAGCCGCCCGGCGGTGAGACGCCCAGTCAGACGCCCAGTCAGACGCCCAGTCCCGCCGCCAGCGCGGAACCGGGCGGACGGGCGTCCGAGATACGGGCGGAGCGGGTCGTCCTGGCGGCCGGGGCGTGGAGCGCCGGGCTGGCCGAGGTGCCGGTGCGGCCGGTCAAGGGGCAGATCATGCGGTTGCGTTCCCCGCAGCCGCTGCTCACCCGCTGCGTACGCGGCACCGTGCACGGCACGCCGGTCTACCTCGTCCCCCGGGGTGACGGCGAGCTGGTGGTCGGGGCGACCCAGGAGGAGATGGGGTTCGACACCCGGGTGACCGCGGGCGGGCTGTACGAGCTGCTGCGGGACGCCAGGGAGCTGGTGCCGGGCGTCACCGAGCTGGAGGTCGCCGACGTCGTGGCCGGGCTGCGGCCGGGCACGCCGGACAACCTGCCCGTCATCGGCCCGAGCGGCACCCCGGGGCTCGCGTTGGCCACCGGGCACCACCGGGGCGGCGTGCTGCTGGCGCCGTTGACGGCCGACATCCTGCGGGGCGAAGAGGGCGAGCTGGCGGCGTTGTGCGCGCCTGGAAGGTTTCGGGAAATTTCATGATTGTGACGATCAACGGGGCCGCGCACGAGGTGGCCGACGGCATGACCGTGGCGCAGGCCGTACGCAGACTGACCTCGGCCACCACCGGGGTGGCCGTGGCCGTGAACGACGAGGTGGTCACGCGGAGCTCGTGGGAGACGACCTCACTCAGCGACCGTGACCGGGTGGAGGTTCTGACGGCGGTGCAAGGTGGATGATCTGATCATCGCCGGGGAGAAGTTCGGTTCCCGGCTCATCATGGGGACCGGCGGCGCACCCTCGCTCGACGTGCTCGACCAGGCGCTGGCCGCGTCCGGCACCGAGATCACCACGGTGGCCATGCGGCGGCTCGACCCCGATGCCCGCGGCTCGGTCCTCGACGTGCTGCGCAAGCGGGACATCAAGGTGCTGCCCAACACGGCCGGCTGCTTCACCGCGGGCGAGGCCGTGCTGACGGCGCGGCTGGCCAGGGAGGCGCTCGGCACGAACTGGGTCAAGCTCGAGGTCATCGCCGACGAGCGGACGCTGCTGCCCGACCCGATCGAGACGTTCGACGCGGCCGAGCGGCTGGTGGCCGACGGGTTCGTGGTGCTGCCGTACATCGGGGACGATCCCGCGCTGGCCCGCAGGCTGGAGCAGGCGGGCTGCGCGGCCGTGATGCCGCTGGGCGCGCCGATCGGCTCGGGCCTCGGCATCCGCAACCCGCACAACATCGAGCTGATCGTCGAGGCCGCGTCGGTGCCGGTGGTGCTCGACGCGGGCATCGGCACGGCGAGCGACGCCGCGCTGGCGATGGAGCTGGGCTGCGACGCCGTGCTGCTGGCCACGGCGGTGACCAGGGCGCAGCGGCCCGATCTCATGGCGGCGGCCATGAAGGGTGCCGTGGTCTCGGGACGGCTGGCGCGGCTGGCGGGACGCATCCCGCGCAGGCGCTACGCCGAGGCGTCCTCCCCGATGACCCCCTGAGCCCGATGACCCCCTGAGCCCGATGACCACTGAGCCCGATGACCCCCTGAGCCCGATGACCACTGAGCCCGATGACCCCCTGAGGGAGGTGCTCACTCAAGGCGCCGGGCACCTCTGAGGCGCCTGGTGCGGACGTGCGCGCGGGGGCGTTCGACAGGAACGTCTCCGCATCGGTTTAGGGCGGCAAGGCCCTGCCGATGGCAAAACGCCCGTAAACTCAGCGGGGTGGACACGACGACTGCGGACCCCCTGGTCGGGCGGCTTCTCGACGGACGCTACCGCATCGAGAGCCGGATCGCCCGGGGCGGTATGGCGACGGTCTACCTCGCGCTGGACGTCCGGCTGGACCGGACGGTGGCGCTGAAGGTGATGCACCGCTCGCTCGCCGAGGACCCGGCGTTCGTCAGGAGGTTCATCGGCGAGGCCAAGTCGGTCGCCAGCCTCTCGCACCCCAACGTGGTGCACGTCTTCGACCAGGGCACCGACAACGACGTGGTCTACCTGTCGATGGAGTACGTGCCCGGCAAAACGCTCCGCGACATCCTGCGCGAGCGCGGCAGGCTGCCCGCCCGCGAGGCCCTCGAGATCATGATCCCGGTGCTCGCCGCCCTCGGCGCGGCTCACCAGGCCGGGATGGTCCACCGCGACGTCAAGCCGGAGAACGTCCTGATGACCGACGACGGCCGGGTCAAGGTCGTCGACTTCGGTCTGGCCAGGGCCATCGAGGCCACCAACCAGACCCGCACCGGCGTGATGATCGGCACGATCGGCTACATGGCTCCCGAGCAGGTCACGCTCGGCGCCACAGACGTGCGCAGCGACGTCTACGCCGCGGGCATCATGCTGTTCGAGCTGGTCACGGGGCAGCAGCCGTACGACGGCCAGACGCCGATGTCGGTCGCCTACCGGCACGTCCACGACACCGTGCCCGCGCCGTCGTCGCTGGTCCCCGAGGTGCCGCCGCTGATCGACACGCTGGTGACGCACGCGACGGCCCGCGAGCCGGCCGACCGCCCCGCCGACGCCACCGCGATGCTCGTGGCGGCCGTCGACGCGCACCGGATGCTGCCGCGGCTGACCAACCCGCCGATGTCCCACTCCCAGCCGCACACCCGTACGTTCTCCGCCGCCCACTCGGCGCCGCAGGCCGCGCCGGCCCACACCCTGATCCAGCCGCGGGAGGAGGCGCCGAAGCGGCGGGGGTTCCGGCCCAACTGGTTCCTGGTGGTGCTCGCCGCCGTGATGGTGGTCGCGGTGGGCCTGACCGGCTGGTTCTTCGCGCAGCCCGAGCTGGTCCGCGTGCCCGACCTGGTCGGCAAGAACCTGGAGCTGGCCAGGAAGAGCGCCGTCGCGGCCGGGTTCAAGGTGCAAGAGGGCAAGGGCCTCAACGACGAGAAGGTGGAGGCCGGCCTGGTCCTGAGCAGCGACCCGCCCGCCAACACCGAGGTGAAGAAGGGCGCCACGATCACGCTGGTGCCTTCGCTCGGCCCCAAGCGGATCATCGTGCCCAACACCGGCGGCATGAGCGGCGACGAGGCCCGCTCCGCGATCGCCGCCGCCGGGCTGACCGTGGGCGTGGTCAAGCGGCTGGCCAACCAGGTGGTCGAACGCGGCAAGGTGATCCGCACCTCGCCGCAGGTGGGCGAGAAGGTGCGGGAGGGCTCCAAGGTCGACATCTTCGTCAGCGCCGGAATGGTCATGCCCGACGTCAACGGCATGCCCAAGGACGAGGCCGCCGGATATCTGGGCCAGCAGGGCTTCCAGGTGCAGGTCAACGAGGTGGACGACGACGCCGAGCCGTGCACGGTCATCGCCCAGACGCCCAAGGCGAAGGCCGAGGTGGACAAGGGGGCGCAGGTCGCGATCACGGTGGCGCGGTGCCAGACGGACTTCTTCGACTGGTTCCGCGGCGACAACGAGGCCCGCGACGACCAGCAGAACAGCCTGGTGCCGTCGGTGATCGGCAAGAACGTCAGGGACGCCAAGGCGGATCTGGAGGCACAAGGGTTCAAGGTCCGGGTGCAGAAGCTCGGCAACGCCGGGGTCGTGCAGTTCCAGCGGCCCCTGCCGGGCAGCGAGCGCCCGACGGGCAGCACGGTCATCCTCTGGCAGTGAGGGGCCGCGCCGCGCCCGGGTGACGCGCGCCCGGGCGTGGCGGCCGGGGCTTGGAGCATGACACGAAAAGTCCTGGCCATGAGGGCGGTCAGTTCGGAGTTCTTGCGGATGGACCGGGCACGAAGCGCATGTGTGTACTTCTGACATGCCCGACACACTGACCGACTTCAACGCCAGGCCCCCGGATGCCGCCGAGGAGGAGCTGCTCACCTGCTGCGCCTCCCGGACCTTCGCCGCGAAGGTGGCGGCGCGCAGGCCGTACCGGGATCTCGGCGAGCTCACGGCGGCCGCCGACGCGGCCGTCAGGGAGCTCGCGTGGGACGACGTGCTGGAGGCGCTCGCGGCGCACCCGAGGATCGGGGAGCGGGCCGCCGGGGACGGCAGGGGGGCGTCCTGGTCCCGGCAGGAGCAGTCGGGGGTGGACGACGGGGTACGCCAGGCGCTCGCCGAGGGCAACAGGGCGTACGAGGAGCGCTTCGGGCACGTCTACCTGGTCTGCGCCACCGGGCTCAGCGGGGCCCAGCTGCTGGCCAGGCTCGGCGGGCGGCTGGGCAACGATGAGGAGAGCGAGCGCGCGGTCGTCCGCGACGAGTTGGCCGCGATCACGCGGCTGCGGCTGGGCAAGCTCATGGAGGAGGGGACATGAGCTTCTCGACGCACGTGCTCGACGCGGTCACCGGGCTCCCGGCGCGGGGCGTCCGCGTACGTCTGGAGCACGACGGCCGGGTCGTGGCCGAGGGCCGCACCGACGACGACGGCCGCATCAAGGGATGGAACCCGGGCGCCGGCGTGCACCGGGTCGTCTTCGACACCGGGGCCTACCTGGAGGACACGTTCTACCCGGAGGTCGTGGTCACCTTCACGGTCGCCGACCCGGAACGGCACTACCACGTGCCCCTGCTGCTCAGCCCGTACGCCTACTCCACCTACCGAGGGAGCTAGATGTCCGTCAAACTCGGCCCCAACCGCTACGGCAAGGCGGAGATCAGGCTCGTCCGCGTGGTCAGGGACGGCCCAGTGGACGACGCGGTGCACCATGTCAAGGACCTCAACGTCAGCACCTCGCTCTCCGGCGACATGGACGCCGTCCACCTGACCGGCGACAACGCCGCCGTCCTGCCGACCGACACGCAGAAGAACACCGCGTACGCGCTGGCGCGCGAGCACGGCGTCGGCCAGATCGAGGAGTTCGCCCTCCTGCTGGCCAGGCACTTCGTCGAGTCGCAGCCGACCGTCCACCACGCCAGGGTCGAGATCGACGAGTACGCGTGGCGCCGCGAGGGGCCGCACTCGTTCGTGCGCGAGGGCGGCGAGGTGCGCACGTGCGCCGTGCACCACGACAGGGACGGCCGGTCCACCGTGGTGTCCGGGCTGAAGGACCTGGTGCTGATGAACACGACGGGGTCGGAGTTCCACGGTTACATCGTGGACGAGTACACCACGCTCCAGCCCACGACCGACCGCATCCTCGCCACCGCCGTCGCCGCGCGGTGGCGGCACACCGGCGACACCACCGCCTATGGCAAGTCGTACGAGCAGGTGCGCGGGTCGCTGCTGGACGCGTTCGCGGGCACCCACAGCCTCTCGCTCCAGCAGACCCTGTACGCCATGGGCGAGCGCGCTCTGACCGCCTGCCCCGAGATCTGCGAGATCAGGCTCTCGATGCCGAACAAGCACCACTTCCCGGTGGACCTGTCGCCGTTCGGCCTGGACAACCAGAACGAGGTCTTCTTCGCCGCCGACCGTCCGTACGGCCTGATCGAGGGCAGTGTGCTGCGTGAGGACGCATCCGACGCCGGATTCGCCTGGGAGTAGGGGACATGGACTTCTTGCGGCCCACGACGTGGGCGGAGGCGCTGGCCGCCAAGGCGGACCGGCCCGACGCGGTGCCCATCCAGGGCGGCACCGACGTCATGGTCGAGATCAACATGGACGTCCGCAGGCCGGCGGCGCTGCTCGACCTCAACCGGGTGGCGGAGCTGCGGGAACGGTCCCTGGTGGACGGCGTGTGGCGGGTCGGGGCGGCGGTGCCGTACACGACGGTCATCGAGGAGCTGGGCGGGCCGCTGCCGGGGCTGGCGCAGGCGGCGCGCACGGTCGGCTCGCCGCAGATCCGCAACCGCGGATCCGTCGGCGGGAACCTCGGCGCGGCCTCCCCCGCGGGCGACAGCCACCCGCCGCTGCTGGCCGCGGACGCCGTGGTCGAGGTGGAGTCGCACGGGCGCGGCGTCAGGATGATCCCGGCCGCCGAGTTCTACCTGGGGGTCAAGCGCAACGCGCTGGAGCCGGACGAGCTGATCAGGGCCGTGCACGTCAGACCCGCGACCGGGCCCCAGTACTTCTCCAAGGTAGGCACGCGCAACGCCATGGTGATCGCGGTGTGCTCGTTCGCGGTCGCGCTGCACCCGCTCGAACGGCGGGTCGGCACGGGGATCGGGTCCGCCGCTCCCACGCCGCGCCGGGCGCTCGAGGCCGAGGAGCTGCTGGCCCGCGAGCTCGACTGGGCCGCGCCGCTCGATCCGGCGCTGGCCAGGCGGTTCGGGGAGCTGTGCGCGGCCGCCGCCGCGCCCATCGACGACGTGCGCGGCACCGCCGCCTACCGCGTGCACGCCGTCGGCGTGATGGCCCGCCGCACGCTCACATGGGCCTGGAACGACCACATGGGAAGGAGGGCGGCGTGATGCGCGTCACCTTCACCGTCAACGGCCGCCAGGAGAGCACGGACGACGTCTGGGAGGGCGAGAGCCTCCTGTACGTGCTGCGCGAGCGCATGGGGCTGCCCGGCTCCAAGAACGCCTGCGAACAGGGCGAGTGCGGCTCCTGCACGGTCTATCTCGACGGCGTGCCGGTCTGCTCCTGCCTGGTCGCCGCCGGGCAGGCCGAAGGGCGGCAGGTGCGTACCGTCGAAGGGCTCGCCGAGGGCGACCGGCTCGATCCGGTGCAGGAGGCGTTCGTGGAGTGCGGGGCCGTGCAGTGCGGGTTCTGCACGCCGGGGCTGGTCGTGCAGGCGCACGACCTGATCGAGCGGGTGGGGCTGCCGTCCGACGCGGAGATCAGGGAGGCGCTCGCCGGCAACCTGTGCCGGTGCACGGGCTACGAGAAGATCATCGACGCGGTACGGCTGGCCGCGTCGCGGAAGGCGGCCGCCGAGTGAGCCTGCTCATCGAGAACGTGTCCATCGCGCCGGTCATCGGCCCCGAGATCAAATCCGGATATATCAGGATCGAGGGGGACCTGATCGCCGAGCTGGGCGCCGGGCCCGCCCCCGACACGCCGGGCGCGACCAGGATCGACGGCACCGGCTGCCTGGCCACCCCCGGCCTGGTCAACACCCACCACCACCTGTACCAGTGGGCCTCGCAGGGCCTGGCGCAGGACGCCACCCTGTTCGAGTGGCTGGTGGCGCTCTACCAGGTGTGGGCCGCCATGGACGCCGAGGTGGTCAAGGGCGCGGCCTCGGCCGGGCTGGGCTGGCTGGCGCTGTCGGGCTGCACCACCTCCAGCGACCACCACTACGTCTTCCCCAAGGGCAGGGGCGACCTGCTCGCGGCCGAGATCGAGGCCGCGCGCGAGGTCGGCATCCGCTTCCACCCCGCCCGCGGCTCCATGGACAGGGGCGAGTCGCAGGGCGGGCTGCCGCCGGACGTCGTGGTCGAGGAGCTGGACGAGATCCTGGCCGCCACGTCGGAGGCCGTGGACGCCTACCACGACCCGTCGTTCTCCTCGATGCTACGGATCGCGGTCGCGCCGTGCTCGCCGTTCTCGGCCAGCGCCGAGCTGATGACCGAGTCCGCCGCCCTGGCCAGGGCCAAGGGCGTGCGCCTGCACACGCACATCGCCGAGACCCTGGACGAGGACGAGCACTGCGTGGCGGAGTTCGGGCTGCGCCCCGTGGACTACATGGAGAAGCTGGGCTGGCTGGGGCCCGACGTGTGGTTCGCGCACTCCGTGCACCTGAGCGACGCCGACATCGGCAAGCTCGCCGCCACCGGCACGGGCTCCGCGCACTGCCCCTCGTCGAACGGCCGGCTCGGCAGCGGGATCGCCCGCGTGTCCGAGATGCTGCGCAGCGGCGCGAACGTGGGCCTCGGCGTGGACGGCAGCGCCTCCTCCGAGCTGACGTCGCTGGCCGGGGAGATGCGTCAGACCCTGCTCTTCCAGCGCGCCAGGTACGGCCCCGACGCGCTCACGGCCAGGCAGGCCCTCGAGATCGCCACGCTGGGCGGTGCGCGCAACCTCGGCCGCGACGGCGAACTCGGCTCGCTCGAACCCGGCAAGCTGGCCGACCTCGCCCTGTGGCGCGTGGACGGCCCCTTCACCTCGGCGGTGGCCGACCCGGTCTGCGCGCTGGTCTTCGGGCCGCCGCCGCCCCTGGCCCGGGTGCTGGTGGGCGGGCGCACCGTGGTCGAGGACGGCGAGCTGCGGACCGTCTCCCAGGACGCCGCCGGGCGCGCGGGCGCGGCGGCGCACCGGCGGCTGATGCGGCTGGCCGAGGAGCGCGGCTTCACCGCCTCGAAAGAGGTCCACGGGGGCGACTAGGGTTGGAATGTCCAAGAACAAGCAGGAAAGGGCGGTCCCGTGTCGGAGGAACTCCCAGACGAGCGGAATGGCGTCTGGTACGTTCATCGCGTCAGGTACCGCCGGACGGGCGGGAACAGAGCCGGAAGGCTTGAAAGCCTGTGGAGACCCGATAAGACCATTTCGGTGGCTCAGGTCGATGAAGCAGGAAGCCGCAGAAGTGCTGCATGCGCGGTACAGGCTGAATCTTCGCCATGCCGAAGAGCGCGTCAATCGCTGGAGGAGTTCATCCGCCCGGTCGCCTGAGCCGCGACCGGGCCGGGACCGCCCGGAACCTCGTCCTCGACCACCATGTGATGATGAGTCACGCCTTCCTGCCCGCTCGCACCGGGCAGGAAGGCGTGTCAGGACATTGTTCACCATCGTGTAGGGGTTCGTAGTGGTTCAGCAGGTTCTGGTCGCCCCCGACAAGTTCAAGGGGTCGCTGACGGCGGCCGAGGTGGCATCGCGCGTGTCGGCCGGGCTGGGCGTGCCCACGGTGGAGCTGCCGGTGGCCGATGGAGGCGACGGCACCGTGGACGCGGCCGTGGCCGGCGGGTTCGGCCGGGTCACGATCGAGGTGACCGGGCCCACCGGAGAGCGGATTCCCGCCTCGTACGCCTGGCAGGACGCCGACGCGACGGCGGTGGTGGAGCTGGCGGAGGCGTCGGGGCTGCGCCGCCTGCCCGGCGGGCACGAGCCGCTGACCGCCACCAGCCACGGCACCGGCGAGCTGATCGCGGACGCCGTGCGCCGGGGCGCCAAGCGGGTGGTCCTGGGCCTGGGCGGCAGCGCGTGCACCGACGGGGGCGCGGGCCTGGCGCAGGCCCTGGGCGCGCGCCTGCTGGACGCCGACGGGAACGACCTGCCCCGGGGCGGGGCCGCGCTGAAGGACCTGGCCCGCATTGACCTGTCGGATTTTGCGGATGTTTCCGGCATCGAGTTCGTGGTGGCGAGCGATGTGGACAACCCGCTTCTCGGTCCCCACGGCGCCGCCGCCGTCTACGGACCCCAGAAGGGCGCCACTCCCGAGGACGTCAGGACGCTGGAGGCCGCTCTGACCCGGCTGGCGGCCGTGGCTACCGCCACGCACGGGCTGATGGGGGCGCCGGAGCGCAGGAGCTCGCGACGAGAGAGCGAGGGACGAGCCAACGAGGAGCGAAGCGGGCGCGACCATAAGCACGAGCACGACGACACGCCCCGGGCGATGGGCGTGGCCGGGGCGCCGGGAGCGGGGGCGGCCGGCGGGGTGGGGTTCGCCGCGCTGGCGTTCCTGCACGCCGAGATCCGGCCCGGCATCGGCTACCTGCTCGACCTGCTCGGGTTCGGCGAGCTGGTCAAGGACGCGCGGCTGGTGATCACGGGTGAGGGGTCACTGGACGAGCAGTCCCTGCGCGGCAAGGCGCCCGTCGGCGTGGCGCAGGCCGCGGCCAGGGCGGGCGTCCCCGTGGTGGCCGTCTGCGGCCGCCGTACGCTCACCGACGACCAGTTGCGGGCCGCGGGCATCGAGGCCGCCTACGCCCTCACGGACCTGGAGCCCGACCCCGACCGCTGCATGGCCGAGGCCGGGCCGCTGCTGGAGCGCCTCGCCGCCCGGCTGGCCGCCGTTCACCTCCAAGAGGAATAGATGATCGATCTGGTGATCCGATCCCGCAGGACCGTCACCCCGGAGGGCGAGCGGGCGGCGGCGGTGGCCGTACGGGGCGAGAAGATCGCGGGCCTGTACGACTACGCCGCGCCGCTCGAGGCCGCCGCGGACGTCGACCTGCGCGACCTCGCGCTCCTGCCCGGCCTGGTCGACACGCACGTGCACGTCAACGAGCCGGGTCGGACGCACTGGGAGGGGTTCGACTCGGCGACCAGGGCGGCGGGCGCCGGAGGCGTCACCACGATCCTCGACATGCCGCTCAACTCGCTCCCGCCCACCGTGAACGCGGCCGCCCTCGAGGCCAAGCTGCGCGCCGCGCAGGGGCAGTGCCACGTGGACGTCGGCTTCTGGGGCGGGGCGGTGCCGGGGAACGTCAAGGACCTCGCGCCGCTCCGCGAGCGCGGCGTCTACGGCTTCAAGTGCTTCATGTCGCCGTCCGGTGTGGACGAGTTCCCGCCGCTGAGCGCGGACGAGCTGCGGGAGGCGCTGTCCGAGGTGGCCGGGATCGGCGGGGTCATGGTGGTGCACGCCGAGGACCCGGAGCTGCTCGGGGAGCCGGGCGGGCCGACGTACCGGGAGTTCCTGGAGTCGCGGCCCGGCGAGTCGGAGCGCAGCGCCGTCGCGCGGGTCGTGCGGCTGGCCGGGGAGACCGGCGCCCGCGTGCACATCCTGCATGTCTCCAGCGCCTCCTGCCTGGAGGTGCTGGAACGGGCCCAGGAGCAGGGCGTGGCGGTCACGGCGGAGACGTGCCCCCACTACCTGACGCTTGCGGCCGAGCAGGTCCCCGAGGGGGAGACCGCGTACAAGTGCTGCCCGCCGATCCGTTCCGAGGCCAACCGGGACCTGCTGTGGGACGGGCTGGCCAGGGGCGTGCTGAGCTGCGTCGTGTCCGACCACTCGCCGTCGCCCGCCGATCTCAAGGTGCCCGACTTCGCCGCCGCGTGGGGCGGCATCGCCTCGCTCCAGCTCGGCCTGCCCGCGATCTGGACGGAGGCCTCGAGGAGGGGGTACGGGCTGGGGGACGTGGCCCGCTGGATGTCCGCCAATCCGGCCTCGATGGCCGAAATTTCTGGGAAGGGCGGGATCAAGGTCGGCAATGATGCCGATCTGGTGGCGTTCGATCCCGTGGCCGACAGCCCCGTGGACGCCGCGCTCCTCCACCACAAGAACCCGGTCACCCCGTACCACGGCCGCGTGCTCAAGGGCGCCGTGCTGACCACCTGGCTGCGCGGCCGCCCGGTGGACGGCGTCCCGCACGGCCGATTCCTGTTGGGAGAGCGCTAGATGCCACCCTTCGTCACCCTGCCGGACCTCGCCCTGCGCACCCTCGGCGGGTCGGTCGTGGCGGCCAGCGACGAGTCGTTCGCCGAGAAGGAGAGCCTGATCAGGCCGGGACGTCCGGGCTTCCAGGCGGAGACGTTCGGGAGCAAGGGGCAGGTGTACGACGGGTGGGAGACCCGCCGCCGCCGCTCGCCCGGCCACGACTGGGCGCTGGTGCGGCTGGGGATCCCCGGCGTGATCCGTGGCGTGGTGATCGACACGGCGTGGTTCAAGGGCAACTATCCGCCGTACGCCTCCGTCGAGGCGGCCGCGGTCGAGGGCCATCCGTCACCCGCCGAGCTGGCGGTCGCCTCCTGGGTGGAGATCGTCCCCCGGGCCGAGCTCAAGGGGGATGTCGAGCACGCTTTCGCCGTCACCGACTCGCGCCGCTTCACCCATGTACGGCTGAACATCTTCCCCGACGGCGGCGTCGCCCGCCTCCGGGTGCACGGGGAGGCGCGTCCGGATCTGTCGGTGTACGAGGGGCTCGGCCTCGATCTGGCCGCGCTGGCCAACGGCGGCCTGGTCACCGCCTGCTCGAACGAGTTCTACTCCTCGCCCAACAACGTCCTCGCGCCTGGCCTGGCCCGCCACCAGGCGGAGGGCTGGGAGACCGCCCGCCGCCGCGACGGGGGCAACGACTGGCTGGTCATCCGGCTCGCGGGCCCCGGCATGATCAGGCTGGCGGAGATCGACACCACGAACCTGCTGTTCAACGCGCCGGGCGCGGTCTCACTCACCGGCCTCGTCGACGGCGAACGCGAGGTCGGGCTCCTCCCGAGCACCCCTCTCCAGCCTGACACCCCGCACCGCTTCCGCCTCCATCACGCGGATCCGGTCACGCACGTGCGGGTGGACATCCATCCGGACGGCGGACTGGCCCGCGTCCGCCTCCACGGCCACCTGGTCACTCCCTGACCGGCACGGCGGTAGTCTGACAGTCACCGACTGTGACGGCGGGAGCGTGCGGCCTGAGCCGCCGCTCAGTCCGCAGCGGCGGCCCGCCTAGACTGAGAGCCATCATGACCCCAACATCCCTGATCGGCGGGCACGTGCTCGTCGCGGGCGGCCTGGCGACGGGCGGCCTCACGTACATGGCCGAGATCGGCGCCGAGATGATCCAGGTGTTCGTCACCAACCCCCGCAGCTGGGCGCTCAACGACGGCAAGCCCGACGAGGACGCCAAGCTGGCGGAGTCAGGCGTCGACACGTTCGTCCACGTGCCCTACCTCGCCAACTTCGGCTCGCCCAGCCCCGAGACGCTGGCCAACTCCATCGCGATCGTCCGCCACACGCTGCGGCGCGGGGCCGAGATCGGCGCCAAGGGGGTCGTGCTGCACACGGGCTCCGCGGTCACGCAGTCCCGTGACGACGCGCTGCGCCAGGTGCGGGAGACGCTGCTGCCGCTGCTGGACGAGATCCCCGAGGGCGGGCCCGACCTGCTGCTCGAGCCGATGGCGGGCCAAGGCGCCATGCTGTGCGCGACGGTCCAGGACCTCGAGCCCTACCTGGCGACGCTCGACTGGCACCCGCGCGCCGGCGTCTGCCTCGACACGTGCCACGCGTTCGCCGCCGGTCACGACCTCGCGGCGGAGGGCGGGGTGAAGGAGACGTTCGACGCCCTGCACAGCATCGCCCCCGGCCGGCTCAAGCTGATCCACGCCAACGACTCGAAGGACGTGTGCGGGGCCAAGAAGGACCGGCACGAGAACATCGGGGCCGGGCACATCGGCGCCCAGCCGTTCGCCGAGCTCATGCGGCACCCGGCCATGGCGGGGGTGCCGGTCTGCATCGAGACGCCGGGCAAGGCGCCCAAGCACGCCGAGGACATCGCGCTGCTGAAGAAGCTCCGCGACAGCTGACCGGGACCCCGGCGGGGCGCCGTCGCGACAGCGCCGTCGCGACAGCGCCATCGCGACAGGGGCGCCTGCTCGCGCGATCCGGCCGCCCCCGAAGGGCCGTATCGCGGGGCCGGCTGAGGGCCTCAGCAGGCGCCCCTTCACGGGACCGGCTTGGCGGGCCCTACCCCCGATGAGGGCCCGGCAGCCGTGGTGACCAGCGCGGTCACCGGTGAAGCCGGCGCATCAGGCCTGTCATGAGCCCCCCGGCTCGTCCCCCCCGATGCGCCGGGGATGGCTATCTGATGCCGAAACACTACGGTCGCGATCTTGCGGACGATACCCTGTTCACCGGCAGCTCGTTGAACGGTGCGTAGTCAGCGACATACGGAGCGTGTGCTTACGGTGAGCGGCTGCTGGGGTGCGACGAGCGGTAGGCCGGTGGGCCCGCGAGATGCTCGGGCAGATGCATCTTGGCCATCATCCGCCCCACCCCGCGCGGCACCCGGCCGGGGGTGACCAGGGAAATCAGCACCATCGCGGCAAACGCGACCGGCACGGCGACCGGCGCGGGGTTGGCGGACAGCACGCCTGTTTTCACGCCCGCCCGTTCGCCGAGCACGAGCACCGCCGTCAGTCCCCCGCCGAGCGCGAACCCGGCCGCCACTCCGGCGTCCGTCAGCCGGCGCCACCAGATCCCCAGCACCAGCAGCGGGCAGAACGTGGCCGCCGAGAGGCTGAAGCCGACCAGGACGAGCGCCACCGACGACTGCGGGGTGCTGACGGCCGTCAGGACGAGCGAGGCCAGCAGCACCAGGCCCACGGCGGTGCGGAAGGAGCTCACGCCGGCCCGGGTCAGGCACGTCGACACCGCGCCGCCGACCGCCACGAGAACGCCGCCCGTGGTGGCCAGGAAGGCCGCGAACGCCCCGGCGGCCAGCACGCCCGTGAGCGCGTCCCCCAGCGTCCCTGGAGCCAGCCTGGAGGGCAGCAGCAGCACGATCTCGTCCGGTGCCGCACCGCTCACATGTACGTGCCCCAGGAGCCCGTACAGCGGCGGCACGACGCAGAACACCGCCAGCATGGCCTGCGTCGCCACGATCGACCGCCTGGCCCCGTGGCCGTCGCTGTTGGTGTAGACGCGGACGATCACGTGCGGCAGCCCCATGGTGCCGAGCGCGCAGGCCAGCAGCACGGTCAGCACCCCGGGCAGCGACGTGTCGCCCGCTCCCGCCGGCCCGGCCGCACCGGCCCCGTAGGCCGCCTCGAACCCGGTGAGGGGCCGCCCGTCCCCCATCCACCAGCACACCACCCCCACGCCCACGAACGCGACCAGCTTCAGCCAGAACTGCGAGGCCTGCACGCTCGTCAAACTCCCCTGCCCGCCCGCGAACGCCACGACCAGCGCCGCCGCCGCGACGGCTGCCCAGCCCAGCCACGGCGGCAGCCCGGTCAGCAGGCGCACCACGACGCCGGCCGCGTGGAGCTGCGCGACCATGAACGCCAGCCCGATGACCAGCACGAAGCAGGTGGTGAAGCGGCGCAGCCCGGCCGACCCGAGCCGCCACTCGGCGAAGTCGGGCAGCGTGTACGTCCCGGAGCGCCGCAGGGGGGCGACGACCAGGGCGAGGATGACGACGAACCCGGCGGTGGCCCCCACCGGGTACCACACCATCGGCCCGCCACGGGTGGCGATGAGCCCGGCCGCACCCAGGCAGGCCGCGGCCGAGGTGAACTCGGACGAGATCGCGGCGCCGTTCCACCAGGGCGGGACCGCCCTGGCCGCCACATAGAAGTCGGAGACGCCGCTCGAGCGGCGAGGTCGCGCGGCGCCCACCATGACGCCCAGAACCAGCACGAAGGCGATCCCGGTCAGCACCGCGACGGTCATCTCGCCGCCGGATTCAGCAACCGCCCCAGCGGCAGCACGCTCATCTCTCCAGCCGCTCCGCCCGTCTCAGCTGCAGAACGGCCAGCCCGACCCAGATGCCCTGCAGGGCCAGCGAGAGCGCCACCCAGGCCCCGGGTCCCGGCACCCACACGGCGATCACCGGGACGCCCGCCAGCAGTCCCGCGACGGCGCCCACGGTCAGCAGCGCCTGTCGCAACTGCCGCCCCACGATCGCCGTCACATCGGGCACGTCTCCGTCGCCGTCGGACCGCTCGCGGGGCCGCCCGGCCCCGCCCGGCCCGCGCGACACGATCATCCGCCGCTCCACCGTCACCGGACCACACTCCCGCGAGCCGTCACGAGATCACGCCCCGGTGCTGGCGTACGAGCTGGTCGCGTACCTGCCGGCTGTGCCGCCTGCTGACCTGCAGCGTCTCGGTGCCGACGGTGAGCGTCACCCGGCCGCCCTCGAACCTGAGCTCGCTGACGTGCCGCCCGGAGACCAGCGTGCTGCGGTGGATGCGGATGAACCCGGCATCCGACCAGCGCCGCTCCAGCGCGGCCAGCGACATGCGCACGAGGTAGCTCCCGTCCACGGTGTGCAGCCGCACGTAGTCGCCCTTGGCCTCGGCGTACCAGACCGCCTGCTGCGGCACGAAACGGGTGCGCCCGCCCAGCTCCACCGGGATCACCTCGTCCTGGACCGGCTCGGGGCCGGACAGCGCGGCCGCCTCCAGCCTGCGCACGGCCTCCGCCAGGCGCTCGGCCCTGACCGGCTTGAGCAGGTAGTCGACCGCCTCCAGCTCGAACGCCTGGACCGCGCACTCCTCGTGCGCGGTCACGAACACCAGCCTCGGCGGGCTGGGGAACCCACCGACCAGCCTGGCCAGATCGAGCCCGTCGAGCCCGGGCATCCGGATGTCCAGGAAGATCCCGTCGAGCCGCTCGCCACTGCCGATCATCTGCACCATGTCCTGCAGCGCCGTGACGCCGTCGGAGGCGGTCGCGACGTGCTCGATCCTGTCGTCCTGGCGCAACAGGTAGGCCAGCTCCTCCAGAGCGGGCACCTCGTCGTCGACGGCCAGAACTCTCAGCATGTCATCCACGCTGCCGTATGAAAGCAAAGGTCACAAGCGACACGCCAGCAGAGAGTAATGATTTGGCTACAATGAGCTAAGCCGAGTTTTAGGCACCCGCAGCCTGACTTTCGTGCCCGCGCCCAGCGCCGTCTCCACGACGAGCCCGTAGCCGTCGCCGTAGATCTGGCGCATCCTCATATCCACGTTCGCCAGCCCGATGCCGCTGCCCTCGCGGGCCGGGTCCTCGTCCAGCATCCGCCGCGCGCACTCCGGGTCCATCCCGGCGCCGTCGTCCTCGACCGTGATGTGCGCCTCGGGGCCCGCGTCGCGCACCACGACCCGCACCTCGCCGCTGCCGCCGCGGCCGCGCATGCCGTGCTTGATGGCGTTCTCGACGAGCGGCTGCAGGCACAGGAACGGCACGGGCACGGGCAGCACCTCGGGTGCCACCTGCATGCTGAAGCGGAGCTTGTCACCGAATCTGGCACGTTCCAGCAGCAGGTAGCGGTCGACGCACGTCAGCTCGTCGGCCAGGGTCGTGAAGTCGTGCGCCCTGCGCAGCGCGTACCGGGAGAAGTCGGCGAAGTCGAGCAGGAGCTCGCGGGCACGCTTGGGGTTCGTGCGGACGAACGAGGCGATCGTGGTGAGCGCGTTGTAGACGAAGTGCGGCGAGATCTGCGCCCGCAGCGCGCGCATCTCCGCCTCCAGGGCGCGCCGCCGCGAGGCGTCCAGCTCGGCCAGTTCGAGCTGGCCCGACACCCAGCGGGCGACCTCCGTGACGGTGCGCACGAGCCCGGCGCTCACCTCCTCGTCGAAGGCCGCCAGCGTCCCCACGACCGTGCCGTCCACCGTCAGCGGCACCACGACGCCCCCGGACGGCTCCCCCGGGAACACCTGCGCCCGGCCCGCCGCCAGCGCGGCGCGGGCGTAGGTGAGCACGTCGTCGGTGCACGCCCCCTCCCAGGCCAGCGCGGCCTCGGTCGAGGTGATCGCGACCGCCTTGGTGCCGAGCAGCGTGTGCAGGTGCCGTACGGCCTTGCGGGCGGAGTCACGGTTGAGCCCGCCGCGCAGGGCGGGGGCGGCCATCGCGGCGATGTGCAGCGTGGTGAACGTCGCCTCGTCCGACCTGCGGCCCTCCGGCAGCGCATGGCGGCGCCGCCGCGCGCGGGCGAGCCCGTAGCCGGCGACGAAGAACAGGGAGGACAGCGCCACGCACGCGGTGGTCAGCATGCGGGAAACCGTAGCCAAAACGGAGCGTGTCCGGGGGAAAACCGGGAGTGAAGTCTAAGGGGGCCCCTCGCCGGGTTCTTCCTGGTAGGAGTAGCGCTGTTCGCGCCACGGGTCGGCGACGTTGTGGTAGCCGCGCTCCTCCCAGAAACCCCGGCGATCTTCGAGGAGGTATTCGATGCCGCGCACCCATTTGACGCTCTTCCACGCGTACAGGTGGGGCACGACGATCCGCACCGGGAAGCCCCGGTCGGGGCTAAGCGGCTTCTCGTCGAGCTCCAGGGCGAACAGCGTGTCGGAGGCAGTGAAGTCGGACATGCGAAGGTTGGCGCTGTAGCCGTACTCGGCCCAGATCATCACGTGGCTCACCCCCGGGTCGGGTGGGGCGGCCTCCATGATCGTGGCGGGCGTGACGCCGCCCCACTCGTTGCCCATGAGGGAGAACTTGGTCACGCAGTGGAAGTCGGCGATGCGGGTCGTGCGGGGCAGCGCCTCGAAGTCGCCCCAGGTGAAGCTGTGCTCCGCACCGGACGCGGTGGCGCCGAAGACCTTGAAGTCCCAGGTCTCCGGCTTGAACCGGGGCACCCTTCCGTAGTGGATCACGGGTCGGCCGCGCGGCACGTACTGGCCTGGTGGCAGGCGCGACTCCTCCACGATCACTCCCCTCACCCGGCTCGCCCTCTTGGGCCATCCTGCCATCGGATCATCCGCGCCTCGCGGGCGGGTGCGGCCGGAGGGGGCCGCCGTCGGCACGTACTCATGAGTAACGTGAGTACGTGCCCCCATGCGGCGGCCGGTCGGCCGGTCGCACGATGTCCGTATGACGAAGCCCATTCAGCCCACGCAGACCACCGCGTTCTACGTCCAGGCGGTCCTGTCGTTCGCCGTCTCGCTGTCCTCCGTGGTGATCGCCCTGATCTACCTGCCCGTTCAGGGGTGGGTCAGGGCGTTCCTGGGGCTCGGCCTGCTGTACGTCGTCACCTCGACGGTCACGCTGTGCAAGGTCGTACGCGACCGTCAGGAGCTTTCCGAGGTCACCAACCGCGTGGACCAGGCGCGGCTGGACAAGCTGCTGGCCGAGCACGACCCGTTCAAGGTCAACACCTGAGACCGGCCGGGGTCAGTCCAGCGTGTACTCCTGGATCGAGTCGGCGAGCTGCACGCACAGCTCCTCGGCGTCGAGCCGCTTCTCGATCTGCTTCAGGTCCTCGATCTTGGCCCGCGTCTCCGCCCGCTTGGGCGCCAGCAGGGTGCAGCAGTCCTCGTCGGGCAGTTCGGAGATCTCCAGCGTGCCGATGCGCCGCGCCTCGGCCATGATCTCGGTCTTGTCCCAGCCCACCAGCGGGCGCAGGATCGGCATGTCCACCGCGTTGTCCTGGGCGGTGATGTTGGCCAGGGTCTGGGAGGAGACCTGGCCGAGCGCGTCACCGGTGATCAGCGCGGAGGCGTGGATGCGGTGGGCGACCTCCTCGGCCGTCTTGAGCATGAGCCGCCGCTGCGCGATCACCGCCAGGCGGTCCTGGCCCGAGGTGCGGATCGACTGCTGTGCCTTGCCGAACGGCACCACCCACAGCCGCGACCTGCCCTGGAACCTGTCGAGCTTCTTGACCAGCGCGTACGCCTTGTAGATCGACTCCGAGGTGGTGAACGGGATGCCGGAGAAGTGCAGGAAGTCGACGTGCAGGCCGCGCCGCATCATCCGGTACGCCGCCACGGGCGAGTCGATGCCGCCCGACATGAGCACCAGGGCCCGGCCGCTGCTGCCGACGGGCAGGCCGCCCTGACCGGGGATGCCGCCGGTGAAGACGAACACCTCGTCCCTGTCGACCTCGATGAACACCGTCAGCTCGGGGTTCTTCAGATCGACCGGGAGGCCGTACTCGTCGTTGATCGCGCCGCCCACGAGCCGGTCGAGCTCGTTGGAGCGCAGCGGGAAGCGCTTGTCGCGGCGGCGGGAGCGGACCGCGAAGCGGGCGCCCCGCTTGGCCTCCTCGCTCTCACCCACCAGCTCCAGGCCGGCCTTCAGCACGGCGTCGGGGTCCTTGGCGACCCGCCAGGCCCGGTGGATCCACACCAGTCCCGGCACGTCGGCGACCCGCTGGGCCACCGCCTCCGCCTGCTCGGCCGTGGCGCCCTGGGGCAGGAAGATCGCGATCACGCCGTGTCGCTTGCGCACGTCGAGCTTGAGGTCGAGGGACTGGAGCGCGTCGCGGATGTTGCTGATCAGGCGGCGTTCGAACAGCTCGCGGTTCTTGCCCTTGAGGACGATCTCGCCCAGCTTGAGCAGAACGCACGGCTCGCCCAGGGCAGACATCGTCATGGTGGAACCTCCGGGAAGACGGGGAATTGCGCGCGTTGATGCCAACGTCGCGACCCATTGAGTTTAGTCCGCGTCGAGCCCCTGCTCGATCGCATATCGCACCAGCTCCACTCGGTTGTGCAACTGGAGCTTACCCAGGGTGTTCTGGACGTGGTTCTGGACCGTGCGGTGGGAGAGCACGAGCCGTTCGGCGATCTGCTTGTACGTCAGGCCCTTGGCGACCAGCCTGAGCACCTCGGTCTCGCGCTCGGTCAACCGCGGCCCTTCGGCGGGCGCCGACTGCGCGGCCAGCCGCCGGTATTCGCCCAGCACGAGCCCGGCCAGCCCCGGCGTGAAGACGGCGTGGCCGTCGGCGGTACGGCGTACGGCGTCGAGGAACTCCTCCCGGCTGGCCGACTTCACCAGATATCCGGACGCGCCCGCCTTGACGGCATCGAGCACGTCCCCCTGCTCGGCGCTGGCGGACAGCACCAGCACGCGGGGCGGCGACTCCGCCGAAGCCAGCCTGGCGGCCACCTCCGGGCCTGACATGTCCGGCAACTGCAGGTCCAGCACCACGACATCCGGCCGCACCGCCGCGGCCGCCCGCACGGCCTGCCGCCCCTCCCCCACGGCGGCCACGACCTCGTAACCGGCCTCGGCGAGATCCCTGGCCACGCCGTCACGCCACATGGGATGGTCGTCCACCACCATCACCCGCACCATGCCGCAACTCTAACCGCGCCCCTCCTCCTTGCCCTGCCCCCTCGGCGGAACAACACGTGAGCAGCGGGTGGGCGGCGGCACCGAGGCCAGTGGGGGAGGTCACGTCACGAGATCACGTGAGGAGCTCAGGCGGGGAGGGTGATCTCGATCTCGGTGCCCTGACCCGGGACGCTGGCAATCGAGACCACGCCCCCCAACTCGGCCACGCGCCCCCGGATGGACCGGGAGACGCCCATGCGGCCGTCGGCCGCCGCCTCGTCCAGGCGTCCGTCCGGGATGCCGGGCCCGTCGTCCCTGATGCTGAGGGTCACCGTGCCCTCGCCGGACTCCGCCAGCACCCAGGCGCGGGCCCCCGGGCCGCAGTGGGCGCGGACGTTGTCCAGGGCCGCGCCGACCGCCGCGGCGGCCTCCCTGGCCACCGCCGCCGGCAGCACCAGCGGGGTCGCCGGGGTGGACACCGTGACCGAGGGCGAGCCGTACCGCAGCAGGAAGGTGCGCAGGTCCGTCGCCCCCGAGGCCGGCGGGCCGGCCGTGATGAGATCGCGCAGGGCGGCCTCCTGCTCGCCCGCCAGGCGCCCGAGCTCCGCCGCCTCGCCGCCGATCTGACGCCCGCGCCGCTGGACCCAGGCCAGCACCTGTAAGACCGAATCGTGGATGTCGCGGGCCAGCCGGTCGCGTTCGCGCTGGGCGGCCTCCATCTCGATGGCCCGCTGCATGCGTTCCTCGGCCTGCCTCGCCAGCCGGGCCACGTGGGCGACCAGGACGCCCGCCAGGAAGAGCAGGACGGCGCCGTTGATCAGGATGGGCGACTCGTGGGCGCGTACGCGCAGCCACAGGTCACCCGCGGCGACGACGGCCGCCGCCACCGCGCCCAGCCGCCTGCCCCCGTGCACCGCCCAGGCCAGCACGGGAGCGGCGATCCAGGTGGCGGGGACGGGCATGGTGCCCCGGACGCCCTGGGCGGCGCCTTCGACGTACGGGGAGGCCAGCAGGCACGCCATCGTCACCAGGAGGTCCATCGCCAGCAGCGGCCACCGGCGCAGCGACTCGGCCGCGTAGGCGAACGTCGCCCCCGCCGTCCACAGCGCCATCACGCCGATGACCAGCCAGCCCAGCACCGGGTGCTCGTAGCCGCGGTTCTGGGCCATCAGCACGGCCGCGTACACGAGGGAAGCGACGCGGAACACCGCGATCGCTCGCCAGAACGGCCCCTCGATAGCCATGAGCCCCTCTCACGTTCCCGACAGGGCAACTTGACAGATAGTCGTGGTATCCATGCGAATAGGACATTCCGGATGACACAATCCGGGGACCCCTAATTGCAAGGAACGATAGATGCCCACCGCTGTGAATCATTTCACCTACGGCCTGCTGACACCGCTGCTCGCCTACGTGATGTCGTGCATCGGGTCGATGCTCGGACTGCGGCTCACCGCACAGGCACACGCCTCCCGCGGCGGTTCCCGGGTGCGCTGGCTGCTCGGCGCGGCCATCTCGATCGGCGGCACCGGCATCTGGGTCATGCACTTCATCGCCATGATGGGCTTCCAGGTGGAGGGCACCCAGATCAAGTACGACGTGTGGCTCACCGCGGCCTCGGCGCTGGTGGCCATCGTGGTCGTGGGCACCGGGCTGTTCCTGGTCTCGTACGGCGGCGGCCGCGTCCTGGCGCTGCTCGGCGGCGGCCTGCTGACGGGTCTCGGCGTGGCCTCCATGCACTACCTGGGCATGTACGCGATGAACATGTCCGCCCACGTCTCCTACGACCGCCTCACCGTGGCCGCCTCCGTGGCCATCGCGGTGGTGGCCGCGACGGTGGCGCTCTGGTTCACGCTCCGGGTGAAGAAGACCATCTGGATCGCCGGCGCCGCCCTGGTCATGGGCGTGGCCGTGTCGGGTATGCACTACACCGGCATCTACGCGATGCGCGTCACGGTCGACGCCGAGCCCGGCCCGGTCTCCGGCGCCGACGCGCTCGACTTCCTGGTGCCCCTCATGACCGTGATCAGCCTGATCACGCTGACCATGCTGCTCATGGTGATCCTCTCGCCGTCGGAGGAGGAGATGCACGAGGACGCGGAGCTGGTGGCCAAGCTCGAGCTGCGCCGTCGCACCGCCCAACAGCAGCAGCAGCTCACCTACCCCGCCGCGCCGCCCGCGCCGATGCCCCAGCCGCGCCGGGCCACGCAGGCCCGCAGGAGGTAGTTGCGCGGGCGACAACCCTCTGTTCATACTCCCTTATCGGTGCGTAAGGGATGGGTGGGGGTCATGTCGCCGATCGACCATTTTTCTTTCGGGCTCTTAACGCCCGTGCTCGCGTACGTCATGTCCAGCGTGGGCTCCATGCTCGGACTGCTGCTGACCTCGAGAGCCCGCCTCACCGGCGGGCGCGAGGGCAAGTACTGGCTGGCGGGGGCGGCCCTGGCGATCGGCGGCACGGGCATCTGGACCATGCACTTCATCGCCATGCTGGGCTTCTCGGTGAACGGCTCGGTGATCCGCTACGACGTCCCGCTCACCGCCCTGTCCGCCTTGATCGCCGTCGTCTTCGTGGGGCTGGGGCTGTTCCTCGCCTCGCACGGCGGGGAGCGACTGGGGTTCCTGCTCGGCGGCGGCGTCCTGACCGGCGTCGGCGTGGCGAGCATGCACTACCTCGGCATGGCCGCGATGAACATGTCCGCCCACGTCTCCTACGACCCGGCGGTGGTCTCGCTCTCGGTCCTGATCGCGATCGGGGCGGCGACCGTGGCGCTCTGGTTCACCCTGCGGGTCAGAGGCGCGCTCAGGATCGGCGGCGCGGCCCTGGTCATGGGCGTGGCGGTCTCGGGGATGCACTACACGGGGATGTACTCGATGTCGGTGACCACGCACCCGGAGATGGTGCCCGTCCCCGGCGCCCGGGCCATCGACCTCCTCCTGCCGCTGATCGTCGGCATCAGCGTGATCACCGTGGGCCTGCTGCTCACCGTCATCCTGTCCCCCTCGGAGAAGGAGTTGCACAGCGAGGCGGCGTACAGGGCGCGGATGCGTGACAGCGACGAGGGCGCGCCGGAAGTGGATCTCTTCGGCACGCCCCGCGGTTGAGCTGTCTCCAGGTACGGCTTGCGACGCGTGGTGGGCCGCCTACTCGCCGCGGCGCAAGCCGTACCCTCGCAGCGGTGATCCCGCCGGTTCTGAAGGTACGGCCGCGCGCTTGCAAGCCGCTTTCAGCTAGCCGAAGAACACCTCGGCCTCGGCGTAACGCGAGGTGGGCACGGTCTTGAGCTCGGCCGTGGCCTCGTCGAGCCCGACGCGGACGATCTCGGTGCCGCGCAGTGCGACCATCTTGCCGTAGTCGCCCTCGTGGGCCGCGTCGATGGCCTGCAGCCCGAACCTGGTGGCCAGCACCCGGTCGTACGCCGTGGGGGTGCCGCCGCGCTGGATGTGCCCGAGCACTGTGGTGCGGGCCTCCTTGCCGGTGCGCTTCTCGATCTCCTTGGCCAGCATCTCGCCGATGCCGCCCAGCCTGACATGGCCGAACGCGTCGAGCTCGCCCGTCTGCAGCTCCATCTGGCCCTCGATCGGGTGGGCGCCCTCGGCGACCACGATGATCGGGGAGTAACGGGTGCGGAAGCGGGACTCGACGTATTCGCAGACCCGGTCGATGTCGAACGGCCGCTCCGGGATCAGGATGACGTTCGCGCCCCCCGCCATGCCCGCGTGCAGCGCGATCCAGCCCGCGTGGCGGCCCATGACCTCGCAGATGAGCGCCCTGTGGTGGGACTCCGCGGTGGTGTGGAGGCGGTCGATGGCCTCCGTCGCGATGTTGACGGCGGTGTCGAAGCCGAAGGTGTAGTCGGTGCCCGACAGGTCGTTGTCGATGGTCTTGGGCACGCCCACCACATTGACGTTGCGGTCGTACAGCTGCTTGGCCACGCCCAGCGTGTCTTCGCCCCCGATGGCGATCAAGGCGTCGACACTGGTGGCGGCGAGGTTCTCCTTGATTCGGTCAACCCCGCCCTCGATCTTTATCGGGTTGGTGCGGGAGGAGCCGAGTATGGTGCCGCCGCGTGGCAGGATGCCCCGCACGGCCTGGATGTCGAGCGGCATCGTGTCGCCTTCAAGCGGGCCGCGCCATCCGTCACGGAAGCCGACGAACTCATGACCGTAGACGCTCACCCCCTTACGCACGACAGCCCTGATCACAGCGTTGAGACCGGGGCAGTCGCCGCCCCCGGTGAGCACTCCGATACGCATGGCGGGTTCCTCCCGATGGGGGTCACCTTGATGTCAGACTCGCATTGTGCCCGCCGCCGCGGGCAGTGGTCTAGACCAAACGCACAGCTCCACGACATAAACATGGATTGCGAGGAGATTTCGTGAGTGTGTTGGCCATCGATGCCGGGACAACGGGGGTGACCGCGCTCGTTGTCACCGATAACGGGCAAATCGAGTCAATGGGCTACGAGGAGTTCAGGCAACATTTTCCCTCGCCAGGCTGGGTCGAACACAATCCCGAGGACATCTGGCAGGCCACGCTCTCCGCGTGCAGCGCGGCGCTGAGCCGCGCCTCCGGCTCGCCGGCCTGTGTCGGTCTCACCAACCAGCGCGAGACCGCCGTCCTGTGGGACCGGCGCACGCTGGCCGCCCCGTGCCGGGCCATCGTCTGGCAGGACCGGCGCACCGCCGAGATGTGCGGGCGGCTGCGCGACGCGGGCCACGAGGCGCGCGTGTCGGAGCTGACCGGGCTCCGGCTCGACCCATACTTCACGGCCTCCAAGCTCGCCTGGCTGGCCGAGCACGAAGAGGGCGTGTGGGAGGGCGTCGAGACCGGCAACGTCGCCGTCGGCACGGTCGACTCCTACCTCATCGCCAGGCTCACGGGGGGCGCGCGGCACGTGACCGACCCGTCCAACGCCTCCCGCACGCTCCTGTACGGCCTCGCGTCCGGCACCTGGGAGCCCGAGCTGTGCGAGCTGTTCGGGGTGCCCGAGCACGCGCTGCCCGAGATCGTGCCCAACTACGGGCCGATCGGCTTCACCGAGCCGTCGGCCTTCCTCGGGCTGGAGCTGCCGATCAGCGGGGTGGCCGGCGACCAGCAGGCCGCCCTGTTCGGGCAGACCTGCTTCGACGTGGGCGACGTGAAGTGCACCTACGGCACGGGGTCGTTCGTGCTGGCCAACCTGGGCGGTGAGATCGTCAGGTCCGAGGAGGGACTGCTGACCACCGTGGCCTGGCAGACGCCGTCGGGCGAGCGCACGTTCGCGCTGGAGGGGTCGATCTTCGTGACCGGGGCCGCCGTCCAGTGGCTGCGCGACGGGCTGGGGCTGATCGGCACGGCGTCGGAGTCGGAGGCCCTGGCGCGCACGGTGCCCGACAGCGGGGGCGTGGTGTTCGTACCGGCTCTGACGGGGCTGGGGGCGCCGCACTGGGATCCCCACGCGCGCGGGCTGATCACCGGCATCACGCGCGGCACCACGCGGGCCCACCTGGTCAGGGCCACGCTGGAGGCGATCGCGTTCGAGGTGCGGGACGTGGTCGAGGCGATGACCGGGGGCGCCGTGCCGGTGCTCAAGGCCGACGGCGGGGCCAGCACGAACGACCTGCTCATGCAGCTCCAGGCCGACCAGCTCGGCGCGGCGGTGGAGCGCCCGGCACTCCAGGAGACCACGGCGCTCGGAGCGGCCTTCCTGGCCGGGCTGGGCGCCGGGGTGTGGGGGTCGAAGTCCGACCTGCGCAAGACCTGGCAGCTCGAGCGGCGCTTCGTGCCCGGCGCCCGTGACGACGCCGCCTACGCGCGGTGGCGCGCGGCCGTCGAGCTGGCCTCCTACCACCCGTCGGTCACGGGCTGACGCCCGCGGGGCCCTTGGCGAAGCGTGTCAGGAGGTTGACCGTGGCACGGCGGGTGAAGGCGGCGGCGCGGTCGGGCACACCGTGCCCGCACCGGCGTCCGCGCATCGCGCACACCCAGCGCATCGTCCCCGACGCGAACACCCCCGCCCCGCTGGGCGCCACGTAGTAGGTGCTGTGGGAGACGGTCGCCCGCCCGCCGCAGGAGAACGGCGACTCCGCCAGCACCTGGACGTTCCCGGGCGACCCCGGCGACACCTTGTCGGCCTCCACGCCGACCATCCCGGGGAAGCTCTCGCCCTTGGTGCCGGCGAAGATCCAGTGGCCCGGCCGGGTCACCCGGTAGACGCCCTCGGCGGGGAAGCAGTCGTACATCTGCCCCACCAGCGCGCTCTCCGGCCGCGAGTCCCGCCACAGCGTGCAGAGCCGTTCCTTGTCGCAGGCGAGCGTCCTGCCGTGCATCGCGATCCGCCAGTAGACGGCGTTGGCGCCGAGGAAGGCCAGGTTCGTGCCGCTGTCCCTGGCCTTGGTGACGACGGCGCGCATGCCGGGCGACCAGTACTCGTCGTGCCCCAGGGACACCACGGCGCGGGCCCCGTCGAGCACGCCCGGCTTGAGGTCGAGGTCCGTCAGGTACGCCAGGGCCACGTGGCTCTGCTCGGCCACGGCCAGCGCGCCCTTCTCGAAGTCCAGGAAGAGCCGGGCCCCGTCGCGGTCGTACGGGCGGTCGAAGGTGACGGCGCGGGAGCGGCCGCCGAACCCGCCGGCGCCCTCGTAGAGGCTCCGGCCGCCCCACAGGTTGTACGCCTGCCAGGTCGTGACCCCGTTCAGGATCACCACGCGGCCGGCGGTGGAGGCCGAGCGCACGGTGATCGGGACGTAGCGCTGGGCCCCGGTGGAGGCGTCGAGCCTGATCAGGTACGCGCCCTCCGGCCAGCCCGCGGTGTCCACGCTGAGCGAGGGGCGCCAGTGCGCGGCGGAGACCGTGCCGACGGCCGGGCCGCCCACGACCCTCATGGGCGCCTGCCGCTCCCCTTTGACCTCGGGCGACTCCCAGATCTTGGCCGGGTTCGCGCCCATGCGGAAGGCGCTGGCGGAGAAGCGCGGCGCGGTCGTGGAGACCCGCAGGTGGAAGCGCTCGCCCGGCAGGACGCTCACCTGGTCGGCGTAGCCCTCGATCTCGTGCTCAGCGCCGCGCTCGGTGATGCGCCACGACTCCTGCACGTCCGTGGTGGCGGACGGGCTCGGGGTGCCCGGTTCGGGGGCCGGGGCGGCGGTGGGGGCGGGGGCCGGGGGCATTCCGCCGCACCCGGCCACGAGAAGGAGCAGGACGAGGACCTTTCGCACCCGCTCATGGTCGTGGCCGGACCACCCCGGTGGGCCGCGACTTGGCGAACTCCTTACATGATCAGCACGCAGGACGGGCGTTCGACCTCGTACCCCCGGGCGGAGGGCTGGGGCACGCCGTCCTTCAGCTCGAGGACGGTGACGGCGTTCGACTGCTGGTTGGCCACGTACATGGTGGTCCCGTCGATGGCGAAGTGCCGCGGCCAGTCGCCGCCCGACGACACCTCGGCCACGGGCGACAGGTCCGCGGCGCGCAGCACCGTGATCGTGTTGGGGCCGCGGTTGGCGACGTACACGAGATCGCCCTCGACCTGGAGGTGGGACGGGCAGTTCTCGACGTCCTCGCGGGAGGCGGGGACGACGGTGCGGCGCTCGCCGTCGATGAGGGTGACGGTGCCGTCGAGCTCGCCCGCCACGTACAGGCGGGATCCGATGAACGCGAAGTGGCGCGGCCCCGTGCCCGGGTTCATCGGGATCGGCTCCAAGGGGGTGCCGTCGTAGCGGTAGCGGCGGATCTCGTCGGTGCCGAGGTCGGAGACGTGCAGGATCTCGTCGTGGAAGACGGCCTGGTGGGCGTGCGGCCCCTCCTGGCGGTCCTTGTTCGGGCCCGAGCCCTTGTGGCGCAGCACGATCGGATCGCCCTCGAACGCGCCTCGGGAGTCGAGGCGGTAGATGACGGCCGTGCCGTCGCCGTAGTCGGTCGCCGCGAGCACGCTGCCCGTCGGGTCCACGGCGACGTGGCAGGGGCTGTCGCCCTCGCTCGGCCGCTCGTCCAGCGGGCTCAGGGTCTGCCCGGTCTGGTACGCGGTCAGCCAGCCGCGCTGGAGCTCGCCCGCCACGTACAGCACCGGCAGGGTGGGATGAGCGGCCAGGAACGACGGCGACGCGACGCGCGCGAGCAGCCCGCCGCCGAGCGCGCAGATGCCGGGGCCGTATCCGCCTACATAGACCTGCTTCACAGCCGGATCCTTCCATGGTTGACTAGAGCAATGAATTCATTGACAGAGGCAAGGGTCTCTGAGATCAGGGCCTTCAACCGGTTCTATACGAAAGTGATCGGCGTGCTGCAGGCGGGCCTGCTCGACTCGCCGTATTCGCTGACCGAGGTGAGGGTGCTGTTCGAGCTGGCCCACACCGCGGCGATGGAGACCGGGGAGCTGCGCACCCTGCTCGGCCTGGACGCGGGCTACCTCAGCAGGATTCTGACCCGCCTGGACGCCGACGGGCTGGTCGCGCGCGAGCGCTCCGCGTCGGACGCGCGCAAGCAGCTCGTACGGCTCACGCCCGCGGGCGCGGAGACGTTCCGATCGCTCGACGAGCGCTCGGCCGGGGAGATCGAGCGGCTGCTGGCCGGGCTGCCGGACGAGAGCCAGGCGCGGCTGGTCGCCGGCATGGCCGAGATCAGGCGCCTGCTGGGATCGGAGGCCGGACAGCGCTCCTATGTGATCAGGCCCCCGCGCACCGGTGACCTCGGCTGGGTGGCCTTCCGGCACGGCGACCTCTACGCCCGCGAGTACGGCTGGGGCACCGGCTTCGAGCAGCTCGTCGCCAGGATCGTCGGCGAGCTGGACTTCTCGCGCGACGCGGGCTGGATCGCCGAGGTGGACGGGGAGCGAGCCGGGTGCGTGTTCTGCGTGCGCCAGGACGAGACGACGGCCAAGCTGCGGATGCTGCTGGTGGAGCCGTCCGCCCGGGGGCTCGGGATCGGGCGGCGGCTCGTGGAGGAGTGCCTGCGGCACGCGCGGGCCGAGGGGTACAAGCGGATGACGCTGTGGACCCGCGACTGCCTGGTGAGCGCGCGGCGCATCTACCAGGCGACCGGGTTCGAGCTGGAGTCGGAGGAGACGGGGACCGAGAACGGGGTCGAGGTCACCGAGCAGGTGTGGTCGCGCGACCTCTAGGCCACCAGTTGAGCGGGCCCGCCAGGCGCATCAGGCTCGGCACGAGGACCGCCCTGATCACGGTGGCGTCCACCAGCACGGCTACCGCCATGCCGACGCCGAGCATCTGCACGAACGTCACCTGCGCGGTGGCGTACGCGGCGAACGTGAGCGCCAGGATGCCGCCGGCGGACGTGATCAGCGGCGCGCCCCCCTGCAAGCCGGTGGCGACGGCCTGTTCGGTGTCGCCCGTCCTGTCGTACTCCTCCTTGATGCGGGAGAGCAGGAACACCTCGTAGTCCATCGACAGGCCGTACGCGACGCAGAGCATCAGGATCGGGATGCTGGGGTCGAGCGTGCCCGTCGGGGTGAAGCCGAGCAGGCCGGAGAGGTTGCCGTCCTGGAAGACCCAGACGAGGGCCCCGAACATGACGCCCAGGCTGAGGAGGTTCATGAGCGACGCCTTGACCGGGAGGATCAGGCTTCCGGTCATCCCGAACAGGACCAGGAACGTGACGCCGAGCATGAGGGCCAGCACCAGCGGGAGCCGGTCGACGACCGAGGCCCGGTAGTCGGCCAGCTCGGCCGGATAGCCGCCGACGAGGACCTCGAAGGGCGGCTCGACAGCGCGTACGGCCGCCACGAGCCGCACGGGGTCGCCGGCCAGCGCCTCGCCGGACGGGACCACGGACAGCCACGCGCCCTGCCCCTGGAACCTCCGGGTGTCGCCGTCGCCTGCCCGCCGGCCGTCCGCGAACGAGCCGGCGGCGGAGTCGACCTGGGCGACGCCGGGCAGGCAGGAGAGTGTCGCGGCATACTGCGAAATATCCCCTGCCGCCCGATCTTTGGAGACGATCTGGATGGCGTCGCTCTCCTCCGCGGGGAAGGACTCGCGGATGACCTCCTGCGTCTGCCGGGACGACGCCTCCAGGGGCAGGATGCGGTCGTCCGCCGCGCCGAAGCGCAGCCCCAGGAGCGGCGAGGCGAGCAGCAGCAGCACCGCCGTGGCCAGCCCGCCGAAGAGCAGGGGCCGGCGCATCACCCTGGTGGCCAGCGCGTGCCAGAACCCGGTGGCGCGCTCGGGCCCGGCCGGCTTGGGCAGCGGCCGCTTGGGCAGCATCGTGCCGCCGATCGAGGCGAGCGCCGCGGGCAGCACGATCACCGCCGCGAACAGGCCGCCGATGACGACGGCGATGCCCGCGTACGCGAAGGAGCGCAGGAAGTCGAACGGCAGCGCGAACAGCACGGCCAGAGAGGCGGCCACGGTGAGCCCGCTGAACAGCACGGTCCGCCCCGCATGCTCGACGGCGCCCGCGACCGCGCCCGCCCGGTCGGCGCCGCGCCGCGTCTCCTCGCGGAAGCGCTGGATCACGAAGAGGCAGTAGTCGATGCCGAGCCCGAGCCCCATGGCCAGCGTCAGGTTGAGGGCGAACGTCGAGACATCGGCGAACAGCAGGACGCCTCTCAGGAGCGCCAGGCCGATCACCATCGCGAGCACCCCGGCGAGGATCGGCACCAGGGCCGCCATGGCCCGCCGCTGATAGAGCCAGAGCAGCACGAACGCCAGCGGGAAGATGACCAGCTCGGCCCGGACGAAGTCCTGCCTGGCCAGCGGCACGGTCTCCCTGAAGACCTCCTCCCCTCCCCCGGCCCGCACCTGGAGCAGGCCGGTGCCCTTGGTGATCTCGGGCACGAGCCTGGGCAGGACCCGCGCGCGCACGTGGCCGGCGTCCCCGGGGACGCGCACCACGATCAGCGCGTGCTTGCCGTCCTCGCTGCGCAGGGTGGCGGGCCGGCCCCGGGTCCAGTACGAGGCGGACTCGGCGACGCCCTCCTGCGCGGCGACCCGCGCGGTCAGCTCCCTGCCCTCGGCCTCGACGGCGGGGTCATCCACAGTGCCGGACCTGGCGGTCACCAGGAAGACCAGGTCGGGGCTGCCGGTGCCGAAGCGCCGGTCCAGCTCGATCTGCGCCCGGTCGGACTCGCTCCCCGGCGCCTCGAACCTGGCCAGCGACAGCCGCGGCACCGCCCCCGCCGCCAGCGCCGCGGCCACGACGAGCACGACGGCGGACAGCGCCAGCACGATCCTGCGGCGCCGTACGAGGAGGAGTCCCAGCCTGCGCAGCGGCGGCCCGCCCGTCTCCTCGCGAGCCGGCCGGACCTGCGTGTTCGCTGCCATGTTCGCCTCCCCGCCGAGCAAAACCCGGTAAACTACTCGTGTTTTCGTTGCCGAACCAGAAATACAAGTGAATGCTCGTATTTGTCCCAAGGAGACCCATGCCTGAACGCACGGTCCGGCGCCAGGCGCGCGGCCTGAAGCGCATGGCGGAGATCCTCGACGCCGCCGAGTCGGTGATCGCCGAGGTGGGCTATCCGGAGATGACGACGAACCACGTCGCCGCGCGGGCGGGGATGTCGCCGGGGTCGCTGTACCAGTTCTTCCGTAACAAGGAGGAGATCCTGGACGGGCTGGTGGCCCGCTACACCGTCGACCGCCAGGAGTTCTGGGCCGCCCGGCTGGCCGCCGTCACCCCGGAGGTGCCGCTGGAGGCGCTGGTGGGGCAGCTCGTGGACGAGAGCGTCCGGTTCAAGGGCGCGTCACCGGCGTACTGGTCGCTGCTGTACGGGTCGGCGACGGGCGATCAGCTGGCCGCGGCGTCGCAGCGTCTGCACGCCGACATCGCCCGGCAGGTCGCCGCCATGCTGCGCCGCCGCTCCCCCGACCTGCCGGAGGAGCGCGCGGCGCTCATGGGGACCATGGCGGTGGCCATGGTGAAGGCGGTGATGCCGCTGGTGACCTCCGCGCCGCCCGAGCGCGGCGCGGAGCTGGTGGCGGAGCTGAAGGTCGTGCTGGTGCGCTATCTGACCGCATGATCAGGCGCGGAACGGCCCCGCCACCTCGAACGTGTGGCCCTCGGTGCGGCCGCGCCTGGCCGAGAAGTAGAGCCGCTCGCCGCCCGGCGAGAAGGCCAGCCCGGTCAGCTCCGCCCCGGTGCGTCCCTCCAGCCTGAGGAACGGCGTGACGGCGCGGTCGGGGGTGATGACATCGATCTCCGTCGTCTCCCTGGCCACGTACAGGTCGCCCGAGGGAGCGGCGGTGATGGCGCGCACGCCCTCGCAGAGCCGGTCGAGCGTGGAGGTCTGCGCGTCGTAGGCCCACAGGCCCGTGTCACCCTTGGTGGTGAAGTAGCACACGCCGCCCGCGTAGTGGCAACCGTCGCCGCCGTCGAAGTGGCGGGCGTCCTCGACCTGGTGGCGGGCCGCCGTGACCAGGGCCGCCGGTGACGGCACCGCCTGCCAGCGGCCCTCCGAGCACAGGACCTCGAGCGTGCCCTCCGTCAGGTCGCCCCAGTCGCCGGGCCTGAACCGGTAGAAGCAGCCGTCGGGCTCGTCCTCGGTCATGTAGATCACGCGCCGCTCCGGGTCGCAGGCGGCGGCCTCGTGCCTGAAGCGGCCCATCGCCAGGCGGGGACGCGCGGCCCGCGCGCCGTAGGGGTCGCACTCGAAGACGCGGCCGCGGTCGCCGAGCTCGCACGACAGCCAGGTGTGCCACGGCGTGGCGCCGCCCGCGCAGTTGAGGTCGGTGCCCGACAGGATGCGGTACGCGTCGCCGACGGTGCCGTCGGGGCGGAAGCGCAGCGCCGAGGCGCCGCCGAGCAGCGGGAGCTCGGAGTTGGACACGTAGATCCAGCCGGCGCCGTCGGGGAAGCAGGCGCCGCCGTCGGGAGCGGCGTGCCAGGTCAGCCCGGCGACCTTCTGGCCCGAACGGGCCACCACCCTGCCGGTGAATCCGGAGGGCAGCGCGAGGCCGTCGGCGCCCGGCAGGCCGAGCGGACCGTACGGGCTGGTGCCGCCCCGCCAGAGCGGGCCCGTGCGGAGGAGAGTCTTGTGGGACATCGTGGGGCCTCCCTCTAGGTGCCACGCTAGTCGACCGCACCGACATGAATGACAGGGACTCGCGACATCAAACTCTGCGCAAACCCCGGACTGGCGGGCAGCGGGCGTGGCCGCTCCAGGCGCGGCGGGAGGCATGCCGAAGCCCGGGCTCCCGATCGGGCTCCCGGGCTTCCGGCAGGTGTTCGTGGGTCAGGCCGGTGCAGGTCAGCCCATGGCCTGGAACATCCAGTGCTGCTTGTCGACGTCCTGCGCCACCGAGATGATCAGGTCCTGGCTGACGGGGTCGGCCTCCTCGGTCGTCCGGACACGCTCGTGCATCCGCTTGCTGACGCCGTCCAGGAGGTCGGTGATCGTCGCCACCACCTTGCCGTCCTCCAGCCAGCCGGACTCCGGCTGCTGGAGCTTCGTGGCCCTGGCGACCGTGGCGGAACGGCCGTCCGGGTTGGCGCCGATCGCGACGGCGCGTTCGGCGATGGTGTCCATGTGCGTTCTGGCCAGGTCGGTGAGCTCGTCGAGCTGGAGATGGATCGAACGGAAGTGCGGGCCGATGAGGTTCCAGTGTGCTTGCTTGGCGACCAGCGAGAGGTCGATGAGATCGACCAGGGCACCCTGCAGAGCCTCCGCGACGGTGTTCTTGGCCTCGCCCGAAAGGGGGCCGGTGATCGCGGCCATGTCGCAATCCTCCCTGTAAGTAGGACTTTTCCCCTATTTAGAACGACAACGACAGGGCGGCAGGCATTCCATGCCGTTATTGACAGTGTAATAATGACAGTGTCATGGTGGAGCTATGAGCGACACCTGGACCATCGGCGAACTGGCCGAGCACGCGGCGCGCGCCCTGCGCGGCGGCGCGGCGCCCGCCAACGGCCGGGTCCGCGACGTGCCCGGTGAACGGCTGATCAGGTGGTACACGACGATCGGCCTGGTGGACCCGCCTCTGACCAGGCGCGGCAGGATCGCCCAGTACGGCCGGAGACACCTGCTGCAGCTCGTGGCCGTCAAGCGCCTGCAGGCGGCCGGCCACTCGATCGCCCAGATCCAAGCAGCGCTGACCGGCGCCACGGATCGCATGCTGGAGACCACGGCCGATCTGGCGTCCACCTCCGGGTCACCGGACGGGCCCTCCCCCTCCAGCCCGGGCCTCGCCACCGCCCTCGAGCCGGGCACCATCCCGAGACCGGCCGCCGCTTGGAGCCCGGACACGACGTCACGGGTGGACGGGGCACCACTGATGGACGGGATGTCTCGGACGGACGGGGCACCTCGGACGGACGCGGCCCCACGAGCAGATGGGGCCCCACCAGCCGACGTGGCACCGGCCCCCACCGGCGCCGCGCACCCCCGGGACGGCGCCGTTCGGGCCGGTGGGGAGCACACCAGGGGGCGGTTCTGGGCTGATCGTCCCGGGCAGGCGGCCGCACGGGCCCCCATGACGGCCGGGCATGAGGCGGCTCACGAGGGAAGCGCTGCCCCGATGGTCACAGGGGTCAGGCTGGCGGACGGGGTACGGCTCGTGCTGGACGCGGGCCGGGTCCCCTCCGAGGAGGACGTCCAGGCGGTGCTTGCGGCGGCGGCGCCGCTGCTCGCGGTGCTCGAAGAGAGGGAGCTCACATGAACATCACTTCGCTGGAGCCCGCACGGTGCCTGCCGGTGCCCGACGCCGGGTTCGGCGCGCTGCGGACGGAACGCGGCAACCTGCCGCTGGAGAGCGTGGACGTGGCCGCCGACATCTCCGGGCTCATCGCCGGGGTCGAGGTCACGCAGGGGTTCAGGAACCCGTTCGACGTCACGCTCGAGGCCACGTACGTCTTCCCGCTGCCCGACCGGGCGGCCGTCACCGGGTTCAGGATGGAGGCCGACGACCGGGTCGTCGAGGGCGTGCTGAAGGAGCGCGCCCAGGCCAGGGCCGACTACGACCAGGCGCTGCGCGAGGGCAGGCGGGCGGCGATCGCCGAGGAGGACCGGCCCGACGTGTTCACGATCAGGGTGGGCAACATCCTGCCCGGCGAGCGCGTCTCGGTCAGGCTGACCATGAGCCAGCCGCTGCCGTACGAGGACGGAGCGGCCATGTTCCGCTTCCCGCTGGTCGTGGCCCCGCGCTACATCCCGGGCAGTCCCATCGACGGCCCGCCCGCGGGCGACGGCGCCGCGCCCGACACCGACGCGGTGCCCGACGCGTCCAGGATCAGCCCGCCCGTCCTGCTGCCCGGCTTCCCCGATCCCGTGCGCCTGTCGCTGCGCGCGACCGTGGACGCGGCCGGGCTGGAGCTGCGCGAGCTGGCCTCCAGCCTGCACGTGGTCGAGGAGGAGGGCCACACGGTACGGCTGCGCCCGGGCGAGCGCCTCGACCGCGACTTCATCCTGCGGCTGTCGTTCGACGCGTCCACGTCGCTGCAGCTGGACGGGCGCGGGACGTTCGCGCTCACCGTCGTGCCGCCCCCGCTTCAGTCCACGCGCACGCCGCGCGACCTGGTGCTGGTCCTCGACCGTTCGGGCAGCATGGGCGGCTGGAAGATGGTCACCGCGCGCAGGGCCGCCGCCCGCATCGTCGACACGCTGACCGAGCAGGACAGGTTCGCGGTGCTGACGTTCGACTCCGTGGTGGAGGAGGCGTTCGAGGGGCTGGTGGAGGCGTCGGACCGCAACCGGTACCGCGCCGTCGAGCACCTCGCCCGCGTGGACGCCCGGGGCGGCACCGAGCTGCTGGAGCCGCTGCGCCGGGCCATCGCGCTCCTGGGCGCCCGGGGCGAACGCGAGCGCGTCGTGGTGCTGGTCACCGACGGCCAGGTGGGCAACGAGGACCAGATCCTGGAGCAGGTCGGCGGCGCGCTGTCGGCCATGCGCGTGCACACGGTCGGCATCGACCGCGCCGTGAACGCCGGCTTCCTCGGCCGCCTCGCCGGGCTCGGCGCGGGCCGCTGCGAGCTGGTCGAGTCGGAGGACCGGCTCGACACCGCCATGGAGCAGATCCACCGCAGGATCGGCGCTCCCCTGGTGACCGACCTCTCGCTCAAGGGCCTCGACGTCGAACCCGACACGGTCACCCACCTCGGGTCGATCTTCCCCGGGGTGCCGCTGCGCGTGTACGGGCGCTGTCGCGAGGGCTCCTCGCTGACCGTACGCGGGATGGCCGCGGACGGTCCGTGGGAGGAGCAGGTCGCGGGCGTGACGGTGGACAATCCGGCCATCCGCGCCGTCTGGGCCCGCGCGCACCTGCGCGAGCTCGAGGACCGGTACGCCATGGGCGAGCACGACCTGGAGCCGAGGATCGTACGGACCTCGCTCGAGCACGGCGTGCTCTGCCGTTTCACCGCGTACGTGGCGATCGACACCAGGCAGGTCGCCGAGGGCGCTCCGGAACACCGCGTCATCCAGCCGGTCGAACCGCCGAGCGGGTGGGAACCGCCGCAGGCCCCGCCGATGATGGGCTTCACGGCGCACGCGGCGGTGATGGCCGCCCCGCGGATGGGCGCCCAGCGGATGCGGCTCCCACAGCCGGGCCTCGGCGACCTGGATCAGGGGCTCATGGCCGGCGGCCCGGCCGGCTCCGCCGAGGGCTTCGGCGTCTCCCCGATGCCGGGACAGCCGCCCGCGCCCTCCGCGCCGGGTGGTGCGGTGCGCGGCCCAGGGTGGGCCCGGTCGCCGAAGTCCGCGCCGCGGCCCGCGCAGCCGCTGGATGCGGTCAGGCCGCAACTGGTGGCCGAGCTCGACCGGCTGAAGGCGCTGCCCGTGGCCGACCTGCTGTACCTGGCGGACCTCGGGTCGCGGCTGGCGGCGCTGGCGGCCTACCTCGGGGGCAACGAGCAGCTGGCGGCGCTGGCCCGCGAGCTGGAGTCCGCCGAGCGGCCGGGCGCCGACGCCCAGACCCTGCACGACCGGGCCGTGGAGGTCCTCACGGCCCTCGTGGGCGGCGAACCCGGCTCAGGCCGTCGCGGCCCCTTCTGGAAGCGCACGTAGGAGGCGCGTGCCGCGGAAGGGCGGCTACATGATGGGAGCCCACTCCTTCATGAGCACGATCTCGTAGCCGCCCACCGCCGTGTACGGGTCCTCCCGGAGGATGTCGCGCAGCTCGGCCTCGTCCGCCACCTCGTACACGTGCATCGCCCCCGTGTCGTCCGCCCAGGGTCCGGCGGTCACCAGCCGTCCCTGGTCCTTGAGCCGCCGCAGATGATCCCGGTGCGCGGGGCGGGCCGCCAGGCGGCTGGGGGCGTCGTCGAAGGCCATGTGGAGTACGTATCTCGCCATACCCGCACGCTAGGGCCCGGCCGGCCGGGTGCTCAGCATCACGGGTCACCGGGGTGGTGTATCACGGGATACATGACGTACACGCTGGCCGACCTGCCGATGTTCGGCGGGCTCGACGACGGGCGGCTGCGGGGGCTGGAGGCGCTGGCGCGGCGGCGGCGCTACCCGGCCGGGCAGGTGCTGTGCACCGAGGGCGATCCGGCTGAGCACCTGATCGTGCTGCTCGACGGGCGGGTGAAGGCCGGGCGGGTGAGCGCGGAGGGCAGGGAGGTGGTGCTGGCCGTGGAGAGCGCGCCGGTCGCGTTCGACAAGACGGCGCTCCTCGTGGACGGGCCGCACCGGGCGACCCGGTCGGCGCTGACGGCGGTGGAGGTGGCGTACCTGCCGCGCTCCACAGTGCTCGAGCTGGTCGCCGCCGAGCCGTCCGTCGCGGCGCGGCTGCTGCGCACGCTGGCCGCGACCGTGCGGGACCTCGACGAGCGGCTCACCGACGCGGCGGTGCGCGACGTGCCCTCACGCGTGGCCACCTGGCTGGTACGCCGGTGCGCGGGCGGCCGGGTGCCGCTCCACGCGGGGCAGGCGGGTCTGGGCGCCGAAATCGGCGCGACCAGGGTGAGCGTCAACCGGGCCCTGCGCGGGTTCGAGCGCCGGGGGCTGATCGAGATCCGCGCAGGCGAGGTGATCGTGGTCGACCCCCAGGCCCTCGCCCGCCTCGCAACCATCCCGGCCCCGGCTCCCTGACCCGTCCACGCCGGCCACCCGGACACGAGCCGGTGGTGGCGTCCTTCGGAGGCGCGTGCCGTTCGGCGGTGGGAGGGCTCGGCCGTGCCCGGTGGCGGTGCCGCACGAAGCACTGATCGTGGCGCCGCGACGTGCGCCGCGCGAGTGCTCGTACCCTGTATGCGTGACTGCACTTGTCCTGGACGGCGGCCTGTCCACCCAGCTCGAACGGCTCGGCGCCGATCTCGGCGACGAGCTCTGGTCCGCGCGGCTGCTGCTGGAGCAGCCCGAGCTGATCAGGCGCGTGCACGCCGACTACTTCGCGGCGGGCGCCGACGTGGCCACGACCGCCAGCTATCAGGCCACGATCCCGGGCTTCCTGCGGCGCGGGCTGGACGTGGCGACGGCCGAGCGGCTGATCAGGCTGTCGGTGGAGCTCGCCGCCCAGGCGCGCGACGAGGCCGGTCGCGGGCTGGTGGCGGCCTCGGTCGGCCCGTACGGCGCCTACCTGGCCAACGGCGCCGAATACACCGGCGACTACGGCCTCGACGAGGAGGGCCTGTTCGAGTGGCATCTGCCGCGCTGGGAGATCCTCGCCTCGGCCGGGGCCGACCTGCTGGCCTGCGAGACGATCCCGTCGTACCCGGAGGCGCGGGCGCTGGTCAGGCTGCTGGCCCGCACGCCCGGCGTGAAGGCGTGGGTGAGTTTCTCCTGCCGCGATCGGGAGCGGCTCAACGACGGCACGCCGATCCGTGAGGCGGCCGCGCTGTTCGGCGGAAACCCGCAGGTGGTGGCCGTGGGCGCCAACTGCACCGCGCCGCGGCACATCCCCGGGCTGATCTCGTGCCTGGCCGGCGGGCCGCCCGTGGTGGTCTACCCCAACTCGGGCGAGACGTGGGACGCCGGGCACCGGCGCTGGCTGGGGCTGGCCGATCCGGTGGAGTTCGGGCAGGCCGCCAAGGAGTGGCAGAAGGCGGGGGCGTCGCTGATCGGCGGGTGCTGCCGTACGACTCCTGAGCACATCGCGCAGATCCGCGCCCACCTGTCCTGAGGCCTGAAAACGCGAACGGACCCCGCGTGCGCGGGGTCCGGGACGAGGCGTGTCAGGCGCACACCTGGGCGCACGCCTAGGCAGACACCGCCGCGGCGCCGCGGCGGCGGCCCAGGACGCTGTCGAGGGCCAGCGCGCCCCCGCCCGTGAAGCCGATGGCCAGGCTGGCGGCCGCCAGCGCCAGGACGTACTCGTAGCCGCCCTCGCCGACGGCGAAGCCGCCCGAGGCGTGCACGAACACGATGGCGCCCACCATGTCGAGGGCCAGCAGCGTGCCCGCGATCGGCAGCGCCGCACCGAGGATCAGCGCCAGGCCGCCCACCACCTCCAGCACCGCCACGGCCGGAGCGGCCACCGACGCCAGCGGGATGCCCGCTGCCTCGAAGAACTTCGTCGTGCCCGCGATCCCCATGGTCGCGAACTTCTGGTAGCCGTGCACGAGGAAGATCACTCCGATGGCGATCCTCGCGAGGAGCAGGACGACGGGGCGGGCCTGGTCGATCATTGGAGCTCCTTGGAAGAGTCGTTCAGATTTCAACCAGCACCCTAACACCGATCGTTCAAAATTGAACAGCACGTAGAATGGGCCGGTGACAGACCCCCGATGGCTGGACGCGACGGAGATGGCGGCGTGGCGCGCCTTCCTGTCCACTTCCCACCTGCTCGAGCGGCGTATCGAGGAGCAGCTCAAGGCCGCGGCCGGGCTGACGCATCCGCAGTACGAGATCCTGGTCCGGCTCGCCGAGGCGCCCCGACGTCAGATGCGCATGACCGAGCTGTCCAGGGGCGCCGTGGTGTCGAAGAGCGCGCTGACGTACCAGATCACCCAGCTCGAGAAGGCCGGCCTGGTGGAACGTGCCACATGCCCCGGCGACGAGCGCGGAGTGCTGGCGGTGCTGACCGACGCGGGCCTGCGCTGCCTGGAACGGGTGGCGCCGGGCCACGTGGAGGTCGTGCGCGAGTATCTGATCGACCGGCTCAGCCGGGAGGAGCTGCAGGCGATGACCACCGCCATGCAGAAGACCGAGGCGGTCCTGCGCTCCCGCCGGTGAGGTCAGCTCTTGGCGGCGGCGGCGCGCGCGGCGCGCTCCATCTCGACCCGCGCGCTGGCGGCGTACTTGTCGACGTATTCCTGGCCGGACAGCTCCATCAGCGCGTACATGATCTCGTCGGTCACGGCGCGCAGCACCAGCCGGTCGTCCTCCATCCCGTAGTAGCGGGAGAAGTCGAGCGGCTTGCCGAACTTGACGCCGGGCCGGATGCCGAGCTTGGGCAGCGGCCGCCCCGGCGGCATCATCTCGTACGTGTTGACCATCGCCCACGGGATGACCGGCGCCCGTGACTCCAGGGCGAGCCTGGCCACGCCGGTCTTGCCCTTGTAGAGCCGCCCGTCGGGCGAGCGGGTGCCCTCGGGGTAGATGCCCAGGATGTGGCCCTCGCGCAGGATGCGCAGGCCGGTGCGGAGCGCCGCCTCACTGGCCTTGCCACCCGAGCGGTCGATCGGCACGGTGCCGACCCCGCTGAAGAACAGGCGGGTGAAGAAGCCCTTGATGCCGCGCCCGGTGAAGTAGTCGGCCTTGCCGAGCGAGATGACCTTGCGACGGATCTGCAACGGCCCGAAGAAGTGGTCGGCGAACGACAGATGGTTGCCGGCCAGGATCGCGGGCCCCTGTTTGGGCACGTTGTCCGCGCCCTCCGTCCACGGCCGGAACATGGCGAGGAGGAACGGACTCAAGATGGCCTTGACCACCCAGTAGAACACCCCGGCACCTCTTCTCCAGCACGTTGCGGGCGACCCAGAGTCATCTTCCCATCCCGAAGGCCATGCTCCTACATCAGCTCTCGCACAAACACCCCGGAACGTGCGACGATCGGGCAGTTCCGGGATGAAATTCCGTCAAGGAGCTGTTATGCCGCTCATGCCAGGCGCGGAGCCCTACCACCACGACGGAGGCCAGGTCGGTGTGCTGCTCTGCCATGGGTTCACCGGCACCCCGCAGTCGCTGAGGCCATGGGGGGAGTTCCTGGCCGGGCACGGGGCGAGCGTCTCGCTGCCCCGCCAGCCCGGGCACGGCACCACGTGGCAGGAGATGAACAGGACGCGCTGGGACGACTGGTACGCCGAGGTGGAGAAGGCGTTCGCGGACCTCCAGGGACGCTGCCAGAATGTGTTCGTGGCGGGGCTGTCTCTCGGGGGCTGCCTGGCGCTGCGCCTCGCCGAGGTGCACGGCTCGGCGATCAGCGGCGTGGTGGTGGTCAACCCGTCGATCGCGAACGACGTGCCGCTGCTCAGGCTCGCTCCGCTGATCAAGTGGTTCGTGCCGTCGGTGGCCGGCGTCGCGAACGACGTCAAGAAGCCCGGCGTGACCGAGCTGGCCTACGCCCGCACCCCCGTGAAGGCGGCCGCGTCGCTGCCCACGCTATGGTCGCTGGTGCAGGCTGACCTGGCGAAGGTGACACAGCCGCTGCTGGTGTTCCACAGCGCGGAGGACCACGTGGTCAAGCCGACGAGCGTGGCGATCATCCGCGAGAAGGTCACGCAGGCCACGATCGAGGAGCTTACCGATAGCTACCATGTTGCGACGCTGGACAACGATGCCGACAGGATCTTTGCCGGGAGCCTCGACTTCATCCGGACACATGCCTCGGTACCCTTGCAGAGGGACTGATCGCACCCAGGGGGAAGTCGCGATCGTTGTGGAGAGGCCCATCTAGGTGACGCCCCAGAGTGAGGACGAGGTCTGGCGGCAGATCGTCGCGTCCTTCAACGACACCGCCGAGCGCGACTCGGCCGACCAGCCATGGCCGGACAGCGAGAACGTCCCCCCGGAGCCCACCCGCCGGGTCGTGAAACCCTCCGAGGAGCCCTTGCCCGACGAGGACACCGACGAGGACTCCGAAGAGGAGGAGGGCGGGGAGGAGGGGCACTTCGAGCCGCCCCCGCCGCCTCCGCTGCCCAAGCTCGACCTGCCGACCAAGCTGGCGTGGGTGGCGCTGTTCGGCGGCCCCGCCTACCTTCTCGTCGCCGCGATGGCGAGCTGGCACATGGAGGGATGGGCGCTGTTCACGGCGGTGGCGGCGTTCATCGGCGGGTTCGTGGCGCTGGTGGTGCGCATGGGCGACGGGCCGCCCAACGACTCGGGCTGGGACGACGGCGCCGTCCTCTGACGGCCGAAGGACCCCGGCACCGTCGCGACGGGACGGGACGGGACCGCTTGCCGTGGAGGTCCCTTCGAAGGCAGGCGGTCCGCCGGGCGTCAGGACTTCGAGGTGACGCTCTTGGGGGCGAACGACTCCACCACGTCGGTGTAGCGGTCACGCGTGTCGACCACGTGCCCCACACCCCACACCGCGCCCTTGCCGGCGAGGTAGGCCACCGCCTGGAGCCGCACGTTGCTCCTGTCCTTCTGGGCGCCGCCGCGGATGGTCTCGCAGTCGCCCTTCTCGCAGCGCAGCATGAACGGCTCCGTGGCCCGCGACGGGTCGTAGCCGGCCATCCAGTAGCGGCCCTTGCCGTCGCCGGTCACGCCGTAGAGCCGGGCGTCGGAGACGGGCAGCGGCTGCTCGCGCCAGCGCTTGCCGTTCCAGGTCAGCATGAGGGGCGAGATGTCGCCGGGGCCGCGGTAGACGCCGCCGACGGCCACTGCCCGCTTGGCGCTGTCGGCCTGCACGTCACGCAGGTAGCCGCCGGGGATCGAGGGCACCGGCATGGACTTCCACGAGCCGCCCGAGTAGTGCATGATCAGCGGCTCGACGCCCGTGTCGCCGACGGCGAACCCGTCGTCCACCGCGTAGAGCGCGCCCTTCTCCTTGGTCTGCTGCACGGTCCAGGAGCTGCCCTGGCCGGTGAGGATGAGGCCCTGCTTGTCGCGGCTGCCGACCGCCACGATCCGCCCCGACTCGGCGTCGACGCCGCCGAGCCAGTCGCCTGCCCGCAGCCCCTGTGGCCTGACCCGGTCGAACCCCGTCACGTCGCCGTGGGCGATGTACGGCAGCCCGTCGTGCCCGTCGCCGACCGCCCACACGTCGGACGCGGAGTCGGCGGCCAGCCCGCGCAGGTTGCCCGCGGACGCGGCGTCGCGGACGGGGACCTCGGACCAGCCGCTGCCGTCCCAGTGGCGGATGGTGCCGCGGTTCTTCCAGACGTCCCAGATCTCCTGCTGGCCGACGGCCCACACGTCGCTGGAGGAGACGGCGAGCACGTCGGAGAGCGAGCCGTCGGCCTGGAGGCGCACGCTGGTCGACTGCTGCCACGCCTCTATCGTGGCGGGGCGGCGAGGTTCGGCATGCGCGGCGGGCGTGGCCTGCGTCAAGGCCACGGACGTCGCCAAGATCAAGGAGAGCGCACGCCGCTGAGAGCGACGGGTCATGAGCAAATGCTACGGGCTGGGGGGCACGCCTTGCCCGTTAGTGCCCAACTCGCAACTCTGCGATAACCGGCAGATGGTCGCTGGCTCCGGCCAGATCGGTGATCGGGGCGTCCGCTCCCCCGCACGACACGACCCGCGCGTCGCGCGCGGCGAACACGCCGTCGATGCGGAGCGCGGGCCGGGCGGCCGTGAACGTCAGGCCGTCGCCCTCGGGCGCCACGGCGTAGCAGTCGGCCAGCCGCGCGGCGAGAAAACGCCAGGCGGGCTGGTAGGCCTGCTCGTTGAGGTCGCCGCCGAGCACGATCGTGGCCCCGAAGCGGCCGGCCGCCCGCTCCATGAGCGCGACGGCCTCGGCGGCGTGGTGCACCCTGGCCGGGCCGTTCAGATCCAGATGGAGTGAGCCGACCGCCAGGCGGGCGCCGTCCACCTCCAGCACGGCGAGCGCGAGCGCGCGCCGCTCCAGCCCGAGGAAGACCCGCAGCGCGTGGCTCTCGGCGTGCAGCACCCTGACGCGCGGGCCGGCGAACACGGCCACGCCGCCGACCCGGCCGGGCGTGGCGACGCGCAGGCCCGCCCCGGCGGCCAGAGCGGCACGCCGGGACTTCCTGAGCCTGGGTGCCTCCTGCACGCAGAGCACGTCGGCGCGCAGGGCGGTGATCACCCTGGTCAACGCGGGCACGCTGTCGCGCATCCCGCGTACGTTGTAGGTCGCGACCCGGACCGTCAGCGCAGCCTGGCCAGGTCGGCCGCGCCCACCACCCCCGCGGAGGCGCCCAGCTCGGCCAGCCTGATCTCGGCGAGCGGCCGGTGGCCGTGGCCGGTCACCCGCTCGGCGAAGGCCTGCCGCGCCCGGTCGATGAACAGGTCGGCGGCACGGGAGACACCGCCGCCCACGATGAAGCAGCCGGGGTCGAGGACGCCGGCCAGATCGGCCATGCCCTGGCCCAGCCAGTCGGCCAGGCTGGCGAACGCGGCCAGCGAGGCCTCGTCGCCCAGCCGCGCGGCCTCGGTCACCTCCTCGCCCTCGATCTTGCCGCCGGCCAGTCCGAGCAGGATCTTCGCCTGTTCGGGGTGCGCGTCGGCGATCTCCCTGGCGTCCTTGACGAGGGCCTGGCCGCTGGCGTACTGCTCCCAGCAGCCGACGTTGCCGCAGCCGCACTGCCGCCCTCCGGGCAGGACCTGCATGTGGCCCATCTCGGCGCCCATGCCCCAGCGGCCGCGGTAGAGGACGCCGTCGAAGACGAGGCCGCCGCCGATGCCGGTGCCGAGCGTGACGCAGACCACGTGGGACTGGCCCCGTCCGGCGCCGAACCTGGTCTCGCCCCAGGCCATCGCGTTGGCGTCGTTCTCGATCACGACCGGCAGGCCGACGAGGTCGCTGATCTTCTTCTGCAGCGGCTCGTCGCGCCAGGCGAGGTTGGGAGCGAAGCGGATCATCGAGCGGGTCTCGTCGACGAACCCGGCTGCGCCGACCCCGACGGCCTCGATGGTCCTGCCCGCGCTCAGCTCGCGAACGACGTCGGCGACCGTCTCGGCCACCACGTCGGGACGGTCGGCGGCGGTGGGCCTGAGCGTGTGTTCGACGATCTGGCCCTTGTCGTCGACCACACCGGCGGCCACCTTGGTCCCGCCGATGTCGACACCGATCGTGAGCATTGCCCCTTGTTCTCCCTATCCCAAATCTATGTGTTCGACGTTGTCGTGGCGGTCCTGGCGGTCCTGGCGGTCACGGTCGTCGCGCGGCCTGCGGGGGGCGGGCTTGCTGATCGCGTCGAACGCGCCGCGGAACGCGGCGAACAGCTCGCCGCCCGCGGCCATCAGGTGCCCGGTCACGTCGCCGCCCGACTCGCGCTGCGCCGCGATGGCCCGGCACCACGGGCAGGCGCGGCAGATGTACTCGTCGTGGGGCTCGGACACGGCCTCCTCCCACACGTCACGCTCGCGGCGGCCTCCGCCGCCGCCGGTGAACGAGTTGAACACGCTCTTGCCGACCTGGCGGGTGGCCCGCCCCTGGATCGACTCGAACAGCTTGCGCGCCTCGTCGGCGACGGTGCCGATCGGGTCTCTGTCGTTGTCGTTGCTGTTGTTGCTGCTCTCGGTCATGGGCCCTCCCTGCCTCTGGGGTCGCTCATCCTCCTCAACTCATCAGGACGCGGATTCGCTCCCCGGGCTGAAACCTACCCGCAGCACGCCGTCCCGGAGCGCGGCTCCACTGATCTTCCTGCGGGCCAGCGCGGTGGGCAGCGCCAGGATCCGCCGGTACGGCCCCGCCGTGACGATCAGCTCGTCGCCCTTGCGGGCCAGGTCGACGTCGCCGCGGTCGGCGCCGGGCAGGGCGAGCACGAGCTCGTCCGCGCTCAGCCGCAGCGGCGGCTCGACGGCGTGGGCGGCGAACGGGTCGGAGTCGCCGTACATCGCCTCGCCCACCGAGGCCAGCGCGTCCGTGCCGACGGGCTCGGCGGGCAGGTAGGGGACCACGTGGATGGGCAGCGGCGCGAACGACTGCTCCGCCTCGCCCAGCAGCCGGGTCTGCGCCGCCGCCCACTGGGCGCGCCACTCGTCGGCGCCGCCGGAGGGGAAGACGCGGTTGGCGATGACGGCGTCGACGCGGTAGCCGTACAGGCTGAGTGAGGTGAGGGTGCGCCTGGCCTCGGCGAGCACCACGGACTCGGGCGTGAACACCAGCCGGACGGAGGCGTGGTCGCCGGTGAGCAGCTCGCGTACCTCCATGAGGCCGCGGTGCAGGCGCTCGCCCGCGCTCATGACCTCCTCGCCGGGCGCGCTGACGTGGGCCACGCTGCGCACGAACGGCGAGACGAGCCGCATGAGCTTGCGGCCGACCGGCAGGAGCCTGCTGACGTGCCAGTCGAGCGCCTCGGGCAGGGCCAGCAGCCGCAGCGTCTCGGCGGTGGGCGCGCAGTCGACGACGATCACGTCCCAGCGGCCCTCGCGGGCGTGCTCGCGCAGCTCGAGCAGGGCGATGAGCTCCTCGGCGCCGGGCAGCACGGTGATCTCCTCGGAGGTGATCTCGTCGAGGCCCAGCTCGCCCAGCACCCCCTTGGCGTACTGCTGCAGCTCGCCCCAGTGGCGCTCCAGCGACTTCTGCGTGTCGACCTGGTGGAGGTGGAGGCCCGGTGCGATCTCTCCGGGCTCCACGGCGAGCGCGTCGGCCAGCGAGTGCGCGGTGTCGGTCGAGACGACCAGCGTCTTGAGCCCGCGCCTGGCGGCGAGCGTGGCCGTGGCGGCGGCGGCCGTGGTCTTGCCGACGCCGCCCTTTCCGGTGAAGAGCAGGACCCGGGGACTCAACTCAGCGACCTTCGACGCGCTTCTTGAGGCCCTTGAGCGCGGTGTCCACGATCACCTTCTCCGCCTTGCGCTTGACCAGGCCGATCATGGGGACGCTGAGATCGACCGTGAGCTCGTACGTCACCTCCGTGCCACTGCCCGTGTCGGCGAGCCGGTAACTCCCACGCAGATCGGAGACCATCTTGCCCGGCTCGACCACCTTCCAGCTCACGCCGTCGTCGCCCTGCCAGGCATAGCCGAGGGTGTAGGTGTCGCTGATCATGCCGGCGTCGAGGGCGAACCGCACCGTCTCCGGCCTGCCGTCGCCGTCCGTGGTGAGGACCTCGGCGCTCTTGACCTGCCCGGCCCACTCCGGGTACGTGGGGAAGTCCGCGATCACCGCCATGACCTCGGGCCGGCCTGCGCTGATGGTGGTGCTCGAAGTGGTGCGATCAGCCATGCGACCACCGTAGTGCACAATCCGCTACTTGCGGAGGACCGCTGAACGCGGCCCACCGTAGTGCACAATCCGCTACTTGCGGTGGACCGCTGAACGCGTCCCGGCGGTCACCACTCGAGGACGAACGGGACGCCCTTCCCACGGAAGTGGCCGACGTTCACGCATTCGGTGCGGCCGATGCGGGCGCGCGCGTGGAGCGGGTTGTGCACGTGCCCGAACAGGGCGTAGCGCGGCTGCGTACGCCTGATCGCCTCCAGCGTGGCCTGGCTGCCGCGCTCGAACCGCCTGGCCACGACGTCGTAGAGCAGCTCGGGCACGGCCGGCGGGATGTGGCAGCACAGCACGTCGACCTCGCCGACCGCCTCGACCTTGGCCGCGTACTCCTCGTCGCCGATCTCGTACGGCGTGCGGTAGGGCGTCTGCAGCCCGCCGCCCACGAACCCGAACCGCAGGCCGCCGATCTCCGCCACCTCCCCGTCGAGCACCTGGAGACCCGGCCGCAGATAGTCGGCCCACAGGCGCGGCAGGTCCACGTTGCCGTAGGTGAGGTAGGCCGGGGTGGGCATGGCGGCGAAGAGGGTCTCGTACTGGGAGCGCACGCGGCGTTCGATGTGCTCGCGCGGGTCGCCGTCGAGCGTGGCCCACAGGCTCGCCGACATGGCCCTGGCCTCGTCGAACCGCTTGGCCGTGCGCAGCGCGATGAACTCGGCGGCCCGCTCCGCGCCGAACAGTTCGGGGAAGATGCCCTGCGCGTGATCGTCGTAGTCGATGAAGAGGATCAGGTCGCCCAGGCAGACCAGCGCGTCCGCGCCGTCGCCCGCCCTGGCCAACGCGTCGGCTCTGCCGTGGACGTCGCTGACGACATGGACCTTCATGGAGCAAATACTAGATGTCCGACTGCTAGCGTGAACGTTGAGACTACCCGTCCGTAACTTGACGCGGTAACGTCCAGGCGGTCCCCGAAGAGGAGTTTGATCCGTGCGCGAGTACAGCGTTCCCGTCCTGGTCGATGTGCCTGCTTCCGCCAGCCTGTCCGACATCGTCTTCAGGCGGGCCGAGCAGGAGCCGGGCACCGTGGTGATGCGCCGCAAGACCGATGCCGGCTGGCCGGCGGTCACCGCGTCGGAGTTCCGCGACCAGGTGGCCGAGGTGGCCAAGGGCCTGATCGCGGCGGGGATCTCGCACGGCGACAGGGTCGCGCTGATGTCGCGCACCAGGTACGAGTGGACGCTGGTCGACTACGCCAACTGGGCGATCGGGGCGGTCACCGTACCGATCTACGAGACGTCGTCGGCCGAGCAGGTCCGGTGGATCCTGTCCGACAGCGAGGCCAAGGCGGTCTTCGTCGAGCTGGACGAGCACGAGGAGACCGTCAGGGAGGCCGCGCCCGAGCTGAAGCAGGTCTGGCGGATCGACGGCGCCCTGGACACGGGCGACGTCTCCGACGCCGACGTGGACCAGCGGCGCGAGCAGGTGGTCCTGGCTGACCTCGCCACGGTCGTCTACACCTCGGGCACCACCGGACGTCCCAAGGGCTGCCGCATCACCCACGACAACCTGCTCTTCACCGCGCTCAACGTGCTGCGCGGCCCGCTGGAGCCGCTGTTCGCCACCAAGGACCCGGCGGCCCTGCTGTTCCTGCCGCTGGCGCACATCCTCGCCCGGATCATCCAGGTGGTGCTGCTGGAGGCGGGCGCGGTCATCGCGCACACCCCCAACATGAAGAACGTCGCCCCCGACCTGCAGGACTTCCGGCCCACGTTCCTGCTGGGCGTGCCCCGCGTGTTCGAGAAGGTCTACAACGGCGCCGAGCAGAAGGCCATCGCGGGCGGCAAGGGCAAGATCTTCGCCCGCGCCGTGGACGTGGCGATGGACTCGAGCCGCGCCTCCGCCACCGGCGCGCCGCTCGGGCTCCGGCTGAAGCACGCGCTGTTCGACCGGCTGGTGTACACCAAGCTCCGCGCGGCCACGGGCGGCCGCCTCTCGGCCGCGGTCTCCGGCGGCGGCGCGCTCGGCGAGCGGCTCGGCCACTTCTTCAGGGGCGTCGGCATCGAGGTCTTCGAGGGGTACGGCCTGACGGAGACGACAGGACCGTGCACGGTCAACATGCCGTACGCCAACAAGATCGGCACGGTCGGCAAGCCGCTGCCCGGCGTGAGCCTGCGCATCGCCGACGACGGGGAGATCCTGGCCAAGGGCAGGAACGTCTTCCCCGGCTACTGGAAGAACGACGAGGCCACCGCCGACGTGATCGACGACGGCGGCTGGTTCCACACGGGCGACATCGGCGAGCTGGACGCCGACGGCTACCTGCGGATCACGGGGCGCAAGAAGGAGATCCTGGTGACCGCGGCGGGCAAGAACGTCGCCCCCGGGCCGATGGAGGACGCGCTGCGCGCCCACCCGCTGATCTCCCAGGCGATGATCGTCGGTGACGGCCGCCCCTTCGTCGCCGCCCTGATCACGCTCGACCCCGAGGCCCTGCCCGCCGGGTCCTCCGTGGCGGAGCTGCGCAAGGACCCCGCGGTGCTGGCGGACGTCCAGGCGGCGGTGGACCGGGCGAACCTGCAGGTGTCGAAGGCCGAGCAGATCAAGAAGTTCACGATCCTGGACGGCGACATCACCGAGGACAGCGGTCACCTGACGCCCACGCTGAAGGTCAAGCGCAACCTGGTCATGCGCGACTTCGCCAAGGAGATCGACGAGCTCTACGACGGCAATTAGGGCTCAGGCGCCTGGAGAAGGGTGCGGAAGCGGGCGGCCACCTGGTCCCACGCCCATTCGCGGACGATCCAGTCGCGCCCGCCCGCGCCCATCTTGCGGGCCTTCTCCGGGTCGCCCAGCAGCTCGACGATCGCCTGGGCGATCTCGCCCACGTCCTCGCCGTCCACGACCAGCCCGGTCTCGCCGGGCCGCACGGCGTCGGGCGCGCCGCCGGACGCGCCCGCCACCACCGGCAGCCCGGTGGCGGACGCCTCCAGGAACACGATCCCGAGCCCCTCCACGTCCACCCCCTTCCACCGGGTACGGCACGGCATCGCGAACACGTCGGCGGCCGCGTAGTAGCCGGGCAGCGCGGCGGCGGGCACCGTGCCGGTGAACCTGATCGACTCCCGCCCCGCCGCCAGCCGTTCCAGCCTCCCGCGGTGCGGCCCGCCGCCCACGAGCAGCAGCACCGCGTCGGGCACCGCCCGCAGCACCTGGGGCCAGGCCCTGATCAGCTGGTCCTGGCCCTTCCTCGGCACCAGCCGCGACACGCAGACGACCACCGGCCTGCCGTCCAGGCCCAGCTCGGCCTTGGGCGCGCCGGGGCGGAACTGCGTGACGTCCACGCCGGGCGCGAGCCGTACCAGCTTCTCCGGGGGGATGGCGGCGACCAGGCGCTGGCGGGTGTACTCGCCCAGGTAGGTCACCACGTCGGCGTGCTCGCCGATCCTGCGCAGCGCCGCGCGGAAGCCCGGCGCGCCCGCCCACGACGCCTCGTGGCCGTGCGTGAGCATCACCACCCGCCGCGCGCCCGCCGCGCGCAGGCGGGGCGCGAGCAGCCCGAGCGGCGCCGCCGCGCCGAACACCACGGTCCCCGCACCGTGCTCGGCCACCAACCGGGCCGCCCGGCGCGCGACGGCCGGCGCCGGCAGCATGAGCCGCGTCGGATGCCGCACGATCGGGTACGGCTGGCGCTCGTCGAACTCCTCGCAGCCCGGCCAGGCGGGCGCGTAGACGGCCACGCCCGGTGTCCGCAGGGCGAGGCCGTGCACGAACGACTGGATGCCGCCGGGTCTGGGCGGGAAGTCGTTCGTGACGATGAGGACCTTGGCTCCGGCACCCGGCTCCGCGATAGAACTCACTGCACTGGGACGCCGTTCAACGTGGCCCATGCGCGGGCCATGGCGATGCGCTCAGGGGTCGACGGGTGGGAGGCATAGAGCACATATTCCACCGCATCCGGCGACAAGTCGGAAACATTGGTGACGGCCAGGCGCTTCTGCATGGCGATGAACGTGGCCGGATCGCGCGTGAGATCGAGCGCGTGCAGGTCGGCCCTGGCCTCGATGTGCCGGCTGACCAGGTTCTGGGCGGGACCCATGATCAGCGAGCCGATGGTCATCAGCCCCATGATCGCGCCGACCGCGCGCGGGTCGCCGATCGACGTGACGCCCGTGCGGCGGCGTACCGGCTCGAACACCAGGAACAGCAGCATGGCGCCCAGAGCGGCGCCCAGGGCGCCGACGAACGTGCCGTACAGGACGTCGTTGTGCTTGGCGTGGCCCAGTTCGTGCGCCACGACCAGCTCGACCTCCCGCATCGGGGCCTTGAGCAGCGTGTCGTAGACGACGATCCGGCGCGTGGCGCCGAAGCCGGACACGTACGCGTTGAGCGCCGTCGTCCTGCGCGAGGCGTCGGCGATCAGCACGTCCTCGACGGGCACGCCGTCGCGCTGGGCCATGGAGAGCAGGCTCACGCGGAGTGCGCCCTGCCGCATGGGCGTGAAGTCGTTGAACAGCGGCTCGAACACCACCGGATAGATGAACGACATCGCCACCGTCAGCACGAAGGCGCCGGCGGCGGCCGGGATCCACCAGCGCCTGATCCTGCGGGCCAGCGCCATGAGCACGAGCAGCATGAGGCAGAGGAGGAACGTCTCGACGCCGATGTTCTTGAGCCGGTCGCCGGCCCATGACCCCCAGTCCTGGGTGGACAGGCCGTAGCCGCGCAACGTCGTCTCGAACCAGATGCCGAGCGGCAGCTTGAGCAGCTCGACGATGACGGTGATGACGACGACGCCGAGCACCACGCGTACCCACCACGGGCCCTTGAGCCACCGCACGGCCTTCGCGCCGAGCGGGGTGGCCACGAGCAGCCCGGCGATGACGAGCGTGAGCGCCAGCGACAGGTAGCTCGGCACGGTGGTGGCCGTGTCGAACGCCTCGGCCCTGGCGATCTGCGCGGCGGTGAAGTCACGCGCGGGGTCCGGCGGCCCGGAGGCGAGGAGGTGCCAGGGGGTGCTGAAGGCGGCCACGGCCACGATGATCAGGCCGAGCACCACGGCCGCCACCGCCGCCTGCCGCCTCAGCCGCGTCTCGTCCGCGGCCTCACGTGCCCCGTCCCCGTTCACAGATATCCCGTCCCCATGCCCCTGCCCCTCTTGAGCGTGAACGTCCACCGCCGCTCCTCCCCCTCATGCGAGCTGGTCCCGCACGTAGTCGCGCCACCGTGCGGTCAGCGTGGCCGCGGACAGCCCGAGAGCGGCGAGCGCCCGATCGACGCCGCCTGCCTGGGCATCACGGTAGAGCCTCACCAGCGTCCCCTCACCGAACCGGTCCGCGAGGAAGCGACACGCCAGCCAGGCCTCCTGGTACGCCCGCGCGAGCCGTACGGGGTCCCGGCCGTCGGCCGCGAAAGCGGCAGATCCGGGCAACTCCCCCGGCAACCGCCCGGAACGCACCTCGGCGGCCAGCTCGGCCGCGGCGGTCCGCACGGGGAGCCCTGAGTCGCGGTAACTGACGTAGTCGGCGAATCCCTCATAAAGCCACACGGGCAGGTGGTCGGTGCCCGCCGCGACGTGGGTGAGCTCGTGCGCGAGTACGACGTCCTTGCCGGTGGAGTTGAGCTCGGCGAAGAGCTCGGGGACGACGATCACCCGGCCGCCGTCGGCCAGCGCGGCCAGCCCGTCGATCCTGCCCACCCCGGCCAGCCGGGCGGCCTCCGCGGCGGAGCCGGGGACGACGATCAGCGGTCGTACCGGCCGGCCGAGCACGCCCGAGACCCGCTGCCCTGCCGCGTCGGCCCGGCGTGCGAGCTCGCGGAGCTCCCTATCCGGGGCGTGGTGGCCGACGACGACGGAGCGCGCTCCGTGGACCACGACCGCACCGTCACGCCACAGGTAGCGGGCCTCCTGCGGGAGGATCGGCGCATCAGGGGCGGGGGCGGCGGCGGGAGCGAGAGCGAGGAGCGCGATGGAGGCCACCGCGACCCGACGACTCATCCACCCGGACACGACGCCCGATCGTAGTCGGCCCACGGGAGACTTCAGCACAGAACGAACGAGCCCCGCCCGAAACGCGTTCGGGCGGGGGCTCGGTCAGATGCCGGGACGGACGGCGCCGACGAAGGACGTCTTGCGCCATCTGCTCAGCTTGTCGATGCGTACCCGTTCGCCTGTCCGCGGCGAGTGGACCATCTTGCCCTTGCCGACGTACATGCCCACGTGGCCGAGCCCGCTGAAGAACATCAGGTCGCCCGGCTGGAGGTGCCGCCAGGAGACCTTCTTCTTGATGCGGGCGAACTGGCTGTTCGTCACGCGCGGGATCTTCACGCCGGCCTTCTTCCAGGCGTACTGGACGAGGCCGGAGCAGTCAAACGAACCAGGACCTGTGCCTCCGTACCGGTACGGGTCACCGATCTGGTGCTTGGCCGCGGCGACGGCCTTGCGGGCCTTGGACTTCTGCCGGGCGACCTTGACCGCCCTGAGCGCCGCGGCCCTGGCCGACGTCGAGGTTCGGGCGGTGGTGGCCGCCTTGGCCGTCGAAGCGGTCGTGCTCGTTGCCGCCCGAGCCGTTGGGGCATGGAGGACCAGACCTGCGGCCGTCACGGTCATCGAGAGCGCTACGCCACTCACGGCAAGGCGGGACAGACGGGGGTTATTCGGGGACGTAGACAGGATTTCTCCTTGGGACTTCCACGAACGCCTACCGGGTTAGCTGACGGGTTCGGGCCTGGAAGTAGCCCTACGGCGCGATTCGCGCCGATTCACCCCTGATCCCTGGGAAACTGGGATCGCTGGGTCCCCGGCTCCGTGCCTCCTGGCTGCACGGATTCGGCAGGTCACCGCCCCGATCAAGGATTCGCATGGGGATGTGGGCGGTGGCCGGCGGATCTTCTGCTGTCTCGCTGGGAAGCGGGACGACGCCAGAAGGTACGCGGAACCGTCAAGAATCGGCAAAGCGAGACATGGCCTGTAAAGATCAGATAAAGGGGGCTGTAAGGCGAAAGGCCCCTGCTGAAAGGCCAGGTTCCGTTATCGGAATGTGACCCTGCTCACATTTGATTTCACGCTGCTGTGTCAGGCCTCAAATGTCGCATTTGTCACACTGAGACGGGAACGTTCCAAGGAGGACCTCCGGCAACGCCGGAGTCCCGCGAAGGGCGACTACGGGCGGACAGCGCCTACGAGACCGCTGCCGTAAGAGGAGAGCTTGACGACCTTGACCACGTCCCCGGTCTGGGGCGCGTGGACGATCTGCCCGTTGCCGGCGTAAATGCTGACGTGGCCCAGCCCGTTGCTGAAGATGAGGTCGCCGGGCTGGAGGTCGTTCAAGGAGACCTTGCGGCTGGCCCCCCACGCCCACTGCTGCCACGTCGTACGCGGCAGCGACACGCCACCGGCTCGCCACGCCGCCTGGGTCAGGCCCGAGCAGTCGTAGCCCCGTGGGCCGGTCCCGCCGTAGATGTACGGCTTGCCGACCTGGGCGTAGGCGAAGCGCAGGACGGCGGCGGCGTTGCCCGAGGCGGGGCCCGTGTACTTGATGCCGACGCTGTTGGGATTGCCGGGATTGTAGGCGTTCAGCTTGTTCAGCAGCTTCTTCTGCTCGCGGATCAGCTTCATGATCTCCGAGCGTTCCTTCTCGACGCCGTCCCGCTCCCTGTCGGCCGCCTCCAGCGCCTGCTCCGCCTTGTCGCGCTCCGTCTTCAGCCCGCGGTTCTCGCGGTCGAACGCGGCCAGCTTCGCCGCCTCCTCCTTCGAGATCTGCCCGGCCAGCGTCAGCCCCGTCAGCAGGGCCGAGGGGTCGTCCGTGCTGATCAGGCCGGGCAAGGAGGTCGGGTCGGTGCCGAGCTTGTAGCCGTTGACGGCCATGTTGATCACCTGGGCGCGCAGGTCCGCGACGGTGTCCAGCTTGCGCTTGTAGCTGTCGTTCAGCTTGGTGTAAGCGCCCTTGGCTTCCTTGTAGCGCTCCGTGGCGGTGTTGTACCGGTCGACGACCTTGTCGGCCTTGTCGTTGAGCTTCTCGAGCTTGGCCTTGGCCTGCCGGAGCGTCGGCTTGGGATCAGCGAGGGCCGGACCCATCGGGGACAGGAGCAGCCCGAACGCGAGACCCGCGGCAACCGGCACCCTGCCAAACCTCACTGTGTCGCCTCCCAGGGGATGATGTCTGGGGCGAAATAGTACAGAAGTGGCGGGTGAGGTCTCACCCAAAGAGGCAAATCGTGATGGAGGACCGAGCTGGATCGCCGGCCGGCCGGTCCGTAATCTAGGCCCGGCCCAGCCTGCGCAGCAGCAAGCCAGACGGAACGGGTCTGGCTCCCATCCGCCTGACGGACTCGGCCACCTCGCGGTCCGACGACACCACGGCGATGGCCCGGCCGGGCGGCTCGGCGCGGACGAGCTGGCGGATCAGGTCGTCGGCGATCTCCCCGGGCTCGCTGAACAGCACCCGCACCCCCCGGGGCGCCACCACCTGCACGGGGGCGTTGAGCTCGGCCCCGTCGAACACCACGGTCACCTCGACCCTGGTCTGCGCCACCAGCCCGCCGAGCCCGGTCATCAGCCGGTTGCGCTGGTCTGCGAGGGTGAGCGTGCCGTAGCCGGTCTTGGTCACGTTGTAGCCGTCGATGATCAGGTGGACCTGCGGCAGGGCCAGGAGCTGGTCGAGGAGCTGCGGGTCGTCGTCGGCGAGGGCGCGTGCCGGGACCCCGCGCACGCCGGGGCGCTCGCCGGTGACGGCGGCGACCGAGTCGGCGGGCCGGCTGATCATCGTGGGCAGGGCCAGCTCCCTGCGCAGTCCGGCGGAGGCGTCCTGGAGCGCGTCGAGCAGCACCCTGACGCGGGCGTCCTCGATGCTCCTGCCCTCGCGGGCGGCCCGGCGCGAGGCCTCGAGCTGCTTCTCCACGTCGGCCAGGCGCTCGCGCAGCCGCCGCAGCTCGGACTCGCCCGAGACGGAGGCGGCGGAGGCGGCCGACCTGGCCTCCTCGGCCGCGTGCTCCATCTCCTCGGCATGGCGGACCGCGGCCTTGGCCCGCTCGCGGGCCTCATGGAGCTTGCGCCGCAGGTCGGAGTTCTCCGCGCGGGCCGCCCTGATCTGCTCGCGCAGCCGGTCGGACTCCTCCTTGGCGGCGCTCTTCTGCGCGGCCAGCTGCTCGCGCAGCCGGGTGACCGCCTCCTCGCGCTCCGACCCCTCGGCCGCCGCCGCCGACTGCTCCAGGTCGGTGCGGGCGGCCTCGATCATCTCGGCCCAGCCGGGCGGCCGGGTGAGGTACGCGGCCGCGGCCACGAGCACGGGGTCGGCCGCGGGCGGCACGTTTCCCTCGGCCAGCGAGGCGACCAGCTCGGGCCAGCCGGCGGCCACCGACTCGGCCACCAGCTCCCGGAACTTCTTGTCGTTCTCCAGCTGCGCCGCGATGGGCGCGCTGCCGAGCTTGGCACGTTTGCGGGGGTCGAACTTGGCGATGCCGCGCAGCGGCGGAGGTATGGAGACAGCGGGCATCGTCCCGAGCACCTGAGAAGCCAGATCGACGACATTCAGCCGCACCTGCTCGGGAAGCGGGCGAGACAGGCCTTCACCCGCTGAACTCATCCCACTTGTCCCTTCGTGACATGCCCTTTCAGACAAGGGTACGGCTGCCGCGTACCTGACCGTAACGGTCATCCCTGTATGGACGAGCGCTTGGTTGGCGGTATACGACTGAGCCGGAGCCTGGGAGGCCGACCGTGACAGATGAGATCCGCACCTCCACCCGCGACCTGGAAGAGCTGCGCGAACGCCTGGCCGTCTGGCTGGGCGGCAGGGTCGGCGCACGTGCTTCGGTGTCCGAAGTGTCCAGGCCGTCCGAGAACGGCATGTCGAGCGAGACCCTGTTCTTCACGGCCGACTGGGGCGGAGGGGGAACGCGCTGCGTAGCCAGGCTCGCACCTGCGGTGGAGTCCGTTCCGGTGTTCCCCTCGTACGACCTGCGGACACAGTTCGGGATCATGCGCCTGGCCAGGGAAAAAGCTGGGATTCCAGCGCCCAGGGCCCTCTGGTACGAACCTGACCCCGCCCATCTCGGCACGCCGTTCCTCGTCATGGAGCGCGAGGACGGCGAGGTGCCTCCGGACGTGATGCCGTACACGTTCGGGAGCTGGCTGCTGGACGCGGCGCCGGCGGACCGGCGCAGGCTGCAGGACTCCGCCGTGGCGGTCCTGGCGGCGCTGCACCAGGCCCGGTTCACGGCCGAGGAGCTGACTCCGTTCGGGCCGGCCGGGCTGCGCGCGCACGTGGAGGCGCAGCGCGCCTACTACGAGTGGGCGCACGGCGAGCGGCGGATCCCCCTGCTGGAGCGGGCCTTCCGGTGGCTGGAGCCGCACTGGCCGGACGAGCCCGGTCCGGACGTCCTGTGCTGGGGCGACGCCCGGATCGGGAACATGGTGTTCAGGGACTTCACCCCCGTCGCGGTGCTCGACTGGGAGATGGCCGCCGTGGGCCCGCGCGAGCTGGACCTGTCCTGGATGATCTTCCTGCACCGCTTCTTCCAGGACCTCACCGTCGCCGCCGGCTTCCCCGGCATGCCCGACTTCATGCGCCGCGACGACGTCTGCCAGAAATATCAAGAATTGACGGGGTACGAGCCCCGCGACATGGACTTCTACGAGATGTACGCCGCCCTCCGGCACGGCATCGTCATGGCCAGGGTGTGGCAGCGCCGGATCCACTTCGGCGAGCAGCCCGCGCCGGACGACCCCGACGACCTGGTGCTGCACCGGGCCACGATCGAGGAGCTGCTGGCGGGGTGACTACGTGGCGGCGTCGTAGACCAGCAGCGCGACCTGGACCCGGTTGTTGAGGTCGAGCTTGGTGAGGATGCGCGAGACGTGCGCCTTGACCGTGGGCACGCTCATGTAGAGCTCGCGCGCGATCTCGGCGTTCGACCTGCCCTGCCCCACGGCCAGCGCCACCTCCCGCTCCCGCTCGCTGAGGCGGGCGAGCAGCTTCCTGGCCCGTTCGGTGCGCTCCCCCGCCCCGCCGTCGGACACGTGCGTGATGAGCTGGCGCGTCACCGCCGGAGAGAGGATCGGCTCCCCCGCGGCCACCTTCCTGATGGCCTGCACCAGGTCGCCGGGCGCGATGTCCTTCAACAGGAATCCCGCGGCCCCCGCCCGCAGCGCCCGCAGCACCTGCGCGTCGGCGTGGAACGTGGTCAGCACCACCACCTCGGGCGGCGCGGACGTGCGGCGCAGCGCCTCGGTGGCGGTGAGCCCGTCGACGCCGGGCATGCGGATGTCCATCAGCACCACGTCGGGCCGGTGCCCGGCCACCAGCGGCGGCACCTCGGACCCGTCGCCGGCCTCGGCCACGATCTCGATGTCGTCCACGCCGCCCAGGATCATCGACAGCCCCGCCCGCACCATCGCGTCGTCGTCGACGATCAGCAGCCTGATCATGCGTCCTCCCGATTCGTCTCCAACGGCCACGGCAGCCACGCGCGGACCGCGAACTCGCCGTCCGGGGTCGCGCCGTGCTCGAGCCGTCCTCCGGCCAGCTCGGCCCGTTCCCTCAGCCCGATGAGCCCGGCACCGGCGCCCGGAAGGCTCCGCCCGGTGAGCCCCGCCCCCGCGCCAGGCAGGCGCAACCCGTGGCGCGCCTCCACAGGATTGCGCACCTCAGCCGACAGCCCCTCGCCCGGAGCCCCGGAGACCGACACCGTCACAGGCGCCCCGCCGGCGTGCTTGCGCGCGTTGGTCAGCGCCTCCTGGACGATGCGGTAGACGTTGCGGCCCAGCCCTTCCGGCGCGTCGCCGTCGGCCCGCAGGTCGAGCCGCACGTCCATGCCCGCGTGGCGGCACTCCTCGACCAGCGCGGGTAGGTCGGCGAGCGTGGGCTGCGGCCGGTCGGGCACCGGGTCGTCGCCGTCCGGGTGCGCGTGGCGCAGCACGCCGATCACCTCGCGCAGGTCCTGTAATGCCAGGTGGGCGTTGGTCCTGATGGCGCCGGCGGCCCTGGCGATCTCCTCGGCGGGCGCGTCCGGCCGGAACTCCAGCGCGCCCGCGTGCAGGCTCAGCATGGAGATGCGGTGCGCGAGCACGTCGTGCATCTCCCTGGCGATGCGCTCGCGTTCGAGCCGCTTGGCCTCCTCCGCGGCGCCGTCGGCGCGCTGCGTGAGCGACCAGATGAGCTGCCGCCTGGCCCTGATCACGACACCCCACGCGAACACGGCCAGCACGATGGTCACGCTCAGCGCCGCCGCCCACGCCCTGTCCATATCCTCCTGGGGCCGCAGCATCACGTACGGGGCCACGGTGACGCAGGAGAGCAGCAGGATCGGGCCGGAAACCTTGAACGGCCGGTGCACCGCCACCGTGAACAGCCCCACGACCGAGGCCCCGCCCGGCAGCTCCAGGTAGGACGTGAGCAGGGTGGTCACCACCGCCAGCCCCACCGGCCACCTGCGCCGCAGCCACACCGCCGCGCACGACAGCGCCCCCACCACCTGCTCCAGGGCCTGCAGCGGCTCCGGCTCGTCCTGGAGCTCCGGCAGGCTGATGAGCGTGATGCCGCACGCGAGCAGGAACATGACGATGTCGACGATCCAGTCGCGGGTCGAGCGGCGCACCCTGCGGCTCTCGCGCCCGTCGCCGAGCAGCACCGACGGCAGCGCCCATCGGTACTCGTCGGCGTGAGCGCCGTCCCCCCGCAGTCCCGTCACGCTCACCGAGGTTAGGCCCTGCCAAGGGTACGGCGACAGCGACCAAAGTCGATGCCGGCCGAGACCTACGGCCGACGCGATCCTCGCGCCCCGGCGGCGACGCTTGGACCCATGAAAGCTGTGCTGACGGTGTTCGGCTGGCTGCTGCTCCTGCAAGGTCTGGGCGGCCTGCTGAACACCCTGTTCGGATGGTGGCGGTGGGCGCACGGGCTGCTCGTGGTCAACCGGCTGCCGTTCCTGGAGGGGTACGAGGTGTTCGCGGCCATCGTGATCGGGGTGCTCGGGCTGGCGCTGCTGGCCGTGGCCGACTCCATGAAGAAGGCGGAGGGCGGGCGATGACCGGGGTCGCGCGGGTGGGGCTGCGCCCGCCGCGTCACCAGGCCGACCCGCGGGCGGTCGCCTGGTGGACGGTGCAGTGGCTGATCCTCCTGGTGCCGGTGGCGGCCGCGGCGGTGGCGGCGTACTGGATCTTCACCTCGCGGCCGGTCTGGCTGGGCGTGTGCGTGGGGATCTTCGCCGCGGGATGCGTGCTGCTGGCCCTCGTGGCGCCGCGCGCCTACTACCGGGTGGAGCGGTGGGAGGTCACCGACCAGGCGGTCTACACGCGCAAGGGGTGGCTGACCCACACCTGGCGGGTGGCGCCGATGTCGCGGATCCAGCGGGTCGACACCGCGCGGGGGCCGGTGCAGCGACTGTTCGGGCTGGCGGACATCACGGTGACCACCGCCTCGTCGGCGGGGACCGTCAAGATCGCGGCGCTGGACCACGAGGTGGCGGCCGAACTGGCCGAACGCCTGACCGCCATCACGCAGGCGACGCCGGGGGACGCGACGTGACCGCCTCTCACACCGGCGACGGGCGCGGCGCGTACGGGGCCGACGGGCGCGGCGCGCGCAGGGCGTCCCTTGTCGGCGGGGCGGACGGCGGCGGGAGCTGGCGGCGGCTGGCCGGGCGGAGCCTGTGGGCGTCCGGGGTGAAGTCGCTGGCGATCGTGGCGGGTGTGGTGGCGGCGCTGGCGCGCTTCCTCGTGGGCAGCGACTGGCCGCCCGGCGGCGTCGTGGCGGTCTGTGCGGCGGCCGCGGTGCCGGTCGTGGCCGCCGTGGTGGCGTACGACGCGGCCAGGCTCCGCACCACCCGCTGGCGGCTCACCACCGAACGCCTCGAACTGCGCTCGGGCATCACGGTGCGCCAGCACCGCTCGATCCCCCTCGACCGGGTACGCAGCGTGGACCTGAGGGCCGATCCGGTGCTGCGGCTCTTCGGCCTGACCGTGGTCAAGGTCGGCACAGGTGAGCATGCGGCCGAGGGCACCGACCTGGTGCTCGACCCGCTGACCAGGCACGAGGCGGAGTCCCTGCGCCGTACCCTGCTGCGCCAGGGCGAGGCGCCCGCTCCCGGCGACGGGCCGCTGATGGAGCTGCGCTGGTCGTGGATCAGGTACGCGCCGCTGTCGGTGTGGACGTTCACCGGGACCGCGCTGGTGCTCGGGGGCCTCTACAAGGCGCTCGACTCGTTCGGGGTCGAGGGCATCGCCAAGTGGGCGGCGACCGGCCTGTGGGACTGGGTGACGGCACGGCCGCTGGTGGCGGTCCCGCTGCTCCTCGCCGTGAACGCGACCGCCGGCGTCCTCGGCGCGGTCCTGCTGTTCGCCGAGTCGTGGGGCCGTTACCGGCTGGAACGCGAGCCAGGCCGGCTCCGGCTCCGCCGCGGCCTGCTGACCACCCGTTCCCTGACGCTGGAGGAGCGCCGGCTGCGCGGCGTGGAGATCAGCGAACCGCTGCTGCTCCGGCTCGGCGGCGGGGCGCGCGTCAAGACCATCGCCACCGGGCTCGGCAAGGCGGCGGAGAACGAGACGGAGGACGTCGCCGCCCTCACCCCGCCGCTCCCCCGCGCCGTGGCCTGGCGGCTGGCCGCCGAGATCGCCGGCACTCCGGCGCCGGGCACCTCCGTCCCGGACGGGATCAGCAGCGGGGCGGGCGCGGGGGCGTTGGTGGCGCACCCGGCGGCGGCCAGGCGGAGGCGGGTGGTGCGGGCGCTGGTGACGGGCGCCGTGCTGGCCGCGGTCGCCGGGGCGGTGTCCTGGCTGGTCCCGTGGTCCTGGGTGCGGGTCTCGGTCTGGGCGGTGCCGGTGGTGGCGCTGGCGTTCGGGATGTGGGCGGCCGTGGAGGGCGCCAGGAGCCTCGGGCACGCGCTGGGCGGCCGTCATCTGCTCACCAGGCAGGGCGCGGTGGTACGGCACACCGTCGCGCTCGACCGCAAGGGCATCTCAGGCTGGACGATCAGCGAGTCGTTCTTCCAGCGCCGCTCGAGCCTGCTCACCGTCTCCGCCGTCACCGCCGCGGGCGAGGGACACTACGACGTGGTGGATGTGGGCCGCGCCGAGGGCCTGGAGCTGGCGGCTCGAGCCGTGCCGGGCCTGCTCGAGCCGTTCCTGGCCCGCGACAAGGCGCCGGAAAACCAGTGAGCCGCGTGATCCCCCCGGCTTGCCCATGCCCCTGTACTGGACAAACCCGATCCCGCGGCTCAGGTCTTGCAGGACATAACGGTATTTGGGCCACTTGCAACCGAGTTGCAGCTCCATTAACTGTTGACGCGGGTGAACGCACAGGGAGATGATCCCCGCGTGGTGCCTGGACCGGCGCTCGCCTGCCGAGCCCTCAGTTGCCGCGCGGGCGGGCGTACGATCATCGAAGACCTCACCCTCGAGCTGGCGCCGGCCGAGCGGGTGGCACTGATGGGGCCGTCGGGATCGGGCAAGACGACGCTGCTGACGACGCTCGCCGGGCTCCTCCCGCCCGCCGCAGGGCGGGTCCTGGTCAGGGGCGTGCCCCTGGACGAGCAGCCGGACCTGCGTGCCGGTTGTACGGGCTGCTGAGCGTCTCTGATCAGCTTGGCGATCCCATGTCAGTCATGATGCCTGGCGGGGGTTGCGCCCACCGTGGAGGGGTGGCGTGGGCGTGGAGATGGAATCCTGCGCCCAGCGCTGCCCCTCGCGGCCGGTGCCTTCTGGTGGGTGTGCTGATCGTTGTCATGCCCTGGTGCCGGTAGGCTGCGCGGGGCAGCCGGACCCGGCCCGTTGGTGCGCGTCCCTCCGGACGCTTGCCCGCCTGGCCGATGGGCCGGGTGGGGGAGGGTGCCCTGCGTCGCCTGGGCGCGGGGCGTGCGGTGCGGCGCCGGGTGAGTCCGGTCTTCGACCGATCCTTGCGGCGAGTCTTAGAAGCGGGCAAGCTGATCACCGCCTGGGCTTCAAGCTTGTCCACCACGGAACCAATCGCCATGGCACCGGTTGCCCGGTCCACTGCGGTCCTGGTCTGGTGGGTGAGGCCGCGGGCGGCGATGCGGCGCCACGCGCCCTGGTCGCGATCGCCCTGCCACCCACACTCCGGGCAGATGGCCCATTTCCACCCTGCGAGGGCGGGCGTGTCGGGGGATTTACGGTGCCGCAGTGGTGTCAGGCAATGCGGGCAGTGCTTGGAGGTGTTCCTGGCCGGGACAGTCACCACGGCAATGCCGATCTCGGCGGCCAAGTGCCGGATACGGTAGGCGATTTGCCTCGTACCTGCTGGGACAGGCGGGTGTTCTGGGTGCGGCCCATCCCTGCGGCCTCCAACGAGCGCAGGTCTTCCAGATAGATGACCGTAGCCTTGGCGGCGATGGCTTGATCGACGGCCCAGCGGGCGGCCGCACCGGCGAGGGCGTCGTTGAGGTTCGTGCGGCGTGCGGAGATGTGCTGGATCTCCGCATTCAGCAGAGCGTGCTTACCGTGCAGGGCCGGGTGGGGTGCGCATCCGTCGATCAGGCGCTGATAGTGGCCGGTCTTGGCATGTAGACGCTCGGACAGGCGGCGTAGACGATGTTGTTTGGCCAGCACTCCGGCAGCGCGGAACTGGGCACCGGCGCCCAGAGCGGTCAAGTTCCCGCCCGCATGCAGGCGAACGGCGCCCGCTGACAGCAGCGTGTTCAGGCCCCAGTCGACGCCGAGCGCGATGGAGTGGCCGGTGCGCCGGGCCCGGGGGACGGCGTGGGTGTAGGCCATCTCGGCTCGCACCGTGCCATCGGTCAGGCGCAGGGTGGGCAGGTACAGCACCGCGTCAGCCGGAATTGCAGGGGGCAGTGTGATAGGGCAGGCCACCCACACCCAGTCCGCATACGAGCGCGGGTCAGGGCGGGTGGGCAATTGCAACCGCAGCAGCGCCCGCCGCGGATTTGGCGTCACTGCGTTCGATGGTGGCCTGCTGCCGATCGCATGCGGCCAGCACCAGCATCAGCGCCGCCCGGGGCGCCTCCTCCAGCTCGAACACATCGGTCGGCAGCCGCCTATGAGTCTGTACGAACGCGGCAATCTGCCGGGTACGGGCCTTGATGATTCTGGCGGGCAGATCCCGGCCGCCGGGAATCGCGGCGCGAACGGCGTCCCACTCCTGGGCGGTACGCTTGTGCGCATCGGCGGGCCAGGTAACCAGCACACCCGCGATCACCCCTGCCCGCCAGTGGGCCGAGCGCAGCAGCCGCCCTGCCTGCTCTTGGGCCGTCGTGGGCGTCGCGCTGCTGATCAGCCTGCTGGCCGCCGTGCTGGTGTCGGAGGCGCTGCTGCGCGGCATCCGCGTGGAGCGCCTCCGCGACGCCCCTGCTTAGCCACCCGCCTAGCTGCCCACCGGTTGCTTGGCGAGCTGGGCCATGTACGCCCTGGCCAGGGTGAGCACCCCGTCCATCGCCTCCTTCTGGGGCATGAGCTGGACCTTGGGCGAGTTCTGTGGCTCGTCCTGCGGCCGCTGGTGACCGGAGAAGTCGATGACGACCACGACCGAGCCCTTGCGCATCACCACGGTGCCGGTGGAGGCGGAGACGTCGCTGTGCCGGTTGGTGACGAACTGCTGGTACGCGTCGTCGCCCAGCCCCTTGACGTCGATCAGCTTGCCCCAGGAGATGCCGCCCATCGACGACCGCGCCGTGACCTTGTTGCGGCCGTACTCGCTGGCGTAGTAGCCCTTGGCCGCGGTCTCGTCGGCCGCGCCCGCCCGATTGGTGAACCGGTGCACGGTGATCAGCACGCTGCGGATCTTCTTGACGTTCTTGCCGTCGCCGGGCAGGTCGAGGTTGAGCCAGCGGCACTCGGTCTGGGCGTCGTCGCCGACCTCGGTGCCGCGCGCCCGGGTGGTGGGCTTGGGCACCAGCCGCGTGGCCACCTCGGTCACGGCGCCGCAGTCGCCCGGGAACGCCGCCAGCACGGTCGGCGAGGGCGTCGGGCGCGCGCTCGGCGTGATCGGCGCCTTCGACGGCTCCGGCTTGGCGAGCACGTCGGGATGCTGCGCCTGCCAGGCCGCCACACCCTTCGCGAACTGCCCGACCAGGCCGCTCACCTCGCGGATGGCGTTCTCCTCGTTGATCGACTTGATGCCGTCGTTGGACAGGATCTGCGCGTCCTTGCGCTGCTGCCCGGCCTGGAACTTGACCCGGACCGTCATGTCGCCGACCCGGGCGTGAGCCTCGCCGAAGGAGTACCACAGCAGCTTGCTGTCGCGCCGCCAGGTGTACTGCGCGAACGCGCCCTCGCCGACGCCCGGGATGTCCTTGAGCGGCGAGATGTACTCCTTCTCGTCGGGGTCGAGCGAGGGCTTGGCCGTCTCGTTGTACTTGCCGCCCTGGTATTCGACCTCGTACGAGTTCTGCGCCATGGCCCGGCCGGTCTTGGCGCCGTCGGCCTTGTGCTGCTCGATCCGTACGTCGATCTCCCTGCTGCGCCAGAACTCGCCGAACGAGATGCGCTGGTTCATCCAGTCGCAGGTGAAGACGACCGTGTACTCGTTGTCCTCGGACCGCTTGGAGACGGTCGCGTCGGGCACGAGGCGGTCGGCCTCCTCCTTGGGCAGCATGGCGCACACGTCGGGGCCGGCTGACGCGGCGGAGGCGGCCTGCGTCGGCACGGCGCTCCGGGCCGTGGGCGGCTTGGAGGTGCCGGAGACCTTCTGGACCACGATGTAGGCGCCCACCCCTCCCGCCGCGACCAGTACGACGAGGGCGGCGGCGATCGTGGGCAGCAGCCAGGCGGGCCGCCGCGGAGCGGGTGGGGGCGGCGGCGGGGGTGGCATCGGGGGCTGGGTCGGCGGCTCGAACTGCCTTCCCGGCACCTGGTAAGGGGTGGTCGGCGGCTGCCACTCGCTACCGGGATTCACCTGGACTCCTGGGGTTGCCCTGACTTGCGGGGAAACAGCCTAGTCACACCCCTTGCAATGCGCTTGCAGTTCTGTCCCTTGACCGGCTCACTTGGCCAGTTTCGCGGAGATCAGCCGGGCGGCGTTGAGGGCCGGCTCCTTGTCCACGGGGTTCGTGACCGGAACGTCCGCACGCTGCCAGACCACCTCGCCGAGCAGGTTGCTCATGCGGAAGAGCACCGTGGTGTCGCCGAAACCCTCGGTGTTGCTGGTCATGGCTGCCTTGAAGTTGTTCTGGGTGATCGCCGCCTCCCCGACACCCGGGAGGTCGTTGACCTGACCGCGGGAGACGCGCATCACCGTGCCCTTGGCCGCGGCGCGGCTCGCCTTCTCGCTGGCGAATCGGCGCTGCGCCACCTGGGGGCCGCTGAGGTCGCCGTCAGGCTGCTCCGCCCAGGTGCGTACGACGAGGCGGTCGCCGCCCACCGAGCCCCGGCGGAGGAGCCACTGGCACTCTCCCGGCCTGTTGAGCGAGCGTTCGGGCTTGCCCTTCACGAGCTGGGCGGCCTGGGCGTCGCTGAGCAGCGTGCAGGGGTCGGGAGCCGTGGCGAACCTGCCCGTCTCGGGCCCGCTCCTGAGCGCGCCCGTGGCATACCAGCCGCCCGCGCCCAGCGCCACGACCGCGGCGAGCACCGCGGGCACGAGCCACCACCGGCGCCGGCGGACCGGGGCGGGCCCCGCCAGGGCGCCGAGCGCCTGGCGGACCTGGGCCGCCGTGGGGCGGGCGGCCGGGTTCTTCACCAGCATGGCCATGATCAGGCCGCCGAACTCGCGGCCCGCCCTCATCGGGAACGGCGGCTCGTGCAGCAGCACCGCCGCCGCGACCGCCGCGGACAGCTCCCGCTCGAACGGCGCGCGCCCCTCCACCGCCGTGTAGAGGCTGGCGCCGAGCGACCACAAGTCGGACGACGGCCCTGCGGGCTCCTCGTTGAGCCGCTCGGGGGCCATGTAGCCGGGCGAGCCCGCGAAGCCGAACCTGCCGCCCTGCCCGCCCATCTGCGTCGCGATGCCGAAGTCGGTGAGCATGGCCGAGCCGTCGGCGTCGAGCAGGATGTTCGCCGGTTTCACGTCCTGGTGGAGCATGCCGTGGGCGTGGGCCACCTCCAGTGCCGACAGCACGCGCAGCCCGATCGCGGCCACGTAGCCGGGCGGCAGCGGGCCCCGCTCCTTGATCACCTTGTCCAGCGAGCGGCCGGTGACCAGGTCCATGATGATCCACGGCTGGTCGCCCTCCAGGACGACGTCGTGCACGAGCACGATCGCCGGGTCGCGCAGCCGGCCCGCCGACCTGGCCTCGTGGATCGCGATGTCGGCGAACTCGGCCCGCTGGGGCGGCGTCAGCCCCTCCGGCACGCGTACCTGCTTGACCGCCACCTGGCGGTCGAGGATCTCGTCGATGGCCCGCCACACCGTGCCCGCGCCGCCCTGCCCGAGCCGCTCGATCAGGCGGTAGCGGCCGGCCAGCTGGTAGAGCTCATCGGGCATTGCGCAGCACCTGCTCGCTCGCCTGCGCCGCCTTCAGCGCCGTCTGCTTGATCTCCTCGTCCGTCGGCTTGTCGCTGAGCGTGGAGTAGCTGACGGCGACCACCAGGTTGGCCAGCCGGTAGAAGACGTACGCGGAGTGGACGCGTCCGGTGGAACCCTTCAGCTCGAACCCGAACGCCTCCTCGGCGACGCCGGTGACCTGGTGGACCGGGGTGCGCTTGGCCTGCTGCGCGTTCTTCGCGCCGATCTCGGGCCAGATCCAGTCGACGCTGCCGTACCTGGCCCACTTGCGTTTCTGGCTCTCGAAGAGCCGGTGGGCCGAGACCGGGGTCATCGACCAGGGGTCGACGGTGTCGGAGTCCTTCTGCACCTGCAGGTCCACCCCTGTGTTGGTGACCGGCCAGCCGCACTTGGGGCCCTCGTCGTCGCTGCTCGGCTGCCCCTTCGGCGGCTGCTGCATACGCAGCAGCCTGCCCACGTCCTGCCGGGTGAGCAGCGTGCACACGTCCATGGGCACGGTGAACGCGGCCGGCGCCGAGTCCGCCCGGTCCCGCAGGACGAGGAAGGCGGTCGTGCCGCCGGCGCCGAGGATCAGCGCGGACACGGCCGCGATCCACAGCGCGGCCCTGCCGCCGCGCCGGCCGACCTTGCCGGGCGCGGTGATGTCGTGGTTGACCGGCAGCGGCGGGGCCTGGCCGCCCGCGGCCACCTGCCTGAGCGCCTGCACGACCAGCCGCGGGTCGGGGCGGGCGGCCGGCTGGTGCGCCATCATGGCGGACAGCAGCGGCCCAAGGGGCCCTGGAGCGACCGGTACGGGCTCCGTCAGCGTCGCCCGCACCCGCTGGCCCGCCGACCCCTCGTAGGCCGGCGCGCCCGTCAGGGCGACGTACAGCGTGGCGCCGAGCGACCACAGGTCGCTGGCCGGGCCGCCGGGCTCGCCGGCCAGCCGCTCGGGCGCGATGAACCCCGGTGAGCCGATCATCAGGCCCTGCTCGGTGAGCGTGGCCTGGCCCTCCTGCCTGGCGATGCCGAAGTCGGTGAGCACCACCCGGCCGCTCTCGGTCACGAAGACGTTGCCCGGCTTGACGTCGCGGTGCTGCAGCCCCTGCGCGTGGGCCGTCATCAACGCCTCCAGCACGTCCGCGCCGACGCGCGCGGCATGGTCGGCCGGCATGGGTCCGAACTCGCGCACCGTCTCGCCGAGCGTGCGGCCCCGGAGCAGCTCCATGACCAGCCAAGGGCGGTCGTTCTCGACGACCACGTCGTGCAGCGCCACGATGCCGGGATGCCGCAGGCGCGCGGTGGCCTGCGCCTCGCGCACGGCCCGCTTCACCGAGTCGGAGCGTTCCTTGGGCGACATGCCCTCGGCCAGCGTGAGCTCCTTGACCGCGACATCGCGGTCAAGCATCTCATCCCTGGCCAGCCACACCTTTCCCATGCCACCCGCGCCTAGAGGGCGCATCAGGGCATAGCGGCCGGCAAGTCTTCCCGCGGACATACACGGAAGGGTAACTAAGGATCAAGAGGGATGGTTATTCGTTCCTGTCGGTCCTCCTCTCTATGGTCTTGGATCGTGGACGCGGTTCAAGGCACTCTCGACGAGCTCGGCACTCCGCTGAGCGACGTCACGTTCGTCGTGTTCGACCTCGAGACCACCGGCGGCGCCCCGTCCGACGACGCCATCACCGAGATCGGCGCGGTCAAGGTGCGGGCGGGCGAGGTGCTCGGCGAGTTCTCCACGCTGGTCGATCCCGGCGGGCCGATCCCGCCGTTCATCTCCGTGCTGACCGGCATCACCGACGCCATGGTCACCGCGGCGCCGCGGATCGAGGCGGTGCTGCCGAGCTTTCTCGAGTTCATCCGCGGGGCCACGCTGGTGGCCCACAACGCCGGCTTCGACACGCGCTTCGTCAAGGCCGCCTGCGCCGCCCACGGCTATCCCCCGCCCGCCAATCCGGTCGTCGACACCGTCGACCTGGCCCGCCGGGTGCTGACCCGCGACGAGGTGCCCAACGCCAAGCTGGGGACGCTGGCCAGGTTCTTCCGCAGCGCCACCGAGCCGTGCCACCGCGCCCTGGAGGACGCCAGGGCCACCGTCGACGTGCTCCACGGGCTGATCGAGCGGGCCGGGTCGTTCCAGGTGCACACGCTCGAAGAGCTCAAGTCCTTCGTCCGCGCCCCCACGCCCGAGCAGCAGCGCAAGCGCCACCTGGCCGAGTCCGTCCCGCACGCCCCCGGGGTCTACTTCTTCGAGGACGAGCGCGGCGAGGTGCTCTACATCGGCAAGAGCACCAACCTGCGCAACCGCGTACGCTCCTACTTCACGGCCAGCGAGACCCGCCCGCGCATCCGCGAGATGATCGGCATCGCCGAGCGGGTGCGCCACATCGTCTGCGCGACCGCCCTGGAGGCGGAGGTCAGGGAGCTGCGCCTGATCGGCGGCGCCAAGCCCCGCTACAACCGCCGCTCCCGCTTCCCCGAGAAGGTGCTCTGGCTCAAGCTCACCACCGAGGCGTTCCCGCGCCTGTCGATCGTCCGCGAGGTCAAGGACGACGGGGCCACCTACCTCGGCCCGTTCACGAGCGCCCGCCTCGCCGACGACGCCCGCATCGCGCTGCACGAGGCGGTCCCGCTGCGCCAGTGCACCCAGCCGGTGTCGCTGCGCACCCAGCGGGCGGCCTGCGTGCTGCACGAGATGGGCCGCTGCGGCGCGCCCTGCGCGGGCAAGGAGAGCCAGGAGGAGTACGCGCTCCACGTGGAGAGCGCGCGCCGGGCCATGACGCTCGACGCCTCGCTCGTCTTCACCGCCGTGTCGGCCCGCATGGAGCGGCTGTCGGTGGAGCAGCGCTACGAGGAGGCGTCGGTCGACCGCGACCGGCTGGCGTCCTTCGTCCGCACGGCGGCCCGCATGCAGCGCCTGAGCGCCATCACGCGCATCCCGCAGTTAGTGGCCGCCAGTCCGGCCTTCGGCGGCGGCTGGGACATCCACGTCATCCGGTACGGGCGGCTCGCGGCGGCCGGCGTCATGCCCAAGGGCACCCATCCGACCCCCTTCGTGGCCTCCCTGACGGCCACCGCCGAGGCCGTCATCCCGGGGCCCGGCCCGGTCCACGCCGCCAGCGCCGAGGAGACCGAGTGCATCCTGCGCTGGCTGGAGTCGCCCGGGGTCCGGCTGGTGGAGGTGGACGGCGAGTGGAGCGTGCCCGCCTGGGGCGCCGCCCGCCACAAGGCCCGCATCGACCTGGCGTACCGGCATCTCGATCAGGGGCGCAACCGGGAGGGGCGGCCCCTGAGGTGAAACGATAGAGTTGATCCATGGTCACGGCTATCGTCCACATCAATGCAGAGGTAGACCGGATCCCGGAGGTCGCCCAGACGATCGCCGAGATCGAAGGGGTCAGCGAGGTCTACTCCATCACCGGCGACTACGACCTGCTGGCGATGGTGCGGGTGGCCGCCTATGAGGAGATCGCCGAGGTGGTGCCCGGGCGGATCAACAAGGTCGCCGGGGTGCTGCACACGGAGACGCACATCGCGTTCCGCGCGTACTCCAAGCACGACCTGGACGCCGCCTTCTCGATCGGCTTCCCCGAGGCCGACTGACCCGCCTCCCGCCCTTCCGAGAAGGGCGCAGCCGTAAAAGGTCATCACACAGAGAACCGGGCCCGGACGGAATGATCCGTCCGGGCCCGGTTCTTGAAGACAGACCTCAGTGGGTCAGGCTGCGGTCGTCGTCGCCACCGGTGCCGATGGCGGCGTGCTCCTCCTCGTGCCCGTGCCCGTGACCGTCGTCCAGCGGGATCTTCTCCCCGCCGTACGCCTTCGACATGCGCGCGCGCAGCTTGCCGAGCGGACCGCGCATACCCTTCGGCGGGATGCCCGCGGCGTCCTCGGCCACCGGCAGCATCGCCACCGGCTCCTTGCCGCGCACGTGGGCCTCGATGTCGTCCGCCTGCGCCGTGTGGACCTCGATGAACTCACCGTGCGGAAGCCGCTTGATGACGCCGGACTCCACGCCGTGCGAGACGACCGCGGCGTCGGAGCGCTGCAGGCCGAGGCACATGCGGTAGGTGATCAGGTACGCCAGCGCCGGCGCCACGAAGATCAGCACCCGGCCGGCGTACGTCGTCCAGTTGAGGCTGACGTGGAAGTTCGCCGCGATCTCGTCGTTGGCGCCGAGCAGCCAGAGCACGCCGTAGAACGTGATGGCCGCCATGCCGATCGAGGTGCGGTGCGGGTTGTTGCGCGGCCGGTCGGCGATGTGGTGCTCGCGGTGGTCGCCCGTCACCCAGCGTTCGAGGAACGGATAGAGCGCGAGCCCGGTCATGATGATGCCCATCGGCACCAGAGCCGGGATGATCACGCTCAACGGCAGCGTGCCCGCGTTGGAGGTGCCGAAGAGGTTGATCTCCCACGGCACCATGATGCGCAGCGCGCCCTCGAGGAAGCCCATGTAGAAGTCGGGCTGCGAACCGGCCGAGATGTCGGCGGGCGTGTAGGGGCCGAACAGCCAGATCGGGTTGATCTGGGTGAACGTCGCCAGCCCCGCCACCGTGGCGAGCGTGAACAGGAAGTACGCCCCCGCCTTGGCCATGAAGGCCGGGTAGAACGGCGCGCCCACCACGTTCTGGTTGCTCCGCCCCTTGCCCGGCATCTGGGTGTGCTTCTGCACCCACATGAGCACCATGTGCGCCGAGATCAGCGCCAGCAGGATGCCCGGGATGAGCAGGATGTGCAGCGAGTAGAACCGGGAGATGACCGCCTCACCCGGATACTCCCCGCCGAACAGGAAGAACGTGATGTACGTACCGACCAGCGGCAGCGAGATCGCCACACCCTCGGTGATCCGCAGACCGGCGCCGGACAGCAGGTCGTCGGGGAGCGAGTAGCCGGTCAGGCCCTCGGCGAGCGCCAGCGTGAGCAGCAGGACACCGATGATCCAGTTGAGCTCGCGCGGCTTGCGGTAGGCGCCCGTGAAGAACACCCGCAGCATGTGGACCATCATGCCGGCCACGAACATCAGGGCCGCCCAGTGGTGCATCTGCCGGATCAGCAGACCACCACGGACGTCGAAGCTGAGCTCCAGCGACGACGCGTAGGCCTCCGACATCATCACGCCCTTGAGCGGCGCGTACGAGCCGTCGTAGGCGACCTCCATCATGCTCGGCTTGAACCAGAACGTCAGGAACGTACCGGTCAGCAGCAGGATGACGAACGAGTAGAGCGCGATCTCGCCCAGCAGGAACGACCAGTGGTCCGGGAAGATCTTGCGCAGGTTGCGCTTGAGGAAGTTGGCCCCGCCGAGGCGGTCGTCGAGGAAGGTCGACGGCCCCGCGATGCCCTTGGGAACGGCATTGAGCTCGCTCATGCCTGGCCCCCCTTCTCCCTGGCCGCCCGCTCGGCGTCACCGCGTTCCCAGAAGCTGGGGCCGACCGGCACCTCGAAGTCTCCCTTGGCGATCAGGTAGCCCTCGGAGTCGACGGTGATGGGCAGCTGCGGCAGCGGCCGGGCGGCCGGGCCGAAGATGACCTTCGCACCGTCTGCCGCGTCGAACGTCGACTGGTGGCAGGGGCAGAGAATGTGATGGGTGTTCTGCTCGTAGAGGGCGGCAGGGCAGCCCACGTGCGTGCAGATCTTGGAGTACGCCACGATGCCGTCGTGCGTCCAGTTCTGCCGGACGCCGCTCTTGATCTCCTCCGGGCGGAACTTGATCAGGATCAGCGTGGCCTTGGCGAGGGCGTTGAGGTCGTGCTGGTAGCCCTCGGGGACCACCGACAGGATGCCGCCGGGCGAGTTGAAGTCGGCTGCCCGGATCGGCTGGCCGGTGCCCTCGACGACAAGCCTGAGCGGCTTGCCGTCCTTGGTCTTCTCTCCCCAGACCGTGTGGCGCAGCATCTTGTTGAACTTGGCGCCGGGCATCTTGCTGTTGTCGAGGTCGCGCAGCAGCACCAGCGGCACCAGGCCGAGCGGCGCGGCGGCCAGCAGCAGCGTGCGGCGCAGCAGCTTGCGCTTGACGAACCCGCTCTCGTTGGCGCCCTGGACGAACGTGTCGGCCACGACCTCGCGGTCGTCCTCGTCGGAGGCCATCACGTGGCGCTCCTGGACCAGGGAGTACTTCGGCATGATCTGGCGGACCCAGATCACGATGCCGACCGCCAGCCCCAGGACCGCCAGCGTCAGCGTGCCGCCCAGCGCGAGGTTGGACACCCCGGTCTTCTCGGGGCTGCCGACCTGGAAGACCACGTAGGAGATGATGAACGCGACGGCCGCGAGGAACGTGATCGTGAAGCAGAGCGCCACGATCTTCTCGGCCTTGCGGGCCTTGCTCTCATCGGGCAGCGTGACGCCCGGGACTTCCCTCTCGACGTCCGCCGCTTCGACGGTGCCGAGCATCGAGGTGCCCGGCGCGGGGGTGCCGATGACGCGCTTGGGTACGCGCTCATCGGGCTGCTCGATCTCGTGCTCGTTCTCTGTCATGACTTCTGTCGCTTCTTCGCGGTGATCCAGATGGCGGCGAGTGCGAGGACGCTCAGGCCCGCGATCCACGCTACGAGACCTTCGGTGACCGGGCCGATGCGCCCCAGGCCGAAACCGCCCGGGTCCTTCTGCTCGCGGACCTGGGTGATGTAGGCGATCATGCTGCGCTTCTCTTCAGGCGTGATCGTCGAGTCGTTGAAGACGGGCATCGCCTGCGGGCCGGTGACCATCGCCTCGTAGATCTGCGTGGGGGTCGCCGAGTTGAGGTTGGGCGCGTACTTGCCCTGCGTGAGGGCGCCGCCGGCGCCGACCCAGTTGTGACACTGGATGCAGTTGGCACGGAACAGCTCGCCGCCCTTGCCCGCGTCGCCGAGCTTGGCGTCGACCTGCTCCGAGGCGGGTACCTGCGGGCCGCCGCCGAGGGACTGGACGTAGGCGCCGATCTGCTTGATCTTCGTCTCGTCGACCCAGGGCGCCAGCGGCTTGCGCGGAGCCTGCGGGCCGGGGTTGGCGGCGGGCATGCGGCCGGTGCTCATCTGGAAGTCGACGGCAGCGGCGCCGACGCCGACGAGCGTGGGTGCCGTCGAGGTGCCCTGCGCGTTCATGCCGTGGCAGCTGGAGCAGTGCTGAACGAACAGGCTCCTGCCCTCGGCCACGTCATCGACCTTGCCGGACGCCAGTGCCGCGTCGGCAGGCTTGCCCGCCTGGACAAAAGCGGCGTATACCATCCCGACCAGCGCCAACGCCAAAATCAGGACGGCATATCTCGCGAGGGGATGCCGCCGCCAAGCGGTGATCCTAGTCACAGAGATCCCGTTCCTTAACGAATGATGTAGATGGTCGAGAAGAGACCAATCCAGACGACGTCTACGAAGTGCCAGTAGTAAGACACGACGATCGCGCTGGTGGCCTGCTCATGCGTGAAGCGCTTCGCGGCGTACGTGCGTCCCAGCATGAACAGGAACGCGAAAAGGCCACCGGTCACGTGCAGGCCATGGAAGCCCGTCGTCAGGTAGAACACCGAGGTGTAGGCGTTAGCGGACAGGGTCGCGCCCTCTGACGCCAGCTCGCCGTACTCGTACAGCTGCCCGGCCACGAAGACCGCGCCCATGAGGAAGCTGACGATGTACCAGAAGCGGAGCTTTTGGACCTGCCCCTTCTCTGCGGCCCACACACCGAGCTGGCACGTCACACTCGACAGAACCAGGATGATCGTGTTGGCCGTCGCGAACGGGATGTTCAGGTGAGCGCCCTCAGCGACCTCGAGGCCCGCCTTGTGCAGCGCGGGACCCCAGACGAGGCCGTTGCCCTCGCTCACCGACCGGATGGTGAAGTACATCGCGAACAGCGCCGCGAAGAACATGAGCTCGGAGGACAGCCAGACGATCGTACCGACGCTGACCAGATTGGGTCGGCGGTACGACTGTGCTGTCGTCGTCGAAGTTATTGCGGATGCTGTCGCCACGGGCAGCATTATTGCGGCTTCAGTGGTCGGTCCCGCGCACGACCCCCCGGTTAGCAGGTACAAACCGGGAAGCAACCTGGGAAAATCGCCCCAAAACCCCCTGTCAGGCACGGTGGCCTGGGAATGCACACCGGCGCACCGGTAGCATCCGAGGTGACCATACCGCTACAAGGGATAGTGAGCGCGACAGTGACGTCCACCGGGAGCACCGCCGACACGATGAGGGTCCTCGTCTACAGCGACGACGCCGCCACCAGGGCCGAGGTGAGCCAGGCCATCGGCAGGCGCCCGGCGGCCGACGTGCCCTTCGTCGAGATCGTGGAGTGCGCCACCGAGCCCAAGGTCCACCAGTGGCTCGGCTCCGGCGAGATCGACGTGGCCGTCCTCGACGGCGAGACGCAGCCCGCGGGCGGCATGGGCATCTCCCGCCAGGCCAAGGACGAGGTCTACGACTGCCCGCCCATCTGCCTGCTCATCGCCAGGCGCGACGACCGCTGGCTGGCCGCGTGGTCCAAGGCGGACGCCGTGGTGCCGCAGCCGCTGGAGCCCATGGTCCTCGCCGACACGGTGGCCGACCTGATGCGCCGCCGCTCCTCCACCCGACTCAACGCCAAGTAGGTGCCCATGGACTCCCGGACGACCTGGCCCACCCTGCTCTCCGCCCTCCTGTCCGGCGAGCACCTCACCTCCGACGAGTCGGCCTGGGCGATGCGGGAGATCATGTCCGGCGCCGCGACGCCGTCGCAGATCGCGGGGTTCGTGATCGCGCTGCGGGCCAAGGGCGAGACGGTGGCCGAGGTGGTGGGCCTGGCCCGCACCATGCTGGAGCTGGCCACGCCGCTGAACGTGGAGGGGCCCGTGGTCGACATCGTCGGCACGGGAGGCGACCGCGCCCACACCGTCAACGTCTCCACGATGGCCGCCATCGTGACCGCCGCCGCGGGCGGCCGGGTGGTCAAGCACGGCAACCGCGCGGCCTCGTCCTCGTGCGGCGCCGCCGACGTCCTGGAGCACCTGGGGATCCGACTCGACCTCACGCCCGAGCAGACGGCGCGGGTGGCGCGGGAGGCGGGCATCGCGTTCTGCTTCGCCCCGGTCTACCACCCCGCGCTCCGCTTCGCCGGGCCGACGCGCAAGGAGATCGGCGTTCCCACGATCTTCAACTTCCTCGGCCCGCTCACCAACCCGGCCCGCCCCGCCGCCCAGGCCATCGGCGTCTTCGACCCGCGCATGCTGCCCGTGCTGGCCGGCGTCTTCGCCGAGCGCGGCGTCTCGGCCCTGGTGTTCCGCGGCGACGACGGGCTCGACGAGCTGACCATCGCGGGCACCTCGACGGTCTGGGTGGTCAAGGAGGGCACGGCCACGCAGGCCACCTTCGACCCGACGGTCCTCGGCATCCCGCGCGCCGACGTGGGCGCGCTGCGGGGCGGCGACGTGACGTTCAACGCGCAGGCCGTACGCGATCTGCTGCAGGGCAAGACGGGGCCGGTGCGCGACGCCGTGCTGCTGAACGCCGCCGCGGCCCTGGTGGCGCTCGACGGCCCCGGCGACGACCTCGACGCGGCCATGACCGGCGGCTATGCCCGCGCGGCCCAGGCCGTCGACTCGGGCGCGGCCGCCGCCACCCTCGACCGCTGGGTCGAGGCCAGCGCCGCTTTCGGCCGCGCCTGACGGCACACTCCCGAGCGCGCCCCTTGTCCGCGGCGCGCTCGGCCGCCCCCCTTGTACGGCGCTCACCCGCCCTTCATGGCCCTCAGGCACCGCATGCTGGACGCCAAGTGCAGCACGGCGTCCCGTTCCTGCTCGACGCCTGCCAGTCCGTCGGGCAGCTGCCCGTCGACGTGCAGCAGATCGGCTGCGACATGCCGTCGGCGACCGGACGCACGTTCCTGTGCGGGCCGCGCGGCACCGGCTTCCTCTACGTCTCCGAACGGCTCATCGAGACACTGGAGCCGCCCTTCCTCGACCTGCACGCCGCGACCTGGACCGGCTCGCAGACGTACGAGATCCGCCCCGACGCCCGCCGGTTCGAGAACTGGGAGACCACGGCCACGCTGAGGCCGATCTTGGCCGCGTAGCGCCCTCAACTGGGGCATCGAGGCGATCGAGGAGCGGGTCACCGCCCTCGCGGCTCGACTGCGGCACCGGCTCGCGCAGCTGCCCGGCGTGACCGTCCAGGACCGGGGCCGGCGCCTGTGCGGCATCGTCACCTTCACCGTCGACGGCGTGCCCGCCGACGACGTCCAGCGTCAGCTCGCCGCCGCGAGCGTCAACACCAGCGTCTCAGTGGTCACCTCCGCCCGCTACGACCTGGGCGCCCGCAACCTCTCCTCCGTGGTCCGGGCATCGGTGCACTACTACAACACCGAAGAGGAGACCGACCTGCTCTGCGCGACGCTGGGCTCGCTCTCGACCTGACCCGTCAGACGGGTGGCGGCAGTCGGCGGCGTTACGGAACCGGCATCAGAACGTGATGGTCGGGCCGTCCTTCAGCACGCTCCACTTGAGCCATTCCTTCCAGTTCTCCTGCCAGTGCCCCCACCCGTTCGTGGGCTCCAGCTTCCGCGGCGACCCGGTGATGATGATCGGATCGCCGATCAAGGTGTTCTTGAGGAACCAGATGGCGTTCTCCGGGCTGACGTTCACGCAGCCGTGGCTGACGTTCGAGTTCCCCTGCGACCCCACCGACCAGGGTGCGCTGTGCACGTACTCGCCGCTGTTGGAGATGCGGACGGTGTTGTAGACGGTCAGCTGGTAGTACCCGGCCTGCCCCGGCCCGGCGTCGGGCGAGGTCATGACCGTGACGGGCTCGCGCGACATCGCCAGGTGGATGCCCGAGGTCGTGTAGTGGTTCCACGCGTCGCCCTGCCCCGCGCTCATCGGTATCTCGCGGATCTTCTTGCCGTCCCGCCGGACGATCAGGAAGTGCTCGTCGGTGCTGCCCTTGGTGATCTGCTCGCGACCGATCTTGAAGTCGAGCCGTACGTCGCGCTTGCCGTACATGCCGGGCCCTCCGCGCACGCCGGCCAGTTTCGCCTCCAGCTGCACCTTCGTGTGCGCCGGCCAGTACTTCTCCGGCCGGAAGTCCACGTGGCTGTCGTCGAACCAGTGCCACGCCCCCTCCACCGGCCTGGAGCTGCGGACGGTGAGGTTGCGCTCGACGGACACCCGGTCGGCGACGGGCTGGTCGAAGGCGATCATGATCGGCATGCCGACCCCGACCGTCAGCCCGGTGTCGTCCTTGTTCGGGGTGATCGTCTTGATGTCGAACGTCTTGTTGCCCTTGACTGTGGTGAACGTGCTCGTGGTCTCGCTCTGCTTGCCCGCGCCGTCCACGGTGACGGCGGTGACCGTGTACTGCGTGCTGGGCCTGGCGGTGACGTTGCTGCGCCAGCGGGTGCCGTCGACGCTGAGCACGCCCTCCAACGGACCGGACTTGCCCCCGTCCACCCGTACGCTCCTGAGCGTGCCCGTACGGGCCGCGACCACCACAGGCTGGTCTGTGGGTACGTTCGCGGTCTTGTCCTGCGGAGAGAACGTCACAGAGGGCCCTGACGCCCCTCCGGCCATGGCCACCCCGACGGGTTTGGATGTGCTGCCTGCGGAGCAAGCAGACAGCAGTGCCAGCGCCAGCAGCCCGGCCGATCCCTTCGCTACGTGCCCCACGAGTGACTCCCTCGTCCGCGATCGAACCGCTTCCCCCTCCTTTATTACCCTCAGTGATCGATCAACCACATCCGCATACTGGCAAAGAACGCCAAAAAGCGGGCGTTCCCCCACAAGGGAAACGCCCGCTTCGGCAACAGGTCAGTGCGAGAAGTGACCCCGGTAGTACTGGAACACGAACCCGATCATGGCCATGATGACCAGGAAGAGCCCGATCAGGAACATCCAGAAGCCGACCACGAACCCGGCGAAGGCGAAGGCCGCCGCCAGGCAGAGGAACAGCGGCCACCAGCTGCTCGGGCTGAAGAACCCGATCTCGCCCGCGCCCTCGCTGATGTCGGCCTGCTTGTTGTCCTCCGGCTGGGCGCCGATGCGCCGCGCGGTGAACATCAGGTAGTAGCCAACCATGAACGCGAACCCGACCGAGATCGCCATGGCCGTGGTGCCGACCGGCTCACCGTGGCCCGTCGCCGCCTTGGTCCAGAACCAGTAGGCGACGTCGACGCCGGCGAAGAACAGGCCGCACGCGAGGAACAGCCAACCCTGGACTCTCATCAGGCCTCGACCTCCTGCGCCTGCTTGGCCGACACGTGCGGGTAGTGCAGGTCGAACGCCGGGCGCTCGGACCGGATGCGCGGCAGCGAGGTGAAGTTGTGCCGCGGCGGCGGGCAGGAGGTCGCCCATTCGAGCGAGCCGCCGTAGCCCCAGGGGTCGTCGACCGTGACCTTGGGCGCGCTGCGCCAGGTCTTCCAGACGTTGTAGAAGAACGGCAACGTCGAGGCGCCCAGGATGAACGCGCCCACCGACGAGATCAGGTTGAGGTCGGTGAAGCCGTCAGCCGGGCTGTAGTCGGCGTAGCGGCGCGGGAAGCCGAGCATGCCGAGCCAGTGCTGGATGAGGAACGTCGTGTGGAAGCCGATGAACAGCAGCCAGAAGTGCAGCTTGCCGAGCTTGTCGTTGAGCATCCTGCCGGTGAACTTGGGCCACCAGAAGTAGAAGCCCGCGAACATGGCGAACACGACGGTGCCGAAGACCACGTAGTGGAAGTGGGCGACGACGAAGTAGGTGTCGCTGATGTGGAAGTCGAGCGGCGGCGAGGCCAGGATGACGCCCGTCAGACCGCCCAGGAGGAACGTGATGAGGAAGCCGACCGCGAACAGCATCGGCGACTCGAACGACAGATGCCCTCGCCACATCGTGCCGATCCAGTTGAAGAACTTCACACCGGTCGGCACCGCGATGAGGAACGTCATGAACGAGAAGAACGGCAGCAACACCTGCCCGGTCGGGAACATGTGGTGCGCCCAGACCGTGATGGACAGACCCGCGATCGAGATCGTCGCGGCCACGAGGCTGATGTAACCGAAGATCGGCTTGCGGCTGAAGACCGGCAGGACCTCGGTCACGATGCCGAAGAACGGCAGCGCGATGATGTAGACCTCGGGATGGCCGAAGAACCAGAACAGGTGTTGCCACAGCATCGCGCCCCCGTTGTCGGAGGCGAACACGTGTGTGCCGAGCTTGCGGTCGGCCTCGAGCACGAGCAGCGCGGCGGCCAGCACGGGGAAGGCCATCAGCACGAGCATGCTGGTCAGCAGCACGTTCCAGGTGAAGATCGGCATGCGGAACATGGTCATGCCGGGCGCGCGCATGCAGATGATCGTGGTGATGAAGTTCACCGAGCCGAGGATCGTGCCGAGACCCGACAGGGCCAGACCCATGATCCACAGGTCGCTGCCCATGCCCGGCGAGTTGATCGCGTTGGACAGCGGCGTGTAGGCGAACCAGCCGAACGAGGCCGCGCCGCCCGGGGTGAAGAAGCCCGACACGGCGATGATGCTGCCGAAGAGGTAGAGCCAGTAGCTCACCATGTTGAGGCGCGGGAACGCCACGTCGGGGGCGCCGATCTGCAGCGGCATCAGCTCGTTGGCGAAGCCGGCGAACAGCGGCGTCGCGAACATCAGCAGCATGATCGTGCCGTGCATGGTGAACAGCTGGTTGAACTGCTCGTTGCTGGTGAACTGCATGCCCGGCTGCGCCAGCTCGGCCCGCATGACCAGCGCCATGACGCCGCCGATCAGGAAGAACACGAACGACGTGATCAGATAGAGGTGCCCGATGATCTTGTGATCAGTCGAGGACAGCCACTTGGCGATCACCTGGCCCTTGGTGACGGGCCTTGCCGGCGCGCGGAGAGGTTCTTGGATGGCGGTCACTGGGCACTCCCAGCCTGGTGTGTCGCGATGTACTGGTCGAACTCAGCCTGCGGGACGAGCTTGACCGAGAAGAGCATGCGGCTGTGGTCGACGCCGCAGAGCTCGGCGCACCGGCCCGCGAAGACGCCCGTCCGGTCAAGCGTCGTGATCTGGAACTTGCTGCCCGGGTTGTCGGGCTTGATGCCGGGGATGACGTCGCGCTTGAACAGGAACTCCGGCACCCAGAACGAGTGGATGACGTCGTCGGTCGACAGGTTGAACTCGACCTTCGTCTTCGCCGGCAGGACCAGCTGGGGCCCCTGGTGATAGTCGTTCACCGGCACGCCCGCGACCGGCTGCAGCGTCTTGCCGTTGACGGTCGTGGTGAAGCGCCAGCTCCACTGGAAGGCCTCGACCTTGACCTTGACGGGCGCGTCGCCGTCGACATGCGTCAGTGCCTGGCTGTCGCGGGCGGTGAAGAAGAAGAACACCGACACCATGACAAGCGGGATCAAGGTGTAGAGCATCTCGATCGGCAGGTTGTAACGCACCTGCGGCGGGAGATCGGCCTTGGCCCTGCGCTTGCGGTGGAAGATGGCCGCCCACACGATCAACACGATGACGACGGCGCCCGTGGCGAGTGCGGCGATCCAGGCCCCGTTCCACAGACTCTGGACCACGTCGCCCTGCTCGGTGACATGGTCGGGCAGAAGGCCGCGAGACCAGTCGGCCTTCGGTACGTCATTAGCACACGCCGTAGCAGTGGCCAGCAGCAACGCCAAAGCGGCGGCGCCTGGCACCCTGCGCCGGGCCAACGAACGCCGCGTCGTACGGCGAGTCGGACTCACGGATCGCCTACCCCACAGATGAAGCCCAAGAGTCTCTCCCTTGGGCGCTCGTATTTCCATATGCACAGCTGATTGCAGACACATTAGCGTGCAGGTGCCTCGCCCTCCCGCGCGACCCCTCGATGGCGCCGCAAGTGGGACGATAAGTCTCGTGGCGTACTTCGACGCGGCTTCGAGCGAGCCGCTCCACCCTCAGGCACGCGAGGCGCTGCTGGCGGCGATCGACGTCGGCTGGGCCGACCCCGCGAGACTGTACGGCCAGGCCCGCCGCGCACACCTGCTGCTCGAGCAGGCCCGCACGGAGGTGGCCGAGGCGCTCGGCGCGCGTCCTGACGAGGTGTCGTTCACCTCGTCGGGCACGCAGGCCGTGCATCTCGGCGTGCTCGGCACCCTACACGGCAGGCGGAGGGTCGGGCGCCATCTGGTCACCAGCGCGGTGGAGCACTCCAGCGTGCTGCACGCCGGCGGAGTGCACGAACGCGACGGCGGCACGGTGGAGACGGTGGGCGTGGATCTGACGGGGCGGGTCGATCTCGACGGGTTCGCCGAGGCGGTCTCCCGTCCCGGCACCGCGCTGGCCTGCCTGCAGACGGCCAACCACGAGGTCGGCACGGCGCAACCGGTGGCCGAGGCGGCCGTGGCCTGCCGTTCCCACGGGGTTCCGCTGCTGGTGGACGCGGCTCAGACGGCCGGCAGGATGCCGATGCCACCCGGCTGGTCGGTGCTCACCGCCAGCGCCCACAAGTGGGGCGGCCCCGCCGGGGTGGGCGTGCTGGTGGTGCGCAAGGGCACGCGGTTCCGCTCGTTCCTGCCGGAGGACGAGCGCGAGCGGCGCCGGGTGCCGGGGTTCGAGAACGTGCCCGGCATCGTCGCGGCGGCGGCCGCCCTGCGCGCGATGGCCGCGGAGGCGGCGCAGGAGCAGGCGCGGCTGTCCGAGCTCGTCGACAGGATCAGGGAGACGGTGCCGAAGATCGTCCCGGACGTGGAGGTCATCGGCGATCCCATCGAGCGGGCGCCGCACATCGTGACCTTTTCGTGCCTGTACGTCGACGGCGAAGCCCTGTTGACCGAGCTGGACAAGGCCGGTTTCGCCGTTTCGTCAGGAAGTTCGTGCACCGCTAGTACGCTTCGTCCATCGCACGTTCTTGAAGCGATGGGCGTGCTGACGCATGGCAATGTCCGGGTGTCGCTGCCCAGGGGCACGTCCGCGGCCGAGGTCGACAGGTTCCTCGGCGTGCTGCCCGAGCTGGTGCGCCGCATCCGCCAGGACGCAGGAGTCGCATGACCGAGGTTACCCAGCCGGCTCTGACGATCGACGCGCTCGGGAAGAAGTGCCCGATCCCGATCATCATGCTGGCCGAGCAGATCAACTACGTCCCGCTCAACGCCGTGGTGGCCGTGCTGGCCGACGATCCGGCGGCTTATACGGACGTGCCCGCGTGGTGCAGGCTGAAGTCGCACCGGCATGTGGGCTCGTACGAGCTGCCCGGGGGCGGCTGGGCGATCCACGTAAGGCGCAATTACTGACTTTTCCCGAAGTGGGTGGGTAGGGGCTCCCCGTACGAGAAGTCACCGACTTTCGGGGGAAAGCCATGACAAGCGGACATCCGCACGAGACCGCCCGGGACCTGATGAGTCCCGGAGCGGAATGCATCGGGGCGCACGAGACGCTCGACCGGGCGGCGGAGATCATGCGCAACAGCAGCGTGGGATCGCTGCCCGTGTGCGGGCCGGACGAGCGCGTCAAGGGCATCATCACCGACCGCGACATCGTGATCAAGTGCATCGCGGCGGGACACGACCCGTCGAAGGTGACGGCGGGCGAGCTGGCAGGCGGGCTCGTCTTCGTCACCCCGGACACGAGCGTCGACGAGGCGCTCACCAAGATGGAGGAGAACCAGATCAAGCGGCTCCCGGTGCTGGAGGGCGACCGCATCGTCGGCATGATCAGCGAGTCCGACCTGGCCAGGCACCTGCCCGACGCCCAGCTCGCCGAGTTCATGCACCACGTGTACGCGAGGGGCTGAGCCCGGCACGGGACGCGGGTCCGTACCGGAGGATCTGGGACAGGAACCACGGAGGCCGCCCCGCCGCGCACGTCGGGCGGGGCGGCTCATTCATGGCTACGGGTGGTAGCAGCGGACGTGCTCGGCGATCTCCGCCGCGGCGTCGGCGCCGTAGGCGGCGCTGAACCGCTCGAGGAAGACCTGCTGGCCGAGTTCGTACTCCTGGCCGCCGACGCGCTCCAGCACGTGGGTGGCGGTCAGGTTGCCGATCTGGCCGCAGCGCTCCAGCGGCAGCCCCCAGGCCAGGCCCGACAGGAATCCGGCGCGGAAGGCGTCACCGACGCCCGTGGGGTCGGCCTTGCCGCGCTCCGGGGCGGGGGCGACGGCGATGGACGGCTCGCCCCTGCGGTCGATGACGGCGCCCTTGGGGCCGAGCGTGGTGATCCGGACGCCGACCCGGTCGAGGATCTCCTCGTCGGACCAGCCGGTCTTCTGCTCGATGAGCCCCTTCTCGTAGTCGTTGGAGAACAGGTACGCGGCGCCGTCGACGAGCTGGCGGATCTGCTCGTCCTCCATGCGCGCGAGCTGCTGGGAGATGTCGGCCGCGAACGGGATGCCGCGCTGGCGGCACTCGTCGGTGTGGCGCAGCATCGCGTCGGGGTCGTTGGGGCTGATCAGCACCAGGTCGAGGCCGCCCAGCCGGTCAGCGACGGGTCGCAGCTCGATCAGCCGCGCCTCGGCCATGGCGCCGGTGTAGAACGAGGCGATCTGGTTGTGATGCTGGTCGGTGGTGCACAGGAAGCGCGCGGTGTGCTGGGTCTCCGAGATGTGCACGGAGTCGCAGTCGACGCCGTGGCGCTCCAGCCACGAGCGGTAGTCGGCGAAGTCGTTGCCGACGGCGCCCACGAGGATGGGCTTCAGGCCCAGGCAGGCCATGCCGAACGCGATGTTCGCGGCGCACCCGCCGCGACGGATCTGAAGGTCATCGACCAGGAACGAGAGTGACACCCGGTCAAGCTGCTCGGCGATCAGCTGATCGCCGAAACTTCCTGGGAAGGTCATCAGGTGGTCTGTCGCGATGGAGCCGGTAACGGCGATGCGCACGGGATTCTTCTTCCTCGTTGTCAGCAGGCCAATGAGCCCCACGAGAATACGCGAAGGTCCCGCTCGCCTGAAGCAAGCGGGACCGCGCAAGCCACCCCTAGTTGAACGAGTCGCCGCAGGCGCAGGAGCCCGTGGCGTTGGGGTTGTCGATGGTGAAGCCCTGCTTCTCGATGGTGTCGACGAAGTCGATGGAGGCACCCATCAGGTAGGGAGCGCTCATGCGGTCGGTGACCACGCTGACGCCCCCGAAGTCCGACACCACGTCCCCGTCCATCGAACGGTCGTCGAAGAAGAGCTGGTAGCGCAGGCCGGAGCAACCACCCGGCTGCACGGCGACCCGCAGCTGCAGACCTTCCTCGCCCTGCTGCTCCAGCAGGCTCTTGACCTTGGCCGCGGCCGCGTCGGTCAGGATCAGGCCCTGCGCCGTGGTCTCGCTGCTCTCAACCGTCATCTGCTGACTCCCTAACCCGGCTGTCTGTTTCCGACGTCCTACTAATGACGCTACCAACACCTGGCCCATGCCACACATTCCCGTGGTACCCGCCCCCCGTAATAAGCAGGTTCGTCCGTGTGCCATCATGAGTATCGTCAATTCGACGATAAGGGGGTATGGCCATGGCCACCCAGACTGGGCTGCCGCTCTTCGTCCTCGGCCAGGGCGCCGATCCGCACAGCGAGAAGGGGGTCGAGTGCCCGGGCGAGCTGCCGCCCGCCTCTGACCCGGACCTGGTGGAACGGGCCCGCAAGGCGAAGGAGGCGCTCGGGGAGCGCCTGTTCGTGCTCGGGCACCACTACCAGCGCGACGAGGTCATCCAGTTCGCCGACGTGACGGGCGACTCGTTCAAGCTCGCCCAGCAGGCGGCGGCCCGGCCTGCGGCGGAGTTCATCGTCTTCTGCGGGGTGCACTTCATGGCCGAGTCCGCCGACATCCTGACGGCCGACTCGCAGAAAGTGATATTGCCTGACATGGCGGCCGGGTGCTCGATGGCGGACATGGCCACGTTCGACCAGGTCGAGGAGTGCTGGGACGCCCTGGAGGACGCCGGCCTGGCCGACCGGGTGATTCCCGTCACGTACATGAACTCCAGCGCCGACATCAAGGCCTTCTGCGGCAGGAACGGCGGCGCGGTCTGCACCTCCTCCAACGCCCGCCGCGCCCTGGACTGGGCGTTCTCGCGCGGCGAGAAGGTGCTGTTCCTCCCCGACCAGCACCTGGGCCGCAACACGGCGGTGCTGGAGATGGGCATGTCCCTGGAGGACTGCGTCGTCTGGAACCCCCACCGCCCGAACGGCGGACTCACCCAGGAGCAGCTGGAGCGGGCGAGGATGATCCTCTGGCGCGGTCACTGCTCGGTGCACGGCCGCTTCACGGCCGACTCGGTCGACGACGTACGGGCCCGCATCCCCGGCGTGAACGTCCTGGTGCACCCGGAGTGCCGCCACGAGGTCGTGCTCAAGGCCGACCACGTGGGCTCGACCGAGCACATCATCAAGACGCTGGAGGCGGCTCCGGCGGGCTCGAGCTGGGCGATCGGCACGGAGCTCAACCTGGTCAAGCGCCTGGGCCAGATGTTCCCCGACAAGAGCATCTCGTTCCTGGACAGGACGGTGTGCTACTGCTCGACCATGAACCGGATCGACCTGCCGCACCTGGTGTGGGCCCTGGAGTCGCTGGTGCTCGGCGAGGTCGTCAACCAGATCACGGTGGACGAGGACACCGCCCACTGGGCCAAGGCCGCCCTGGACCGGATGCTGGCCCTCCCCTGACGGGACCGCCCCTCTGAACGGGCCTCCGGCCTTAAGGGTCGGAGGCCCGTTCGACGCGTTTGCGCCGACCGGTGCTCAGCGGAAGGCCGCGGCGTTGCGCCGGGCCCAGGCGGCGAACGGGTGGGCAGGCCGCCCCAGCACGCGCTCGACGTCCGGGCTGATCCGCTGCTCGGCCGTAGTCGGCTCCCCCAGGATGGCCAGAGTGGTGTCCGCGACCGGCTCCGGCATGAACGCCAGCATCCGCGCCCGTGCCTCCTCGCGGCTCTGCTCCACGAACGTGACCCGCTCCCCGATCGCCGCCCCGATGGCGGCCGCGCTCTGGCGCGGGGTCACCAGCTCGGGCCCGGTCAGCTCGTAGGTCCGGCCGTCGTGGCCGGGCCGAAGGAGCACCGCGGCCGCGACCTCGGCGATGTCGTCGGGGTCGATGAGCGGCAGCCCCACGTCGCCGAACGGCGCGGCGACCGTGCGCCGGGCGCGGACCGACTCCGCCCACGCGAAGGTGTTGGAGGCGAATCCGCCCGGTCGCAGGATCGTCCATCGCGCCCCCGAGTTCATGACCGCGCGCTCCACCTCCGCCCCGAACCGGCCGTGGGACGCGCTCTCCGGGCGGGTCACGACGCCCTGCGACGAGAGCAGGACGACCCTGTCCGGCCCGCTCACCGCGGCGACGATCTCCTTGGGGTCCGTGGCGAACAGGTCGCCGCCCGTGAGGAGGAACACCGCGTCGGCACCCTCCAGCACCGGGCGCAGGCTGCCGGGGTCGGACAGGTCCGCGCTGACAGCACGTACGCCCTCGGGCACATCCGCGCCGGTGATGCGGCGCGACACGGCCGTGACCTCCTCGCCCGCCTCGGCCAGCGACCGGACCAGGGTCCGGCCGACGTTCCCCGTGGCTCCCGTGACAACGATCATGATGGTTTCTCCCTTGAGTTAGTTAGTCGGCTGACTCACTTGGAAGAGACCGTAGCACGAATCCGGCGCCTATAGTTAGTCAGGTGACTGACTCAACGCGTTCCCGGGTGAAGACGGCGGCCGCCAAGCGTCAGCGGCTGATGGCCGCCGCCGCCCAGGTCGTGCACCGGCAGGGGGCGGAGCGCACCACCATCGCCGACATCGCGCACGCCGCGGACGTCCCCGTCGGCAACGTGTACTACTACTTCAAGACCAAGGACGAGCTGGTCGCGGCCGCGCTGGCCGAGCACGCCCGCCAGCTCGAGATCCTCACCGGCCGCCTGGAGGCCCTCGCCGACCCGAGGGAACGGCTCAAGAGCCTGGTGGAGTCGTGGGTCAGCCAACGGGACCTCGCCGCACGGTACGGCTGCCCGACCGGCACGCTCGCCGCCGAGCTGGACAAACGCGACGACGGCGGGCTGGACGTGGAGGCGGGCAGGGTCATCCGGCTGCTGATCGACTGGGCCGAACGCCAGTTCCGCGAGCTCGGGCAGCCCGACCCCGAAGGGCTCGCCCTGACGCTGGTCAGCGCCTACCAGGGGATGTCGTTGCTGGCCAACGCGCTCCGCGACCCCAGCATCATGACCCGGCAGGGCGCCCGCCTGCTCGACTGGCTCGACTCCCTGCCCGAGGCACCCGCCGTCTGAAGGCCCGACGGCGCGGGGGCCGTACTTCGTGATGTCGGCCGCGCTCTTCGTGAGGCAGGCGGCCGGAGGTAACGGACTCCGATCCTTTTTCGCGGCATCCGCGGGAGGTCGGGACACCATGAGGGAGTCCTGACGATCATCCTCGGAACCGCACGGTGGGACCCCACGTGGCACCCCCCGGGAAGGAACGATCATGAATGGTCCGTCGAGGCGGGGATTACTGGGCGGCGCCGCGCTGGCGGCGGGCGCCGTGACGCTCTCCGCGTCCTCCGCCCCAGCCGCCGCGTCAGCCGGTGGGCCGGTCACCGGCCCGGTCACCGTGTACCCGGGCGACCCCCGCTACCAGGAGCTGACCGTGGGCTACAACCAGCGCTGGGTCGGCGCGCCCGATTACGTGCGCGTGGTCAGCTCGACCGCCCAGGTCGTCGCCGCGGTGCAGGAGGCGGTCGACGCGCGCAAGCGGATCTCGGTGGTGTCCGGCGGCCACTGCCTGGCCCCGTTCGTGTTCAACTCCGACGTGGACGTCGTCATCGACCTGTCCGGGCTGGACGCGGTCTACTTCGACCAGCAGCGGGGCGCGTTCGCGGTCGAGGGCGGCGCACGGCTGTCGGGCGTCTACGACACGCTGTTCAAGAAGTGGGGCGTGACGATCCCCGGCGGGATGTGCCCCACGGTCGGCATCGGCGGCCACGCCACCGGCGGCGGGTACGGCTTCCTGTCCCGGCAGTTCGGGGCCGTGATCGACCACCTGGCGGCGGTCGAGGTCGTGGTCGTGGACCGCTCGGGCACCGCCCGCGCCGTGACGGCCTCGCGCGACCCGGCCGATCCCAACCGCGACCTGTGGTGGGCGTGCGCCGGCGGCGGGGGCGGCAACGTCGGCATCGTCACCCGCTTCTGGTTCCGGACGCCGGGCACGACCGGCGCCAACCCGAGCCGCCTGCTCGTCAACCCGCCCAAGGACGTGCTGCTCAGCGCCGTCGGCATCCCGTGGAGCATGCTGGACCGCACGAAGTTCGCCACCCTGGTCACGAACTGGGGCTCCTGGTACGAGGGGCACGCCGCGCCCGACTCCCCCGCCAGGATCCTGTCCGGCGTCGCGTCGCTGTCGCACCGCTCGAGCGGGAACGTCTTCCTGCTGACCCAGGTCGACGCCACCGCCCCGGACGCGGCGCGGATCCTCGGCGACTACCTCGGCGCCCTGACCGCCGGGCTCGGCGCCGACGCCGTGGTGGCGGCCCAGCCGGCGCAGCGGCTGCCCTGGCTGCGCGCGGTCAAGCTGATCGCCGCCAGCATCCCCTCGTTCATCAACCCGACGCTGCGCGGCTCCTCCAAGTCGGCCTACCTGCGGCGCTCGTACACGGCCGAGCAGGCGGGCAAGATGTACGACGCGCTCACCCGTACGGACTTCGCCAACCCGGCGGCCGCGGTGACGCTGGCCGGGTTCAGCGGCGGCGCGATCAACGCCGTCCCGGCCACGCGGACCGCGCTGGCGCACCGCGACGCCGCGTTCTGGACGCTGTTCGAGACCCAGTGGCAGGACCCGGCCGCCGACGCCGCCAACATCGGCTGGCTGCGCGACCTGTACGGCTCGGTATGGGCGGCCACCGGCGGCTACCCCGCCCCCGGCGACCAGGCCGACGGCTGCTACATCAACAACCCCGACCCCGACATCACCGACCCCGCGTTCAACCGCTCGGGCGTGCCCTGGCAGACGCTCTACTACAAGGGCAACTACGCCAAGCTTCAGCAGGTCAAGGCGGCCTACGACCCCCGCGACGTCTTCCGGCACGCGCAGTCGGTCTCGCTGCCGTAGCGGCACCTGGTCAAGTCCGCGCCGTACTTGACTTTGTCAGCGCGGCGCCACCGCGCCCGCTTCCCGGCGCGGATCCGCGCTCCTAGCGTCGAACACACCGAGTGACGGAGGAGAACACCGTGATCCATCAACTCATCTTCGCCGCGCCCAAGCCCGGGATGACGGAGGAGGAGTTCCAGCAGTACTGGCTGAACGTGCACGCCGTCCGGTACGCGAGCAAGATCCCGCAGATCAGGAAGTACCTGATCGACACCCGGATCCCGTTGTCGCCCGACGAGGGCGAGCCGCTGTGGAGCGGTGTCGCGGAGATCTGGCTGCGCGACGAGCGGGAGCAGCTCGAGTCGCTGCAGACGCCCGAGTTCCTGGAGGGCGCGCGGATGGACGAGCCGCGCTGGGCGGCGTTCTGGCGCACGGTCGTGCTCGACACCGACGCGCACGAGCTGGTGCCGGGACCCGAGCTCGCCCCGCCGGCGGGCGTGAAGCTGATCGTGCTGGTCAAGCGGCGGGAAGGGCTGCCGCTGGCCGACTTCAGGAGCGCGGGTCTCGGCCCGCACGCCGAGCTGGTCGCGCAGGTGCCGGGAGTGCGGCGCTACCTCCAGTGTCACGTCAGGGACGGCGCGTACGCCATCGGCGAGACGGTGCTGGACGCCGCCCACCTGCTGTGGTTCGACGACAGGGACGCCATGGAGGCGGCGCTCGGCTCCCCCGAGTACGCCAAGGTCGAGGCCGACCTGGAGACGCTGGCCGAGCCGAGGTACGTGCACCGGCTGGCCGTCACCGAGCACTGGGTCATCGGGCCGGAGAGCCGCTGATGTCCGCCGGAAGCCAGAGAGACCAGGGAGACCGGGGATACGACTACGTCGTCGTGGGCGCCGGCGCGGCCGGGGCGGTCGTCGCCGCCAGGCTCGTCGAGCGGACCGAGGCACGCGTGCTCCTGCTGGAGTCCGGCGGCGACGCCGGCCTGCCGGCCATCCGCCAGACGGGCATCCCGGGCATGGCCTCGCTGTGGGGGGACCCGGCCGTGACGTGGCCGTACGTCACGGTCCCGCAGGCCGGGCTCGGCTGGCGGACGATCCCGCTGCCCCAGGGCAGGGTGCTGGGCGGCGGCAGTTCGGTCAACGCCATGCTGTACGTCCGTGGCAACCGCCGCGACTTCGACGGCTGGGCCGCCCAGGGCAACGAGGGCTGGTCGTACGACGAGGTGCTGCCCTGCTTCAAGCGGGCCGAGGACTACGAGGACGGCGCCGGGCCGTACCACGGGGCGGACGGGCCCATGAAGGTGGCCCGCCTGTCCGCGATGTCGGAGGTGTCGCGCGCCTTCCTCCGGGCCGCCTCCGACCTGGGCTTCCCCGGCGGCGAGGACTGGGACTACAACGGCGCCGCGCAGGAGGGCGCCTTCGCCTACCAGTCCTTCAGGACGAAGGACAACCAGCGCTCGAGCACGGCGTTCGCCTACCTCGACCCACTGCGCGGGCATCCCCGCCTCACCGTCGAGACCGGCGCCACGGCGACCCGCGTGCTGCTGGACGGCACGACGGCCACGGGCGTGGAGTACCTGCGGGACGGCGCCGTCCACCGCGCCGGGGCGAGCACCGAGGTGATCGTCTCCTGCGGCGCGCTGGCCACGCCCAAGCTGCTGATGCTCTCCGGGATCGGCCCGGCCGAATCCCTGCGCGAGCACGGGCTCGCGGTCGCCGCCGACCTGCCCGGTGTCGGCGCCGACCTGCACGACCACCTCATCCTCGGCGTGGCCTACGCCGCGCGCTCCGCCCTGCCGCTGCCCGAGCTGCTGGCGGAGGCGGGGCTGTTCCCACCGGACGACCCCGACCTGCAGCTGCTGTTCGGCCCCGTGCAGTTCGTGGCCGACGAGTACCGCATCGACGGGCCCGCCTTCACCTTCGCCCCCGTGCTCGCGCGGCCGCGCAGCAGGGGCAGGCTCGCCCTGCGGTCGGCGGACCCCGCCGACGCGCCCCTGGTCGACCCCCGCTACCTGGAGGACCCCGCCGACCTGGTGGCGCTCGTGCGCGGGATCGAACTGTCCAGGGAGCTGGCGCACACCAGCGCCATGTGCTCCTTGCACGACCGCGAGAGCGCGCCCGGCCACGGCGCCGACCTGGCCGCCTACGTCCGCGCCACCGCGACCACCGTGTGGCATCCGGTGGGCACCTGCCGCATGGGGCGTGACCCGCTGGCCGTGGTCGACCCGGCGCTGCGCGTGCACGGGGTCGAGCGGCTGCGCGTCGCCGACGCCTCGATCATGCCGTCCATCACCACGGGCAACACCGCCGCCGCCACCGTCATGATCGGGGAGCGCGCGGCCGACCTGCTCACATGAAGGAGCCGACCGTGCCAGACAGCTACAGGTACATCGTCATCGGCGCCGGAGCGGCCGGATCGGTGGTGGCCGCCCGGCTCAGCGAGGACCCCGACGCCTCCGTGCTGCTCCTGGAGGCGGGCGACGCACAGGTCACCGACGCGGTCACCACGCCGTGGCGGTGGAACGAGGTGCTGCTGACCGACCTGGACTGGGCGTACATGAGCGAGCCCCAGCCCGGCCTGGCCGGCAACCGCGTCTACTCGGCCGCCGGCCGCGGCCTGGGCGGCACCTCGAACATCTACCACATGATGCACACCAGGGGCCGCCCCCAGGACTACGACGACTGGGCCTACCACGGGTGCCCCGGCTGGTCCTTCGACGACGTGCTGCCCTGGCTGCAGCGCCTGGAGGACCAGCGCGACGGGCACAACCCGCTGGCCGGCAAGGACGGTCCGATGACCGTGGCCGACGCGGCCGAGACGGGCAACCCGGTGTCGGAGACGTTCATCGAGGCCTGCGTCGAGCTCGGCCATCCGCGCCTGGACGACTTCAACGCGGGCCTGTTCGGCGCGGGCTGGCACCACGTGAACATCAAGGACGGCCGTCGCAGGGGCGCCCGCGAGTCCTACCTCGATCCGGCGCTCGACCGGCCCAACCTCACCGTGCTGACCGCGGCACCGGCGGCACGGCTGCTGTTCGAGGGGACCCGCTGTGTCGGCGTGGAGTACCTGCGCGAGGGCCGCACGCACACGGCGCGGGCCGAGGCCCAGGTGGTGGTCTGCGCGGGCGCCATCCAGTCGCCCAAGCTGCTGCTGCTGTCGGGCCTGGGCCCGGCCGACGACCTGGCCGGGCTCGGCATCCCGATCGTGGCCGACCTGCCCGGGGTGGGGGCCAACTTCCACGACCACCCGCTGGTCATCGGGCCGATCGGCTACCTGGCCGAGCCGGGCGACGACCCGCGCGGCAACGTGACCGAGGTGGCGCTCTTCTGCGGGTCGCAGGACGGGCTGCCCGTCCCCGACCTGGAGGTCGCGCTGGTGCACCGCGCGCCGTTCGGCGAGAAGTTCTTCGCCAACGTCATCCGCCGCGTGCAGACCGGCCAGCCGGTCGCGCCGGTGCGGGAGCTGGTGGACCCGCACGTGGTCCTCAGCCTGACCGGCCTGGTGGGGCCGGTCTCGCGGGGATGGGTACGGCTGGCGGGCACCGACCCGACCGCCTACCCGCGGATCAACGCCAACTACTTCGGCGACCCGGTCGACCTGGAGCGCACGGTCACCGCCGTGGAGGTCGCCAGGGACATCTACCGCACCAAGGCGTTCACCGGCAGGTGGGGGCTGTCCGAGGTCGCACCGGGGCCGGACGTGACCACCCGCGACGAGCTGCGCGCCTGGGTGAAGGCCAACACCGGCTCGTACTACCACTTCGCCGGCTCCTGCCGGATGGGCAGCGACGCCTCGGCCGTGGTGGACCCCCGGCTGCGGGTGCGCGGCGTGGAGGGGCTGCGCGTGGCCGACGCCTCCGTCATGCCCTCGCTGGTCAACGCGCACCCGCACACCACGGTGGTGATGATCGGCGAGCGCGCGGCCGATCTCGTCCGTTCTCAAAAGTAGAAGCGAGAGTGCCAGCACAACTTCGTCCTGTCAGCCGGCCCCGAACATTTCAATAATTCCAGGAAAGGGGGACGTTCGATTTATAGGGGTTGGTCGTATGGCCATCTACTCGGATTTGGATACGCGACAGATTTGGCTCTCTCCTTTGTGTGAGGACCTGTTCGCGTCGTTTCTCCGTTCTGATCAGCGGCGATGGGGCGAGGTCTACGTCCAGGGCCTGGTCTCCGTACCCGGCCGCAAGTCGATCCGCCGGATCTCCACCCAGGTCGTGGGGCGGCCGGTCGACCAGTGCCTCCAGCAGTTCATCAACCAGAGCCCCTGGGACTGGGCGCCCGTACGGCAGCGCCTGGCCCAGCTGCTCGCCGGGGCGATCCGCCCGAAGGCGTGGGTGCTGGAGGAGGTCGTCTTCCCGAAGAACGGGTCCAAGTCGGTGGGCGTGGCGCGGCAGTTCGTCAACTCCGCGGGCCGCCTGCTCAACTGCCAGCTCGGCCTGTCGGTCGTGATGGTGGGAGAGGACGGCGGTTGCCCGGTCAACTGGCGGCTGCTGCTCCCCCGCTGCTGGGACGATGACGACGGCCTGCGCAGCCGGGCCCGCGTGCCGGCTCACGAGCGGAGCCAGCCGCACTGGCGCCACCTGCTGCAGGCCATCGACGAGATGGTGATCGACTGGGGGCTGCCTCCCGCGCCCATCGTGGCGGACGGCAGGTCGATGCCCGGCGTGGAGCTCCTCCTCGCCGGACTCGCCGAGCGCGGGCTGCCCTACCTCGTCCGCGTCTCCCCCGGCACGCTGCCGGCCGGCGGGGCCGGCCTGCCCGCGCGCCCCGTGCTGGAGCCGCTCAGGCCCCGGCTGCAGGTGGTCCAGGGGCAGGCGGGCACGCGGCCCCTGCGCTACCAGCAGGGACCGGGCCATCGGTGGTACCCGCGCTCGGGGGCGCGGGCGATATGGCTGACCGACCTGGGCCGCAACCGGGTGCCCGACCTGGCGGGGCTGGTCGGGTTACGCAACAGGGCGGCGTCCGTGCTCGCGTCGGTCGCCGCCGACTCCGGCCTGCAGCACTTCGAGGGCCGCTCGTTCCAGGGCTGGCACCACCACGTCACGCTGGTGTCGGTGGCCCACGCGTACCGGCTGCTTCGCGGCCTGGACGGACGGGAGGCGGAGGAACTGTGCCTGCGCCCGCATGGCTGACCGACCGGCTCGCCGGGATCGAGCTGTTCGCCGGGCTGTCGAGCGAGCAGCTCGACTGGCTGGCGTGCGCCGGGACGGTCAAGGAGCTCGGCGACGGTGAGCCGCTGTTCGTCGAGGGCGCGCCCGCCGACGCCTTCTACGTCCTGCTGGACGGCGAGATCGTGGTCTCGAAGCTGGTCGGCGGGCGGGAGCAGGTGCTCGCCCGGCACCTCGGCGACGTGCTGGAGCACCAGTTCATCGGCGAGCTGCCGCTGCTCACCAGCGACGAGTACCTCGCGACCGCGCTGGCCGTGGGGCCGGCGCGGGTGGTGGCCTACGGCAAGGACGCGTTCTTCGACCTGCTGGAGCGCTGCCCGCAGGTCTGCCGGGTGCTGCTGCCGGTGCTGGCCGGGCGCATCAACGCCATGGAGCGCCAGGCCGGGCGCAGCCGCATGCTCGAAGGGCTGGGCATGCTGGCGGCGGGCCTGGCGCACGAGCTGAACAACCCGGCGGCGGCCGCGCTGCGGGCCGCGCGGGAGCTGCGCGGGCTCGCGCCCCGCCTGGCCGCCGCCGCGGTCGAGTGGGGGCGCGCGGGCGAGGAGGCCGAGGTACGGCACGTCGCGCGGTTCCAGGACAGCCTGGGCTCCCGGGCCCCGCTGGACCCGCTGGCCGAGGCGGAGGCGGCCGACGACGTCGCCGACTGGCTGCGCGGACACGGCCTCGATCCCACTGCCGGCTGGGCCGCCGAGCTGGCCGACGACCTCGCCGAGCACGGCGTGGACGCCGCCGCGCTCGACGAGCTGGCCGCCGGTCTGCGGCCGGACGCCCTCGCCGCGGCGCTGGCGTACCTGGTGCCGGTGCTGCGCACCCGGACCCTCGCGGGCGACGCGGCCGAGGCGTCCGAGCGGGTGGTGGAGCTCGTACGGCGCACCTCGGCGTACACGAACCTGGACCGCGCACCCCAGCGGGACGCCGACCTGCGCGAGGGGCTGGAGGCCACGCTCGCCCTCATGGCGCCCAAGCTGCGCAACATCCGCGTACGCCGGGAGTACGGCGGCGTCCCCGACCTCCAGGCCTTCCCCAGCGAGCTGAACCAGGTCTGGACCAACCTCATCGACAACGCCGTGGACGCCATGGGCGGCGAGGGCGAGCTGACCATCAGCACCAGGCGGGAGGGCGACCACGCCGTGGTGGAGTTCCGCGACACCGGCCACGGCATCCCCGCCGAGGCGCTGCCGATGGTGTTCCAGCCGTTCTTCACCACCAAGGACCTGGGCAAGGGGACGGGTCTCGGGCTGCACGTCAGCATGGACATCGTGGCGCAGCGGCACGGCGGCTCGATGGAGGTCGACTCGCGGCCGGGCGACACGCGGTTCGTGGTGCGGCTGCCGCTGGCCCGGCTCCCCGAGTAGGACGGATCAGCTCTCCGAGTGGTAGCGGTGGATCATCGACACCGCCATGGCGCCCTCGCCGACGCCCGAGGCCAGCCGCTTGACCGAGTTGGCGCGCACGTCGCCGGCCGCGAACACGCCGGGCACGCTCGTCTCCAGCAGCAGCGGCGACCGGGGCAGGTCCCAGCCGGTCAGCCCGGCCACCGGGCCGAGGTCGGGGCCGGTGAGCAGGAAGCCGTGGGGGTCCCTGCGCACGAGGTGGTCCAGCCACTCGGTGCGCGGGCGGGCGCCGATGAACACGAAGACGTGCTCGGCCTCCCGCGTGGTCAGCTCGCCGCTGCGGGTGTCGCGCAGCGTGATGTGCTCCAGCCGGTCCCCGCCGCCGGCGGCGACCACGCAGGTGTTCGTCATGACCGTGATGTTGCCTCTCGCGGCGATCTCGTCCACCAGGTACGCGGACATGCCGCTGGCCAGGCTGTCCGCGCGCACCACCAGGGTGACGTGGCGGGCGTGCCGGGAGAAGTGCAGCACCGCCTGCCCAGCGGAGTTGGCGCCGCCCACGATCCACACGTGCCGCCCCACGCATGACTCGGTCTCCGACAGGGCCGCGCCGTAGTAGATGCCGGCCCCCTCGAAGCGGGCCGCGTCCTCGGCGTCGAGACTGCGGTACGACAGGCCGGGCGACAGCAGCACGGTGGCGGCGGTGATCTCCTTGCCGTCGGACAGGTTCAGCACGCACGCCCGGCCGGCCCGGCTCAGCCGCTCGGCCTCGACCGGGGCGAGCACGTCCACGCCGAACCTGCGGGCCTGCGCCATGGCGCGGCTGGTCAGGTCGACGCCGGAGATGCCGGACGGGAAGCCGAGATAGTTCTCGATCCGGCTGGAGGTGCCGGCCTGGCCTCCGGGGACGTACGCCTCGATGAGCAGCGTGGTCATCCCCTCCGACGAGGCGTAGACCGACGCGGCCAGCCCGGTCGGGCCGCCTCCGACAATGGCCAGGTCGTAGTGGGGGTGGCTGAGCTCCGTCGCCAGGCCGAGGGCCGCCACCACTTCGCCGTGCCCGGGGCGGGCCAGCCGGCGCCCGTCGGGCAGCACCACTTCGGGCGCCCCCGGGTCGCCCGGCTCCGCCTCCTCGAACCTGAACGGCAGCCGGTAGCGGGTGAGCAGGTCGCGCAGCCGGTGCGTGGCGGGCGCGTACCGGTGGCCGACCAGGCGGATGCCCTGGTAGGGGGCCTCATGGGCGGACTCCCAGTCCGACAGCAGGTCGTCGAGCACGGGGTAGAGCCGCTCCTCCGGCGGCTCCCACGGCTTGACGAGATAGTGGTCCAGCCGCACCTTGTTGATCGCCGAGATGGCGACGCTCGTGTCGGCGTAGGCCGTCAGCAGGACGCGGCGCGCGGCGGGGAAGCGCCGGCCGGCCTCCGCCAGGAACTCGATCCCGGTCATCTCGGGCATGCGCTGGTCGGAGAGGATCAGCGCGGCCTCCTCACGGCGCCCGCGCAGCCGGTCGAGGATCTGCGTGGCCTCCACCGGCGACCTCGTCGCCACGACCCGGTAACGCTGCTGGTAGGCGCGGGACAGATCGCGCCGCACCGCGCGGAGTACGTGGTCGTCGTCGTCCACGGCCAGCAGGACCGGCCGGCGCTGCTCAGGCATCACGACCCTCCAACAATCGACTGCGGCCATTCTTTCGCCATTTTCCGCGCGACCGCCCCGGACACCTGACGTAGTGCCGGCGAATTTCATTGACTTGACGGAATAGGCGGGCCGGGCTTGTCCCGGAAAACCACTCGTTGTTTGAATCCACGCATGACGCGCACCATTCTTATTGTTCTCTCCGAGTACGGATATTGGGGAGAGGAACTCGTCGGCCCGCTGGCCGCCTTCGACCGGCAGGGCTACCGGAGCGTGTTCGCCACCCCCACCGGCAAGCGGGCGCGGGCACTGCCGCCCAGTCTCGACCCCGGGTACGTGGATCCGCCGCTGGGCCGCTCCGTGACCACGCCGGAGGTGGCCGTGGCCGCCCGGCAGCTGGACGAGTCGGACCGGCTGGACGCCCCGGTCAGCCTGGCCGACTGGATCCCCGAACGCCCCTACAACAGCGAGGACGGATACCTCCGCAAGGTCGAGGCCTACTACCGGGAGCTCGGCCGGCTGGACCGGGACGTCGAGGAGTACGACGCCCTGGTGCTCGTGGGCGGCAGCGGCCCGATCGTGGACCTGGCCAACAACGGCCGGGTGCACGACCTGATCCTCGCCTTCGTGCGGGCGGACAAGCCGGTGCTCGCCGAGTGCTACGGCGTCGCCTGCCTGGCCTTCGCCCGAGACTGGGAGGACCGGGCGAGCATCCTGCGCGGCAAGCACGTGACAGGCCACTGCAAGGAGTACGACTACAAGGACGGCACCGGCTTCCTGGGGGTCGACTTCAACATGGGGCCGCCGCCGTACCCGCTGGAGTACATCCTGCGCGACGCCACCGCGCCCGACGGCCGCTACCACGGCAACGTGGGCAAGGAGACGTCGGTGATCGTGGACTTCCCGTTCGTGACGGGCCGCTCGACCCCCGACTCGTACCTGTCCGGCGAGAAGCTGGTCGAGGTGCTCGAGTCCGGCCTGCGCCGTTACGGCTGGTGACCATGGCGACCCGTCCCGCCAAGAAGGCGATCTTCGAGCAGTTCGCGGCCGACGGCATCTCGGTGATGTTCGGCAATCCGGGGACCGTCGAGCAGGGGTTCCTCGACGTGCTGGAGGACACACCGGGCTTCCGGTACGTCCTGGCGCTGCAGGAGTCGGCGGCGCTCGGCATCGCCGACGGCTACGCCCGCGCCACCGGCGGGCCCGCGCTGGTCCAGTTGCACAGCGGCGTCGGCCTCGGCAACGGCATCGGCCTGCTCTACCAGGCCAAGCGCGGCCACTCGCCGCTGGTGGTGATCGCCGGCGAGGCGGGCGTGCGGTACGAGGCCATGGACGGCCAGATGGCGGTGGACCTGGTGGCGATGGCCCGGCCGGTGACCAAGTACGCGACCAGGGTGACCCACCCCGGCTCGGTGCTGAGGGTGCTGCGGCGGGCGGTCAAGATGGCGATGACGCCGCCGCGCGGGCCGGTCTTCGTGGCGCTGCCGATGGACGTGCTCGACGAGGACACCGACGAGCCGGCCGTGGCCAGCACGGTCCCCAGCCGGGCCACGGTGCCCGTGCCGGAGGAGCTGGAGCGGGCCGCGGCCGTGCTGCGCGCCGCCCGGCGGCCCGTGGTGCTGGCCGGCGACGGGGTCTCGGTGTCCGGCGCGCAGGAGGAGCTGGCCAGGGTGGCCGAGGCGCTCGGCGCCCCGGTGTGGACGGTGAACTCCTCGGAGCTGACCATCGACACCACCCACCCGCTCCACCGGGGGGACCTCGGGCACATGTTCGGCGAGCACAGCGCCGCCGCGCTGGCCGGGGCCGACGCCGTGCTCGTCGTCGGGACGTACCTCTTCCCCGAGGTGTTCCCGCTGCTGACCAGCCCCTTCGCCGAAGGGACGAAGATCGTCCACATCGACCTGGACGACTACGAGATCGCCAAGAACCTGCCGGCCGACGTCGCGCTCGTCGCCGATCCCAAGCCGACCCTCGCGGCGCTGGCCGCACTGCTCGGCCCCGCCCGCCCCGTGCCCGCCCGCGAGCCGGCCGAGGCGTACGGCGAGAGCATGACGGACCTGTTCGCCGGCGAACTGGCCGCCCGGGCGGGCGACGGGCTGGTGATCTTCGACGAGGCGCTGACCGCCTCCCCCGCGCTGCTCAGGCGGCTGCCGCCGCGCAGGCCCGGCACCTACTTCCAGACCAGGGGCGGCTCGCTCGGCGTCGGCATCCCCGGCGCGATCGGGATCAAGCTGGCCCGCCCCGAGTCCGAGGTGGTGGCCTTCACCGGCGACGGCGGCAGCATGTACACCATCCAGGCCCTGTGGACCGCCGTCAGGTACGGCGTCGCCGCCCGCTTCGTGATCTGCGACAACCGCCGTTACCAGCTGCTCGACGACAACCTCGAACAGTACTGGCGCGAGCGCGGCATCGCCGCGCACCCCAACCCCGAGGGCTTCGACCTGTCCCACCCCCAGATCGACTTCGTGCGGCTGGCCGCGAGCCTGGGTGTCCCCGCCGTCAAGGTGAGCAAGCCCGCCCAGGTGGAGGCGGCGGTCCAGCGGATGCTGGCGGCGCCGGGGCCGTTCCTCGTCGATCTGATTACCACCTGAGAGGTACACCGTGCGTGAGAAGCGATTGGCCGGGCGCACCGTCGCGATCCTCATGGAGAGCGACTTCGTCGAGCAGGAGCTCCACTACTACCAGCGGCGTTTCACCGAGGAGGGGGCGCGGGTCGAGTTCCTCACGCGGCTGTGGGGGCAGGACTCGCTGACCTTCCACGGCCACGAGTTCAAGGAGCCGTTCACGGTGAGCGGCGACCTGGAGAGCGCCGATCTGAGGCGGATCGACGTGCTGATCGTGCCGTCCGGCATGGTGTCGGACCGGCTGCGCTACACCGAGGACGTCAACGAGCTCGCCCCCGCCGTACGGCTGCTGAAGGAGGCCTTCGACGACCACCGGATCGTCAAGGGCATCATCTGCCACGGCCTCTGGCTGGCGGCGCCCATCGCCGACGTGGTCAAGGGCCGCCGTGTGACGTGCCACAACAACCTGATCGGCGACGTGCGCAACATGGGCGCGCTCTACACCGACCAGGACGTCGTGGTGGACCGCGACCTGGTGACCGGCCGGACGGCCGAGCACTGCGCCGCCTTCGCCCGCATGATCATCGACCTGGTGGCCGCCGACCGCGGCTCCGAGACGGTCTACCGGCCCGACTTCACCTTCTCCGACCTGGTCGCCGGCTATGTCACCGCCTTCGAGCACGGCGAGATCAGCCTGCGCACCAACGACGGGCGGGCGGTGCGGGTGCGCCTGACCGGCACCACCTCCGCCGAGTTCGTGCGCAACCTCTCGGAGCCGTACCTCGACGCCTCGGCGCACCTGGATCAGCTGCTCACGCCGGGCACCTACGTGTTCGTCAAGGGGATCTTCTACTACGAGAACGGCTCCTACACGATCGAGGCCAAGGCGCTGACGTTCCTGGGCAGGCAGCCGGGCCAGTACGCCTTCGAGCAGCCCGACTGGTGGGTCAAGCAGATCCGCGAGCTGGGCCGCTTCTACCGCAAGGCGCAGTTCGGGGCCGACGGCCCGATCGACTACTCGGCGTACCGGACCATGCTGCGGCTGGGCGGCGAGAAGGCCGGCCAGGACGTGCAGGAGACCGACACGATCTCCCGGATGGTCTACGGGATGTCCTCGGCCTACATGCTCACGGGCGAGGAGGACTTCCTGGAGGTGGCCGAGCAGGGCGCCGCCTACCTGCGCGAGCACATGCGCTTCGTGGACCGCGACGAGGACGTCGTGTACTGGTACCACGGCATCGACGTGCGCGACGGGGTCGAGCGCAAGCTGTTCACCTCCGAGTTCGGCGACGACTACGACGCCATCCCGATGTACGAGCAGATCTACGCCCTGGCCGGCCCCACCCAGCTCTACCGGCTCACCGGAGACCCGCGCATCGCCGCCGACATCGACGGCACGCTGCGGCTGTTCCGCAAGTTCTTCCACGACCCCGAGCGGGGCGGCTACTTCTCGCACATCGACCCGATCCTGCTCAGCCCGCACCACGAGTCACTGGGCCCGAACCGGTCGAGGAAGAACTGGAACTCCGTCGGCGACCACGCCCCCGCCTACCTCATCAACCTGCTCCTGGCCACCGGCGACGAGCGGCACGCCGACATGCTCGAGGAGACGTTCGACCTCATCGTCAAGCACATGCCGAGGAAGGACAGCCCGTACGTGCAGGAGCGCTTCCACGCGGACTGGACGCCGGACACCACCTGGCACTGGCAGCAGGACAGGGCGGTCGTCGGGCACAACCTCAAGATCGCCTGGAACCTCATGCGGATGATGTCGATCCGGCCCAAGGATCGCTACCGGGCGCTGGCGAACGAGATCGGCCAGAAGATGCCGGGCCTCGGCAGCGACCCGCAGCGCGGCGGCTGGTACGACGTGGTCGAGCGCAGGCTCGCCCCCGGCCAGCACGTCCACCGGTTCGTCTGGCACGACAGGAAGGCCTGGTGGCAGCAGGAGCAGGCGATCCTCGCCTACCAGATCCTGGCGGGGCTGGGCGGCGAGGAGGAGTTCGTGCGCAGGGCGCGGGAGTCGGCCGCCTTCTACAGCGCCTTCTTCCTCGACCACGACGAGGGTGGCATCTACTTCAACGTGCTCGCCGACGGCCACCCGTACCTGCTCGGCACCGAGCGGTTCAAGGGCAGCCACTCGATGAGCATGTGCCACGCGGCCGAGCTCTGCTTCCTGGCGACCGTCTACCAGCGGCTGCTGCTCGACAAGGAGCCGCTGACGCTGTGGTTCCGGCCGCGGCCCGACGGGTTCACCGACCGGGTCCTGCGGGTCGCGCCCGACGCGCTGCCGCCCGGCCGGGTCCGGCTGGAGTGGGTCGAGGTGGACGGCTCGCCGTACCAGCTCTTCGACGCCGCGGCGATGACGGTGAAGCTGCCCGACTCCGCCGGGCCGGTGACGGTGCGCGCCCACCTCGCGCCCGTGGAGGAGTGACATGACCATGCGACTGCAACGAGAGCTGCGCGGCGGGGTCACCGTCATCAGCATGGACGGCCAGCTGGACAGCGAGACCGCGCCCCGGGTCCAGCAGGACCTGCAGGCGCTCTTCCCCGAGGAGGGTCTGGTCGTGCTGGACCTGTCCCGGACGCTGTACATGTCGAGTGCGGGCCTGCGGGTGCTCCTGCTGATCTACCGGCAGGCCCAGCACAGCACGGTACGCCTGGCGCTGACGGGGCTGTCCCCCGACGTGCGCGCGATCATGGACGCGACCGGGTTCCTCGGATTCTTCACCGTGGTGGAGTCCGTCGAAGAAGGCGTGGAGGCGTTGACTGTATGACCATCCTGGAGCCGATCGACGCTTACCCCACGCAGCGGATCGCCGGATACCCCGTGCGCGCTGGGCGGTCGCTGCCGTTCGGCGCCACGCGGGTGCCCGGGGGTGTCAACTTCTCGGTCTTCTCCAACCACGCCACCTCGGTGACGCTGGTGCTCTACCGGGAGGGCGAGCCCGAGCCGATGGCCGAGCTGCCCTTCCCGGAGTCGTTCCGGGTGGGCAGCGTCTACGCGATGACCGTGTTCGGCCTCGACGTCGAGCGACTGGAGTACGGCTATCGCGTGGACGGCCCCCGCCGGCCGTGGCAGGGCCACCGCTTCGATCCGGACACCGTGCTCAGCGACCCGTACGCCAGGATGCTGACCGGCCACGGCCCCTATCGGCACAGGTCGCGGGTGACGCTGGACGACTTCGACTGGGAGGACGACCGCCCGCCGCGCCTGCCGCACGAGGACCTGGTGATCTACGAGCTGCACGTGCGCGGTTTCACCCGGCACCCCTCCTCCGGGGTCTCGGCGCCGGGCACGTACGCGGGGCTCGTGGAGAAGATCCCGTACCTGCGGGAGCTGGGGGTCAACTGCGTCGAGCTGATGCCGGTGTTCGAGTTCGACGAGACCGACAACGTGTTCACAGGCGTCAACTACTGGGGGTACAGCCCCATCGGGTTCTTCGCCCCCAAGGCGTCCTACGCGGCCACCGGCCGCGACCACATGCAGGTGGACGAGTTCAAGCACCTGGTCAAGGAGCTGCACCGGGCGGGCATCGAGGTGCTGCTCGACGTGGTGTTCAACCACACCGCGGAGGGCGACGAGCGCGGGCCGACGATCAGCTTCAAGGGGCTGGACAACGCCACCTACTACATGCTCACGGCCGACGGTCACTACTACAACTTCAGTGGCACGGGCAACACGCTCAACTGCAACCATCCGGTGGTGCGCGGGTTCGTGCTGGACTGCCTGCGTTACTGGGCCGCCGAGTGCCACGTCGACGGCTTCAGGTTCGACCTGGCGGCGATACTCGGGCGAGGGGCCGACGGCGAACTGCTGCACAACCCGCCGCTGCTGGAGTCGCTGGCGTACGACCCGATCCTGCGCGACCGCAAGCTGATCGCGGAGGCCTGGGACGCCGCCGGGCTCTACCAGGTGGGCAGCTTCCCCCACTACAGCCGCTGGTCGGAGTGGAACGGCCGCTACCGGGACACGGTGCGCAGATACGTCAAGGGCGACCTCGGCGTCACCGGGGAGCTGGCCACCCGCATGGTCGGCTCGCCCGACATGTACAGCCGCAGAGGGGCCGCGGCCACGGTCAACTTCGTCACCTCACACGACGGGTTCACGCTGCGGGACCTCGTGTCGTACGACCACAAGCACAACGAGGCCAACGGCGAGGGCAACGGGGACGGCGACGACGCCAACAACTCCTGGAACTGCGGGCACGAGGGCGAGACGGACGACCCGGCGGTGCTGGCGCTCCGCGCCCGGCAGCAGCGCAACGCGCTGCTGCTCCTGCTGGCCAGCCGGGGCGTGCCGATGCTGCTCGCCGGCGACGAGATCGGCCGCACGCAGCTCGGCAACAACAACGCCTACTGCCACGACGGGCCGCTCACGTGGCTCGACTGGGGGCTGCGGGAGCGCAACGCCGACCTGTTCCGCTTCACGCGGCGCGCCATCGCCTTCCGGCGGGCGCACCCGGTGCTGCGGGGCGGCTCTCCCGGCTCGGTCCACTGGCACGGCGTGCGTGCCTGGTCCCCGGACTGGGCGGCGCACTCGCGGGTGGTGGCCGCGCTGTTCGACGGGGGCGGGAACGACTGCGTGTACGTCGCCGCCAACTCCCACTGGGAGTCGCACACGCTCGAGCTGCCGGCCGCGCCGCGCGGGCAGACGTGGCACCTGTTCGCCGACACCGCCGCCGCCCCGCCGATGGACGCCTTCGAGCCGGGCTCCGAGCCGCCGCTGGCCAACCAGTCACAGCTGTCCATCGGACCCAGAAGCATCGCGATCTTGGTCACGCACTAGTGAAGGGAAGCGAGTCATGTCTTTCAAGATGAAGATGAGCGTGGAGGGCGATACCGCCACGATCCGGCTGGCCGGCGAGCTCGACGGCAGCTCCGCCCCCGACCTCAACGACCTGGTCTCGCAGGCCGTGGGGCGGCAGGTGGGCAAGCTGGTGCTGCTCCTCGACGAGCTGACGTACATGTCGTCGGCGGGGGTGCGCTGCCTGATCTTCGCTCACCAGAAACTGCCGCGCGGCTCGGAGATCACCTTGGTGGGGACCAAGCCGGAGGTGGCCGAGACGATCCGGCTCACCGGCTTCGACCGCAGCATCGTGATGCAGTGATGCTCGCCTGCCGGCTCAGGATCGACGTTCAGCACGCGTCCCTGCCGGGCGTGGTGGCCGATTTCATCGAGGTGCTGGCAGACGAGGCCGGGCTGACCTCCCGCCAGGCGTACTGGCTGCGCCTGGCCACGGACGAGATCACCACGAACATCGCCCAGCACGGCTACCGGGGCGGGGCGGGCGTCGTGGAGCTGTCCGGGGAGATCGGGAACGACCGGCTGCGGGTCAGCATCGAGGACGACGCGCCGCCGTTCGACCCCGCCGGGTACGATCCCGCGCCGCGGCTGGCACTGCCGCCCGCCCAGCGCGACATAGGCGGTTACGGGCTGCTCCTCGCCATGGGCAAGGTGGACGAGTTCCACTACGAATACGTCGGCGGACGCAACCGCAACACCCTGATCATGCGACTGCTTGGAGGCGAGAATGCCGACGGCCCTGGTGGTTGCCGAACCGGCTAACCCCATGTCCCAGGCGGTGCTCGAACTCGACGGGGCGCTGCGCGAAGAGGGCTTCGACGTCCAGCTCGCCGTACCGGACGACCTGGTCCTGCGCCACCCGCACCCCGACCTGCTGCTGATCTCGGCGGCGCTCGGGCTGCAGCGGATGGCGCTGGTCAGCCAGCGGTTCCTGGTCGACGGGCGGATGCCCACGATCGTGGCCTTTCCCGACGACGACATCGCCGCGCTGGAGGAGTGCGTACGCGGCGGGTTCGACTACGTGACCCGCCCCTTCCTGCCCGGCCTGCTGCGCAGCAGGGCGAACTCCTGCTGGGAACGCTGGCAGCTCAGCACCACGGTGGAGGAGATGGCGGCGCTGGCCAGCCTGCGGGAGTACGAGCGTGAGCTGCGCATCGCCCGCGACATCCAGGCCGGGTTCCTGCCGGAGTCGCTGCCGATGCTGGACGGCTGGGAGATCGCGGCCAGCTTCCGGCCGGCCCGGCAGGTGGCCGGCGACTTCTACGACGTGTTCACCCTCGTCAACGGGCGCCGGCTGGCGCTGGTGGTGGCCGACGTGTGCGACAAGGGCGTGGGGGCCGCGCTGTTCATGGCGCTGATCAGGACGCTGCTGCGGCACACGGCCGAGCACACCGGGTTCGTCCAGGACGTCAGCGACGACGCCGCCGTGGCGCTGGACGGCTCGCCGGGAGAGTCCGCGCTGCCCCTGCTGTCGCTGGGGGCGGGGCCGCTGATCCAGGCGGTGGTCGGGACCAACCGGTACATGGCCCGCAACCACATCAAGCAGGCATATTTCGCGACGATGTTCTTCGGGGTGCTGGATCCGTACTCCGGGGACCTGGTCTACATCAACGGCGGGCACAATCCGCCCATCGTGGTGCACGCCGACGGCCGCCAGACGATGCTGCCGCCGACGGGGCCCGCGGTCGGGATCCTGGCCGACAGCTCCTACACGCTGGGGCACGTGCAGCTCGGCCCCGGTGACGCGCTGTTCGCCTACACCGACGGGGTGGTCGAGGCCAGGAACGCCGCCCACGGCCTGTTCGGCACCCCCCGGCTCCAGGACGTGCTGGCCGGGGCCGGGGCGCACGCCCCCGGCCTGCTCTCGGCGGTCGACTCCTCGGTGCGCACGTTCGTGGGCGCCGCCGAGCAGTCCGACGACATCACCACCCTCGCGCTGAGCAGGAACCCGTCCTGAGACACCCGGCCCGGACCACGGCGGCCAGCCGTGGTCCGGGCTTGTCAGGTGGCGAGCATCGGCATGGCGACGGCGGTCCGGGCTTGTCAGGCGGCGACCATCGACATGGCGACGGCGACGTCCCAGCCGGAGGCGGGCTCCCCACCGTGGAAGCCGGCCGCCAGCAGCGTCGCCTCGCCCGCCCGGCCCGCCAGCAGCAGCGCGTCGATCAGGTACGCCGTCAGATGCGCCGCCAGCCAGGGCGGCCCCGACTCCGTCCCTCCGGCGGTGAGCGCGAGCGCGCGCCGCAGGTGGAAGACCGCCTCGTCGGGCCGGGTCCGGAGGCGGGCCATGGCCTGCGCCGCGTGCACGAACAGGGCGGTCTCCCTGTCGGTGCGCGTGATCGCGCCGACGTCGTCGGCGGAGCGGCCGCTCAACGCCATGATCCAGGCCCGGTAGGCGAGCAGCAGCGGCCGCTGCGCCGGCCCGGCGGCCACCGCGGCACGCAGCAGGAACTCGGCGGCGGCCTCCGGCCGGCCCTGCCCGCAGGCGAGGTTGACCGCGCGGGCGAGCGCCAGGTGCGGCGTGCTCTCCACCACTCCCTCGGGCAGCGAGTCCAGGAACGACATGCTGTCGCGCCCCCTGCCGCGCAGCAGCAGCAGGTGCGCCAGCGGCACCGAGACGGTGTGCCCCTCGCCGCACCACGCCGCCGCCTTGCACAGCTCGAAGGCCCGGTCGAAGGCCAGCGCCGCCCAGGCGTCCCAGGTCGCCTTCACCAGATGCGGGGTGGCCGCGGACGGGTCCATCGGCGGCTGCCACTCGGTGGCGCACTGGAACTCCCACCCGGCGGCGCCCCGGGTCAGGCGTTCGGTGAGCCGGCGTCCGACCAGGAAGTCGTGCAGCAGGCGGGGGTTGCCGCCGGTCGCCGCGTGCAGGGCGTCGGCGGTGGCCTGCCGTACGTGGCCGCCGGCCAGCGCGGCCAGCAGGACGGCCACCTCCTCGACGGTGAGCGGCGGCACGTCGATCGTGTACGCTCCCGGCTCGAACCGCAGGCAGTCCACCGGATCGGGGCGCCCCGCCGCGGGCCCGGACAGCGTCGTGACCAGCACCCTGGCCCGCGGGCTCCCACCTGCGGCCACGCGCAGCGCCATCAGGCTCTCGTCCCCGCTCACCTGCGCGTCGTCCATGACGAGCAGCAGCGGGCGATCCCCGGCGGCCACCCCGACGCGGGCGGCGACGTCACCCGGGCTGTCCGCGGCACTCAGCCGGACGACCTCGTAACGCGCCGCCTCGGGCGATTCGAGCACACGCTCCACCAGCCGGCTCCGGCCTGAGCCCGGCTCACCTGTGACGACAATAGGGCCTGCGCCGGCTGCCCCGAGGGCTGACCGAATCGCGGCGAGCTGCTCGCTCCGGCCGGTGAAATGCCACTTCATCTGGTTAATCCCCCCAATTGAATCGACAAATTCATGTTTTGGGAACAAAGCCGTAACGTCAATGCCGAAATGACGCAATCCGGTTAGAGGTGACAAATATTCCGTGAGGCTTCTAGACTCAGCCTTGCGATCCGGATCTGCTGACGCGGTGGGGGCATTCACGGGGGGTTCTGTGTCAGGCGACGGCTGGAGCCGGCAGGAGCTCGCGCGATTCCTGCGCAGCAGGCGCGCACGGGTCACGCCGGGGCAGGTGGGCTTCCCCGAAGGCGGGGGACGCAGGACGAAGGGGCTGCGGCGCGAGGAGGTGGCGGTGCTCGCCGGCCTCAGCCCGACCTGGTACACGTACCTCGAGCAGGGGCGTGACATCAAGCCCTCCATCCAGGTGCTCGACAGCCTGGCCCGGGTGCTCGTCCTCAGCGAGGACGAGCGCCGCTACATGCACACGCTGGTGCACGGCCAGGTCACCAACCCGCAGCCGCTCGAGGGACAGACCTGGTCGGGCGACGTGATGGGCCCACTGGTCAGCCTGATGGGCGCCAGCGACTATCCGGTCTACGCCACCGACATCAACTGCGACCTGACCGCCTGGAACGACGCGGCCGCCGAGTGGTACGACGACTGGGGCAGCTACGCGCCCGAGCACCGCAACATGCTGCGCTGGCTGCTGGTCTCGCCCAAGGCCAAGGAGCGGCTGCCCGACTGGGAGCGCGTCACCTGCGACGTCATCGCCCGGTGGCGCTCGGAGCTGGCCAGGTGGCCGCACGACGACCGGCTGACGGCGAAGATCGCCGAGTTCTCCCAGCTGAGCCCGCTCTTCGCCGCCCTGTGGCGCAGGCACGAGGTGCAGGAGCACCGCAGCCTCACCCGCCGGTTCCGGCATCCGCGGCTGGGCCTGCAGACCCTGCGCATGGCGCTCATGATCACCCCGGACGAGCCGCTGGTGGGGCTTGTGATCCATTTTCCGATGCACGCGAGCGAATAACGCCGTTTCCACCGCCCCTCGGTATTTCGTCATCTGTTAATTGACACCCTCTGCGGGCGAGCCGGACCTTAGGTGATGTCGTTCGTCCAACCAACAAGGGCGCCCGGGCATCACGAATTCACGATGACGCGGGTGCGGACGGGAACGGGGCCCATGCACAACAACAGGGGGCGAGATCCCATCGCCATCGTCGGCGCCGCCTGCCGGTTGCCGGGTGCGGAGAGCCCGGCCGACCTCTGGCAGATCGTCAGCGGCGGCCGGGACGTGATCGGGGTGATCCCGCAGGAGAGATTCGACATCGAAACCGCCTCCGGCCGCCGCAGGCCCGAGGTGCTGCGGGGCGCGGGCGGCTATCTGGACGACATCGCCGGGTTCGACGCGCGCTTCTTCGGCGTGACGCCGTTCGAGGCCCTGCGGATGGACCCGCAGCAGCGGTTGCTCCTCGAGGTCACCTGGGAGGCGCTCGACGACGCGGGCATCCCGGGCGAGAGCCTGGCCGGGAGCGACACCGGCGTCTACACGAGCCTGCTGCCCTCGGGCTACTGGGACCTGCTGCGCCGCTCGGGGATGTACGACATGCACGCCGCGCTCGGTGCGGCCGTCAGCGGCATCTTCCCCGGCCGCATCTCCACCCATCTCGACCTGCGCGGTCCCAGCATGGGCGTGGAGGCGGCCTGCGCGACGTCGCTGCTGGCGGTGCACGTGGCCTGCCGGGCGCTGTGGGCGGGCGAGATCGACCTGGCCATCGTCGGCGGCGCGAACCTGCAGATCGTGCCCGACCTGTATTTCGCGCTCGCCGACGCCGGCGTGCTGTCCGGCTCGGGCCTGTGCAAGTTCGGCGACGTCTCGGGGGACGGGTACGTGCGCAGCGAGGGCGTGGTGGCCCTGATACTCAAGCCGCTCTCGCGGGCCCTCGCCGACGGCGACCGCCCGTACGCGACGATCCTGGGCAGCGCCGCCACCCACGACGGCCGCACCGGCGGCTCGCTCGTCGCGCCCGGGCTGGAGGGGCACGAGACGATGCTGCGCAAGGCCTATCTCGACGCCGGGGTCTCCCCCGGCGACGTCGACTACGTCGAGGCGCACGGGCCCGGCACCCCTGCCGGCGACCCGACCGAGCTGGCCGCGCTGAACCTGGTCATGCGGGAGGGCCGGGACCCGGGGCGGCGCTGCCTGGTCGGATCGGTCAAGTCCAACATCGGCCACACCGAGTTCGCGTCGGGGATGGCGGGGCTGCTCAAGACGGCCCTGGCCCTGCGGCACCGGACCATACCTCCGACGCTGCACGTGGTGGAGCCGCACGCCGTCCTGCGGGACCCGGCCGCGGCCATCGAGCTCGCGCTGCTCGCCCAGGACTGGCCGGAGCGGGGGGTGCCGGCCCTGGCGGGCGTCAACTCCTTCGGCATGTCGGGGACCAACGTCCACGTCGTGCTCTCCGAGGCGCCGCGCCCGGCGCGTCCGCGTCGCACCGAGGCCCGGCCCAGCTACGTCCTGCCCCTGTCGGCGCGGGACCCTCGGGCGCTCGACGAGCTCGCGGGCGCGTACGCCGAACTGCTCGACACCGTGTACACCGTGGCCGACACCGTGGCCGAGGACGAGGGGTCCGGCCTCCACGACGTGTGCTTCAGCGCGGGCGCCCGGCGCTCGCACCACGAGTTCCGGCTGGCCGCGGTCGGCGACGACGCCCGCTCGCTGGCCGCGTCCCTGCGGGAGTTCCGCGCGAGCGGCCGGGGTGACGGGCGGTCGGTGCATGCCGGGGAGCGCCGCGCGGCCAAGCGGCCGAAGGTGGTGTTCGTCTTCCCCGGGCAGGGTGGCCAGTGGGCGGGCATGGGCAGGCAGTTGCTGGCCGCCGAGCCGGCCTTCGCCCGCCGCCTGCACGAGTGCTCGCGCGCGGTGGCCGCCGAGCTCGGGTGGTCCCCCGTGGACGTGCTGCTGCGCGGGGAGCGGTTGACGCGCGTGGACGAGGTCCAGCCGACGCTGTGGGCGATGCAGGTGGCGTTGGCCGCCGTGTGGCGCGAGTGGGGCGTCGAGCCCGACCTGCTCATCGGCCACAGCATGGGCGAGATCGCCGCGGCGGTCACCGCGGGCGCGCTGAGCGTGGCCGACGGCGCGGCCGTGGTCGCCCGGAGGAGCCGGCTGCTGCGCGAGCTGCGCACACCCGGCGCCATGTGGGCCGTGGGGCTCGGCGAGGAGGCGGCCCTGCAGGCCGTCGGCGAGCGCTCCGGCCAGGTCTGCGTGGGGGTGGTCAACAGCCGGCACTCCACGGTCCTGTCCGGCGACCCCGCGGAGCTGGAGCGGATCGTCGAGCCGCTGCGCCGCGACGGCGTCTTCTGCCGTCAGGTGGACGTGGACTACGCCTCGCACGCGCCGCAGGTGGAGCCGGTGCGCGAGGCGCTGCTGGAGGCGCTGTCCGGCGTCAGGCCCGGCCCCTGCTCCGTGTCCATCCACTCCAGCGCCTGGGACCGGGTCGTGGACGGCACGGAACTGAACGCCGGTTACTGGTTCGACAACCTGCGCCTGCCCGTGCGCTTCGCCGCCGCCTGCCAGGCCGCGCTCGCCGATGCCCGGCCCACCGTGTTCATCGAGATGAGCCCGCACCCGGTGCTGCAGACGGCGCTGGAGGAGGAGATCGAGGCGTCGGGCGCGAACGCGAGCGTCGTGCCCTGCCTGCGGAGGGACGTGCCGGACGCGGCCGCCCTCAGCGCCGCGCTCGGCCAGGCGTACGTGCTGGGCTGCCGTCCCCGCTGGGACCGCGTCCACGCGGAGGGCGAGTACGTCCGGCTGCCCGGCTACCCCTGGCAGCGGCGGCGGTTCTGGCCCGGCTCGGCCACGTCGCCCATTCCTCCCGAGCCCGCCCGCGAGCCCGTCCTCGCGCGGCGAGGACGCCCGGATCTGGCAGCTCTCTCCGAGACCGAGCTGACCGCTGTGGTGGCCGACCTGGCGTCCCAGATCCTCGCGGTGCCCGGCCACGAGATCGGGATGGATGTGCCGCTCACCCTGCTGGGGCTGGACTCCGTGCTGGCCACCAGGTTCCGCGAGCGGGTGCGGCGGGAGCTGGGCGTGGACGTGCCGGTCCGCAGCCTGCTCGGCCCGAGCACGCTGCTGGACCTGACCACCGAATTACGCTCGGCGGCGACCGTGTGAGACAAGGCCGCCGCAGTCGGGAGACGGGGCTCCGGGACGTCCGGAGCCTCGTCTCCGCTCTTTTGAAGCTGGCATTCCGACTACTAGCACTAACTGATTCTTGAGCATTCCAGTCAGGAGCCGGAGGATACGGGCATGGTGACAGCCGTGTTGGGAACGCTGGCCGGCGCCGCGCTCGTGGCGGCGGTCTGGCTGAGCGTCGTGCTCACCGTGTTCACCCCCCGGGGCAGGCCGACCCGGCTGGTCCGCGGCGTCCTGCGGGCGTTCGCCGGCCCCATCCTCGCGATGGCCGGCCGGGTCCCGCCCGTGATCCGGGAGCCGCTGCTCGACCTGTGCGGGCCGCTGGCCGTCGTCACGGTGGCCGCGATCTGGCTCGGCGTGTCCACGGCCGGGTTCGCGCTGCTGGAGGGCACGCCGCTGCGTGAGGCCGAGTGGGCGTCCCGGCTGCTGATGGTGGCGGCCATCACGGCGTACCTGGGGCATTTCCTGGCCGCCTACGCCCGGCGGGAGCGGCTGGTCGGCAGGCTGGGCGGCAACGTGTGCAACCCGCGCGACGCCGACACCATGCTCGCGGCCTACCTCAAGACCGGCTCACGCGACCATCTCGACACCATGTTCGCCGAGTGGACAGGGTGGATGGCCGAGGTGGAGCACTCCCACCTCGCCCATCCGGCGCTCACGTTCCGCCGCCCCGCGGGCGACCTCGACTGGCTCAAGGCCGCGGTCATCGTCCTGGACGCGGCCGCGCTCATCGAGGCGCTGGCGCCGAGCTGGGCCCCGGCGCACACGAAGGCCCTGCTCATGACGGGGACGCGCTGCATGCACCGGCTGGCCCGCGGGCTGTGCATCACGCTGCCGCCCATCCCGGTGAGCCTGCAGGGACGTGAGGAGCGCAACTTCTCCGACACGCTGCTGCTGGTGCACGAGGCGGGGCTGCCGGCCGAGCGCGACCCGCAGAAGGCGTGGACCGTCTTCCAGGACCTCCGCACCGGGTACGCCCCGCACGCCTACGCCATCGAGACCCGGCTCCGTTACGACCGGGTCGAGGAGCCGGACGACGTCTGCGACTGACGCCCGCCGGCGTGCCCGGCCCCTGTGCCGGATCCTGTCCCGGCCCCTGTCCCGGATCCTGTCCCGGATCCTGTCACGGTCTGTCCTGGATAGGCGATGACGCCGCTGAGGCCGGCGCCCTCGGCGACGCGTACCTCGTGGCCGAGCGCGGTGAAGCCGCCGATGACGGCGGGGCGCTCCAGCGACGAGTCCACCCTCGCCATCACGCCCACGTACGCGTCGCTGAGCCGCGCGCCGGGCCCGATGATCGCGCCGTCCAGGCAGGCCACCCGTTCCAGGCGGCACCACGGGTGCAGGTCCGCCTCGTCGCCGACGTACGAGTCGCGCAGCACGACACCGGGGCCGATCTCGACGTCCCGGCCGATCCACGCGCCCGGCCCCACGTGCACGAGCCCGGCGGCCAGCTTCTCGGCCAGCGTCAGCCCGCTGACCTCGTCGCGCCGCGCCAGCGAGGCGGGGTGGATCACGGGCCGGTCCGGGAGCCGCAGGCCCGGGTAGCCGCCGGCCAGGGCCTCGGCCATGGTGAGCAGGTACTCGCGGGGGTTGCCCAGGTCGCCCACCTTGGCAAGGGGCGAGCACATGACCCGGTGGCCGCGCGACACCAGCCACGGCAGCAGGTCGCCGCCCCAGTCGAGCCCCTGCCGGGCCAGCGCCGCCAGCTCGTCGGTGGCGGCCAGCGCGCGCAGCCTGGCGCAGTCCACCAGATAGAGGCCGGCGTTGATGGGCACTCTGTCCGAGTCGTCGGCCACCGCCGCGATGGTCTCCATGGGCGGTTTCTCGATGAACCGCTCGATCCGGCCGGCGCCGTCCGCGAGCACCAGTCCGTACGTCCCCGCCACCTCCGCCGCCGTCCGATGGACCAGGCCGACCGTCACCACCGCCTTGCTCGCCAGGTGGTCACGCGCCAGCGCCGCCAGGTCGAACTCGAAGAGCGAGTCCGTCGGGAACACCAGGGCGTGGCCGAGCAGGCCGTGCTCCTCGATCACGCTGAGCGTCGCCTGCCCCGAGCCGGTGTTGAACCGGTCCGTACGCGGCCGCGAATACCGCACCGAGACTCCGAGCCGCTCGCCGTACCCCAGAGCCTCCTTGACCTGGTAACGATTCTCCCGGCCGTTGGCCGCCACATGGAAACTCGTTATCCCCTGGTCGCGCAGCCCCGCGACGAGCCATTCGATGACCGGCCGCCCGAGAAAAGGGACGGCGGCCTTGCTCCTTATGTGACCGGAACCCTCGAGGGTGAGCGGGCGGGCGCGGAGTCCGCGTCCGCCCGCCAGCGCGATGGCGGCAATGGAAAGCATGGAAATCTCCAAGGACAGCGGGCGGTGACCCATTCGTACCATTCGCGCCCGGAATATGGCCTGTTTCGGCCGCCGAACGCCGTTATTTCGTCAGGTCCGGGTCTGACAAAAGCGCCGTGGCTCCGTTAAGTCAGGGTGCCGCCGGCGCGGGCCGGATATTTATCGTGGGCCTCCCTGACGTGTCTCGCCGAGGAGGAGACCGTGCGCGCAGCCGTCATCACGCAACTCAACTCCGCATGGGAGTTCCAGGACCTCGCCGATCCCGAGCCCGGGCCCGGCCAGGTCGTCGTACGCATTCACGCGTGCGGCATGTGCTTCAGCGACGTGCTGGTCCACCGTGGCCACTGGCCGGTGCGGCTGCCGATCGTGCCGGGGCACGAGCCCGTGGGCGAGGTGGTGGCGCTCGGTCCCGGCGCCACCACCCTGCGGGTGGGCGACCGGGTGGGCGTCTCGTGGATGCAGCGCGGCGAGGGGCGCTGCCTCCAGTGCCAGAGCTGGCACCCGGTGGCCTGTGAGCACACCACGACCTGGATGGACATGGGCGGCGGCTACGCCGACCTGATGGTGGCCTGGGAGTCGGGGTGCACGCTGCTGCCCGACGGCCTGGACTACACCGACGCGGCGGTGGCCTTCTGCGCCGGCTTCACCTCGATGAGCGGCCTGCGCAACGCCGACCCCCGGCCGGGCGAGCGCGTCTGTGTACTGGGCGTCGGCGGGCTCGGGCACATGGCGGTGCAACTGGCCGCCGCCATCGGCCTGGAGACGGTCGTACTCACCACCTCGCCCGACAAGGCGGAGTACGCCGAGGAACTGGGCGCCGCGCAGGGCGTCGTGGTCGGCGACGACCCCGGCAAGGCGCTGGCCGACGCCGGCGGCGCCGACATCATCCTGGCCACCACCACCTCGGCGGACCTCGTCGCCCGCGTGCTGTCCGGCCTGCGCTACGGCGGCCGGCTGGTCACGATGGGCGTCACCGGCCCGCTGCAGATCGACGACATGATGACGCTGCTGTTCAAGCAGTGCTCCATCAAGGGCAGCACCCACAACAACCGCTCCGACCTGGTCGAGGTGCTCACGCTGATGGCCGCGGGCAAGGTCAGGCCGCGCGTGGAGACCTACCCGTTCGCCGAGATCAACGAGGTGCTCAAGCGGGTGGAGGCAGGCCAGGTGCGCTACCGCGCCGTACTCACCCCCAACTGAGGAGGACCCCCGCATGTCCGAGCCCCCGATCGTCATAGCGAACCGGGAGCACCTGTGGTGGCTGCTCAACGAGGCCTCACAGCTGGAACACATGATCCTGAGCCAGTACCTCTTCGCCGAGGCCAGCCTCAAGAGCGGGACGGAGGACGGCCTGACGGCCGAGCAGGCGGACGCGGTCGCCGGCTGGCGCAGGATCCTGCACTCCATCGCGGTCGAGGAGATGCTGCACCTGGCGCTGGTGTCCAACCTGCTGGCCGCCATCGGCGCGGCGCCCACCTTCGGCCGCCCGAACTTCCCGCAGCGCTCGGGGTACTTCCCGTCCGGCATCCAGCTCGACCTGCTGCCATTCGGCGAGCAGGCGCTGCGGCACTTCCTGTACCTGGAACGCCCCGAGGGCATGCAGCTGCAGGACGCCGCGGAGTTCCGGCCGGTGCCGCCCACCCGCGCCCGGCTCGACCCCGCCGATCTCATGCCCAGGGGCCAGGAGTACGAGACGATCGGCCACCTGTACCGCGGGATCGAGGAGGGACTGCGGGCGCTCTGCGCCCAGCTCGGAGAGCCCGCCGTGTTCGTCGGGTCCCCGAGCGCCCAGGCCACGCCGCAGCTGTTCCGCTGGCCGCAGCTCGTCGCGGTCACGGATCTGAAGTCGGCGTTCACCGCGATCGATCTCATCATCGAGCAGGGCGAGGGCGCGCGCGGCGACTGGCAGCAGGCCCACTACGGGCGCTTCCTCAAGGTGTGGCGGGAGTACGAGGAGCTGCGGGCGCGCGACCCGGGCTTCGACCCGGCGCGGCCGGCGCTCGCCGCCTTCCTCAAACAGCCCTACGACATCGCGGACCCCCAGCCGCTCATCACCGATCCCGGCACCCGCAGGACGGCCGAGCTGGCCGCGGTGGCCTACGAGCTGGTGCTGCACCTGCTGACCAGGTTCTTCACGCACACCGACGAGAGCGAGGAGCAGCTGGGCCTGCTCGTCGGCACGTCGATCAGCATGATGGCCGACGTGCTGCGGCCGCTGGCCGCCGCCATGACCACACTGCCCGTCGGCCCCGAGCACCCCGGCCGCACGGCGGGCTTCGCCTTCGAGATGTACTACGCCATGAGCAACTTCGTGCCCTGGCGCGAGCCCTCGTGGGCGCTGCTGCACGAGCGCATGCGGGTGCTCGTGGAGCGCTGCAGGGCCGCCGAGAAGGCCGGAGGCCCGGCGTCCGCGGTCGCCGCGTCGGCCGGGATCCGGGCGGCCGAGCTGGCCGAGCGGGTACGCGCGCACGTGCCGCCGAGGCTGCTCCCGTCGTAGGACTTCACGAATTACCTCGCGCCGCCCGGCCGACTTGCCAATGTACGCGTCGGCTCTTTGACGTCGGCCGGGCCGCCGTAAAAAGAATTGACTCATGCGAGGTGTGATGGAAACCAGCGCCGAATTCATGGTCGAGGAACTCTCCGGCCGATGGCGCAGCCCGGTCGCCGCCGAAGTATTCCCAGGAATATTCGGGGTGGACGACTTCTGGCTGCACAGTCCTTTCTGGGCCATTCATTTCAACGCCTACAAGGACCCCGGCTGCGACAGCCGGCTCTTCGAGCTCATCATCACGGGCATGTTCCAGCTGCTCGGGCCGAGTGAGCGGACCCCCGGCGCGCGCGACGCCGATTTCTCCCGGACCAAGGTCTGCCTGCGCCTGTTCGACACCGGGCTCGTCGCCGGCGCCGACGAGGTGAAGGCGGGCGACGGTCACTGGCGGCTCGGCGAGTGGCAGGACGTCTCCCACGGCGGCTGCTCGATCCTGGACCTGCCGGGCGTGGACGAGTGCCCGCGGGAGTACGACCTGCTCGGCCTGGCCCGCTCGCACGGCCGGGACGGCGACAGGCTCTACTTCGGCCAGCGCCACCACGACGAGCTCGGCTCGATCTGGACCCGCCGCGCCCCCGGCCTGCTCGACTACTACGTCGTCCGCGTGGTCGGAGCTCCGCCCCAGGTCGGGGACGGCGCGGAGTGGGGGCCGGCGGAGTGGACCCACGTCACGAGCTCGTACACCCTCAGCCCCGACGATCGGAGACCCTCGTGACCACCACCCAAGCCGCAGTCGTCGAATCGCCGGGAGCGGCGTTCACGCTCCGGGACGTCGAGCTGGACGCCCCGCGCGAGGGCGAGATCCTCGTCCGGATGAAGGCCGCCGGCATCTGCCACACCGACCTCACGGTGGCGGCGGGGCACATCCCGTTCCCGCTGCCGGGCGTGCTCGGGCACGAGGGGGCCGGCGTCGTGGAGGAGACCGGCCCCGGCGTGACCAAGGTCAAGCCGGGCGACCACGTCGTCCTCACCTTCACCTCGTGCGGGAGCTGCGCCTCCTGCCGGGTCGGCCACCCCGCCTACTGCACGACCTGGATCCCGCAGAACCTCATCGGCGGCAAGCGCGCCGACGGCAGCTCGCCGATCAGCAGGGGCGGAGTCGCGCTCGGCGGGCGGTTCTTCGGCCAGTCGTCGTTCGCCCGCCACTCCATCGCCGACGAGCGCAGCGTCGTCAAGGTCGACCCGGACCTGCCGTTCGAGCTGCTGGCCCCGCTGGCCTGCAGCGTCCAGACCGGCACCGGCGCGGTGTGGAACACGCTGCGCCCGGAGCCCGGCACGTCCATCGCGGTGATCGGCACGGGCGCGGTGGGCCTGGCCGCCATCATGGGCGCGGCGCTCACCCCGGTCAGCCAGATCATCGCCGTGGGCCGGCAGGCGGCGCAGCTCGAGCTGGCCGCCAAGATCGGCGCCACCCACACCGTCGACTCGACCGGCCTGGACCTGGCCGGCGAGCTACGGAAGATCACCGGCGGCGCCGGCGTCGACTACGTGGTCGAGGCGGTGGGCAACCCCGAGGTGCTGCGCGCCGGCATCGAGGCGCTCGCCCCGCGCGGCGCGGTGGCCGTCGTGGGCGCTCCGCCGTACGGGGTGGAGGTCTCGGTCGACGTGCACCGGCTGCTGCCGGGGCGGCGGATCCTCGGCGTCTGCGAGGGCGACAGCGACCCCGACCGGCTCATCCCGCTGCTGGCGCGGCTGATCCGCGGCGGCCGGCTGCCCGTGCAGCCGCTCATCAGAGAGTACGACTTCGCCGACATCCAGGCCGCGGCGGACGACTTCAGGTCCGGCAAGAACATCAAGACGATTCTGCGGTTCGACGCGTGACCGACGTTTGGAGCCAGGAATGAACACCTTCGAGCTCGGCGACTTCCGGCTCACCTCAGGCGACACGCTTCCCGGTGCCCGGCTGGCGTACCAGACCTTCGGTGAGCTGAACCAGGCCAAGGACAACGTGGTCGTGTTCCCGACCTTCCTCGGCGCTCCCCCCGAGGTGCTCAACGGCTGGATCGGCGAGAACCGTGCGCTCGATCCCCGCACCCACTTCATCGTGCTGCCCGGCCACTTCGGCCTCCCGCCGTCCTCCGCGCCGAGCAACACCCCGGCGAGACCCTTCCCCGCCGTCACCGTCGCCGACGACGTCATCGCCCAGCAGCGGCTGCTGGAGGAGGTGTTCGGCGTGCGCGAGATCCGGCTGGCGCTCGGCTGGTCGATCGGCGCGATCCAGGTGTACGAGTGGGCGCTGCGCTTCGGCGACCTCGTACGGAGCATCGCCCCCATCGCCGGGGCGCCCACCCCGCCACCGTGGACGAAGCTCTGGCTGAAGACGGTGGTGGAGGAGCCCATCACCGCGGACCCGAACTACGCCGACGGCGGCTACGCGTACGCGGCGAGCGTCAGCGGCGGCCTGGCCCGGGTCGCGCACGGCTCGGCGCTGACCGCCCCGCCCCGCACGTTCTACTACGACAGCTCCGAGGTCTGGCGCACGCTGGGCTTCGACAGCGTGGACGCGTTCGTCGAGGGCTTCTGGGAGGGCTTCTGGCTCCCGCAGGACCCCAACGACGTGGTCACCCAGGCCCGCAAGGCCCGCTTCGCCTGGCCGGGGGCCAGGGGCGAGTCCCTGCGTGAGGTCCTGGGCCGGATCAAGGCGAAGACCACGATCGCCGCCTTCACTGGCGACGCGCTGTTCCCGCCGGACGAGCTCAGGCAGTACGCCGAGTGGATCCCCGGCGCGACGTTCCGTCAGATCGACAGCGTCTACGGCCATCTGGCCACGTTCGGGCTGGCCGAGCCCGACGTGAAGGCCATCGACGACGTCATCCGGCACGCGCTGGAGAGCTAGCCGTGTCCGAGTCGGAGTTCGTCAGGTTCCTGGATGCGGCGCGGTCGGATCCCGAGCTGCTGGCCCGCTACTCCCCCATGGACCTCACCCGGGTCCTGTTCCACGCCCGCAACGACGGGTTCGCCTTCACCGAGGCCGACGCCGAGCGGGTCATCGGCCGGCTGGAGGCGGATGTCGTCATCCACAAGGACAAGGAGCCGTTCGACGGGAGCAGCACCCTGTGGCGGCACATGTGGGGCACGCGCTACCTCGACTACCTGGTCGACCACGTGGTCGCCCGCTACTCCCCCGAGGAGCTGGCATGAGCGAAGGGAACGTCATCGGGTTCCTGCGCGGCCTGGCCGAGCGGCCCGATCTGGTCGACCGGCTCAAGGACAAATCCAAGGACGCGGTCATCGCGGCCGCCGCCGCCGCCGGGCAGCCGTTCACCGCGCAGGAGTTCAACGCCTTGGTCTGGGAGCTGGAGGCGCGGCTGGCGCGCGAGCGCGGCGAGGAGTTCAACGAGCGGTTCCCGCTCTGGGGCCTGCTGTGGGGCCGGTACTACCTGGAGTTCCTCGTCTTCGACCTCGTGCCCAGCCTCGACGAGACCGGCCTCCTGGTCGGATTGGAGCGCAAGCCATGATGCGAAACGCCCTGTACATCGGGCGCGAATGGAACGTCGACCACGACCTGCGGGCGCCGGTGACCGACGCCGAGCTCAGGTACACGGTGATCGGCGAGGGCGAGCCCGTGCTGTGCATCCACGGCACCAGCATCGCCGACAGCCTCATCACCCCCATGCGGTTCTACCCGCCGCTGCTGCAGGACTACCAGCTCATCAGCTACTACCGGGCCGGCTACAACGGCAGCACGCTGGACAAGCCCGAGCTGAGCATCGAGGGCGGCGCGCAGCACGTCGCCGAGCTGCTCGACCACCTGGGCATCGAGAAGGCGCACATCATGGCCTTCTCCTTCGGCGGCGTGATCGCCTTCCAGTTCCTGCTGTCCTACCCGGAGCGGGCGCACAGCGCGATCCTGCTGGAGCCGTACCTGCCGCGTGAGGCGCCGGACGCGATCAGCGCCAACGTCGACGCCTTCATGAACGCGATGAAGCTGTACGAGACGGGCGACAAGCTCGGCGCGGCGCAGCTCTACATGGAGGCGGTGTGCGGGCCGAGCTTCCTGCCCGCGGTGGAGATGACCGGGCCGCTCGACGTGTGGGACCGCGTCGAGGCGTGCGTCGACACGACCTTTACGGTGGACTTCCCGGCGATCTCGCAGTGGGGCTTCAAGCCGTCGGAGGCCGACCAGCTGGTCACGCGGAAGCCGGACATGCCGGTGCTGGCCGTGATGGGCCTCGACAGCGAGTCGGTGATGCCGGGGTTCCGCGACGCGCAGCGCTTCCTCATGAACTGGCTGCCGCAGGCGGAGCGGTGCGGCATCCCCAACGCCACGCACGGGCTGCAGAGCATGAACCCGGTGGCCGTCGGCGAGGCCGCGCACGCGTTCCTCAAGCGGAACCCGATGTGAGATCCGTGCGCCCTGTCATCCGACCCTGTCGGCTGACAGGGCGCATGTTCTCAACCGAAGTCGTAGCCGACCTGGACGTTGACCGTGAGTGTCTCCCGGCCGGGGCTGACCGAGGCGCCGGCCTCCGCCACCGCCGCAGCCAGCCGCATCGGCTGCGGGCCGCGCCCGATCTCCTCCTTCACCGAGACCACGCGGCCCAGCGGGCGGCCGGCCAGCTCGGCGTAGTGGGCGGCCTTGGCGGCGGCGTCCCGGAACGCCCTCGCCCTGGCCTCCTTCAGGAAGCCCGACGGGTCGGACACCTCGAACGCCACGCCGTTCAGCCTGGCCTCCTCCCCCACCCCGGCCACCGTGTCGATGACATGATCGGCCCGCGACAGGTCGCGGACGATCACCTCCACGCCCTGGACGGCCCGGTAGGCGGCCACCTTGGGGTACGCCTCGTACTCCGGCCCCAGCGACAGCTCCACCGTCCGCACGTCCTCGGCGGCGACGCCTGCCCGGGCCAGCGTCTCGGCCAGCCGCGCGGCGGCGGATCTGGCGGCGGCGAAGGACTCCGCGGCGGAGGCCCTGCGGACCTCGACGCCCGCGTGCAGCCGCAGGATGTCGGGCGCGGCCAGGACCGCGCCTTCGCCGATGACGGTGATATCCACACCAACCCCCTCGGATACGGGTCCCGCATCGATCCTAGGGCGCACAGACCGTGCGCCGAGGAAACCGTCATCCGTCCGGGACGGCGTCGGCGATCGCCTGAGGGTTCTCCAGCAGGATCCGGCGGCCACACTGCGGCAGGCGTACGAGCCGGGCGGACAGCAGGCCCGCCAGGCGGACGGCGTCGCGCGCGCCCGTGCTGATCACCGTGACCGGCACGTCGGGCAGCGGCCGGTCCGCCCTCATCCGGTGCAGGTCGGCGACCATGTCGCGGCGGGCCAGCCACTCCCCTGCGACCGCGGCGGACACCTTGCCCACGCGGTAGACGCCGTACGGGTCGCGCATCCCGGTGAGCAGCCGGTGCGCCGGAGGCCCCGCGAGGCGGGCCAGGGCCGTCGCGCCCCACGTGCCGCCCAGCGCCGGCAGCCACCGGCAGGCGCCCGCGGCCGGCGCGAACGGCGTGCGCTCCCGGACTCCTGCCGGGTCGACCAGGACGAGCCCGGCCACGCGGAGCGGGTGCAGCCTGGCGAACGCCTCCGCGTGCCAGCAGCCCACGCCCTGGGCCACGACGGTCACCCGTTCCGGGTGCGCGGGGGCCAGCGCGGCCAGGCGGGCGGCCTCGCCGTACAGGGTGGGCGGGTCGGGCGAGCACGGGCTGAGGCCGAGGCCCGGCCGGTCGAAGCGGATGACGCGATGGGTCGCGGCCAGCCGCGCGGCCACCGCGTCCCAGTGGTACCAGGCGCCCCCGAGCCCGGCGGCGACGATCACGGCGGGACCGGCGCCCTGCTCGACCACGTGCGGCCGAGGCTCCTCCGGCGGCGCCGACACGCGGGCGGTCACGTCGTCCGAGACGAGCAGGTGGAGCGCCGCGTACACCAGCCAGATCGCGAACGCGGTCAGCTGCGCCCGGTGCGCGATCCCCACGCCGTGCCCGTCGGCGTGCGCGGCCAGCACGAGCAGCGTGGCCGCCAGCCCCAGCCAGGTGAACAGCCACGACACCCACGAGCGCCACCGCGAGCTGAGCAGCGCCATCGCGACCAGCGCGGCGGCCGTGGCCAGCACGCCCGCCAGCAGGTGCGCGTAGTGCGCGGACGACATCGTCCGCCGCCCGCAGGACGGGTCGCTCAGCTCGGCGCAGTCCAGCGGGAACAGCCCGGTCGCGAGGTTGAGCAGCCCGAAGGCGGCCAGCGCCAGCCAGCCCCGCCCCTCGCGCGCCGACCTCGGCACCATCGCCACCCCGAACGCGCACGCCAGCCCCGACAGCACGTCGCTGACCCGGAACAGCCGCGTCCACGGCTGGTCGCGGGCGGCCAGCTCGCTGACGTACCCGTCGGTCCTGTCGACCTCCGGCGTGGTGAACTGGCCGGTGATCCACGCGCTGCCCAGCACCGCCGCCACGATGAGCGCGCAGGCCGCGAGCACGTACAACCTTCGCTCCACGTGAGCATTAGATCACCTTAAGTGACATTACGTGCTGTCAGAGGCCGGGCGCGCCCCAGACCGGGAACCAGCGGCTGAGATCCTTCTCCAGCGGCAGCTCGCCCTCCAGGACGCCTCTCACCTGAAGTTCGAGCGCGTTGTCCCGCCGCTGCCCGGGGAGCGGGGCGAACGGGTAGAAGGTGCCGCGCTTGTACAGGTACACGATCGACAGGCGACCGCCGTCGTCCTGGCCGGCGAAGGAGACCAGCGAGCAGAGCAAGGAGGGGCCGAACCCGGCCGACTCCAGCGACGAGTTGACCGCGTGCATCTCGGTGACCAGGTCGCCGAGCTGGTCGGGCGAGCGGCGCACCAGAAGCCAGGTGTAGCCGTACGAGTCGTGCGACTCCTCGACGCGCTCGCCGAGCAGCGCCTTGACGTCGCGTTCGAGTGTGGCGAACGCGCCGCCCTCCGCGGCCCTGAAGGCCACCGAGCCGAGGCCGGTGGGCACGAGCCCGGTCGCGGCCTGCAGCGTCACGGCGGCGGACGGCAGGGCGAACAGCGCGTCGAGGTTGGGTTTGACCGGTTTCGAGCGGCCGAGCAGCGCGTCGAGCCAGCCCATGCCGGGTCAGCCCCTTCCGAGCTGTTTGGAGATGTTCGTCAGCTGCTCCAGCCGCCGTTCGAGCGACGGGTGGGTGGAGAACAGGTTCGCCAGCGACTCACCCGGGCGGGCCGCCGGGGCGAAGTAGAAGGCGTTGAACGGCGCCGCCTCGCGCAGGTCCTGCGTCGGGATCCTGGCCATGTCGCCGCTGATCCGCACCAGCGCGCTGGCCAGGGCGGACGGGCGCTGGGTGAGCAGCGCGCCCGCGCGGTCGGCCGACAGCTCGCGGTAGCGCGACAGGGCCCGGGTGAGCAGGAAGCTGATGGCGTACACGACGACGGAGACGATCAGGATGATCAGGCCGACGGGCACGCCGCCCTGGTTGTCGCTGCGGCGTCCGCCGAGCCCCGTGTAGAGGGCGAACCTGGTCATGAGCCCCGCCAGGATGCCGAGGAACGAGGCGATCGTCATGACGGCGACGTCGCGGTGGGCGACGTGCGACAGTTCGTGGGCGAGCACGCCTTCGAGCTCCTGAGGCTCGAGGCGGCGCAGGATGCCGGTCGTCACGCAGACGACGGCTCTCTTCTGGTTGCGGCCGGTGGCGAACGCGTTGGGGACGTCGGAATCCGCGATCGCCACCCGCGGCTTGGGCATGTCGGCGAGCGCGCACAGCCGGTCGATCAGGCCGTGCAGCTCGGGAGCCTCCTGCGGCGAGACCTCCCGCCCATGCATCGCGAACAGCGCGATGCGGTCGGACAGGAAGTACTGCACGAACAGCAGACCCCCGGCTATCACCAGCACGGTCAGCGCCCGCACGCCGAGGGCGATCAGGACGCCGACGAAAACGACATAGAGCAACCCGAGCAGGAACATCGTCACGGCCATGCGGGCGGTCAGCCCGCGGTCGGACGCGTACCGCGTGCCCACGGTGATCAGCCCGGGATGAGGCCCTGGTCGCCCAGCATCTCCCGGACCTCCTCGATCGAGGCGTCCGCGGGGGGAAGGATCAGCTCTGACGGCTCAAGGCTGTCGTCGGGAAGCGCCTTGCCGACCTGGCGCACCTTGTCGAGCAGGGCGTGCAGCTTCGTGCGGAAGACCGGCTCGTCGCCGACCTCGATGGCCGCCTCGAGCTCGTTGTCGAGCTCGTTGAGCACCGCGATGTCCTCAGCGGAGATCTGCACCTGGCCCTCGCCCATGATCCTGACAATCATGCGCCCTCCCCAGGCTGGCGAAGCTGCTGGGTGTTGCTCTGGCCGTGCTGCTGCGGCTGCGGCTGGGCCTGCTGCTGGCCCTGCTCGATGGCGGAGCGCGGCGCGGGACCCTGGCCCAGCTCGGCCTTCATCCTGGCCAGCTCCAGCTCGACGTCCATGCCGCCGCCCATGCGGTCGAGCTCGGCCTGGATGTCGTCGCCGCGGGTGCCGGTGAAGTCGTCGAGCGCGCCGCTGGCCAGCAGCTCGTCGATCGCGCCCGCGCGGGCCTGCATCTGCGCCGTCTTGTCCTCGGCGCGCTGGATCGCCAGGCCGACGTCGCCCATCTCCTCGGAGATGCCGGAGAACGCCTCGTTGATGCGGGTCTGCGCCTCGGCGGCGGTGTAGGTGGCCTTGATCGTCTCCTTCTTCGTACGGAAGGCGTCGACCTTGGCCTGCAGCCGCTGGGAAGCCGTGGTCAGCTTCTCCTCCTCGGCCTGCAGGTTGTCGTGCTGCACCTTGAGGTCGGCCATCTGCGCCTGCAGATTGGACCGCCGCTGCAGCGCCTCGCGGGCGAGGTCCTCGCGCCCCACGGACAGCGCCTTGCGGCCCTGGTCCTCGTAGCGCTGGGCCGTCTTCTCGAGGCCGGTTATCTGGAGCTCGACCCGCTTACGCGACGTGGCGACGTCGGCCACACCCCTGCGCACCTTCTGCAGCAGCTCGAGCTGCCGCTGGTAGGAGTAGTCAAGGGTCTCGCGCGGGTCCTCCATCTTGTCCAAAGCCTTGTTGGCCTTGGACTTGAAGATCATCGAAAGTCTCTTCATCACGCTCATGCGCGTCGGCCGTCCCCTTCTAGGTCGTGCTGGTGTTCACCCAATGCAGCGCAGCCGCCTTGGGATTACCCTACGCATAACGCACGAGGGCGTCACTAAGTTGCAGTCCAGGTAGGGTTGACGTCGTGTTGCGACGCCGTTCCCAAACCTCCGTGGACGACACCCCCGTCCCCGATGACGATCCTAAGCCCCAGGGTAAAGGTCGGCCCACACCCAAGCGCCGTGATCAGGAGAGCCGGCGGCGCCAGCCGGTCCACGCGCCCAAAGACCGCAAAGAGGCCTATCGCCAGATGCGGACCAAGCAGGCCGCCGAGCGTGACAGGGCCCGAAAGGGCATGCTCGCAGGTGACGAGAGGTATTTTCCCGCTCGTGACAAGGGCCCTGCGCGCAAGTTCGCGCGTGAATGGGTCGACTCCCGGCGGCTGCCGAGCCAGTATTTCCTGCCTTTCTCGCTACTGATCCTGCTGGCGACCTGGGTTCCGTGGCCGATGGCGGTCCGCGCCCAGGTGCTGGGCTACGTGGTCACCATCGGCTGGCCGATCATGATGATCGGCGTCCTGTTCACCTCGGTCTACGTGGCCTGGAAGGTGAAGAAGGAGGTGGCGGCCAAACTGCCCGACGAGAGCGTCAGAGGCGTGGGCTTCTACGCGGCGATGCGGGCCCTGCAGATCCGCAAGCTCCGCTTCCCGCCGCCCACGGTGCTGCCGGGCGGCAAGCCGGTGCCGCCCAAGAAGTAGCCGCACCGGCCGCTTTCACGGGCTGTCGTCCCAGCGCAGCGCCCCTCGCTGGACGGCGGGCCGCCAGCCGTCTACCGCCCTGCCGTGCTCCAGGGCGTCGGCGACGGCCCGCAGCAGCGCGTACGTGGACGGCAGGCGAGGCGCCATGCCGGAGATCGTGTCGTCCCATCCGACGGCGCCCCCGGCGGAGTCGACCACGGCGTACTCCATGTCCTCCGAGTCGCGCTCGGCGAAATGGAGGAACGGGATCATCCGGCCGTTCCAGTATTCGGTGGCGGGATCGTCACCGAGGTCGGTGCGCTCCCAGGAGCAGAGCCAGCGCCAGGTGTCCCTGATCTCGCGGACGCCGAGCGCGTCCGCGCCGTCGAACCAGAAGCCGAAGACCGATCGTCCGCGCGAGCCGTTGTGGCGCAGGAGCGAGGCCTTCAGGTCGTCGGGGAAGTCCACGCCCATCTGCGACTCGGCGATCGCGATCGTGCGCGCCCTGCCGGGTCCGGCCAGTGTCCGGTACGTCCGGGGCGCGTTCGCCTTCAGCCACCGCTCGATCCGCCGCCACTGCCGGTCCACGGCCCGCTTGACCTCCGGGTCGACCGGCCGCACCGTGGCCGGGCGCCGGGCGGGCGAGCAGTTGGGGTCGGGGATCTCGACTGGCGGCCAGGTGGGGGCCGGCGACGGAGTTACTGTGACGGCCGGCGCGGCGGTGGCAGTGGGCAACCGCTCCAGCTCGGCCGTGACCGCCGCCTGCTCGGCCTGGTACGCGCGCCACCGCGACTCGGCCGCCTCCTGTGCCTCCGTGGGGATCATGGCGGCCGCCAGCGTCAGCGTCACGATCCCCGCGATGGCGGCCCACGCCAGGCCCATCCGCGTGCCCTTCGCCGGGCTCGGCGGGGGTGGTGGGGGCTGCCTGTCGGGCATCTGGGCGCGGCGGCGCAGCCGTACCGCTATCGCGGTCAGGATGACCGCCGTCAGCGCCAGCCGTACGAGCTTCAGCACGTCGCGCACCCTATCCCGAAACCGATCACCACATGGGTCGGCATTAAGGTCGGAGTCATGGAATTCCGACACCTCGGTCGCAGCGGTCTCAAAGTAAGCGAGATCAGTTACGGAAACTGGCTGACCCACGGCTCCCAGGTCGAGGAGGACGCCGCCCAGCAGTGCGTGCGCGCGGCGCTCGACGAGGGCATCACCACGTTCGACACCGCGGACGTCTACGCGGCGACGAAGGCCGAGGAGGTGCTCGGCCGCGCGCTGAAGGGCGTGCGCAGGGAGTCGCTGGAGATCTTCACGAAGGTCTACTGGCCGACCGGCCCCGGCCAGAACGACCGCGGCCTGTCACGCAAGCACATCACCGAGTCCATCAACGGCTCGCTGCGCCGCCTCCAGACCGACTACGTCGACCTGTACCAGGCGCACCGTTTCGACTACGAGACGCCGCTCGAGGAGACGCTCAAGACGTTCGACGACCTCGTGCGCCAGGGCAAGGTCCTCTACGTCGGCGTCAGCGAGTGGAACGCCGACCAGATCGCCCAGGCCCTGAAGATCGCCGACGAGATGGGCTTCGACCGGATCGTCTCGAACCAGCCCCAGTACTCGATGCTGTGGCGGATCATCGAGGGCGAGATCGTGCCCCTCAGCGAGAAGGAGGGCGTGGGCCAGATCGTCTGGTCGCCGATCGCCCAGGGTGTCCTCACGGGCAAGTACCTGCCCGGGCAGCAGCCGCCGGAGGGCTCGCGGGCCACCGACGACAGCGGCAGCGCCATGATCGCCCGCTTCATGAACGACGACGTGCTGACCCGCGTCCAGGAGCTCAAGCCGATCGCCGCCGACCTCGGGCTGAGCATGGCGCAGCTGGCCGTCGCCTGGGTGCTGCAGAACCCGAACGTCTCCAGCGCCATCGTCGGCGCCAGCCGCCCCGAGCAGGTGCGCGACAACGTCAAGGCCTCGGGCGTCAAGCTGGACGCCGACGTGCTGAAGCGGATCGACGACGTGCTCGGCTCGGTCGTGGAGCGCGACCCGTCCAAGACGCAGAGCCCGCGCACCCGCCCGTAACGCGTCCCAGACAAAACCCCTTGAGCCACAATGGCGCTCAAGGGGTTTTTCCATTACCGGAAATCACTCGGACCGCAATGACAATCCCGTGTACTCCACGCGGTCCTCATCGAGCAATGCCACCTGCTCGACTCCCGATTCGAGCAGGTCACGCCAGTTCTCGCCGAGCCAGGACTCCGCGTCCGCCTGGCTCGGGAAAACTTCTCGCGGCAAAGGGCGATCCGTCACCTCACCACCATTTGCATTTTCATAACGCCACCGCCATGTCATGCCATACGCTCCTTTTCCGCGGTTCGCCTGTGCACCCTCCGCAGGCACTGGAACCTTACTCCCGAGCTTGGAGGTCAATCGATGCTGCGCGCGTATCGTGTTGCGGCCGGAGCCGTCCTCGGAGCGGCCGCGTTGTTCTCCTTCCCCTGCTCCGCGCTCGCCGATCCAGGGGCCGCGCGGGCGTGGGGCGTGTGGCAGAGCGACGGCACGGCCTGGCTGGCCGCGACGGCCGCGTACTCCCCGCCGGACGGCTCCGTCATCGGGTGGCGCTTCTCCGCGGTTCCTGAAGGGGCTCCGGACGGGGCGGCGGGCGAGTCGCCCGGCGGGGACCTGCCGTCGTTCCAGGCGGTGTGCGGCAAGGACACGGCCGCGTCCGGCCACAAGCGCGTGGTGGTGGCGGTGGACTTCGGCGACGGTGACGCCGACGCGTATCCCGGCGAGCGGCCTCCCGGCCAAGGGGTGCTGACGTGCGTCACGGGCGCCGAGGACGCCACCACCGCCCAGCTCCTCGCCTCCGTCGCCAAGGTCCGCGTGAACGCCCGGGGAGCCGTGGTGGCGGTCTCCGGCTACCCGTCCAGGGAGGAGGACGGCACCGACCTGACGGCCGCCGCCCCCGCTGCCAGGTCCGGTCTGCCGGGCACGCTGATCGCGGGCGGCGCGGGCGCGGTCGCCCTGCTGACCGCCGGCGCCGTGGTGGCGGTCCGCCGCCGTTCCAGAGCCGCCCATCGCCGTCCTGGAACGTTCCCACACCCCTGACGCGGGCGGGACGTGCCGCAGTTTGTACGCTCGGCGCGGTGAAGCTGCTTCTCTCCGGTACGGCGGGCGCGACAGGGTGGCCGGAGCCCGGCTGCCGGTGCGCCTCGTGCGCCGGTCTCCCGTCCGCCCACCGGCGCCCCTTCGAGGTCGTCGTCGACGGCGTGGTCCGGTTCCCTTTCGAGAGCCTGCCGCCCGGCTACCGGGCCTGCGCCGGAGGGCTGGGCCTGGTCTGCCCGGACGGCTCCCGGCTGCTCTGCCTCCCGGCGGGTCCGACGGTGCCCGCGGACGGGTCCGCCCGGTACGACTTGGTGCTGATCGACCTGCTCGACCGGCCGGAACGGCTCGGGGAGCTGCGGCGGGCGGGGCTGGCGGACGACCGGACCCTGGTGGTCGCCGTAGGGCTGGATCACCGCGTCCGTTCGGAGGAGGAGCTGGCCAGGCGGCTGCGGCTGTGGGGCGCGCTCGCCGTTCCCGACGGGACGGAACTGGAGATCGAGCCCGGCCGGCCCTCACCCGCCCTCCCGGAGGGCGGGGCGCCGCGGCGGGCGCTACTGCTGGGCGGGTCACGGTCGGGGAAGTCGGCGGAGGCGGAGCTGCGGCTGGCGGCGGAGCCGTACGTCACTTATGTCGCGACAGGACCGGGCGGTGCGGGGGACGACGAATGGGCGGCGCGGGTGCGGGCGCATCGGAAGCGGCGGCCCGCGCACTGGACCACCGTCGAGACCACCGACCTCTCCGAGGCCATCCGGAACGCCTCCACCCCGCTGCTGGTCGACGGGCTCGGGACGTGGCTGGCGGCGGTGTTCGACGAGCACGGGGCCTGGGAGGGGGATCGCGCTCCGGTCGCCGAGCGCTGTGACGCGCTCGTGGCGGCGTGGCGGCAGGCGCCGGCGCGGATCGTGGCGGTGTCCGACGAGGTGGGGATGGGCGTGGTGCCCGCCTCGGCCAGCGGGCGGGCGTTCAGGGACGCGCTCGGACGACTCAACGAACGCCTCGCCACGGAATCCGACTACGTGGCGCTGGTGGTCACCGGACGCCTGCTCGAGCTTTGACTGCTCCCCTGCCTGAGGGCGGGGATTCCTGGCTCACGCTGCCTGGCTGTCCGGCGGACAGTCGGGTCTTACGCGATCGGCACCAGCCGGGGCCAGACCAGCCCGGACGAGCAGGCGGACGTCCCGCCCGTGTCGGAGAAGTCGGGTGAGTGGCGGACTGGGAGCGGTCAGGGGCGGACGGCTCTGGCGTACCAGCGGCCGTCGAGGCGGTCCACGTGCAGCGGGCGGCCGAAGCAGTCGGAGAGGTTGGCCGGGGTGAGCACGTCGTCCACCGGGCCCGCGGCCAGCACCCTGGCGTCGCGCATGAGCATGGCGTGCGTGGTCGTCGCGGGCACCTCCTCCAGGTGGTGGGTGACCGTCACGGTGGTGAGGACGGGCCGGGTCGCGGCCAGGTCCTCGACGGCGGTGATGAGGTCTTCCCTGGACGGCAGGTCGAGCCCCGCGAACGGCTCGTCGAGCAGCAGCACCGCCGGGTCCCCCATGAGCGACCTGGCCACCCTGATCCTGGCCCGCTCGCCCTGTGAGCAGACCCGGAAGGGCCGGTCCGCCAGGTCCTTGCAGCCCAGGTCGGCCAGGAGCCGGTGGGCCCGCTCCCGCTCGCCGTCGCCGTACTTGTCCCAGAGCGGAACGCTCGTCCCCGTGTGCCCGGTGAGCACCACGGTGTGCGCGGTCGCCCCCTCCTGCTCCAACAGCTCCTCGTCGATCAGCCGCTGGCTGGCCGCGACCAGGCCGATGTGGCGGCGCAGCTCCCGCATGTCCACCCGGCCGAGCTTGTGGCCGAGCACCTTGACCGTGCCCTCGCTGGGATGCCGTACGGCGCCCGCGAGCGAGAGCAGTGTCGTCTTGCCCGCGCCGTTGGGGCCGAGGATCACCCAGTGGTCGCCGTAGTCGACCTGCCAATCGACGCCGACCAGCAGTGACTTGCCGACAACCCGGACACCTACGTCTTCGAGTTCAACCACGTGCATCCCGCCACACTAGTGGGCCTACGATCGTCCAATATGCGGCTTGGGGAAGGGCTGAAGCTCGCGGTCGGCACGCTCAGCGTGTTCCCCGTACGGGTCGAGCGGGTGGATCGGGAGGTCGCGGGGCACGCGATGGCGCTGGCCCCGGCCGTGGGACTCGTCCTCGGCCTGATCGCCGGGCTGCCGCTGCTCCTGCCCGGACCGCCGCCGCTGCTGGGGGCGGCGCTGGCGGTCGGGCTGCTGGCCGTGCTGACCCGGGGGCTGCACCTGGACGGGCTCGCCGACCTGGCGGACGGCCTGGGCAGCGGCAAGCCCGCCGCCGAGGCGCTCGACATCATGAAAAAGTCGGACATCGGGCCGTTCGGCGTGATGACCCTGGTGCTGACGCTGCTCATCCAGGTCGTCGCGGCGGCCGAGGCCGGGTTCGCGGCGTTCGTGACGGCCTGCGTGGCGGGGCGGCTGGCGCTGACGTGGGCCTGCCGGGCGGGCGTCCCCGCCGCCCGGAGCGACGGGCTCGGTGCGATGGTCGCGGGCACCGTACGCCGCCCCACCGCCTGGCTCGTCACCCTGGCCGCCCTGCTCGCCGTCGCCGCGCCGCCGGGTGTCTCCGCGCCGTACGGCGTGTTCGTGCTCCCGCTCGGCCTGCTCGCCGGGCTGGGCGCCGCTCTGCTGCTGCTCAGGCACGCGCGGCGGCGCCTCGGCGGGATCACGGGGGACGTGCTCGGCGCGCTCGTGGAGACCGCCGTGGCCGCCACGCTGGCGGTGAGCGTGCTGCTCCGCTACGTCAGCTGACCGGCTCGGCGGGCGCGAGCGGCCCGACAGGCTCCGGGCGTACCGGATAGAAGCGCAGCAGGGCCGCGCCGAGCAGCGCGAGCAGCACCCAGCCGACCACGCCGGTGATCCCGGCCAGCAGCTCGTTCGGCGGCGCGGCGGCGTCGCCCAGCAGCAGCGCGACCGCGGCGATGGCGTTCACCGAGGCGTGCGCCACGACCCCGGGCCACACGCTCCCCGTGCGGAGCCGCAGCCACCCCATCACGACCCCCAGCAGCACGCAGAAGCCGATGAAGACCAGGGCCGCCCAGGAGCCCAGCCTCGGGTAGTTGTAGCCGAGCAAGGTCAGCGGGGCGTGCCACAGCCCCCAGATGAAGCCCGACAGCAGCAGCCCGGCGAGCATGCCGTTGGTGGACACGAGCCTCGGCACCAGCCAGCCGCGCCAGCCCCACTCCTCCCCCAGCGCCGGGATCCCGTTCAGGATGGGCCCGGCCACGACGGCTATCACGATCTGCGTGATGGCCACCGTGCTCAGATCGGCGGGCGCCTCGACGCCGCGCGCCCGCCAGGTGGCCCGCAGCAGGCTGAGGTGATCGACGTCCAACGAGACCAGCCCGACGGCGGCGCTGATCCCGAGGGCCAGGAACGTCAGCAGCGGCACGCCCAGCCAGGCCGTCAGCATCAGCACGGCGGTGCGGCCCTTGCGCTCACCGAACGTGAGGCCGGTCTGCCTGACCCACTGGCGGAACGGCGTGCGCGAGACGGCCCACACACCGAGCACGCCCACGCTCGGGGTGAACATCATCAGCCCACCGAGCACCGTCATCAGCGGCGAGCCGAGCCCGCCGCCGAACCACAGGGGCAGCACCACCGCCCACGACAACCCGAAGGTCAGGACGGTGAAGATGAGCAAAGGTCTTCTCATGTCTGGACTCGCTCCGCGATGAGGGCGTTGATGAGGGATGCGCCGCGTTCGGCGTCGTCGACGCTGATCGCCAGCCGGCCGCCGGAGCGGTAGCCGACGACCAGGCATTCGCCGCCGCGCAGCATGATGGTGGCGCTACCGGGCAGCCCACGGAAGCCCCAGCCTCCGACCTGACTCGGGCGAAGGGTCTCCGACCAGGCCGACTGGATCCGCGACAAGGGGATCGTCCGCACCGGCCAGCCCAGCGGGCCGAACCGCAGGGCGATCCGGTCGTCACCGACCTGTACGGACAGGGACGTGGTCAGCGCCCCGGCCGCCGCCACGAGGACGAGCCCGGGCGCCACCGAGGCCGCCTGCGCGCCTGGCACCGGGCCCGCGAGCCAGAGCAGGCCCAGCACGCCGGCGGCGGCCAGTGCGGCGAGCGTGACGAGGTTCATCCACCGGTTGGCGACGTGGCCGACCCACACCGTCCGCTGCCCGGCCCTGAGCCGGAGGCGGGGCGGCAGGTGCCCTGCGGGGCCCGCCTCGTCCGGCGCGCCCCTGCCCAGGTAACCCGCGAGCCCGGCGGCGACGACCAAGGCGGCGACGACCGTGACCACCTGCCAGCCCGGCAGCCTGGCCGCCGCCCAGCCGGGGGCGTCGAGGTTGGCGAGCACGGTCGTGACGTTCATGCCGAGCGCGAGCACGCCCAGCCCGAACAGCGTCCCCCACCACACCGTCCGGCCGAGCCTGCGGGTCCGGGCCCGCTCGCACACGACCAGCGCGACCAGCCAGGGCACCGCCCAGAACAGCGTCTCCATCGCGACGTACGCCGGGAAGGACATCGAACTGTCGGCCCCGCCGCCCACACCCCAGTGCGTGGCCAGCGGGTTGGGTAGCCGGGACCGCAGCGACAGCGGCAGCGCGACCTGCGCGACGGTGACGGCGAGCCCCCAGGTGACTGCGGTGACTCGGGGATTCATGGCAGTTCCTCCAGGATGGTGATGAGGTCCTCGCGGCCGTAGCCGTACTTCCTGGCCTCCTCCAGCAGTTCGCGCGCCCGCTGCGCGAGCAGGGCGCGGCCGTCCGCCCGCCCCGCCACGCTGACCCCCCGGCCGCGCCTGAACTCCAGCAGCCCCTCGTCCCGCAGGTCGCGCAGCGCGCGCAGCACCGTGTTGGGGTTGATGCCGAGAACCTGCGCCAGATCACGGGCCGGAGGCAGGCGCTCGCCGGGGCGGTACGAGCCCTCGCCGATGGCGCGGCGGATCGCGCCCGCCACTTGCTCGTGCAGGGGCCGCGCGTCGTTCAGATCCAATGTCAGCAACATGGTGCTAATGACAATAGCACCATCATCCAGGCAGCGCGATTGGTAGGATGAACCCCTGTTTGTGAGTACGTAGAAGACCTGGATAGCATCGGTTTACGTGACCACTGTGCGGCTGAACTCAGCAGATCCAGTCTCGGTTGACACCGACGCGTTGATCGTCGGCTTCAGGTCAGGCCCGGAAGGCCCACGGGCCACCACGGGCTCCGACTCCCTTGACGCCGCCTTCGGCGGCAAGCTCGCCGACTCCCTCAAGGCCGTCGCCTTCTCCGGCAAGGCAGGTGAGCTGGTCAAGCTGCCCACGTTCGGCGCCATAGCCGCTCCCCTGCTGGTCGCGGTGGGCCTGGGCGACTCCGCCGACGCCGAGGGCCTGCGCCGCGCCGCCGGCGCCGCCGTACGCTCCCTCGCCGGCACCGCCAGGGCCGCGCTCGCCCTGCCCGCCGAGACCCCCGAGGAGGCCGAGGCCGTCGCGCTCGGCGCGCTGCTCGGCGCGTACGCCTTCTCCCGTTACCGCACGGACGGCGAGCAGAAGGCGCCGGTCGACGAGCTCACCGTG